>JAFSMO010000017.1 GCA_017447865.1 Thermoguttaceae bacterium
CCGGTTTTCACGTTGGTCGTGCCTTCGTAATCGACCGTTCCGCCGTAGGTCGTGCCGTCAACGGTCGTGGTGCCGAACGTCAAAACGCCCGCGTTGCCAGCAGAATCTTCGCGCTTGGTCAGCGAGCCGGGGCCGCTCACGTCGGCGTAAAGGACGAGCTTGGAGCCGTTTTCAACGTTCCCGTTGTTGTTCGCGCGGTTGCAGATGGTCGCTCCGTCGTCGGTCAGCGTCACGGTGCCGAAAATCCTGGATGTGCCCGTTCCATCAGAACGAAGCGCCGCGGGGTAAGTGCCGTCATAAGCGGCCGACTCACCAAACTCAAAGTTTCCGTAGAAGGTCGAGCCGTTCATGTAGAGCTGCGCGGTATTCCCGATGATGGTCCGGCCGGAGCCGAAACGGACGGTCTTCCCGTCGAGCCTGTACCGCCCTTTGTTGGAGTTAATGTTCAAAGTCCCTGCAAAATCGGAAAAACCATCGAGCTGAATTACGTTGTCACTGGTCCAGCTCATGTTGACCGTACCGGTCCCCGTGATTTTGTTGGTGGTGTTCAGGGCGCAGTTCACCACATTGAGGACCGAACCTTCCGGCACTTCGATCGTTCCGGCGCCGGTCGGGCTTTTCGAGATCGCCAGCGTTCCGGAGCTCACCTTGATCGTGCCTTCGTTCGCGATGTCCTGGCTGAGCGAGTATTCGTTCACGCGGCGGTAATCGAGCACCGCGCCGGACCTCACCGTGACTTTGCCGGTGCCGAGGGTGCCGGTGGTGCCGTCGTAGGTTTTGCCGTTGATCGAGCCTTTGTAGCCGATCTGGACGGTCCCGTTAATGTCCGACTCGCCCCAGGTGTTCGTCCCCGTCAGGACCATCCAGCCTTTGCTGCCGTCGTTGAGGACCAGATTGTAACTGCCGCCGGAAATGTTCCCCGTGATGGCGCCCCAGCCCGGGTCATTGGCGACGCGGGATATGATTTTGGTGTTGGACGCAAGCTCCACCGGCCCCGTGATGTTCGGGAGGGAAACGTCCGTTGCGGTGTTCAGCTTGGCCTGATCATCGGCGCTCAGGGAGACGTGGAAGCGGACCGAGCCGAGGCCTTCGATGTGACCGTTGCCGGCAAGGATGAATTTGCTCGGGTAATCGCCGCACGGGCCCATCGTTGAGCCGTCGTAGAACATGAAGGACGCGCCAGGATTCACCTTCACCGTCGCATCCGGACCGTAGTACTTCGCGTAGGTCATGAACGTACGGCCCTGCTGGATCTCGTAAGTCCCCTCGAAATTGGAGAGGTCGTAACGATCAATATTAAAGTTGTCGGCATTACTGTTGTTCGTCACATAGAACGTCCCGGTCCCGGTCAGCTTGATTCCGCCTCCCCCGGAACCGTCTGCATTGGCCGCGGTCTGAACGGTTCCGCCCTGAATGTCCACCGTGCCTTTGAAGCCGCTGAGGCTGGCGATGGTCACTTTGTTGTCGTTCTTCTTCACGATCTTGCCGCCTGCGCCCCCAGAGGTGGACTGAATGGCCGAAAGGTTGAAATCATCCGTGCGGTTCAGCGTCAAAGTACCGGGCCAGGTCGTGTAAGTACTCTCGCCTTCTGTAACGCTTTTGGACGGGGAAAGGTAGATGGTTCCATTACCGAGCGTCGCGCTCCCCTGGAGTTCCACGTTCATGTATTGGATCGTCGTCGTGCCGTTCCAGTAGTTCGGGGATTTCAGCACAAGCGTTGCGTAGGTATTGACTCGGGAAGGACTGCCATTGAAAATCACGTTGTCCTTGGTGGCATCATCAGCCGCGTGCACCCCCGTGATGGAATTCTCGATGTAGTTCGTGGAGTTATTCAAGTCTTGACGTGCCGAGATGCCAGCGGTTCCTGAAACCGAGATCGGGCCCGTAATTTTGTGGTTGTTCGTATCGAAACGGACGAGGCCCAGGCCGTCGAAGCCGCCGTTCTGGTCGTGGAGGTAAAGTTTGCAGTTCAAATCACTGTTCAGCCAGAGCTGGGAGTTCCCTTGAATGTCCAGCGTCATGTCCGGGCTGAAAGTGTTGTAACCGCTTCCGCGCAGACGCACCGCCGCGGAGGTCGTTCCCATCTTCACGGTTCCCGAGAATCCGGTCAGGTTCGGCATGTTCTGCTGCGGATTGTCGTAAGTGCCAGTTGGCGCCAGATTAAACGTTCCCGTTCCCGTCAGCGGATTAAATACCCAAGCGGTATGGGTGAGGACGGAGCCTTCCGCGAGGTTGATCGTGTATTCCGTGCCGTAGCTGGAAATGGCCGAGTACGCGACTTGTTCGTTGGCGTCGGTCGTGATGATCTTGTTCTCTTCGTCAACCGAGTAGGCCGAAACCGTCAGCGCCAGGCAAAGGGCCGCGAGAAAAACGCAGGATGTTCGGATTTTATGCATCTGAGTACCGTGCAAAATATGATAAAGGATCTACTTTTTTTGTCTCAAATTCTTGATTGAAGTTCAATCAATATTCTTTTACGATAAATATTTTACACGGAGACGAAAAAATTTCAAAGAAAATTTTTAAAAAAATGGGAAAAAAGAGAAAAAAAACAAAAAAAGTCACGGATCACGGGACGTCGCATCCCCATAAACCATGACTTTTGCGACCGGACCGGCCTCAGACGGTGAGCCACCGTCCTTCCGTGTTAACGACCCTGGAAGAGTCGTCCCTTTAATTCCGCATTCCGAATTGCTCCCGCTTTCAGCTCAAAAAAATCCGGAAAAATTTCCTCTCCCCCCCTTGATGAAATTTTTATTTGTGCTATACTTCACTCAACTTCGATGGGGAATTAGCTCAGTTGGGAGAGCGACTGGCTGGCAGCCAGTAGGTCAGCGGTTCGAACCCGCTATTCTCCATTCCGGCAGGGTAGCCCAGTTGGTTAGAGCAGCGGATCCATAATCCGCATGTCGTGGGTTCAAGTCCCACCCCTGCCACTTGAGCAGTCCGTTTTGAGGGCTGCTTTTTTTTGTTTACGCGCGTCCCGGTTTGAGTTTTCCGCCTCTTTTTTCATCTTTTTCTTTTCCTTTCCTTTCCCGCCGCTTGACATCTTGCGGGGACTGGTGTAAAATGGAATCAATCTGACGTGATCTTTATTCGTCACGCCACGTTTCCAGACTGATTTTCCCCCCGTTTTGCATTCCTCACGAAAATGAAAAAGATCCTTCCCCTCCTTTTCGTCCTGCTTTCTTTCCCGATTCTTTCCTCTGCCGAGACGCTTGACGAGCAGTTTCGCCGCGCGCCGATGATCCTTCCCGGGGCGGACCTTCCGCTGAAGGGCCTGCCGCTCTGGCACACGAACGGGCCGCTGACCGACGAGCTGATCCAGGAGTTCTTCGAAAAAGGGACCGAAAACGGTTTCGGCGGCTTCACGTTCCTGCCCCTTGGCCGCAATGTCCCGACCGAGCCGCGCTACCTGACCGACGGCTACTTCGAGTACTTCGGCAAGATCCTCAACGAGGCCCAAAAACGCGGTGAGAAAATCATCTTCTACGACGACGTGGACTTCCCCTCCGGGACCGCCGGCGGCAAAATGTGGGAGCAGTTCCCCGACCTGTGCGTGAAGCGTCTCGACCAGGAATCGTGGGACGTTCAGGGGCCCAAGGCCGACGCGGAGTTCAAGTTCTCGCGCAAGCTGAACCAGAACTGGAAAGACGGCATGATCCAGGCCGCCGTGGCGATGAACCTCAAAACGTGGGAGCGCGTGGACCTGAGCCTCGAATCTTCCGGCGCCGCGGTCTCCGACGCGTCGATCCGGTGGAACGTTCCGGAAGGCGACTGGAAAGTGATGGTTTTTTACGCCCTGAGCGATGGGACCAAGGTCGATAATATGTCGCCGGAAGCGATGAAAAAGTTCATCTCGCTGACGTACGAGGAGTTTTACAAACGGTTCCCGCAGCACTTCGGCACGACGCTCCCGTTCTGCTTCTTCGACGACGTGACGATCACGCAGACCAAGGGCGGGCGCAACTGGACTCCGGGCTTCAATCAGAAGTACGAGGAACTCTACGGGCACTCCCCGGCGCTCGACTACCCGGCGATCTTCTTCGCGATGGGGCCGGAAACCGCCGCTGCCCGCGTCAGGATCTGGACCACGCGAAACGAGCTTTTTGCCGACGGCTACCCGAAGGAGGTCCACGAGTGGTGCGCGAAGCACGGCATGAAATCGAGCGGCCACCCCCAGGGCCCGTACGTGATCCAGCCGCTGAACATGTGCGGGGATGAAATGCTCACGCACCGTTCCAGCGACGCGCCGCTTTTCGACTCGATCCACTACTACGGCCACGGCCGCGAGGGGTTCAAGGTCCCGACCTCGGCCGCGTGCAATTTCGATAAACCGCTCTGCCTGGTCGAGATTTACGGGAACTACCGCGACGGCCAGCGCAACGGGAAGCCGGAATTTGACGACTCCATGCTCTACCGCAGCGCGATGGAGATTTTCTGCCGCGGCGGAAACGTTCTGCTCCCGCACGGCATCTGGACGGACCCGGCCAAAATGTACATTCCGCCGGATATTTCGTGGCGGAACCCCAACCTCCACGGCGCGTTGCCGCAGTACGGCGACTGGGTGAGCCGCATCAGTCTGATCATGCGTTACAGCCGCCACGTTGCGGACGTCGGGATCGTGTACCCGATCGAAAACCTCGAGGCGTTTTACTTCTTCCACACGAAATTCCCGCCGGGAGAGCATCCGTACGGGCTTTACATTCCGCCGGAGACCGATTACATGGCGGTCGGAGCCGCACTGACTACGCGCGTTCATCGGGATTACACGTACTTGCACCCGGTGGTGATGACCGAGCGGTGCGGGATAGCCAAAAATGCCGCGGGCCAGACCGTTTACCAGCTGCGCAACCAGAACAATTTCGAGGAGTACCAGGTGCTCGTTTTGACCGGTTCCGAGGTGATTTCGGTCCGGACGCTGGAGCAGGTCGCGGAGTTCTATCGGGCCGGGGGGAAAGTCCTCGCCACGACCCGCCTCCCCGACCGGGCGGCTGAGGGGCCGGAATTCGACGCGAAGGTCTGCGCCCTGGTGAAGGAGATTTTCGGCGTGGACCCGTCCACTCAAGGGGTGGTCGAGGCGAAAGACTGCGGCCAGAACGACATCGTGCTCCCTGAGCACTACCGCGACTTCCGCCGCGAAAACGCCTACGGCCAGTGGAACTGGGACGTGGACGCGAACGTTCCGGGAAAACGGCTCGCCAGCTTCCGTACTGACCGGGCGATCTTCCTCGAAGAACCGACCGCGGACGCTCTGCGTGAGGCGTTGGACTCGCTGATTGAAGTTCCGGACGTGAAGATCGAGTCGGCCGATGGCTCGAAGCTCCCCGCCTTTGACGGGATCCCGCGCTGGAGCTACGACTTTGACGGGATGGTCCAGTACATTCACAAAGTGAAGGACGGAAAGGACTTTTACCTGATCGCCAACTCGTCCGACACGCCGGTCACGCTGAACGTCTCGCTGCGCGGAGCGTTCCGGAGGCTTTCGATCTGGGACCCCATGACGGGCGAAACGAAGGAAATTTCTGCGGAAAAGATTCAACCCGGCAAGGGATTTGTGACGATTCAAGGATTTAAACTGGATAAAATTCAGTGTAGTTTTATCGTCGGAGAAAATTGAGAGTCAAACCATGAAGATTTCAACCAAAGGTCGGTACGGGATGCGAATTTTGTTGGATCTCGCCCTTCATGAGGGGTCGGAGCCGCGGATGCTCCGCGACATCGCGAAGTCGCAGGGGCTTTCGGAGAAGTACCTGAGCCGTCTGATCATTGAGCTGCGTCAGGCGGGGATGGTCGAGTCGGTCCGCGGCGCCAAGGGCGGCTACCATCTCGCCCGGGACCCGAAAAAGATTTCGCTCCTGGAGATCATCGAGGTGATGGAAGGCCCCATCGGGATCGTCGGCTGCGTGCGCACCGTGGACAAAAAGTTCTGCGACCGTTTGGAAACGTGCGGCCCGCGCGAGGTCCTCGCCCTCGTGAACGAGAAGATCCGCCAGGTTCTGGCCGATTCCACGCTCCAGGACATGCTGGACCGCCAGGCCGAGATCGACATCGATGCGGTCACGTGGAACTTTTGCATTTAACCGTTTGAGGCTTTTCAAGCGCATTTTAAGGAATTAAAGTTTAAATCTACTTCAGGAGTCGACTTTATGGCTGAATTTTCGTCCTTTTTGGCTTCGCTTCGTCAAATTGCGTCCAAAACCCGGATCTACACCGACCCGCTGCGGCGGCTGGCGTGGGGGACGGACGCGGGGTTTTATCGGCTTGTACCGCACGTCGTGGTCCGGGCGAAAACCGAAGAGGAAGTCGCGCAGATCCTGAGTCTTGCCACGCAGTACAACGTCCCGGTGACGTTCCGGGCCGCCGGGACTTCCCTCTCCGGCCAGAGCATCTCCGACTCGGTGCTGATCGTGGCGGGCAAGAACTGGGAAAAATTCTCCATCGCCAAAAAAGGGGATAAACTCTGGAACGGGACGAAAGCCGAGATCGACGGCGAGTGGGTCACGCTCGAGCCGGGGATCATCGGTGCGAGGGTTAACGGCCTGCTGAAACCCTTCGGGCGGAAACTCGGCCCGGACCCGGCGAGCATCAACTCCGCGATGATCGGCGGGATCGTGATGAATAACGCGTCGGGAATGAACTGCGGCACGCACGCCAACTCGGACCAGACGCTCATTTCCGCCCGCATGGTTTTCGCCGATGGAACGGTCCTCGACACGGGAAACGAAGCGAGCCGCGAGGCGTTCAAGCGGGAAAAGCCCGATTTTCTGGCCAAGATCGAAGAGATCCGCAGCCGGATCCTGAAGAACAAGGCGTTGAGCGAGCGCATCCGCAAAAAGTACGCGATCAAGAACGTGATGGGGCTGAACCTTTTCCCGTTCGTGCGGTTCAAAAACCCGTTCGACATTCTGGCGCACCTTCTGGTGGGGTCGGAGGGGACGCTCGCGTTTCTTTCCAGCGTGACGCTCAAAACGGTCCCGGACCTTCAGTTCAAAGCGTCGGCGATGCTTTATTTCCGGGATCTGCCCTCCGCCTCGCGTGCGGTCGTGGCGATGAAATCCGGCCCGACGTACAGCGCGGAAATGCTCGACGCCAAGTCGTTGGGGGCGGTCAGCGACGCGACGTTCCTGGCCCACCCGGAAATCCCGCACCTGGCCGCCGTTCTGACGGAGACCGTGGCGGAAAGTCAGGCGGAACTGGACGAAAATATTCGCAAAATCACGGCGATCCTGAAGCCGTTTGAGACGGTCACGCCCGTGCGGTTCACGGACCGGCCGGAGGAGTACGCGCCGTTCTGGAGCGTCCGCTCGGGGATCTTCCCCGCCGTGGGTGGAACGCGGGAGCCGGGAAGCACGTGCCTCATTGAGGACGTGGCCTTCCCGATCGCCCGTCTGCCGGAAGCCACCGCGGACCTGGAAGAGCTTCTGAAACGCCACGACTACCACGACGCCTGCATCTACGGCCACGCGCTGGAGGGGAACTACCACTTCATCCTGAACCAGAAATTCGACTCTCAGGCGGAGATCGCGCGGTACGAGGCGCTGATGAAAGACGTGATCGAGCTGGTGGTCGGAAAGTACGACGGCTCGCTCAAGGCCGAGCACGGGACCGGGCGCAACATGGCGCCGTTCGTCGAGACGGAGTGGGGGCCCGAGCTTTACGGCATCATGCGCGAAGTGAAGCGGCTTTTCGACCCGCAGGGGCTCCTGAACCCGGGCGTGATCTTCAACGACGATCCGCTCTGCTACCTGAAGAACATCAAGCCGCTGCCGCTCGCCGACGCCCTGATCGACAAATGCATCGAGTGCGGTTTCTGCGAGGTGAACTGCATGTCGTGCGGCTTTACGCTTTCGTCCCGCCAGCGGATCGTGATCCAGCGCGAGATCGCCCGTCTGGAGGCCCGCGGCGGTTCCGAGCCGCACGGTCTGGCGACGGCGGGGGAACTGCGCCGGGCGTTCCGTTACCCCGGGAATCAGACGTGCGCGGGGGACGGCCTCTGCTCGCTTTCGTGCCCCATGGGGATCAACGTGGGCGAACTGACGCACAAGCTGCGCGAGCGTGAACTCCCGCCGGGAAGCCTGGGCTACAAGATCGGGAAAGTCTGCGCCCGTCATTTCTCGACGCTCAAACCGCCGATCCGGCTCGTGCTGAAAGTCGCGGATCTGGGCCACACGGTACTCGGGAAACGCCTCATGCCGGCCGTCTGCCGCGGGCTTCACAAAGGGTCCGGGAAGCTGATCCCGCTCTGGACCAGTGCGATGCCGCGGGCGTACTCGTTCCCGGAAAAGCGGAAGAACATCACGCCCGTGAAGGACGCGCCGACCGTGGTTTACTTCCCGAGCTGCATCAACCAGACGTTCGGGACGCAGAAACACGCGCCGGACTCCACGCCGCTGGCGGAAAAAACGATCCAGCTGCTCTGCAAGGCCGGGTTCAACGTCGTGTTCCCGAAGAACGTCGCCAGCCTGTGCTGCGGGACCATTTGGGAGAGTAAAGGAATGCCGGACCTGGCGGAAGAAAAAGTCCGCGAGCTGGACGATGCGCTCTGGGAAGCGTCGCAGGAGGGGAAATTCCCGGTTTTGTGCGACCAGAGCCCGTGCCTGTACCGGATGCGCGAGTGCATTCAGCGGATGAAGCTCTACGAGCCGGTCGAGTTCATCAGCAAATTCCTCGTGGATCGGCTGGACTGGCACCCGACGGACGAGCCGATCGCGATCCACATCACGTGCTCGATGAAGAAGATGAAGCTCGACGGCGTATTCCTCGACCTGGCGCGGCGCTGTTCGACGAACGTTCTGGTGCCGGAGAACATCAACTGCTGCGGCTTTGCGGGAGACCGTGGTTTCACGCTCCCGGAGGTGAACGCCTGGGCGCTGCGCGCGCTGAAGCCGCAGATCGAGGGCACGGGGATCCAGATCGGTTACTCGAACAGCCGCACGTGTGAAATCGGCCTGATGACCAACAGCGGTATCCCGTACGAGTCGATCGTTTATCTGGTCGATCGGGTCACGACGGCGAAATAAAGATCCGGAGGGCCGGCGTCCTCGCCGGTCAAGTTCGTAAAAGGCGTAAAAGCAATTAACTTGACCGGCGGGGACGCCG
>JAFSMO010000018.1 GCA_017447865.1 Thermoguttaceae bacterium
GACGACGACGGAGGCTTCAGTTTTTAAGCCCTCAAACCGCACACTTAACATTTAACGAAGATTTAGCTCCAAAGGAGAATCAATGAAAATAGAAAATCTGGAAGCGTACTGCCTCGACGTGGCCCAGCGCGCCAAGGCGGCCTCGGCCGAACTGGCCTCCGTGACGGGCCGGCAGAAAAACGACTGGCTGAACCTCTGCGCCCAGGCCCTTCGCGACCGCATGGACGAAGTTCTGGCCGCAAACGATGAAGACCTCGCCAACGCGCCCGGTTTCGGCCTGACGCCCGCGGAGATCGACCGGCTCAAGCTCAACCCGCAGCGCGTGGAGGACATTGCGCAGGCGCTGGAGTACATCGCGAAGCTCCCCGATCCGGTCGGCGAGATCATTTCGTCCCAGGTCCGTCCTAACGGGCTGGACGTTCAGAAAGTCCGCGTCCCGCTGGGCGTGGTTTTCTTCATCTACGAGTCCCGCCCGAACGTGACGGCGGACGCGGCAGCGCTCTGCGTCAAGAGTTCCAACGCCGTGATCCTGCGCGGCGGCAAAGAGGCGATCCACTCCAGCATGAAGATCGCGGAGATCCTCTCCGCCACGGCCGAGCAGGTCAAGATCCCGCGTGATGCCGTGCAGCTCGTCGCCACGACGGACCGCGACGCCGTCGGCCACTTTCTGAAGATGAACCAGTTCATCGACGTGACGATCCCGCGCGGCGGCGAAGGGCTGATCCGGCGCGTGACTTCCGAGGCGACCATGCCGGTCATTAAGCATTTTGCCGGGAACTGCCACGTGTATGTGGACGCCACGGCCGATTTGGAGAAAACGCTCGCGATCGTGATTAATTCCAAGTGCCAGCGCATGGGCGTCTGCAACGCGGCCGAGTCGCTGGTCGTTCACCGTGACGTCGTGACGACGCTCCTTCCGAAAATCTGCGACGCGCTGAAAGAGCATGGCATCGAGATCCGCGGCGACGAGATCACCTGCACCGAAATCCCCTACGCGGTCCAGGCGACCGAGCAGGATTTCTACACGGAATACCACGGCCCGATCATTTCCTGCAAGGTGGTCGGCTCGCTCGACGAAGCGATCCGTCACATTAACCACTACAGTTCCGGCCACACCGAGGCGATCTGCACGAATGACCTCTGCGCCGCCCGCGAATTCGCGCTGAGGATCGACTCCTCGGCGGTCATGATCAACGCCTCGACCCGGTTCAACGATGGCGGCGAGTTCGGACTGGGCGCCGAGATCGGGATCAGCACCGATAAATTCCACGCCCGCGGCCCGTGCGGCCTGCGCGAACTGACCAGCTACAAGTACATCGTGTACGGTGACGGCCAGACACGCGGTTGATCGAGCCGGATTTCCTGATTTGATCAGGGACCCAAAAGTTTTCGAAGCGGGACTCGGGTGAGGGACTTTTTTCAGGCGTTCCTCATCTGGGCCCCTCCGTCATTTGACCCGCCCAATATTTTAAACATTCAAAAGTCAAAATTTTCCCAAAGAATCCAATGTTTAAACACCACATTCTCGCGCTCTTTTTTCTCCTTTTTTTCCTTGGATTTGCCGTTTCGGCGGAGGATCGGCCGCTCGTCGGCGCGATCCGGTGGGACGCGTGGTACGGCACGATCCCGGACGAAGGCCTGCGAGCCGCGACGAGCTGGCCCGGCGCGAATCCTGAGTCGAAAGCGAGTCCGAATCCCGGCGCGGAGGCACAGCGGAATCTGAAGCCGGAGCGTTTCGAGTACCGCCGCCCGTTTTTCTCGACGATGGACGAAAAAGGGAATTTGGTGGAAATCAACGGAAACCGCCAGGAAGTCATGGACCAGGAAATCGACTACGCGGTCCGCGCCGGTCTGGATTTTTGGGCGTTTACCGTTTACCCGGAGGACTGTCCGCTGAGCCTTTGCTTCCAGAAATTCATTTCCAGCCCGAAGAAGGACCAGATGAAATTCTGCTTCTTCCTCGTGTGCGCGTCCGCTTACGGTCGTTTCGCGGACGACCCGGAAATTCGCGAGTACGTTCTGCGCTACGTCACGGATCCATCGTACCTGAAAGTCCAAGGAAATCGGCCCGTTTTCTACGTCGGTTTTCTGAGGCCTGAGATCGACGCGAAGCTGAAAAACGGCGTGTGGGCGGAATTCTGCGAGAAAGTCCAGGCCAAAGGCCTTGGAAAGCCGTACGTCGTGACGGACCACGGCTCCTCACCCGAGTTTCTGAAGAATTACGTCGCGGAGATGGGATTCGACGCGGTGGGACGCTACTGCCACGCCGATGGAACCGCCGAAAACGCACCGTACGCCCAGCTCGCGGAACGGGCGGAGGCCTGGGCGAAAGCGTGCAATGACGCGGGGCTGAACGTTTCGCCGATCTGTGTGACCGGCTGGGACCGCCGGCCGCGTTTCATCAGCCCGACCTCGTGGGAACTCTGGCATAAACCGGGCGAATTCCTGGAGCGTTTTTACCAGAGCGGCACGCCGGAAGAAATCGCGGACCACATCGCCCGGAACGTGGACTTTCTGAGGAAGTCCCCCAACGCGGACGGCGTGAATCTCGTGCTGATCTACGCCTGGAACGAGTGCGATGAAGGCGGCTGGATCATTCCGACGCAGATCCTTGGAACCGCGCGAATCGACGCATTGAGCAAAAAGTTGAAAGAACCAAAAAATTAACCCAAATTGAAAGATGAAATACTGTTTCACGTTCCTTTTCATTTTCGTTCCGGCCGTTCTTTTGGCGCAAATTGACCAGCTGAAAGAAGCGGAAGGCCGCAATATTGCGCTTCTGGAACGCCTCGTGCCGTCGCTCGTGGCGATTTACCCGCCCGACGGGGCCAGCTGCGGCTCCGGAGTCGTGATTTCCGCCGATGGTTTCGCGCTGACGAATTTCCACGTCGTTCAGCCGTGCGGCAAATGGATGAAAGTCGGCCTTCCGGACGGAAAAGTCCGCAACGCGGTCACGGTCGGCGTGGACCCGGTCGGTGACCTGGCGCTCATTAAAATTTTGCCGCTGGATCCCGCAAACGGCGGAGCCTCAGAATTCCACCCGGCGGCGTTGGGCGATTCTGACCTCATGCAGCCCGGCGACGAAGCGTGGGTTTTGGGGAATCCGTTCGGCTTTGAGGAAGATTTCACCCCCACCGTTTCGCACGGGATCGTCTCGGGAACGCACCGGTACCAGTTTCCGGCCGGAACGTTCCTCGAGTACACCGACTGCCTGCAGGTGGACGCGCCGGTCAACCCGGGAAACTCCGGCGGTCCTCTTTTCAACGCCCAGGGCGAACTGATCGGGATCAACGGCCGGTGCTCGTTTGAAAAACGCGGCCGGATCAACGTCGGCGTCGGCTACGCGATTTCCATCAACCAGATCAAACTTTTCCTGAGCCATCTGAAAGCCGGACGGGTGCTGGACCACGCGACGCTTGGCGCCACGGTCGCTTCCGACTCGCTCGGGCGCCCGATCGTGAATTCCATGCTTGACGACTCGGAAGCCGCCATGCGCGGGCTGGACCTTGGCGACCGGCTCACCGCGTTTGGAGGGCGGACGATCCAGACCGCCAACGAGTTCAAAAACGTTTTGGGGATTTACCCGAAAGGGTGGATCGTTCCGGTGGAGTTTACCCGCCGAACGGGCAAAAATCTGGAATCCCACCGCATCGTCGTGCGTCTGGCGGGCGTACACTCGGAGGCCGAGCTGAAAAAGTTTCTTGAAACGTCTTTCGCCAAGGATGACCAGCCCGACGTTCCGCCCAAGGATCAGCCGAAAAATCCACCCAAAGACCAACCTGAGGACCAGCCCGAAGATCAGCCCAAGAATCCGTTAAAGGCTCTGCCGAAAATCCTCCCCAAAATTCTTCCGGGAAAGCTGAAGCCGGGAGAAAAACCGGAAGGTGTGCCGGAGGAGGCAGAACCGGATGAGCAGAATCCGGACGGGATGAGCCCGGAGGAAATGCGGCGTCAGAAGGAACTCCACGCCAAGCTTTTCGGGAAGCTGAAGGAAATGCCGGAGGAGGCCAAGCCGTTTTACGAGGCGCGCGAGGGGTTCGTGAATTTTTATTTCAACCGCCAGGAAACCCAGCGAGTCTGGAAAGATTTTCAGGCTGGGCTTTCGGAACGTTTCCCCGACGGGGAGCCTTCGGTAAAATTCACCGGAACGACTTCGGCCGGAGCGGAGTTTGAGCTGGAAATTTCGGACGAGCAAACGTTTCTGAAGCAGGCCGCCAAGGACGCGCTTTGGGAAAACTCGGGCGACTTCACGCGCCAGCCGACCCCGCCGGAAAGCCGCTTCCTGCTCCCGGGGCTGACGCTCTGGTACGAGTTCTGCCGCAAAGGGCCGGAGGATCTGGGACTCACGTACTTTGGGGAGTCGCCGCTTCCTTGGACGGACGATTCGGACGCGCCGAACGACCCGCTGAATTCCGATCCGAACGCGCGTCTTGACGTGCTGGAAGGAAACGTCGGCGGGGTGGTGGCCCGCTTCTGGTTCACGAAAAAGACGGCCGAAACCCCGGCCCGGCTCGTTCAGCTTGAGTTGGACCTTCTGGACGGTTCACTCCCGTGGGAATTCTGTTTCCGCGGCGATGAAATCAAGATTTTCGCAGATGGAAAGATTTTCGAGACGCTGAAAGATTTTGAAATCCAGAAGAATTCCGGAGCGCAGGAAGATTCCGCCCCGGCTTCTGAGCCAGTCGCTCCGTAAATCGACGTTTTTGTTTCGCTAAAAACGGGGAAACGGCGCGGTGAACGCCGTTTCCTTCATTTCTTGCTCTTCGTTTCCGGTTTCTTATTTCCCGTACCGGATCTCGTACATTTTGCGCCCGATCTCACGCACTTTCGCGATCGTTTCCGGGTACGGCGTGTCGGTCAGGTCCAGCAGACCGATCTGGTAGTTTTCGCCGTCGAACCGCCCCGTGAACGGCTGGGAGCCGTACTGGAACCAGTGCGTTCCGACGAAATTCGGGTGGTTCAGCGCCGAGAGCACGTAGTCGTAGTACTTCTGCGCGCGGTCGTTCTGGTCTTTCGTCGGGACCAGGCCCGTGTGGAACATTCCGCGGTCGAGCGCTCCGAAATGGAACTCCCCGATGATGACCGGCCGGTCGATCCCCTCCGGGAGCGTGAAGCCGTCGAGCGTCACCTGGTAGCGGTTGAAGCTCATCACGTCCACGAATTTCGCCATGGAAATCGTCGCGCGGTCGTTCCCCCAGGCAAAGCGGCAGCCCAGATCCAGCACGTCGGGAACGGCCGCCTTGAGTTCTTCGCTGATGACCCGGAAATACTGATCGGCGATCACGGAATAGAAGTCGGCCAGGTCGGCGTACACGGCCGAGGTCTTTTCCTCCGCGGCCTTCGGAACGTCCTTCCCCTGAAGCATCGCGTCCCACGACGCGTACTGGGTCTTCCACGCCTCGTTCAGCTTTTCGACGGTTTCGTACTTTTTCTGGAGGAATTTCACCAGTTCCAGCTTGGCCGGCTGGTCGGACGGCGAGGCCAGAGCGGCTTTGGAAAGGGACGTTTCGTTCCCCCACGCCAACTCATTATTCGTGAAAGCGCCGACGCAGTACGGACTTTCCAGGGCCTCTTTCTGCCGCGCCACGGCATTCCGGATCGAGTCTCGGAAATCCCTGGCAAACGGGTCCGGGAATTTTCCCCAGTAGCCCTCGGAGCCCTCAATATTCCGCCCGCGGGCGTTGAGCGTCACGGTGTAGGGCGTTTTCTGCTGCATGTAAATATTCCCGTCGGACCAGTTTCCGATCGTGTTCATCGCCCAGCTCGCGAGGCGTTTGTGCGCCAGTTTATTGTGGATCTGCTCGTAATCGTCGCCGTACTTCCGTTTCAGGTTGGATCGGGTCCAGTTGTACGCGCGGACCGTCCCTTTATCGCCGTAGAACCCGATGTGCGTCTGCGACCAGCCGTAAAATGGCGAGTTCCCTTCAGGAAGCCCCTCGAAGTAGTGCTCGCGGAACTGGACCGGGCCGGTGCCGTTTCCCATGCCGACGCAGTCGGTTCCGTGCGACCAGAACAAATGCCCGTCAGGGGTCACGAGCCACCACTTCCCCTTGACCTTTTTCGGGTAGAACCGGCCGGTGCTCTTGAACTTCGGCCCATCCAGCCACCCGCCGTAAGCGTCCCAGTTCTTCGGGCGGGGATTCGCCTTCAGATCGGCCTTTTCGTCGGCGATTTTCTGCGCGAATTCATCGTCCGAGTGGATCTTTCCCGGCCAGTCTTCGTACTTGAACTGACCGTAGCAGTCGATGAACGGGAAAAACTCCTCGGGGCTCATTTTCATCCAGTCGGCCGTCACGTTATGCGCCTGCTCAAAAAACGCCTTGACCGAGTAAACCCGGTACTTGACCGGCTTCTCCCGTTTCGGCGCGATGATGAAGAAGCGGAGGACTTTCTTCCACTCCAGCGCGGCGGCCTGATTCTTCGCACCGCCGGGGAGGCCGCGCATCCCGTCCACCTTTCCCATCAGCTGCGGGGGAAAACTCGCGGGGATCGCGATGACGTACTGGTCGCGTTTCTTGCCCGCCGCGCGAATATTCGAGCTGAACCAGTTCGCGTTATTCTGAATGGCGGAGGCGTCGTCGATGCGGATCCCATACTGAACGGTTTCCTCCTCGAGATTTTCCAGATCGACGACGATTTTCGTGCAGCCGTCGAGATTCCACTCGCCCGCCCAGATCGGACCGGGCCACGGATGGGTCGGGTCGTTCCCGTCGAATTCGACGTACGAGCCGTCGTCGGCCTTAATGACGTCCGAGGCGTTGACGTGCGCGAGTTTGGAATCCGGATCCACGAGCGTGAGCGGAGGGGCCGCTGCGGCTCGGGAAACGCCGAAAAACACGCTGAGACCAAGCAGAGCGAGAGAAAGGATCTTTTTCATGGGCTGGTTCCTGATGAAAGAGTGGGAAGGGATGGGGGATTTGAAAGACGCGGCACGGGGAAAAACCCGCACCGAGCGCCGTTTCATTTAATTGTAATCCAATCGCCGGGTGCGTCAAGGGGGGACCTCCGGCGGGAAGAAATCCGGCTCTGGAAGGCCGAGTTTTCATTTTCGCCTCTGAATGTCATCCTTCATATTTTTCAACTTGTAATTCTGACCAGTGCATGTTTCTGAGCATTTCGGAAAATGTTTTTCCGTTATTCCAGCGAATTTCTTCCATTAGCGCTTGCCAATCTTCCCAATCATGACTTTCCAATTCGGTTTTTTCACCAGAGGGAGATGTTTGAAATGCCTTTGCAGGGCCTTTAAAGAATATGTGATATTCAACATTTTCAAACTGGAAATGGACATTTCGATAACAGATTTCGTTATTGAAAAAACGGTACCATACGGAATCTTCTGCGGTGAACTCTTCCCCCGTCAATTCCTTGTCCCACCAGATCATTTGTCTGTCCTCGGTCATTAGGGCACCTTGTTTTCTTTCCGTTTGTTTGATGGTTTTCCTCTTGAATGCGTTAATTTTATCAGCTTCCTCCCAACATTTCAAGGGGGTACCAACGCCAAAATCCGAAAAGACGCTAATCGTTATAATCGCTAATATCTTTGAGGAAATCAGAAAATTTGTTCTTGGAGAGGAATAAAAAAATTCAGGGGCCCTACTTCCAGAAAAGAAATATTTATGTATAATATAAGAGAATGTCATACTGCGTCATTGTTTTCAGCGCAGCGCATCCTGTTCACAGAGCATTTTAGTCGTTAACTTCAGGAGTAAACCGTGGCACACATTGATCACCTTCCCGGTTCATATTTCGGTCCACCTACCGTCGTTGACTTGATTCGTCACCGTGCGTCTCATCAGGCAAATGATTTGGCCTTTGGGTACCTCGTGGACGGTGATGAGGACATGATCCACATGACCAACGCGGATTTGGATCGTAAAGCTCGTGCGATTGCTGCGTGGCTTCAGATGAACGGAATGACGGGCGAACGCGCCATGCTGCTCTTTCCGCCGGGGCTGGATTTCATCGCCGCGTATTTTGGGTGCCTGTATGCCGGAACCATCGCCGTGCCGGTTTATCCGCCGCGCAAAAACCGCTCCGCCAACCGGGTACAGATCGTGGCCGAAGACTGCAACGCGAAAGTCGCTCTGACCAATACGGAAGTTCTGAGCCGTAATGAAAAACAATTAAAGGAAACGCCGTTCCTCTCTTCGCTTCTGTGGTGCAACACGAATGAGATCGAGCCGGGGACCGAGAAAAAGTGGATCATGCCGGACATTCACGGGGAAACCGTGGCGTTCCTCCAGTACACTTCCGGCTCGACGGGCAATCCGAAGGGCGTGGTCATTACGCACACCAACCTGCTGCATAACTCGGCGACGATTTCGACCGCTTTTGAAAACACGCGCTCGGGGAGCGGCGTTTTTTGGCTCCCGACCTACCACGATATGGGCCTGATTGGCGGGATTCTTCAGCCGCTGTACGTCGGCCGCCCGAACATTTTCATGTCGCCGATGGCGTTTTTGCAGCGTCCCTTCCGCTGGCTCTCGGCCATTTCCCGCTACCAGGCGACCGTCAGCGGCGGGCCGAACTTCGCGTACGAACTGTGCGTCAAGAAAATCAAGCCGGAGCAGGTCAAACAGTTGGATCTGAGCTCTTGGAAAGTCGCGTTCAACGGCGCGGAACCGGTGCGCCCCGAAACGCTGCAGGCCTTTGCCGAGAAATTCGCCCCGGCGGGATTCGACCCGAGAGCATTTTACCCCTGCTACGGTTTGGCAGAAGCGACGCTTTTGGTGGCCGGCGGTCTGGTGCCGTTCAAGCCGACTGAGAAAACTTTCGATTCGGACCTTCTGCGCAAGGGCTGGGCGGTCGAAGTGCCTTCCAGCGCGCCGAAAGCCCGCAGGATCGTAGGAAACGGCGGCGTTTTGCCGGACCAGGCCGTCGCGATCGTGAACCCGGATACGAAGCAGCTCGCGCTGAACGGCGAAGTCGGCGAAATCTGGATCTATGGGCCGAGCGTCGCGCAGGGGTATTGGCAGAAACCGGACATTACGGAATCCAGTTTCCACGCCTACATTCAGCCGCACGGTGATGAAAAGATCGAAGTGCCGGGGCCGTATTTCCGCACGGGCGACCTGGGTTTCGTCTGGGACGGCGAACTTTATGTTTCCGGCCGTCTCAAGGACATGATCATCTGGCACGGCGTGAACCTCTACCCGCAGGACATTGAGTTGAGTATCCAGAACGCTCACGAACTGTGCCGGGAAGACGCCGGGGCCGTTTTCGCGGTCGAAAAGGACGGGAAGGAACAGTTGGTCGTCGTTCAGGAAGTGGACAAAAAACCGAACGCGGACTACACCGAGGTGGTGGAAGCGATCAAGCGCAAAGTTTCGAAAGAGCACGAGCTCCCGCTGGACGTCATTTACCTGATCCGCCACGGCGCGATCCCGAAGACTTCAAGCGGCAAGATCCAGCGTAACGCCAGCCGTCTGGAATTCCTCGCCGGGAATTTTGAGCCGGTGATGGCCTGGAACGCCGAGACGGGTGAATTCCTGGATGAAACCGAATTCGCCGCCCGTAAAGAGGCGGAGGCCCAGCTGAACGCCGATTCCAAGGCGCAGGTCAAAGAGAAAATGGCCGCGGCGGACCACGACTCGGACGAAATCCGCGCCGGGATCCCGGACCTGGATAAACGGCCGTACGCGCTTCTTCTGCCGGATACGGGCGAGGTTAAAATCGTTCCTCTGGCCGAGCGTCTTGCGGCGCGTGCTCTGGCTCAAGCGGCTGCGGCGGCCAAAGCGCACGAGTTTGATTCGGACCAGGCTCCGATGATCGGCGCGCACGTCTCGGACGGGAACGCCCTGCCGCCGGGAGTTTTGGACGATTTGAACGCTTTGGAAGACGAAAGCGACGATGAAGAAGACGCGACCTCGGCCCTGGGCGGCGACGGTGCCGGTTTTGACCCGGCGCTGGAAGCCCTTTCCGACGCGGTCAAGACGCTGAACACGGAGGGTCTTCCCGATGATCTGCGGCGGCCGGAAATCGTGCGCCGGATGCTGAAAATCATCGTCCGCGAGGTGAAGCGGGTCGCACGGGAACGCGCCGTCGGAATGACGGTCGAGTCGGCCATCACCGAGCTGGGGATGGACTCGCTGGAACGCATGGAAATTCTGAACGTTCTGGAAGAAACCTTCGGCGGCCGGTTCCCGGAAATGGTCCTTCAGGACCTGATCACCGCCCGGGACGTTGCGGAGGCGATCTGCAAGTACTTCGGCCAGTCCGAGCGTCTGCGCCAGGTTTTGACCTACCAGCGCTCCATGCCGCAGGCGTCTGCGGGCGTTTCGGCTTCTGAAAAGGCGGAGGAAAAAGAGATTCCGGAAGAGGCGTACATTTTCGAAAAGACGCCGGAATATTTGCAGCTCAAGCACCAGATCGACGCCCAGCTCGCCACGGGAATGCGTAATCCGTACTTCACGACGCACGAAGCCCGCGCGGCCGACACGACGATCATCGGCGGCAAAGAGTACATTCATTTCTCCAGCTACAACTACCTCGGTTTGGGAAGCGATCAGCGCGTGGTCGATTTCGTGAAAGACGCGGTGGAAAAGTACGGCTGCAGCTGCTCCGCGAGCCGACTGGTTTCCGGTCAGAAAACGATCCACGTCGAGTTTGAAAAGGAGATCGCCGAGTTCAACGGGACGGAAGACGCGATCGTCTTTTCGGCCGGGCACCACGTCAACGAAAGCGTACTTGGGCACGTGGCGGGAAAAGGCGACCTGATCCTTCACGACTCGCTCGCGCACAACTCGATGGTCATGGGGTCGCTCCTTTCGGGGGCGCAGCGCCGGCCGTTCGAGCACAGCAACTGGAAGCAACTGGACGAGATCCTGACGCGCTGCCGCGGCGACTACCGTCGGGTCTGGATCGTGATCGAGGGCGTGTACAGCATGGACGGAGACATCGCGCCGCTTCCGGAATTCATCGCTCTGAAGAAAAAGCACAAAGCGTTCCTTTACGTCGATGAGGCGCACTCGCTCGGAACCCTCGGCCCGAAAGGCGCGGGGATCGCCGACTATTACGGCATTGATCCGGCGGAGGGTGACCTCTGGATGGGCACGATCAGCAAGTCGCTGGCGTCCTGCGGCGGTTTCATTTCGGGGCGCAAGCCGATGATCGAGTATTTGCGCTACACGACGCCCGGTTTCGTGTTCAGCGCGGCGATTTCCCCGGCGGCGACCGCGGCGGCACTCGGCGCTCTGCGTGTTCTGAAGCAGGAGCCGGAACGGGTGGAACGCCTGCAGGCCAACTCGGCCCTCTTCCTGAAACTCGCGAAAGAGGCGGGGCTCGATACGGGATTGAGCGCCGGAACGCCGATCATTCCGATCATTTACGGGAACTCTCAGCTTTGCATGTTCGTGGCCCAGCAGCTCTTCGACCGCGGGATCAACGTGCAGCCGATCATTCACCCGGCGGTGGAAGAAAAGGCCGCGCGTCTGCGTTTCTTCATGACGGCGATCCATACGGAGGAGCAGATCCGCTACACGGTGAAGACGATCATCGAGGAAACCGAGAAAGCGAAGAAGATCCTGGGGATCTGAGTTTCGATTCGAGCCTAAAATTTGAGTCTAAAAAAGAAGAAAGCCTTCCGGGCCGCGTGTTCCGGAAGGCTTTTTTTCTGGTTCCAGTTTCTTACTGGTCAAACGTTTTTTCGAGATTGATCCCGAGCCAAACGCCGCGTTTCTGCGAGTCGCTGGCGGTCCGGAAACGCCCGAGGCGGTGGTTTTCAGAAACCTTTTCTTCCATCATGATCGTGGGGATCCGTTGGTCCCACCAAAGCGCGAAGGTCGTGGGAGGCTCCGGCCCGTCCGGGGTCAGGATGATGTGAACGCGGCGGGAGGCGGGCGGATCGTAGTGGTTCGTCTCGATCATCCGATTCTCAAACTCCCGGAACGCGTCGTGAAGCGCCTCGGGGCCGCACGCGTCGATGTAATCCGTGGCCGTGTCGCCGTGGAGATTCACCACCAGCGTGAGCGGCTTTTCGGCGTTCAGCTCGAGGATCTTCTTCTTGACGAACCAGCACTCCGGGCGGGTTTTCCGGCTTTCCTCGGAGTTCAGATCGACCTCGTTCCAACGGCGGTTCACGTCGTAGCCGAGGAAATTGAACCGGACCCACCCCTTCTCCGCGCCGAGCGGGTCCACAATCGGAACGATGTAGAAGACGCATTTTCTGCAAAGCTCCTCCGGCGTGACGGGCGCGTCGTCGAAGATCCCCTTCTGACCGGCGAGCCAGCGGATCAGACCGTCCGTCTGCCACGACGTGTGCGCCTCCCAGGCGTGCTGGCGGGCCATGATGAAGAAGCGGCGTTTTTCGGCTTCCGGGACCGTAAAATCGGTGACGGTGAAAAGCGTTTGGCCCGCCCCGAGCGTTTCCTGACGCACGCGCGGCGAGTCTTTCACCGAGTCGGCCAGCGCGCAGATCTCACGGTTCGTGTACATCGCGGTGTAGGCGACACGCAGCGAGTTCACCCCTTCCGGAAAGCGGACGGTCAGCGTCATGGTACGGTCGTCCTCGTTCCAGACGCACAGTTCACGCGGGAAGTGCGTCCAGTTTCGCCCCTCGTCGGTCGAAAAGACTGGGAGGGCGCCTTTCCAGCTCGGGCGCGTCGGCCGACCATTGTAGCAGCCGTCGAAATTCCAGAAAACGACGTGGATTTCTCGCGTCCCGCCGCGCGGCTCGAGGTCAAACGCGAACCAGGTCGCCTGGCGGTTCAGGTCCAGCTCATCGTGCTGGGCGACCATTTCGGCCCGGAAGGTGGTTTCCGAGCCGGCGACCGCCTCGATCTTCCCGATGTTCGCGCCGGGAAAATCCTTCGAAAAACGGACGGTGGAAAATTCCTGAGCAAAAGCCGAAACGGCGAGCAAAACCGCGGCGAAAGCGGAAATTGAGATCCTGAAGTTTTTCATTTTTGGACTCCGATCCGGCCGGCCTTTTCGTAGTCGAAGGGCTTGAAGCCCACTTTCTCGGCGGGGGAGCCGGGCTTGAGGTGGAAGTCGTTAGCGTCGGGATCTACGAAGAGCGGGTCGGCCACGATCCCGCCGACGTCTTTTCCCTCGGCGACCCACTGGTCGTGAGTTTTACCTTTGAAATCGACCTCGCCGCCGTCCTTCCACCAGAGGTTCGACCGAATGTCGGCCTTCACTTCATCGACGCGGTAGCCGATGGAGGTCCCGTCTTTCCAGTAGATCAAATTGTTCGTGAAGATCACGCTCGTGTGGTCCTCGACCCTGGTGATGGCGATCTGATGCGCCACGCCGTTCCCCATCGGGTTCGGTTTGTTCCGGGCGAAAATATTGTTCCGGATCACGTTTTCTTTGCCGTAGTGCTGATGGAAGGAGCCGTCCATCGTGTCGTACACCAGATTGTTTTCCATCGTGATCCCGGTCGTTCCCTCGTCGGGGTAAAGGCCCCAGCCGCCGTAACCGAACGACTCCACGTTGAAGATCACGTTGTTGCAGACGCGCGTGCCGGTCTGGGTCCCGAGCGTGTAAACCCCACCCATGTCGGCCAGGTGGCCCTGACCAATGTCGTGGATGCGGTTGAACTCGATGATGTTCCGGAACGAAACGCCGGCGTAGCCCCAATTCCAGCCGACCGAGACGCCGGTGTAGTAGAAGTCGGCGATCTCGTTGTGGACCAACTGATTATCCATCGTGTTGTTCCCGATCCAGACGCCGACCGCCGAAGCGTGAAAACGGCCGCCGTTCGAGATCAAATTGTTGTACACCACGTTCTTTTCCGCGCAGCCGGAGGCTTCGCTTCTTGCGGGACGTCCGCCGCCGATGCGCACGCCGCCCGCGCCGAGGTCGTAGAGTTCCGAGTCGCAGAACGAGCACTCCTGGGCGTTGAGGAACCAAAGGCCGTACTCGCCGAGGTGCGAGAGCTCGCAGTTTTTGAAGGCGATTTTTTGCGCGTCATCCACGAAAATCACGGCCTTCGTGTAGAACGCGGCCTGCTGCGGCTCGAACTGGGAAGGGCCGGGTTTCGTCAGGTCGCCCGTCACTTCTTCAGGGAGCTGGGCGTTTCGCATCACGTTCAACTGCCGCGGCGTGTCGGTGTAGCTGAACGTCAGGTTTTCAAAACGAATATTTTTAACCGGAGCCGCTTCGCCCGCCCCCTTGACGATGAGCAGCTGAACCAAGCCCGGGCGCGCCACGATGAAGCGCGTGTTCGCGAGTGTTTCGCCTTCCATCGGGCGGTAAAAGACTTTCTTCGCGTTTCCGTCGTAGAACCACTCACCGGGTGCGTCAAATGCTGTGCGGACGTTTTCGAAGTAGTAAAGCGAGGTCGGCCGCCACGGGTTCCAGGGCTTCATGTTGCCGCCTTTCGCCTCGACCGTGTTTGTTTCCGCGTCGAAACGGAGCAAAATGCGCCGCGTTGTGTCCCAGTTGTGGTGGATGATCATTTGGCCCCACTTCAGTTCATTGGCCGGGACGGACTTCAGAAAGTCCAGCTCGCCCGGTTTGCCCGTGGCCCACTGGAGGGTTTGAGGCTTTTCGGCCGGCTTCTGGCGGGTTCCCGGGAATTCTTCCTTCACCGATTCCATGCGGAGGAAGCCCTCGTTCGGGTAGCGGGAACGGACCGCGCGGCGGCCATTCACCCAGAGCTGCTCGAAGTAGAGCGTGTTCCCCTCGAATTCGGGGAGGTCGGCCGACCACGTGCCGTCGCCGCAGTCCGACCAGTTTTTCAGCTCGATGCCGCCGGTCAGGATGGTCTTTCCGGACACTGCGCCGCGGTACACGACCTCGGGCGAGCCGGAATTTTCGGGCTTGAACTCGATCGGCTTCGTGACGGCGTATTCGCCCTCGGCCAGATTGACCGTCCATGCCTCGGTTTGGGCGTTGGGGCTGGCCTGGATCCGGTCACGCGCGGCCTCGAGCGTCGCCAGCGGCGCAGCCTGGGTCCCGGGGTTCGAGTCGTTCCCGTTCGGCGCGACGAAAAGCTCGCCGGCGAAAAGGGAGGAAGTGCACAAGACGATGAACGCGGAAAGAATCTTTTTCATGTGTGGGGCCTTGGGAAAAAAGGGGGGAAAAATTTTTTATTGGGAGGGACTTTGGACGGTTTTTCAAGGGCGCGGTTGGAGACGCGCCCGTTGAGATTCAAGGGGTGGGAGGGATTTCTTTAGGGTTTTATTCTGGGTTTTATTTGGAGGGTTCCGCCTCGCCTTTCAGCTCCGGGAGGCTCGGCGTGGGAACGCCCTGCGGGTCGGGAAGCCAGATGGCGTCCAGCTCGACTGCGTCCACGTCACGGCGCAGAAGGAGGTAGATCCCCTCGACCGCCGAGACGAAAAAGAGGAAAATGTACGCGGAAACGACCCACGAAAAGGCATAAAGCATCGCGGAGCTTGAGGGATTTTCCACGGCTAAAGCTCCGATGGACGATTTGTAAAGCAGCAAAATTCCCGTCGCGAAAACGACCATCGCCAGAAGCCCCAGCAGGCCGAAGAAAAGCGCCGCCAGAACGTAAAAAACGAATCGAAGCGGCCTCTGAAGCGCGTAGGAAAAACTGCGGCTCAGCGCGTCGAAGGCGTCCGAGTGCTCCGTCACCAAAACCGATGGGATGAAAAACGCGCCGATCCCGGAACCGAGCAGAAAGAAAAAGTAAAACGCGGCGTAAATCAAACCCACGAAGGTCAAAATTCCCGGAATCACGGCGGAACCCGCGGCCAGCCACGTCAACCAGCGCAGCAGAAGGAGTGGGAGCGCCAGGAGCGCGAGGCCCAAAAGCAGGAACGCGTACGCGCCGAGGATCGCCGGAACTTGCGTTTTGATCTGGCCGAAAATCTGGCGGAACGAAACGTTCAGCTCGCGGGTGACGTGAATGGCCATGCGACACGCCACGACGATCCAGAGCAGAAGGGTCGAGAAGAAAGCGTAAATCACGGCGGCCGTGCGATTCAAAACGGTCTGCCAGCTCAGCGCCGGTTTCGTTTCCGGTGGAAGCGGCTCGGACGGCGTTTCTGCCTCGGCCGCGGTTTCCGCTTCACTTTCCTGTACGAAAAGCTCCAGCGGCGACAGAGCGGAGGAATTCATGCCGGCAAGCGGGTCCGTTCCGGGCGTCGTTTTCTTGGTCTGCAGCAGTTCAGACTCCAGGGTCAGGTTGGGATCCGCCAAAACCTCGGTCGTATGCGGAACGTAGGCGCTGATCGGTGAGTAGTCTTTCAAAAAATCGCTGACCTTTCGTGAAGGCGAAAACCATCCGAAAGCGGCGGCGAGCCAGAGAGAAACGACCAGAAGATGGATCGTCGTCACGAAAAGAAGCCGGAACGTAAAAGCGTTTTTCAGGCTTTTGCGTAAAAGGAGCCACGGGCACAGAACGTCCCAATCGACCGCGGAAAGGAGGAGTGAACGGAGCATAATCAGTCAGGAGTTAGGAGTCGTATGGAGATGAAGTGTAAAGTGAGGATCGGCCGTTTCGCGCAATGCCCCACTTTACACTTCGCTCTCTTTTTTAATCGCCGACGGCGCTTTTGGCGTTGGTCAGAGCCTCGTCAGCGGCTTCGCGCGTCGCACTGTCAGCGGCTTTCGCGAGCGGTTCCGCCTCATCGACCAGGGCTTTGGCCTTTTCTTTTTCCTTGGCGGCGGCGTAATTGACCGCGATTTCGCACATCGTGATCGCTTTTTTGCCTTTATTGTCGATCGTCTTGGCGACTTCAGCCGCTTCGTCCAGAATTTTGATTCCGGCCGCTTTCGCGTCTTTGTGCTTCATCTTGATGAAGATCCCGGCGAGCGTCGAAAGACGGCTTCCCTTCTGCTGACCGTCGATTTCTTCCTGCTCTTCATCACTGGGCTTTTTCGTTTCTTTGGGAGCTTCTTCCGCTTCGGCTTCGTCCGCATTTTCATCGTCGGAGGAATCATCGTCCCCAGCCGCTTCATCACTCGGAGCCTCCTCTTTCGGCTTGGCGGTTGCCGGGACTTCGCCGTTCAGGTACGCCTGAATTTCCGCGGCCACGACCTGCAGATTTTCAAAAGACTCCATCTGACCGAGGGACGTGGCCAGATCCAAGAGTTTATCGACCTTCATCAGAATGTCCGAGAAAAGATTCGCCTGGTCTTTGGCGAGCATGAGCGACGTCTGCGCGTCCACCGGTGAAAGGCTCATCTGGGCGCGGGCCAGGTTCACGAGGATCTCGATCTTGTCGCTCGCAAGGGCTTCGATTTCCCCTTGAGTCGGCTCTTTTTTACGCTTCGCGTCCATTTCGGCCTGCTGCTCTTCCCAGTTTTGGTAGGCGTTCATGGCATTCGTCAGAGCGTTGCGTGCGTCCACGATCGCGTTCAGCGTCGAGTAGGACGCGGCGATCTGAGAGTATGTCTCGATGCGTTCACGGGAGTCCTGAATGTCCGTGCAGAAACGTGAGGCTTTGCGCATCGTGGCCATTGCCCCTTCACGGTCCTTCAGGAGTTTGTTCTGTTCCACCGCCAGCTTGGCCAGTTCGAGGGAGTTGCTCTGGGCCTCCGCCGCCTGAAGTTTGTCGATCAGATCCTTCCCCTTGGCCGGATTGTATTTGTTCGTTTTGTCACAGCCGACAAAAAGCACCAAGGCCATCAGAAGGAGCGAAATGGGAAAAAAGGATTTCATAAAAAACCTCTCTGGAAAAATGAATAACGAACAATGAATGCAATGAGCTATAATAAAGGTTCGGCCTTTTTACTCATTATTCATTATTCGTTATTCATTATTCGTTAAAATTTAAAGTGCAGGTTTTCGAGTCTCTGGCGGGTTTCTTCCATCAGCTGGTCTTCTGCCGCCTCGTCATCTGCCACGTACGTGACGCTGAAACGAAGGTACGCGCCCGCGTTATCCCACGGGACCGTGCAGATAGAGCACTGCGTGATGAGGAACTGACTCACCGCCTCCGCGTCGGCGAAAACCGTTCCGTCCGCCATCCCCTTCGGGGCTTTCGTGTACAGGAAGTACGAGCCACCGGGGACCTCGCACTCGAAACCGACACTCTTGAGCATCGCCACGAGTTTCTTCAGGCGGCGCAGGTACTTCACCTCCGTCGCACGCGGGATGGAATCGTCGTCAAGCGCCGCGGCCGAAGCGAGCTGGATCGCCTTGAACTGGCCCGAGTCACTATTATCCTTCACGTCGCCGTAAGCACGGACGAGCGTCGCGTTGCCGCAGACCCAGCCCAGACGCCAGCCGATCATGTTCCAGCCCTTCGACATCGAGTAGGTTTCCACGCCGACGTCCATCGCGCCGGGCGTTTCCAGGAAGGAACGCGGGCGGTCTTCGTGGCTAAGCATGATGTGGGCGCAGTCGTTCACGACCACGATCTCGTTTTTCTTCGCAAACGCGACGACCTTTTCGAAAAACTCCGCCGTGGCGTACTTCCCGGTCGGGCTGTTCGGGTAGTTAATGACCAGCAGCTTGGCGCGCTTCAAAATGTCGGCCGGGATGCTGTCGAGGTCCGGGTAGAAGTCGTTTTCCGGGAGCAGAGGGAGATTGTAAACTTCACCGCCGCAGTAGCGCGTATGCGTCCCCGCCACGGGGTAGCCCGGGACCGTCATGAGCGTCACATCACCGGGATTGATGAAGCACTGCGGGATCATCGCCAGCGCGGGCTTGGAGCCGATGCCGTGGATGATCTGCGTGTCGGGGTCCAGCTCGACGTTGAACCAGCGCTTCATGAAACGGGCGACGGCCTGCTTGAATTCGGGGATCCCGTTGTCGGCGTAGCCGCGGTTTTTGGCCAGGCCGCACTCTTCTTGCATGACTTTCACCACGCTGGGGGCGGCGGGGGCGTCGTTTTCGCCAATGCCGAAGTCGAGAAGTTTACGGTCGGGGAAATCGGCGAGCGCCTTCCGCTTGGCACGCTTGATTTTCTCGAACTTGTAAATCTCCGTGCTTTTGCCGTAGTTTATGCCGCCGATGCGGTCCGCGAAAAGTTTTTGAAAGTATGGCTCCATTGGCGTTCAGAATTCTAAAAATGAGGAGTGATGTAAAAAAATGAACTCATCGCAGGGGCAAACTGGATGTTACCCCCGCGAATCGTCACGCATTAATTTACATTTTACCCCTTTTTGGATTTTTTTGCAAGGAGGGGCGGAAAAAAACCCAGAGAAACGCCCAAAACGAGGAGCAGCCACGCAGCAGGTTCCGGAATCGCGGAGGCTGAGGCCAGTCGGACTCCATAAATTCCGGTTTCCGCGTCATAGTACGTGAAAGCAAAAGCGCTTGAATCGACGAGCGTGATGTTGGTAAGAAGATTTTCCGCTCCCGTCAAGCTGTCGGCCTGAACCACCGGAATGAGCTGGAAGTCTTCGAGAATCGGACCGGTGACGGTAATATTGAAGATGGAATTCTCGCCAAAATCAGCCATTCCCGTGACCTGGAGCGGGGCGTCCGTCGCTTCAGAATCGACTGTAAAGTTGATCGTCGCCTCCGGTTCCACCTTGAAGTTTCCGCCGACCATACCGGTCAGCTCCGTGACGGTCGTCTTCTGGCCGACGGTCAGGTTTCCGGCCGTCTGCAGGTCGGTCACTTTGAACGGAATGTTCGCTTCCGTGTCGTTCGAAAGACGCAAGGTCCCGGCTCCCGTAATGGCCGCGGAGGTGATCTCGTAGCCGGTCACGTTCGTGTCCGCCGCAGGAACTTCCACGTTCACTGTGACGCCGGACGCGATGTCGAACGAGGCGTTTTCCAGTTTCTGAACGCCGTTGACCTGCGGGGTCCCCACGATGATTTTTCCGTCGGAGCCGTTCAGAACGCCGGTCGTCTGGTCGATGTTCATCGCGCTGTAGGTCGAAGCGCCGTTGAGCCGCATGCCGATCCCGAGGTTCTTGCCGTCAGCGTCCTTGACGTTGGCCATGGCGTAGCGGTCACCGCTCTGGTCGCAGACGCGGACGTCCATCTGGTAAACGCCTGCGGCAAGCGAAACGCCCGTGGCGGTGTTGGTGGCGCAGTTCCCGGCGTAGCCAAGGAGTTGGACCCACGGGGCGTCGTCTTTCGGCGAGCCGTCAAAGTAGCACTCGCGGACCCAGACGCCCTGTGTGTCGTCGAACGCGCCGGAGAAATCGAGCGAAACGTCTTCCAGGACGTTGATCGTGGTGAGGTACGACATACTGGCGTAGTTGGAAGTCATCCAGGTACCGGAGACTTCGCTCTTGGTCGGGTTGTTCGCGCACTGCCACATGTCGTACACGAGGCCGGCATCACCGTAGGTTTTCGTGGATGTGTACGCGCCGCCCGGGGCGACACGACCGTCTTTGCCCTGGTTCCCTTCGATGTACAGGGTCATGTTCCAGCACTGATCCTTGACGATCTGGTTGGCGGCGCTGTGGATCCCGAGCGTGGAGTCACCGACGAAGTTGAGCTTCGTGCCGCTGAGGTCACCGCCGGTGGTGTATTTGCCGCCGTTGAGTTCGAGTTTCGCGGTATTGGCGACGGAAACATCGTAAAGGTTGAGCGTCGTCGTGGTGTCACCGTTGAACCGGACCGTTCCGTTCCCCGTGACGTTCCCGTGGAACGCGGTCGAGGAGTTGGCCGGGAGGTTGGAGACCACGGTGTCTGTGGCGGTTTTCACGTCGAACGTGCCGCACGAGAAATTCGCCATGTTGTTGACGGTGAGCTGGCCGGCGCCATCGAGCGCGACCGTTCCGACGCCCGTCAGCACGTCAGCCGTGTGAGCGGTCGGGGTCTTGAAAAGGAGCGTGCCGGCGGTGACGTTGAAGGTCTTGGAACTGCCGATGCTTCCCGTCGTGCCGTCGCCGATCTGCAGCACGCCACCCTGGACGTTCGTTGCGCCGGCGTAGGTGTTGGTTCCGGTCAGGATCTGCGTTCCGGTCCCGCGCTTGGTGATGATCGTTCCGCTGCGGTCGTTCGTGATCGTTCCAGAGAACGTGGCGGTGTTGTTCGCGACGCCGTAGGTCGCGTTCGCTTCGTTATTCGCGACGCCAAGAATATAATGTGCACCGTAAATTCTCCCGGCGCCCGTCAGGGAGTCGATGTAAACGCTGTTAGCCGAGCCGTCCCAACCGTTGAATTGGGCATTGGCCGCGATGTTCAGGGAGCCCTGGTTGCTGAGCCAGTTGATGCCGGCGGACCAGCCACCGTTCATTAATACGCCTTCCTGAACGTCGATCCAGCCGCCAAGTCCCTGGGCGATTTTTGTGACCGCATTGCCGACCCCGTTACGGTTCAGAAGCGCCACGGCCCCGGTCCCGGTTTTCAGAATGGTTCCCGCACCGTTGATGGTCATGGTGTAATTGACCGCGTTTACCGTGTTGTCCGCGTTATGGTTCGTGCCAGCGGTACTGTTCATTTCCAGAACGCCGCCCGACTCCACCGTGATCGTGCCGGCTTTGTCATTGAAACTCGGGGTCACCCGGTCGGCAGCGTACAGTTTGGCTCCGTTTTTAATGGTGACTTGAGAAGTGCCCAAGCGGAAGTTGAACGTTCCGTAAGTGCCGTCTTCTCTTGAGGCGAGGACGGGCGTGTCCGTGGTGAGGCTGAGCGTTCCGCTGGCGATGACCAAGGCTCCGTCACCGGTGATCTTGTTCATCAGGACGGTGTTCGTCCCCGCGCCTTCGTCAAAGATGAACTGGGCGCCAGCGTCCACCGTGATGTCCGAGGCGGCGTTGATGGTGGCCGCGGTCGTGCCGTTGCCCAGCGAGATGGCGCCTTCATGGACGTTGATCGGAGAAGTGAACGTATCAGGCGCGGCCTCCGTGAGCTGGAACGTGCCGGCGCCTTTCTTGTTCAGCGGGGTATTCGTCGAGAGGATCGTTGCCGCAGAAGCCGCGACCGTTTTCGAAGCGGGCGTCGCGAGCCCGACGGTTCCGGTGCTCAGGACGCGCAGGTCGCTGAACTCGGTGCTCGTGTAGGCGTTGGCCGTGTCGGCGTCGTTGACGTACATGTAGAACTCGGCGCCTTCCGCGATGGAGCCCTTGCTCATGTCGAGTTTGACGGCCGAATCGAGCTTGCCGCCCGGGCCGATGGTCCAGTAGCCGTTGAACGTGTTCCCCGTGTTCGTCAGGGAGACGGTACCGTTCGTAACGGTCAGGTTTCCGGAGCCGCTGACCACGCCGGAAAGGGTGGACGCCTCGTCGGTATCGAAGACCAAAGACGCTCCGTCCGCAATGGAAACGGCGGAACCGGTGTTGACTTTACCGGTCGTTCCGTTACCGATTTGGAGCGTGCCGCCGGAAACGGTGAATCCGCCTCCGCCGGTCCAGGTCCCGGAGAGGATCTGCGTCCCGGTGCCGGTTTTATTCAGACCGATCAGAAGCGCCTTGGCCGCATCGGTGGTGGTACTTCCGGAAAATTCAGGAATTCCTCCCGACCAGGTAGAACCGGCGGAACCAATCGTAAGGACTCGCGTACCGGTCTGCCCCATGATGACCGTACCGGCTCCGACGAGAGAGTCGATCGTCATGCCCGACCCATCCCAAAGGTCAAGATTGGCGCCGGAAGCGATTTGCAGGTCGGCCTGGTTTGAACCCCAGTTCTGCTGGTTCCAGCCGCCGTTGCGCAGTGTACCCTGCTGAATGTCGATCAACGCGCCATCGGAAAAAGCGAATTTGACGCTGAAATTATAGTCACCGCCACCCGTGTAGCCCGCGCTTTGCATCGCCAGCGAGCCGGTGCCGGTCTTGATGAACGTACCGCCGCCGGTGAAGAGGAGGGATGCGCCATTGGCATTGATTAAGGAGTTGTTGGCGTCATGGTTACCGGTTTTTGTGTTGTTCGAAGTGAGGGACCCGCCCGTCGCGATGTCGATCGTGATGTTCGTCGTCTGGCCGATTAGCACGTCCTGACCGAGGGTCACTTTGCCGGTTTCCGTAATAAAGACGTTTTCCCCCCACGCGGGTGACGTGTCAAAAGTCTGCTCGGTATCGATCGTCACGGAATAAGCCGGGACGGCCAACGCCGCAAGGGCAAGGAACGCGAAAAAGGACTTGGTGAATTTAAGCATTTTAATTCTCCGGTATATAAATTTCGGACTCGACCGGTATTTTGAACGGTTACTCATGATTCTGCGGCAAAAAGGTTGGACCTCATCAACACAGAACATATTTACATACAGTATATTTTATACCACTTTGTGCCAAATATCAAGTCTCGGGAGAAAAAAATACAAAAAAATCCAAAAAAAGTAGAAAAAATCGTTAAAAAGGTCAGAGTCGGACGAGAGTCTTTGCGGAGAGGAGGCTTCCAGAATCGTCTCAGTATTCGTTTTCCAGATCCGGAGGGCCGGCGTCCTCGCCGGTCAAGTTAATTACGCCAGAAATTACGGGGTCATTACTGACCCCGCTCGCCAGCGGCATCCCGCCGTTCAAGTAAATATTTTTTGCCTTTCCCATTTCACCGGTTATTAACTTGACCGGCGGGACGCCGGCCCTCCGGATCGACGAAGCTGGAAGCGTCGTCCCCGTGGGTGAAAGGCTCAGACGTCGCAGATCGCGTACGCTTCCGCGAGGCTCTTCAGACCATCGCGGCGCGGAACGAATTCCTGGCCGATCCAGCCCTTGTAGTTCGTCTCGGCAATTTCACGCATGATCTGGCCGTAGTCGAGCTGCTGGCTCGCCAGGTCGATCTCAGCGCGGCCCGGCCAGCCGCCGGTGTGGTAGTGGCCCCAGCAGTCGTGGTGCTCGCGAATGTCTTTGATCGGGTCTTCGCCCATCTCGCGGGCGTGGAAAATGTCGTACAGGATCTTGAACGACGGCGAGTCGATCGCGTGGACCAGATCCACCGCCCACTTGGTCTCGTCGCACATGTAATCTTTGTGCCCGTGGCTGTTGAGCAGCTCCATGCAGAGGACGATCCCGTTTTTCTCGGCGTACTGCACGACTTCTTTCAGGCCCTTGATGCAGTTGGCCATGCCTTCTTCTTTGCCCATTCCCTCGCAGTTGCCGGACATGGTGATCACGTTCGGGAAACCCCACTTGACGGCCTTGTCGACGCACTCTTTCGTCTTGACGATCAGTTCTTCGTGGTACTGGGTGTGGTTGAAGCCGCGGGTGATGCCCATCGGCGAGCCGATCATGGCGCAGCACAGTCCGTACTTTTTCATCGTTTCCCACTGGCCCTCGCCGGTGAGTTCCAGGGATTTAATGCCGATTTTGGCGGCGGCTTCGCAGAACTGGTCGAGCGAAACGTTGTTCTTGTTCATCCAGCCGTTGTAGCACCAAAGGCACGCGGACTGCTTGAAACCGTATTTCTTCGCCTCAGCAAAAGCGGACGGAATGGGCAGGGCGCCCGCCGCGGCCAGCACGGCAAGCGATTTGAGGACGGTACGACGATTCATAAAAAACTCCTGAAAATTTAGTTAGGATCCTGGATTTACGGGGAAGGAATTCCTTCGTGAATTGATTTCTTCAGCCTACCCGATTTTTCGAAAAACTTCAAGGGGGGCCCCGGTCATTTTACCTCTTTTTCCAAAATTTCTTCGCCCCGCAGGATGGTCACGCGGATCGGATCCTCGAAATCGATGTAATTCAGCTCGGAGTCCAGGTCGCTCAGGGACTGGATCAGGCGGCCGTTTACGTAGAGGATCAGGTCGTCCGCCTTTAGGTCCGCGCGTGCGCAGCGGGAATCCGGCCGGACGAAGTCGATGAACGCCGGCGTCCGTGCGACCAGTTCCGGGACCATGACCAGCCCCAGCATTTCCAGCGTGACCGACTTTTCGGGCTTCTTTCTGTCGCTTGCGTCCGCCAGGGCCAAAGCTGCGGTGGTTTGCGCCTCGCCGGACTGGATCTTCTGGATCCCCTCCTGAAGGACGTAAGCGGGAAGCGCGAAATTAAGCCAGCAGCCGGTCCGGGAGTTTTGCAGTTCTTTGCCGAGGATCCCGAGGAGGTCTTTGCCGTCGGCCGAGACGAGGGCGCCGCCCGCCGCGCCCGGATTGTTCGTCGTCACGTCCAGAATGTAAACCGGGCCGTGGTACCGCGTGGCAAACGCACGGCGCGTGGCCTCAAGTTGGGTCGTTCCGGAAATGACCCCCGCCTGGACCGAGACCGGTTCGTTCCCGACCGCGACGTTGAAAAGGTTGCTCAGCGCGAGGATCGGCGTCCCGTCGAGCGTCTGGTCTTTGGTTCGGGCCGCGGCCGCCGCCAGGTCGAAGAACGGGAACGGCGTGGTGCGCTCGATCTTCAAAAGCGCGATCTCCTGGATCGGCTCGACGCCCAGAAGCTCGGCCTTGTAGCGGGACCCGTCCGAAAGAACGCAGTCGATCGTGTCGGTGTTCAAAACCGGGCTGAAAACGGTGGCGATCAGGCCGTCCGCCGAAATCAGGAAGCCGGACTGGTACTCCTCCATCTCGGCGAAGCCGCCGGCGCCGTAGATCTTGACCATGCGGGGCTGAAGCTCGGCCGTGCTCTGCGCGAAGCAGACGGAAGCGAGGAACAGAAAAATCAAAGGGAAAATTCTCATTTCAGTCAAAAACGAATCAAAAGGTTCAGCGTCGGCCCTCCTGATTCGTTTGAAAATGGGTTAAGGAAAGCGGCCTCATTCGTCCAGCGGCACGATCCAGATGTTCCGGAACCGGGTCGGGTTTCCGTGGTCCTGAAGGAAAAGCGGCGCGAAACCGGTTTTTTGCTGCCGCTCCCGCATCTGCTTGACGCAATCCGTCGTCTGGCGGCGCAGCGGGGTCCACTGGGAACGCGGCTCGTCAAACTCAAACTCGTCCTGGACGAGGATCCCGTTCAGGTACGCGGTCATGCGGCCCTTTTGAACGATTTTGCCCGACTCGTCACGGCGCGGCGCGTGGTACGTCACGTCGTACGACTGCCACTCACCCCCGCCGAGGCCCGCCAGCGTTTGCGGCGCGTTGAAAAGGTAAAATGCGCCGGCATCGTGGCAGTTCACGTCGTGCGCGCCCTGGGAATTAATGACCTGCATCTCGTAAAGCCCGTGAATGTAAAGGCCCGAGTTGCCGTCACGGCCGCGCGGGGTCTGGAATTCCACGTGGATCTGCGCGTCGCGGAAGTCGACGTCGGAATGAACGTGGTTGATCCCGTTTTTCGCCGTGGAGATCAGCTCGTCATTTTCGACCGGCCAGTTCGCGGGCGCGCCGCTCATGTCGCGGAAGCGGTTCACGAGGTTCCCGTCGGCGTCACGCCCGAAGAGCAAAACCCCGTTTTCCGGCATTTTGGCGAAATTCGGCTTCTGGACCGGCTTGCAGACCTCGTAGTGCGAGGAAACCATCAGGCCCTCGGCGGTCTGAACGTCCAGGTAAATGCGCAGCGGGTTTTTCGAGGCGATCTCCTGCGGGATCACGGCCGTCACGAGTTTCTTTTCGGGATCGACTGCTGCGGGGAGTTCCAGCCACTCGCGGACCGACCATTTGCCATCGACGTACCCGCCAAGGTCGGTCGAGTAGTGAAGTTTCGCGGTTTTCGCGGCTCCGGCGTTGGTCTTGATCGGGGCGGAAACCTGGATCGTCCCGTCCGCGGCGCGTTCCCATTTGAGCTGGCCGAGGCACGGAAGTTCCGGCCCGCCGCAAAGGACCGAGTTGATGTACGCCAGAACTTCCGGCGGATCGCCAGCCGGCGCGTGGCCGTGCGGCATGTGCACCTGAAGCCGGACGTCGGCGTTCTTCACCCGCGAGTAAGTGTCCCAGTGAATGTCGAGCGGGTACGCGAAATCATCGGTCCCGGCCACGAAAAAGACGCGGCATTTTGCGTTCCAGCAGTACCGCAGCGGGTCGAAAAAGTCGTTCCAATGCTGAACGCCCGGCCAGGGGATCGCGCCCATTCGCGGCGTCCAGACGCTGTTTTTCTCGAGGTTCCCGCAGCCGTACACGGGCACGATGACCTGGAAACGATCATCGATCCCGCCGAGCATGGAGGTCAGGTAGCCACCCCAGCTGATCCCGGTCGCGGCCGTGCGGTTCGGATCGACGTAAGGAAGCGAGTCGAGCAGTGAGTGTGCGCGCACAATGTCCGCGATGGCGTGGTACGTCCACATTTCGCGGTAGTCTTTCTCCTCGAAGAAGCGGAATTTCGTGTCGTCGCTCTGATCCGGGCCGCCGTCTTCAAGCGGCTTTCGGGCGCCGTCGTCCAAGACTTCCATTCCGGCCAGGTCCATCGCGATGGCCGCGTAGCCGCGTTTCGCCCAGCTTTCGACCCAGCTTCGGAACGCCGTTCCGCCGCCGCCATGCACCAGAACGATCCCCGGGAAAGGACCGTCCCCCTTGGGATGCGCGACGAACGCAAAGACGCGGGTCGGGTGGCCCTGGTACGGTTCGCCGGCGTACCAGACTTTCTGCACGACGACCGATTCATCAGACGGAAGGTTTTCGCTCCACTGCGCCTCGGGGGCTTTTTTGAGCGTTTCCAGGTCCCAAACCTCAGACGCTTCGCGCGCCTGAAGGAATGGGACTAGCAAAAGAAGAAAAACCAAAAAAAGGAGGGATCGTTTCATTTTTTAATGATGATTGGACTGAATTTGAATTAACGTTTTTCAGCGGGCGGCGCGGCGGACGTGAGCCCCGCGGAGCAGCATGAAGAACGAGCCGAACACGAGCAGGATCCACGTCGCGGGTTCCGGAACGCCCATGCTCGCGGCAAGCGCCAGGCCGCCGTTGGTCAGGCTCTCGATGCTGTAGCTCCAGAACATGGAGGTCGGAAGTTCAGGCGAAACCGTCTGCAGGGAGGCGAGGTCGATGCTGTTCATCGTGTTGTCCGTGCCGGTAAAGAGGAAGTACGTCTCGCCCATTTGCGGGGTGAAACCGTCCTCCAGATTGATGTTGATCGTGTTATCGCCCGTGAAATTCAGGTCGTTCTCGAACGTCAGGCTTGGGGCCGTCAGATTGTCGTCGCTGAGCGTCACGTTGATCTTCGAGCCGGAAACCTGGATCGGGTTCGATGGGTTCGTGAGCGTAATATTTTTGGAAAAGTCGCCGGAGCTGATTTCACCCGCGAGGACCAGCGTGCTGTTCTCCCCGACCTGGACCGAAGAGAGCGTCGAGCCGAGTTTGTTCGGGTCCACGGTGTACGAGGCCGTGCCGTCGAAAATGACCGACCCGGTCCCGCCCAGCGCGTTGGTGATCGTCACGTCGCCCGAGCGGTTGAACTTCAGCTTGGCGTTTTGCGCCACGGTCACGTCGCCCGTGCCGAGCGTACCAGTGGAACCGTCGTACTCTTTGCCGTTGACGGTCCCGATCCAGCCGATGACCAGCGTGTCATTATTGTTCACGTTCGTCGCGCCGTACGTATTCGTACCGGTCAGGATCGTCGTGCTGGCGGGTGCGACCGCGTGAACCCCTTTGGAGTCCACGGTCAGCGTGTAGCTTCCGCCGTCGATGTTGCCGGAGATCATTCCGTACGTGGCGTTATCCCCGTTACGGGAACTGATGTTCGTGTCCCCCAGCAGGTGCGTCGTTCCGGTGACGTTTGGCATCGAGGTGGCGCTTCCACCCCCCGCCATGCGGAGCGCGCCGAAACGCTCACCGCCACCCCAGCCGGTGCCGGAGAGGTAAACGTTTGCCTGTTTGTAATCCGCCAGGGAGGTGAGCCAGAGCTGACCGGAATCCGCTGCGCCCACGTCGTAGGCCGTGTTTGTCGCGGGGCTGTAGCGGTATTCCCGGCCGGCGATCACGGTTCCGGTGAAATTATTGTAGGTGAGGGACGGCATGGTCGTCGCGCCGCTCGGATTGTTCACCTGCAGCGTGCCCGCGCCTTTGATGGACGAGGTGATCCCCTTGGTCGTGGTGAGTTTCGTCCCTTCCTTGATCTCCACGGCGCCGCCGGCGATCTGGACGTTCGTGGTGTACTGCCCGCCGCCGTCGAAGATGATGTTGCCGCTGTTCGCGATCGAGCTGTTATTCAGGGCGACCGCATCGGAACGCATGAAAATGAGCGTGGAGGAAGAACCGACCGTGACGGAACCGGTGCCGAGCGCCCCCTGCGTGCCGTCGTAGGTCTTGCCGTCGAGCGTGCCGATGTAGCCGACCTGGAACTTCGTATTGTCGGCGAGTTTCAGGTTGACTTCGCTCGAACCGGTAAAGTAAAGTTTACTGCCGTCAACACTCTTCGCGACTTCCAGCGTGTAGCTGCCATCGCCGTAGTTTTTAATGTCGGAGTCGATGTGCGCGACCGTCGCTTTGTCGGCGTGGAGGGTGACCCGGGCGTCGCCCATCAGGTAAATGTTCCCGAAGGTCGCCGTCATGTTGGTCGTTGCATTCAGGTCAGAGTAATTTCCCGCGAAACGAAGCGCGCCGCGGTATTCACTCGTGGACCAGCCGGTCCCCTTGAGGTACATGTCGCCGGTGTATTTCGCGGCATTTTGAACCCAGATCTGGCCGAAATCCGTCGCGCCGAGGGAGTAACCTTTGGTCGAAGTGTTCCAGTCCTGGGAAAGATTGTAACGGAAGCCGTCAGAAAAAACGTAAACGCCCGTAAAGTTACTGATGGGCCGTGGATTTACGTCATTATAATAAAGCGTCATTCGTGTGTTCGAGGACAGAATATCGGTCTGGTCCGAGTAACCGACCTGGTAGAAACCGTCGCCGGAAACCGCGTGGTCAAAGTCCCACGTGTTGGTGGTGGCGAAGTGCCGGTTGTTCACGAGCGTCGCGCCCGCGTTGACCGTCACCGAGGTCAGACCCGCGTCGAGCGAGCCGGTTTCGCCGAGCTTGTACGTCGCGGTGCCGTCAAACACGACTTTGCCGTTTCCGGTGATCGCGTTGTTGACGGTCACTTCGCCGGAGCGCTGGAATTTGAGCGTCGGGAAGTCCGTGCTCGTGTTGAAAACGGACGTGAGTTCAATGGTCGGCGCAGCGATCGAGCCGGTGGAACCGTCAAAGACGAACTGGCGGGAGTTGTGCTGCTGGTACGTCTCGCCGCCGGCGCCATCATCGACCCACTCGTAGCCGTTAGCCGTGACGGTTTTGATGTAGCCGAGCTGGAGCGTGCCGGAACCGACGCGGATGGGAGCGATGAAGGAATCATTGTCGGCCGTCAGGATCAATGTACCGGTTTGGTCATTTGTTCCTGCTGTTGACGCAGCGTATCTGCCGCGGTAGAGGAATTCGAACGGCGTGGTCAAGACGCCGGTTTCCGGGTCGAGCAGCGAACTGTCGATCTTCAGCTGGCCGGTGATGATGCCTTTTGCGTCAGGGTTTGCGGCCTGTACGCCAATGGTGGCATTGCCGAGGAACGTGACGTTGCCCGTCAAAATCATCTCGTTCGTGTTGTTCGTGACTCCCTGGCCGAAACGCAGCGCGCCGCCCTGTTCCGAGTTGAAACCCGTGCCAAGGATGGAGACGTTGTTGCTCCAGTACGACGGGGCAGCGTTATTATTAAGGTAAAGCCACGCGCAGTTCGTGTTGGCCCGGATCTCAACGTCGTCTCCATTGACGAAACTGCCTCCGTCGGCGGACGCCGGACGCTGGCCCGTTCCGTCGTAAACCTGGACCCCACGCGCATCGGCTTGAGTCGTGAAAAGGGCGATCCCCACGAAAACCAGCAGGAAAGCAAAACTCGAAAGGCTGTTTGAACGTTTCATGATTCGTTTATGGTAAAAAGGAGGCGGTTATTAGGCCGCGGACTTGAAATTCGTTAAAATTCGTTAAAAAAGGTGGTTCACTCGAGGGTCACCTGGACGTTGCTCCCGTTGTACATGCCGCCGTCGCGCCGGTTGGCGAGGCAGTAATGGACGGCAAAATCGATCGAGTAGGAAATTTTATGAACGCTCGCATCGGCCAGGACCATGTTCGTCGAGCCGGCGTGGACGCTTCCAAAGGCCAGGTAGCGCTGGTAGCCCGCCCGGTCCTGGTAAACCAGGTTGTTGCTGTACCCGTCGATCGCACCGCGGTAATTGTCGTTTCCGTGGCCGCAGTATCCCGCTTCATTGTCGGAGCCTTCCGAGCCATCCTCGTAGCAGTTGGCGTTCATGCACTTTTCGCCGATCAGATACGTGTTGGACATGCCGTCGCGAACCTCGCCGTCCGTTACAGCACTCACGGCAAAAATCATCCCTGAGAAGAACTGCGAGGTGGAGGAGTTTTCGTTGCGGACCTGGGCATTGGTGACGACCGTGACGTCGCTCTGGCTGAAGTAGTGGTCGTTATTGGTGTTTTTGATTTCACAGCCCATGCAGGCGGCGTAATCGCTCTTGATGGTTTCCGTAACGGAGAGGGAACTTCCCTTTTTGGTCAGCGGGGCGCTTCCCTTGTGCGGGTAAACTTTGGGGGCGCGGCGTGACGGGCAGTACATGTAACTCAGAGGGGTCGCCAGGCGGGTCTGAAGGGCTGTACCGTTGTCCGAGTCCCCGTTCCCAAGCTGGAACAGGGCGTTTTGCTCCATGAACGGGAGCATGCTGTACGCCCAGCCGCCGGGTTGATTCATTCCCAGGCCGTTTTCCGGGACGCCGGGCTGCTTGTAATTCCAGCCGCCGCTTGTGAAGCATTTCATGCTGGAAAGGTGGTTTTGCGCCCCCAGACCGAACTGCTTCAGGTTGTTCGAACACTGCATATTACGCGCGGCCTCACGAGCCTGCTGGACCGCCGGAAGCAAAAGACCGACCAGCATCCCGATGATCGCGATGACCACCAGAAGCTCGACCAGTGTGAACCCTTGCCGGGTGTTGTGTGTTGGAACTCGGAACATACGAAACCTCCCCAAAATCTAAACTATCATTTATTACATTATACGTGGGTGAGGCCGTTTGTCAACGAAATTTTTCCGTAAAAATGAAATTTTAAGAAAAAAAAGAGAAAATTTGAGAAAATTTTAAAGGCCCCCTCATTGAGGGGGCAGGCTCGCGGAGCGAGACTGGGGGAGTTGGTGACCGTGCCGATCAACTCCCCCCGGCGCTAACGCGCCACCCCCCTCAAGGAGGGAGGCTTTAAATCGCATTCCGCATTTATTCCGGCCGGTACGTCACCGTGACGGTCGCTTCTTTCACTTCGCCGTTGAGGACGATCCCCAACCGGCGGGCGATTTTATTCGCGGAAAAGTCGGCTTCGTACGTCCCCTCAGTGATCGTCCAGTCGGCGGAAGGTTTGCCATCGGCCGTGACTTCGATCTCCGCGCGGACGGCGTCGGCCCCCTCGCCGAAGATCACGGCGTTCCCTTCGCGTTTCCAGCTCTGGATCGTGACCAGCGCGGTCTCGAACTTCTGCGGCGAGGTGAATTTCACCGCGTCTTTGACCGTGAACCGGACTTTGTCGCGATGGTACACGAATTCGCGCGTCAGCGCCTCGACTTCCGGAACGTCGTAAGCCGCCGCAATGTCGAGTTTGAGCGACTCGGTCTCGGGCGTCGAGGTGACGTCCAGAACCGTGGCTTTGTATTTCGCGCCGGGTTTCTGGAGCTGGCCGGCGACCACCGGGACGTTATGGCCCCATGAGTTCAGCACGTCGCTGACGTACCGCTCGCGGCTGAACGTCCGGCGAGTGTAAACCTCGCCGCCCAGATCGAGCGCCGGGAACGTGCGGTGGTAAACCAGGACGTACGCGCCCACGTCGTTATGGTTGTGCGCCTCACCGTTCGACCCGCCCTTCATGGCGCACGCGAAGCCGTCGAGCGCCTTCACCGCGGCCGCGGTTTCTTTGCCGTTCTGGAGGTTTCCGAGCGCCGATTTCCACCCCTCGGGCCGGTAGATCATGATCCCGGCCGAGTCGAACCACGTGCGGTTTCCAATGGCGGGCGTTCCGCCGCCGACCGTCGCCATGCCGGGTTCATTTGCCGCGGGGAGCGGGGGCAGATTCGTGCCGAAAATCCCGAAATCGACCAGATTGTGCGAGAAGACCGGCAGCGCATAGTCGTAGCCGTCCAGGTGGAAGCCGTAGTAGCGGTTCAGGAACGCGAGGAGGTAGTGGCTCGGGCTCGCGTTCATCCCGCAGTCGGCGAAGCTCGGCGCGATGCCGGGCAGGATCGAGATCGTAAAGCCGTAAATGGCGACCGTGCGGAGTTTTTCCTGGTTCAGGATCTGAATTTTGCCGTTCGTTGCACGGCGGACCGTCTCGGAGAGTCGAATGTGGTTTCCGAAGCCGTAGCACCAGTAACCCACGCCTTCGGTGCAGTAGCCGTCGGCCGTGTAGCCTTCGTTCGAGTTCTGGATGAATTTTTCCGCGGCGGCGAGGAACCAGGCGCGTTCTTCTTTCGACTCAATGCCGGTCAACGCGGCGCCGGCGACTCCGGCGAGGCAAACGGCGTTCCAGTTGTTGATGTTCCGGACCCACCAGTATTTCGGCTGGCCGGTGCGGATGTGCTGGCGGAACGGCTCGTAGCAGCGGTCGTTCAGCTGGGCTTTCAGCTCGGCGCGGACCTCCGGCGAGAGTTTATCTCCCAGAATGGCCCCGACCGTGGCGAGGTGCCACGCGGTCGCGCTGGAAACCAGGTCGATGATCGTTTCTTTGCCGTTGAAGTCGTTCAGGCTGGAATCGTGCGCCGGGAGCGTCCAGCTTTTGTCGGCGAAATAGGCCCGCAGGTGCTCCTCGATGCGCGGGATGAACCGGCCTTTGTTCTCGTAGCACTCGGCCATGACGAGTCGGCCAAGCGGTGCGTTGCGTCTGCTCAGCGCGTTCTGGTAGTTCGTGCGGTTTCCGTTCTGGCTGAACTCGAGGTAAAGCTCGTCGGGGATCTGCATGACCGGCTCTTTCAGGTCCTTTTCGGCCTGGCGGACGAGGTTCGGGCCTTGGGTTTCCATGACGCCGCCCTCCCAGAAGGCGCGGTCCTCAATGCCGGGCAGGACGCAGAAATGGTCCGAAAGCATCGGAGCGAGTTCCTTCGCGCGGGCGGTCAGTTCAGCGTCCAGTTCCGGCCCCGACGCCATATTGGACGGGGACCCCACGGCGGCCAGAACGAAAGAAAGGGTAAAAATCAAACCCAGAGAAAGTTTCGTGTAAAGTTTCATTTTAATCATCAATGAATGAGGAAAGGTGGGGAGGAAAGGGAGGAACGCAGGCGCACTCCTCCCGGAGAATTAAAACTTAAAGCGACCAAATGAACGAAATGTCGTCGAAGTAGATCTTGATCACGTCGCCGTCTTCATGGTTCGATTCGGTGATCGTCAGCCGCACGGAGCGCGGGATCCCGTCCGCCTTCGGCATGCCTTCGTAGCCGGCGTTTTCAAGTGGGACGTAGATCGTGTGCCACTCGCCCTGCTTCAGCTCGGCCGGGCAGTTGAAGGCGTAAGACCCCGGCTGGATCCCGACGTGGATCGGCGTTTTGTCGGGATTTTTCGTCCGGTTCGACTCGATGAACAGACGCAGGCGCATCCCCTTCACCGTGATGGGCTGGCCGCCGTTTTCGGCTTCCAGATCTTTCCAGACGTTCTCGGTCAGGTAGCCTCCCAGCGCCGGCCAGCCAGACGGGTACAGGCCGTTGCCGGAGGAGCCGTCGTGCGTTTTGTCGATCGTGATGGTCAAAAGCGCGAGTTTATCCGACTGCGCGCCGGCGGGACGGTCGGCCCCTTCCACGACTTTGACTTCAGCTTCCTGTTCGGAACGGGCGCAGTGCTCGGGCTTGATCGAGGCGGTTTTCATCGTCCCTTCTGCTTCCGCTTTTTCGCAGGCGGCCTGGAACGGGTCCACGTACGGGATCACGCGCGGCTCGATGATGACCGACGGAGCGACCGCGTCCGGGTTCACCGGCGGGTACTCGTAAAGGGCCACGATCTGGTTCGCGATCCGTTCACGGTATTCGTCAAAGCGCGGCGAATCCCAGAGGTCGCGGTTCAGGTATTTCTCCTTCACGATGATGGAGTCCCAAATCTCCTGCAGCAGGTCGCGGGACTTTTTGATCTCGGCGTTGAGTTTCGCGTCTTGCGAGCCTTCACGCTGAACGATCGCGTTTTCCAGCGTGTACAGGTAGCGCAGGTCGTAGATCCCCTCGCGGAAGCATTCCCAGTACGTCCCCATGATCATTTCGCCGGTTTCGGGGTTGAAAATGTTCGCGCCGCCCGAACTGTTCAGGTTGAAGTGGTCGGGGTTCCGGTTGCGCCAGATCCACGGGAGCAGGAAGTCAAAACCGCTGCGCCACATTCCGAAACCGTACGTCATGCGGCCGCCCTTGCACATGATCACCATGTCCTTGCGCTCGTATGAATTGTGGTTCGGGTAGCACCAATATTCCTGCTTGTGCCGTTTCTGGATTTCGTCGTAGAGCGGCAGGTAAACCTGGCTCGCGAAAATATCGACGCAGGAATCGTATTCCGGGAAGGACCGGTTCATCGGTTCCATCGTCGTGTAGGTGGTCAGACCCGCGTCGTGGAACGCTTTGTAAACGCCGGTTCCGAATTCGGAGGACTCGGACGAGATCTCATCCAGCGGTCCGAAAACCATCTTGGGCGTGCCTTCCGGCAGAGCGTCCACCTTTTCCTTCAGTTTCTTGCACAGACCGGCGAGGTACGGCCAAAAGTCCGGGCTGGGCATTTGCTCGATCTGAATGTGCTTCCCGAATTTTCCGCCGAATTTGGACGCGATCCACGTGGGACTGCCGCCGATGACCGGAATGGGGCCTTCCATCCCGTTTTTCTTCATCAGGCCGAGCCAGAAATCAAGTTCCGGGAAGACGAACGGGTCGTCCTCGTTATCGGTGTACTTCACGACGTAAACCGGGCTGCGGGTGAAACCGTAGTCGCGCATCGTGGCGAATTCGCGCTCCATCGCCTCTTTGTCCCACGTCCTTCCGTCGGCCTGCAGCGGAGCGTAGTAGTACGCGCCGTAGTGTTTCTTCGGGTCTTTCAGAAGGTCGAAGCCGAGGACTTTCAGCTCGACCGGGACGTTCACGGATTTGCCCGAATCATCGACCGAAACGGTCACGTTCCCGGCGTAAACGCCTGGTTTCGTCCCCTTCGGGACTTTGAACGTGATGAAGTAGCGCTGAGGTTCGAGCGCCGGCGCGTCCGTGACCGTCACGTCCTGCATGTACTCGGGCAGAACGCGGTACTGCATCGTTTTGGAAGAGTACTGCGGGTAGCGAATGTCGCGGTACGTCACCAGGCGGATCTGAATGTTCTCCGCCGGAAAGACCGCGGCCGGGTCGTTCTGAAGCGCGAATTTCCCGGCGTTGACGCGCAGTCCCTTGAGGTCCTGAAGCGGGTAAACCGCGAAATTCAGCGTCTGGAACTGGTCGCCGGCGGCGAAAAACGCCAGCTTTTCAAAACGCTCGTCGGCCCCGGGGCGGGATTCCGGGTACACGGCGTCCACCAGCGGACGGGTGAAAAGCGCAAATCCCTGCGCCTTTTCGGCGTCGGTTGGGACGAACTCAGGCCGCCAGTCCTGGAACGGGATGCGCGTCCAGTCCTCCGGGGCGGAGTCGGACGGCGGGATGGCCCGGCGCTCCTGCGCGAGCGCGCTGACGGCGCAGAAAACGAGCAGAAGAATCAGAATTTTGACTGATTTCAGGTGGTTCATAGGAAATCCTTTCCAAAATTTGAAGGTGAGAAAAAATTATTACTGAATCCTGATTTTCAGATCCTTTCCAATGAAGTACGTAATGCCCGGCCGGAATTCCATTCGGTCGGAGACTTTCACCTCGTCGCCGAGGTAATTGAACGATTCGGTCACGGTCCCGGCGAGGATCTTCACGTCGTACTCGCGCGGAAGGCCCGGCGCCCAGACGGCGTAGCCGGTTTTTCCGTCGGGGCGTTTCCACGAAAGGACGCAAAGGCGGTTTTCGTCCAGGAAGAGTTCACCTTTGAGGTCAACGGAACCGGCGGGACGTGCCGCGGTCAGCGTCTTGTACGCGATGTAGCCGGATTTTGGGCTCAGGTCGCGGTGGGTGATCCCGAAGTGCGACTCGGGGTCCACATCATCACGCTCGGGCGCCTGGAACTCGTAGCAGAAGTAACGCTCTACGCCGTTGGAAAGCGCGAGCAGAATGGCTTGGCTGAGGAAGATCCCCTGGTTTTCCGGCACGCACCGGTTGGTGTTCGCGATGGCGTCGCCCATGACGGCGCTCACGACGATTTTTCCCTTCCAGTCGCTTCCGAACCGGTAAATCGCGGCGGCTGGAGCGTTGAATGCCGCGTCTTTCTTCGGGCCGTCCGTCCATTTCGCGTCGGTCGGGATGAGAAGCGGTTCGAACGAGTCGCCCTCTTGCAGCTTGGCTTCCGTGAAGAAGCGCGACCCCTGCATCTTGGTGATCGGGTAAGCGGCCAGCGCGTCCGCGGCGTCCGGGGCGAATTTCAGGGCAGTATGCTCCGGCGTGCCTTTTTCGGTCCACCACGCGATCCAGTGGACGCGGAAAGAATTGGCCAGCGGGATCCCGGCATACGGATTTTTGGGCCGGTCCCAAACGCCCGTCTCGGTCGGCGCCATGGCGTAGTAGAACGGCACGCCGCCCGTGAGGATCAGCGTCCCGCCGTCCCGCACATACGCGCGAAGATCGTCCGCCAGCGGCGTCGGAAAGCATTCACTCGGTGGAAGAATCAGCGCCGGGCGAGTTTTCGGGTCCAGCCCCTTGAGCATGGGGAGCGTAAGAATTTCCACTTGCGAGCCGGCCGGGAGGAGGTTTTTCCACGTCGGCGCGTCGATCCCGAAGGACGGCGGGTAATTCCCGTCGCACACGACGCAAATCGGGCCGTTTATGCCGTCCGGGAAGCACTTTTTCAGCGCGCCCTCCAGAAACGCCTTGAGATTTCGCCCCAAAACCGGCGGCGTGGCCCAGCCCATTTCCGTGATCCAGCACGGTTTATCCGCGCCGGTGTACTGAACGGTCAGGTCGTGGAACTTCTGAATGTCGCCGAGGAACTTTTCCACGGCCGAAAAGGACGTCAGCCCCCCGCGGTACGGGTGAATATTAATGACGTCGAAGTACTTCCCGGCGCCGGCTTTCAGCGACTTTTCGTAATACTCGGCCGGAACGCCCGCCAGACCGCCGTACACGACGACCAGATCCGGGTCGATTTTCTTGATCTCCTCGTACGTGATTTTGAGGAACTGCGCGTAATCCTCCGGACTGGGGTCAACCTTCCAGAAACCTTTGAGATTTTCCTCGTTCCAGACCTCCCAGCAGCGGATTCGGTCTTTGTAGCGCGTCACGACCTGGCGCACGTACCCGAGCCACTCTTCCGGATGCTCGTGGGACGGGGTGGCCCAGCTGGTCGTGTAGTCGAGGATCGGGAGGATCGTGATCCCGTGCTTCTCGGCCTGGTCCAGCAGGTAGTCCAAATGCTCGAAGTGCCACGTGCCCTGCGGACGCTCGACCGCGGACCACGTGAAGTCAGCGCGGGCCCACGTGATCCCCGCCTCGCGCATTTTGATCAGGTTGGCGGGAATGAGTTGGTGCTCTTCGCCGCCGGCCAGATGGGCGCAGGTACCGTAAGGTTCCGAGGCGATGGTTTTCGCGCAAAGCGGGAGGCAAAGAAGCGGGAAAATCAGAAAAAAGCGAATGAAGTGGCACATGGTAATGAATCAGATGGAGAAAGGAGGGGGGGAGGGGGGAAGGGGGGAAGGGGGGATTCTCGCGGGGCCATTTCCTGACGGTTCGAAAATGGCCCCTTGTTTGAGTGTTTCTTTGGGTTTACTTTTTCCGGTGGATCAGGCCGAGCCCCGCGAACAGGAGCAGGCCGAGCACCCACGCGGCCGGTTCCGGGACTTCATTGCCGGCAATCGCGAAATTGTCAAAGCCGACGTACGCGTCCGTGCCCGTGGAATAGAGCGAGGCGACCACTGCCTTGGGGTCCCAGTCCGTCGAGAACGTGTACTCGTTCGAGTCAAGTTTCAGCGTGATGTCCGTGCCGGTATCGGTCGCTTCCGCGCTTATGAGCATCTGCGTCTGGAAGTAGTCACCCAGGTACAGATCCGCGGAGTTCCCGGAGAGCGCGATGGGAGTCCCGTCTTTTTCCAGACCGGTCACGGTAAGACCTTCCCAGGCAAGTGCCCACTGGCCGTCATCCCGCTGGGAGACAGTGACGTATTCTTCGCCGCCCAGCGTCGAAATTTTCAGCCCGCCTTCCGTGTTGGGGGATGAAAAGTCGAGGGATTCACGCACCACCGCGACTTGCAGTCCGTCCAGGGCGTACTTCGTGGGCCACTGGGCGTTGGCCGTGCCTGAAATACCCAGTAAGCCGCTGTTTGTGTTGTTTGTGGAGCTCATCTTCGCGGAAGCCGTGCCGGAGCCCGTTACGTTCCAGCCGTCGGTGGTCCCGTCGGAGAAATCGCACACGACCGGCACTTCGGTCTGGGCGGCCACGGGACGGATCAGCTGCGCCGAGTCGAACAGAACGTTCACGTAGCCCTGGTTCGTGCCGCTGGTTCCCCAGCTCTGGCCGTTGATGATGAGGTAAACGTCTTTTCCCAAGGTGGAGCTGCTCGTCTTTCCGACCAGTTTGCCGTCGGCGTACATCCAAATGTTGGTCCCGTCATACTTCAGGGCCATATTGTGGAAACCCAGGTCATCATCGTAGTTGAACGAGCTTCCGCCGCCCTGATTATTCACGTTGTACGTCCAGCGGTTACTGTTTTCCGTATTCTGGGAGAAATGAATGTAGTTGTTGGTGTCCTTCAAAAGCCAGATGCTGGAACGGGCGTTCGTGTTGGAGAAATCCAGGCAAAGGCGGTCGATGCTGAAAATGAGCGGATTTTCCGGCGTGGCCTCGTACGTCGTGGAGCTTTGCAGCGCGGTGCCGGTCCAGTGGTAATCCGTGCTTGTGCCGAACGTTCCGGAGATTTTCAGCACGCTGTTGTTCGTACCGTAATTGGAAGCCCCGACGATTTCCCCTTCGATGTTGGAATGCCAGGCGCCGCTGCGGTTTTCAAGGCCGAACTCTTTCACGTTCCACGTGACCGAGCCATCCCCCTGCGTCCAGGTTTGGCCTTTCGTTATGCTCTGCGACGTCGTGTCGAAATCGGAAAGATTGGTGATTTTCCCGTTGCTGGCGGTCTGCTGGGCGGCGCGCTTTGCGGCCATCGTTTCGGACAGGCCGATCCTGTAAGCGTCCTTGATCTGCGAGACTGAGAGCGCACTGTTGTGGACCGCCACCTGGTCGATCGAGCCGGGCCAGTTTTCATTCGTGGCCGAATTACCGCCGAGTTTCAGAGCAACGGAATTCAACGCCGCATCCGGGATGGTTCCGGAAGCCTTTTGCACCCCGTTGACGTAAGTCGTGAGTTTATTCCCCGCCTTGGTGATCGTAAAGAACTGCCATTCATCGGTATTCGTCGCAATCCCGGTATTGACGCCGCAGCTGCTTCCTCCATTCTTGTAATTATAGTACTGGGCGGTACCGGTCATCACTTTGAAAAAGTTATGATCTGCGGTGGCCGAACTCGAGTTGCGGTCCCCGATAATAACGCTGTTAGCATATCCATTGGCGGAAAAATCTTTCGATTTATCTACTTTCACCCAGAGAGAGTACGTGAAATCGGAAGCCATTTCCGTTGAGGTTGGATCATTCCCGAGCGTGGGGATCGTTCCAAGGGAAATGTTCGCGCCTTTATTGGCTCCTCCAGGCGTGAACTGCCAGACATAAGATTGACGTTTCTCGTCGAACACGCGGGTGGCGTAGGTGCCGGTGGTATCGGCGACGTTCAACGTACCGTCCTTCAGTCCGGTCCAGAATCCCGGATTACTTGCAACGGCGGTCTTTTCCAGACCGGTTTCACCGTCAAAATTCCACACGGCGACCAGTTCCGCGCGGGCGGTCATCAGAAAACTGAACGTAAACAGGATGACAAGGGCGAGCTTTTTCATAAAAAAGTTCCTTTTAAAAAGCGAACAAAATAAAGTCATTAAGAGTAATTATATTCCGGGGGGTGGGTTTGTCAAGGAAATTTTCGTAAAAAAAGTTAAAAAAAGTCGAAATTCAAGAAAAAAGAGAAGGTTGACGATTAAGAATCAGGAATGAAAGGGCCGCAAATTCACCCTAAACGAACTTAATGGAACCGTTGAAACTGGATTCAGAACCATGAAACACACCGCACCGCCTGAAGGCGTACTCCTCCTGAAACGTAAAGGTCACAAGCAGCACCATCGGAAAAAAACCGTTCATTTCCGCTACTGGTTCTGGAGCATTCTGTTTCTCGTCGTGGTTTGTGGTTCCAGTTACCTCGGAATGGAGTATTATCTGAAACAAACGAGTACCGTTCGGGTTCGTGAAGAAGTGATCGACAGTATGAAGGCGATCGTCAATGCTCTGGACGAGTACCACCGTGTGAATAAGGCGTACCCGCCCGCGTTTACGATGGATAAAGCCGGGAATCGTCTTTTGAGCTGGCGCGTGTTGATTCTTCCTTACTTCCTTGACGATAATAAAAACCCCAAATACATGGATCTTTATGATTCGTTTGACCTTAACCAGCCTTGGGACGGCCCGGATAATTACGGGCTGCTCTCGAAAATGCCGCACGAGTTCCGCTCGCCGATGAGCCATCACAGTATTAATGATGAGACGGCGAACTACCTGACGAATTATCTTGCGATTGTGGGAAAGGATACGGTCTTTCCGGAGGACCGAGAACCTGTGAGTAAATCACGGATCGTCGATCCTCTCGAGGATACGGTGGCGGTAATCGAGGCCTCAGACGATGCGGCGGTTAACTGGACTCAACCGGATGATTTCTATTATGACCCGCTTGACCCGAACATGGCAGAGCCTCGAACGTTCCAGAATACACTGGTTTGTGGAATGTGCAACGGAGATGTGAGGATTTTCCCCATTACGGGCGCTGCGGAGGACCTCTTCAAAAGCCAGCCGTCTCTCCCGACGGAGGAGCTTAGGAAACGGAATCCGTGGATCAAACTATTCGTGAGGAACAATGACTCGCCGGAACAGATGAAGCCCCAGAAGCCTAAAGAAGAGGAAGAATCCCCTGCTGAAGTGCATGAAGAATACCGCCCCGGCGGAGAAAAATGACCGCACGTTAAAAAAACACGGGAGTAGTGAAGAATCATTACTCCCGTATTTTTGTGCCCTTTTTTTCTCTATTTCTGGATCGTGACCACGCCGCTTTCTACCGAAACGACCGTCCCGTCGATCGAAGCGTGAATGGACGCGCCGAGCTGCGTTTTGCCGTCTTTTGTGGCCGGGACTCCCAGCACGTCGCCTGCTTTGACCGTCTGGCCCGGTTTGACCACGCACTCGCACGGCGCGCCGATGTGCTGGCGCAGGGGAATGGCGACCATCGGGGAGTTCATCATCTGCGCCGAGATCTTCTCGTCCCAGTCAGCGTGAACGTCGTAGTCCGTCAGCCCCAGACGGCGCACCAAGCGCGGGATCGGCGTCTGGCGATTCTTCATGTGCATGTCGGCCCGATTTCTGTGGAACGTCGGGTCGGTCCACTTCTGACCCGATTCGGCCCACTTCCGGCGGTTCGCCTGCATGACGTTCCGCGGGTCCAGACCCTCCGGGCACGAGCACCGTGAGCAGAGGTTGCACCCGCTGCAGAACTGAGTGCCGGGGACCAGAACGTCTGCGCCGAAGAGCAGACTGCGCATCGCTTTGTGCGGCTCGACCGGATGCCCGAGAAGGTTTCGGGGGCACATTTCCGAGCAGTGGCTGCACTGGTCGCAGCCCGATTTCGCGATGCGGGTGATCGACGTCCACGGGCGGCTCATGCTTACGACGAGCGGATGGTCCTGAGGCAGAAGAATGATCCCGCCGGTCGTTTTCGTCACGCGGGCGTTTGTCGGATTGCTCTCCAGGTAGCCCATCATCGGGCCACCGACCAGGCACGCGGGGGAGTCGATCGTGCTTCCGCCGGCCGCCTCGATGCACTCCGCGAGCGTGACCCCGAGCGGGACGCGGATCGAAACCGGCTTCGCCACGCAGCCCGTCACGGTGAGGAATTTGCTCGTGACCGGTTCATCCTGGACGGCTCCCGCGACGTTCAGGGCCGTTTCGACGTTCATCACGACCGCGCCGACCTGGATCGGGATCCCCCCCGGCGGAATGACCCGACCGAGGGTTTCGTACACGAGGATGAACTCATCGCCGGCCGGGTACACGTCGTCCAGCGGGCAAATTTCCATCGAGTCCGTGAGGAACGGCGTGAGATGATCGATCAGATCGGCGTACTTGCGCTTGATCCCAATGACGACGCGCCCAGCCCCGACCAGACCGCGTGCGGCGTCCAGCCCGGCGACCACCTGCCTGGGAAAATGACGCAGGATTTCTTTGTCTTTGTGCAGAAGCGGCTCACATTCCGCGGCGTTGCAGACCACCGTGTCGGCCTTGGCGTTGAGTTTCACGTGGGTCGGAAACCCTGCGCCGCCGGCACCCACCACGCCCGCGCGGGAAATTTGTTCTTGAGTAACCATTTGAGGAAATTTTGAGGTTTTTTAATTGAATTAAGGAGTTTTAAGGAGTTTTAAGGTTTTTCAATAGTGTGGAGGTTTTTCCAGGCCCGGGTTGAACGGGTCGCGCAGGGACTCGCGCATCCGGCGGATCTCCTCCGTGAGCTGCTGGTTTTCCTGCTCGAGCTTCCGGACACGCCGCTCCAGTTCAAACTCGGTCTGGCTGATGGAATCGTTTGCGTGTTCGTAAAACGCGAGACGTTCCTCGAGCGCCTTGATCCGGCTTTCGAGCGTCTGGAGTGGATCGGTTTTTTCTGGTTTCATGGGATTCTCTGAAAAAATGAGGCTCGGAAGACAGACTCTCCCTTATCTTAATCTCTCGTAAGAAATGGCCTCGGGGGTTTAGAAGATTTCCAAAATTTACAGTAAAACCGGTGAAAATCAGGCCCCCGTTTTCCGTTTGCCTCTTGACACGAGCGCAAAAATCGGTATAATGGAAAGTTTGAGCGGAAGAGTAGTCCGCCGAAACAAAACCCAAATGTACTTTTTTCAGGAATGTGTACCATGAAAACTGCTTATGAAGTGTTGAAGGATTCCGGCAAGCTGGAAAGAAACGTGATTGCGGCCAAAGTAAACGGTGAAGTCGTTGATCTCACGACTCCCGTCGAGGAAACGGCGGAAGCGACCGTGACCCCTTTGACGTTCGAGGATGAAGAAGGCAAAAAGGTTTTCTGGCACACCAGTTCCCACGTTCTGGCCGCGGCCGTGAAACGCCTGTACCCGGACGTCAAACTGACGATCGGACCCGCGATTGAAGCCGGCTTCTACTACGATTTCGACGCGCCGAGCGGATTCACGGAGGAAATGCTCCGCGCCATCGAGAAGGAAATGCAGAAAATCGTCCACGAAAACGCGAAAGAGGAGCGTTTCACCCTTCCGCGCGCCGAGGCGATCGCCCTGATGACCGAGCGGGACGAGCCGTGGAAAGTCAAACTCATCGAGCGCATCCCGGAGGGCGAGGAGATCTCGTTCTACCGCCAGGGCGAATTCGTGGACCTCTGCGCCGGGCCGCACCTCTTCGCGACGGGGATGGTCAAGGCGGTCAAGCTGACGCAGACCTCCGGCGCGTACTGGGAAGGAAACGCCCAGAACACGATGCTCCACCGCATTTACGGCATTTCGTTCCCGGCCAAGGACCAGCTCAACGCCTACCTCGCCCAGCAGGAAGAAGCCCGCAAGCGCGACCACAACAAATTGGGCCGCGAGATGGAACTCTTCACGACGGTCGATTACATCGGCCAGGGGCTCCCGATCATGCTCCCCAAGGGCGCACGCATGATCCAGATCCTCCAGCGTTTCGTCGAGGACGAGGAGCAGAAGCGCGGCTGGCAGCTGACCAAAACGCCGTTCATGGCCAAGAGCGACCTTTACAAAATCTCCGGCCACTGGGACCACTACAAGGACGGGATGTTCGTCCTCGGTGACGAGGAAAAGGACGACGAGGTTTTCGCCCTGCGCCCGATGACGTGCCCGTTCCAGTACCAGGCGTACCTGAACCGCGCCCGTTCGTACCGCGATCTGCCTCTGCGCTACAACGAGACCTCGACCCTGTTCCGGAACGAGGCCAGCGGCGAGATGCACGGCCTGATCCGCGTCCGCCAGTTCACGATTTCGGAAGGTCACCTGATGTGCACGCCCTCGCAGCTTGAGGACGAATTCCGCGGCTGCCTGGAGCTGGCGATCTTCATGCTGAAAACGGTCGGCCTGTACGACGACGTTTCGTACCGGTTCTCCCAGTGGGACCCGAACGACCGTGAGAAGTACATCGGCACGCCGGAACAGTGGAACGAAGCGCAGGACACGATGAAGACCATCCTCGACGATTTGGGGATCAACTACAAAGTCGGGATCGGCGAGGCGGCGTTCTACGGCCCGAAACTCGACATTCAGATTCGGAACGTCTGGGGCAAAGAGGACACGCTGATCACGATCCAGATCGACCAGATGCTGGCCGAGAAGTTCGGGATGGAGTACGTGGACGTGGACGGGACGAAGAAGAACCCGTACATCATTCACCGCACGTCGCTCGGCTGCTACGAACGGACGCTGGCGCTTCTGATCGAGAAATACGCGGGCGACTTCCCGCTCTGGATCGCGCCGGAGCAGATCCGCATTTTGCCGGTCACGGACAAATACAACGACTACGCGCAGAGCGTTTGCGAGTCGCTGAAAGCCGCCGGTCTGCGGGCCGAAGTCGATTTCCGGAACGAAAAGATCGGCTACAAGATCCGTCAGGCGGAGCTTTCGAAGGTCCCGTACATGCTGGTCGTCGGCGAGAAAGAGGCGGAAAGCGGAACCGTCGCGATCCGCTGCCGCAAGCCGAAGGATAAAGCGAAGGAAGGGACCATGGCGCTGGACGATTTCCTCAAAATGGCCGTGGAGGAAGTCAGAACGCGGGAGAAGTAAACCCTCAACGAATTCCCTGCTGATTTTCCTTTTGGGATGAAAAAAGCGCTGATCGATTCAAGGACCGATCAGCGCTTTTCTTTATTCAGTGCCGCCGGAACGACGGCGTTTTGCTCATTTCTCCAAGCGGGCGATCGCTTCTTCGACTGCCGCCAGTTGGGCCTTCAGGTCCGCCAGTGACGCGCGCTCGGCGTCCACGACTTTGGCCGGGGCTTTCGAGGTGAACGCCTCGTTCGAGAGTTTCTTCTCCTTGCCGGTGATGAACCCGATCAGCTTGTCGCGCTGGGCGCGGTTCTTTTTCAGCTCGGCCTCGACGTCGATCAGGCCCTCCAGATTCACGCCAAGCTCCCAGTTCGCACCGGTCGCGTTCGACGAAAGAGCCGGCATCGCGGCGTTCGGACCGCAGTCCACGAGCGTCGCCTGAGCCATCGAGCTGAAGTACGGCTTCATCGGAAGCAGCAGCGCGGCCACTTCGTCCGGGCACTTGACCACGAACTGAACGTCCTGCTTGACCGGAACATTCTGACGCGAGCGGATTTCACGCACGGCTTTCAGAACGTCCTGGAAAACGACGAACTGCTCTTCGATCGTCGGGTTGATGCGTCCCGCAAAATCGACGAACCACGGCGCGCGGACGATGCTTTCCGGCTGCTCGCGGGCCAGATCCTCGGCGGTCAGGCCGCGCTTCGGGGCGACTTTCGCCATCAGGTGCCAGACTTCCTCCGTGATGAGCGGAATGACCGGGTGCCAGAGCTTCAGCAGCGCGTCGAGCACGTACGCCACGACCCGTTTCGCGGTCGCTTTGAGTTCCGGCGTCTGGAGGCGGTACTTCACGATCTCGATGTAGTTCGAGCAGAACTCGTCCCACGTGAAGTCGTAGAGCGTCCGGACGCACGTCGCGTAATCGTACCGTTCCAGCCCCTCGGTGAACATTTTGGCCATCGTGCAGAGCCGGCTCAGGATCCAGCGGTCCTCCATGAAGAGTTCCGAATCGGCGACCGGCTGGAGCGTGTAATCCGGTTTGGAAACTTCATCCAGGTCTTCCATCAGGTACATCATCACGAAGCGCGAGGCGTTCCACAGTTTGTTGCAGAAGTTACGGCCCATCTCGAAGCGCTCGGAAATGACCGTCCCGCGCGGCAGGGCGACGTCCTCCTCTTTCTTGGCCCACTGGGTCGAGAAGAACTGCTTGCACTTCGGGCATTTCACGCGGGGACGAATGCGGTTTTCTTTCGTCTGCTCGACTTTTTCGCCGCAGTGCGGGCACTCGAAATCGACCGGAAGACGCACGTCCTGTGAGTCGGTCGAAAGCCACGCGACGCCCAGACGAAGCGCGTCGGCGCCGTATTTCTGGATCACGTCGATCGGGTCAATGCCGTTTCCTTTCGACTTGCTCATCGTTTCCCCGTATTTGTCGAGGATCTTCGGGTGGATGAAGACGTTCGGGAACGGAATGTCGCCGCAGTTCTGCAGACCGGCGAGCACCATGCGGGCGACCCAAAGCGTGATGATGTCGCGGCTCGTGATCAGGACGCTCGTCGGGTAGTAGTATTTCAGGTCCTCGGACTGCTCCGGCCAGCCAAGCGTCGAGTGCGGCCAAAGCGCGGAGCTGAACCACGTGTCGAGCACGTCGTCGTCCTGCACGAGCGTGTAGCCCGGGATCACGTCGGCGTTCATTTCCCCTTCACGCAGGCAGATCCACCACTCTTTTCCTTCTTCGTCCCAGACCCATTTGACGTCGGAGCGGCCGGCAAAAGCCGCGGCCAGTTCCGCCTCGGTGGGCATTTTGTCGGAGCCATCCACCGCGCGGACGTACCAGATCGGAATGCGGTGGCCCCACCAGAGCTGACGGCCGATCGGCCAGTCGCGCTTTTCGGAGAGCCAGTCGAGGTACGTCCTGGAGTAGCGTTCCGGGAAGATCTTCACGCGGCCGTCCGTCACGGCGTCCATCGCGCTCTGGGCCAGGTCGGCCATGCGGACGAACCACTGGTCGTTCAGGAACGGCTCGATGATGGTTTTGGAACGGTCACTGACCGGGACTTCATGCTCGTGTTCTTCGACCTTCACCAGCACGCCGGCGGCTTCCAGATCGGCCACCATCAGGTCACGGGCGTCGAGCATTTTCATCCCGACGTACTTTTCCGGGACCGTGCGGCTCAATTCGGGCGCGTCGGCCGTGATGTTGGTGAACTTCTTGCCGTCCCACGTGTAAACGCTGGCTTCCGCGGCGAGGGTCCCGTCTTTCTTCATGATACTGATGAACGGAACGCGCGTGCGTTTGCCCACTTCAAAGTCGTTCGGGTCGTGGGCGGGCGTGATTTTCACGCAGCCGGTCCCCATTTCGGGTTTCGCCCAAATGTCGGCCACGAGCGGAATTTCACGGTTGGCGAGCGGCAGGAGGAGCTTCTTGCCCGCCTTGGCCATCGCGGCCAGTTTTTCGAGGAGTTCCAGATGCGTCTCGCGTCGCTTCAGAAGGGCTTCCAGCTTGGCTTCCAGTTCGTCTTTCTCGGCGTCCTTGGCGTCGGCCAGCGCGTCACGGAGCTGCTTCTCCAGAAGGTCGAGCTGCTTGCGCGGCTCGGGGTGGCACGCGACGCACGTATCGCCGAGCATCGTTTCCGGACGGGTCGTCGCGACGGTCACGAATTCCAGGTCGCCTGGCTGCGGGTCGATGACGGGGTAGTTCAGGTACCAGAAATGCCCGGCCTGCGTTTCGTTATTGATCTCATCATCGCTCACGGCGGTCTGAAGGGCGGCGTCCCAGTTCACGAGTTTCTTGCCGCGGTAGATCAGGCCTTTTTCGAAGAACGTGAAGAACGTGTTGCGCACCGCCCGCGCACAGACGGGGTCGAGCGTGAAACGCAGACGGTCCCAGTCGCAGCTGACGGAGAGTTTTTTGAGCTGGCCGATGATGCGTTTTTCGAAGGAATCTTTCCAGTCCCAGATGCGCTTGACCATCGCGTCGCGCCCGATGTCGTTGCGGGTCAGGCCCTCTTCCTCACGGAGTTTTTTCTCGACCATGGCCTGCGTGGCGATGCCGGCGTGGTCGGTGCCGGGGATCCAGAGCGCCTCGAAGCCCTGCATCCGTTTCATGCGGACGAGAATGTCCTGCAACGTATTATTCAGGGCGTGCCCCATGTGCAGCGCGCCCGTGACGTTCGGCGGCGGAATCACGATCGTGAACGGTTTTTTGTCCGGGTTTGGCGTACTATGGAAAAGTTTGTTCTCTTCCCAATAGGGGTACCACCGTTCCCACGCGGTTTGAAAGTCGTACTGTTTTGGAAGTTCAAAGGATTCGGCCATTTCAAGCACCTGTCACGTCAAGAGGAAGTAAATAAAAAAATTCGAGACTATTATACCGCGAATCGGATTTAATTCAAGAGGGGGCACTTCCAGAATTACGGGGACGACGCTTCCAGCGTCGTCAACAGCCCCTCTGGGGCTGTGGCGGCCGGGCCGCCGTCATGATTTACGGGGGCATCACTGCCCCCGCTCGCCTATTAATCAGATCATTTCCCGGCGATGATCAGGTCCAGATCGGCGCTCTTCTTCGCGATCGGGTCGCTGCCGCCTTCGATCGTCATGTATCCGCTGTAACCAATGTCCTCGATCGCCTGACGAACGACCGGCCAGTTCACGCTCCCGGAGCGGATCTCGCAGAAACCGCCGAAACCGCCGCAGTCCGGGTCGTCCAGGTTGAGTTTGAAGTCCTTCACGTGGAACTTCGCGATCTTGTTTCCCAGCGCGTAGATGTACTCTTCCGGCTTCGCGTACTTCACGTGGTTGCCAATGTCAAAGTAGGCCATCACCCACGGATTGTCGAAGTACTTCACGAAAGCGGCGTACAGGGCCGGCGTGACCCAGAGATTGTTCCAGACGTTTTCCAGCGCGATTTTCACGCCCGTCTTTTCGGCGACCGGGATCAGCTTCTTCACGGCTTCGATGCTGGCTTTCGTCGCGACGTTCTGCGCCTCGATGTAGGCCGCGTAGGGCGTGTTGTCGCCGTCCACCACCTTGGAGACCATCAGCGTGTCCGGGTCGAACTCGATCTTGAATTCACGCGGTTTCGGCATCACGCCGCCCGTACGGCACGGAACGGTGAGCAGGGCGGTTCCGCCGTAAGCGGCCGTCACTTCCAGCGCGTGGGTGAGGTTTTCAATGTCTTTGTCGAACGAGTCCGGATTGTTCACGTTGGCCCAGCCGAACAGGACGGAGTGGATCGGCATGCCGATCGATTCGGCCATTTTGCGGGCTTCGGCGGCCTGCTCGACGGAGCATTTCCAGTCGGAGGCTTCGGCGCCCTGGAAGCCGTTGCGTTTCCAGCCTTCCAGCGTGTCCTTGTCCGGGAAGCCGCAGATGAGGGCCTTCTTGAGCTGGGTTTTCCACTGCTTCTCCTCGGCGGAGGCAATGGGCAGACGGCTGCACGACGCGGCAGCGGTCAGGATCATCGCATTCTTGAGAAAATCACGACGTTTCATGGTAAAATCTCCTGTAAAAAAAGGAAGGGGTTTGAAAAAAAATGTTGTACGGGGGACGGCGTTTTCGCCGTCTTAAAATGGGAATGTGGAATTGAAAATCTCGGGGAAGTGGCTGAAAACGTTCTCCCCGGAAGGCGCTGTTTCGGCCTCGTCCGACGGATCGGGGAACATGAGGACACGAAAGCCAAGGCAGCAGTGACTCGCAAAAGTCGCACACGAGTAGCGGCTTGCGGAGGTACAGTAATTGGTGGGGCTGATACAGCAACCGCCGCGAATCACACGATTGGAGGACCAGCTCGTGTTTTCCGGGTCGATCGATGGGGATTTGGAGTAGTAATTCTTGGCATAAAAGTCCGCGCACCACTCCCAAACGTTGCCGTGCATATCGTACAGGCCCCAGTTGTTCGGGCGTTTCATGCGTACTTCCTGCGTGACTGAGCTCGAATTGAACATGTACCACGCCATGGAATCCAGGTCGCCGGCGTAATCGCCCGTCGTGCCGGCCCGGCAGGCGTATTCCCACTGGGCTTCGGTGGGAAGTTTTATCGTCCGCCCCAGTTTCTGACCCAATTGGTGGCAAAAATCCCGGCACTTTTTCCAGCGGACCTGTTCGACCGGCTTCTGGAAATTATTGGCTGGGATGAAAAGACCTTTTTGATGGTAGCTGGGATTTTTACCCATCAGCTTCATCCACATCGCTTGCGTGACGGGAGTCTCCAGGAGCCAGAATCCCTGCGTCAGCGTGACCCTGTGGACCGGGCTGGTATCGCTGCTAAACATGGATTCCCGGCCCATCATAAACTCGCCGGGCGGGCACCAGCGGAAGGCGTACTCGATCCCGTCCGCTTGCAGGACCTGGCGGGAGCCTGGCGTGAGCACTCCCGGAGCCGCCGTCCCTGAACCCATTTTATGGGGTTTTCCGTTTGAGGTTCCCTGATTCATGGAACACTTAAAATTCACGTTACTTCCGTTAATGATGTGAATGATTGTTTCAGGGAAAGTGGTCTCCTCGTGGAAATTTTCCTGCTCTTCTTGACGTTTGGCCTCTTCTTCCGCTTTTTCCTCGGCGATCCGGGCGTTAATGTCATCATAGACCAGGGAGTCATCATAGACCGGAGGTTGGGTCGATGGCTCGGAAAACGTGACCCCCGTCAGCGCGTTGATGAACTCGCGGCACGTAGCGAAACGGTCTTTCCGGTCTTTGGAAAGGGCGCACATGATCGCCGCGTTCATGTTGGGCGGAATATTTTTGATCGGTTCCGGCTGGTCCTGAAGCACCGCCATACGGAGGATGGCCACGTCATGGATCTGGAACGGCAAACGGCCCGAGTAAAGCTGGTACGCCACCACGCCCAGCGCGTACTGGTCGGTCTGGCCGTCCTGAAACTGGCCGCGCCACTGTTCCGGGGCCATGTACGGGCGTGTGCCCGAGGTGCGGCACGCCGTGGACGAAGTGTTTTGCGAGATCGAATTCTGGATCTCCGCAGCGAGGCCGAAGTCGATCAGGAGCACGTCGCCGTTCGTCTCGATGAAAATGTTCGAGGGCTTCACGTCACGGTGCATCACCCGTTTCGAGTGGGCGTAGTCCAGCGCATCGGCGACTTTCGCGAGGACTTCGGGGATCCGCTCCGGCGGGAGTTTCATCTCGTCGAGCGTCTGGCCGTCGAGCCACTTTTTGACGATGAAATAGCCGAAAGTCTCGTCTTTTTCAAGACCGTAAACCGGGCCGATGTTCTGGTGATTCAGGGCCTGGACCGTCTGGAAAACGGTTTTCACCTGGGCCATCGCACTTTCCGAGTGCCGGATCTCCGGAGGGATGAATTTCAGCGCGACCCACCGCTCGCCGATCAGGTCCCACGCCTTCCAGACGATGCCCATGCCGCCGGCCCCGGCTTCTTTTTCGAGGCGGTACTTTTCGCAGAGTGTCAGCCCGGGGGTGAGTTCACGAAGCTGGAAATCATCCGGGATCGTTGCGTCCAGGTCGAAAGTGTCGTCGAAATGGCTCATTTTGTTTTAAAATTTACTGGTTTGAAAAACGGAATTTCTTTCATTTTACAAAAATTCCAGTCGAACGCAAGGAGGGGATCAAAGCCCAAACTGCGCCTGGGGTTTCATCGGGCCCTGGACCTCGGAATAAAACTTTTTGGCGGCCTCCGGGTCGTTTTTCAGCTCGCACATCCGGCCGGCGTTGCAGCGGGCGGCGTCGTGGAGGACCGTGAAGGGCGTCGAAAGCACGTGGCGCTCGTACGTGTCGATTGCCGCGTCGGGACGCTCCATTATGCACGAAATCAGGGCGAGCGAGTTACTCGCCAGCGTCCGCATCAGGCGGAAATGGTCCATCACGGCCGGGCCGTTTTTCTGGAACTGGGCTTCCAGCTCCATCTCGGAAAGGCGCGCCTGCTGGAAGGCCCCGGCCGCACTCATCGGGCCCGTCAGTACGCCCTGGAAGTAAAGCATCTGGCCGCGCCAAATGGGGAACTCGCCGTCCGGGAACATGGTCAGGCTGGGGGTCAAAATCGGGTTCAGGTCCAGCCCGAAAGCCCGGCGGACCGCCGTATTGACGGGGTAGTCCCATGCGCTGACCGAGGCGAACTGGTGCTTTTTCAGGGCTTCGACCTTCAGCGCCGACGGGGCGTTATGCGCCGTTTCGAGCGATTCGGCCGAAACCGTTCCGTCGGGCAGGACTTCCACCGGGTCGAGGCTCAAAATCACGCGGTTTTCGCCGTTTTTCAGGGCTTCCTGCAGGATCATCCCGCGCTGGGTCTGGTACCACGGGGAGACTTCGAGGAAAAGCCTGGACTGGGCGAGATCGTCCGCCGTAACCTGGACGTCCAGCCCGCCGCGCTTCCAGAACTCTTCCAGAATCGCGGGATTCGCGGAGATTTCGCTCCACGCGGCCGGCTTTTCGGCGTTCAGGACCGGGCGGCCGATTTCCGGGTCGAAGACGTAAAACTCCTCGTTATGCAGGAACCCGAGCAGGAGCCGCGTCCCGTTTTGCGTGGGGACTTCGAGCACGAAAGCGTTCAAGTCCTGCTGACGGGCGAGCAGGATCGCAAGCCACGCGCGGTCCTTGACGGAGCCGGAGCCGGCAAGCAGGATTTCCAGCGGCAGGCGGGCCGAAGTGTTCGCCTCAAGCCGGACGTTCATCACGACCCACTGGAAAATCGACGTCATGCGGTCCAGATCCTCGGCGGAAATGCGGACTTTGTTCTTCGCGCCGACCGAGTCGGACTGGTTTCGGTTTTCAGCCCGAATTTCTTCGAGTTCCTGGAGGGGAGTTCCCTGCGCCCAGAGAGAAACGTCCTGGAGGAGGAACTGCTCGAAAAGAGTGTAAACGTCCTTTTCACAGGCGATGCTTTGCAGCTGGACGTCACTCGTTTCCGTCCCGGCAAAACTCATACGTTTGGAGCCGTACAAAATGCCGAGGTCCGAAAGAACCTGATTCTGGACGCGGAGTTGGTCTTTAAGTTTGGGCGTGACTTTTTTCAGGGCCGAGCCGGCGATCAGATTGGTTCGGAACTGGGTCAATTTTTCTGCGAGAAAAGTCAAAGTCTCGGGCAAAAGGCCCTTTTGAGCGCAATAGCTGCACCTGGCGGAAAAGTCTTTCAGCGCATTTTCAAGCTCCGTCAGCTGGGCGAGCTGCGCTTCCGTGCAGGGCGTTTCGTCCGGAATGTTCCGGAAGGCGGCGTACGCCTCGAACGATTTGGCGGCGAGCGGTTCCAATTCGTCCAGAAGCTCAACCTCGGCCTGAACGAGCGGGTCCACGGCCCAGCCCTCAAAAGTCTCGCGGGTGGTGAGCCAACTGTTGAAGCGCTGGGTGACGAGGTTCAGGGAGTTCAGGTACTGCTGCAGTGACGGGTACTCGGCCCGATTCCGGATCGCGGCGACGCTGGACTGGAAAAGCTCGTTCCTCCAGCGCGGGTCGTTGACGCTGGAAACCTGCGGACGCTGGGCAGCGGCTGAATCACCGTTTTTTTTCTTCTCGCAGCCGACGGCCAGAAGCAGGAGCAAAAGGATCAGGGTAAGTTTGAAGGAGCGCATTAAATTGGATCCAGGATGAAAGGTCTAGTTTTAGAGGAAAATCTCGGGGAATGGCTTTTTCCCCGAACCTGTACGGAAAGCAGACCCCCAAAGGGCCTCTTTTCTCCAATTATACCAGATTCCATCGTTTGGTAAATACCTTGGCTAAAAAATTTTCAAAAAATTTTTTCAAAAGGATTGAAAGGTTGCTTGACTTTTTGCGTATGGAATATTATAATGGACTCATTCCATTATGATTTGAAAGTCTTTTGAACGTGAGGCCTTTCAAAAGATGCATCCCCCCCACTCTTCTTTACTGGGGATTTTCGATGAGAAGAGTTTAAATTTTACTTACAGGGACTTCCTCATGGCCGCTAAACTCACCTTAAATCAGAAAATTCGTTCCGTTTTCTCCCATTCCCGCCGCTTGCGTCTTGAGGTTTTGGAAGACCGCCGTCTGCTTTCGGCCGTGGCGACCAGCACGGAGGACGATTCGATCGCGTTCATTTGCGGAACGTGCGGCTGCGCCGACGACCACGGCCAGGAAGACGGATGCTTCGTCGCGCTGGAAAGTCCGAAGTGTTTCGTGCCGGACCTTGTGCCTGTAAATGTCGTTCAAAGCCCTTCTTCTGTCGAACCTTCTGCGGCAGACCAGATTTTCGCCGAAGTGGGGAACGCGGGAAATTTCAGCGTGAAGTCAGAGGGAATCGCGCTTCAGTCCGCCGGGACTTCCCGGGTCACAAACGAGGATGAGCTCGTGGCCGCGCTGCTGGATCCGGACGTTTCGGAAATCATCATCGCCAGTTCGTACGATGCCGCGTCGTTTGCCGAGGAGCAGATCCAGATCGACCGAACGCTTTCCATTACTTCGGAAAAGGATGGGTTTGCGTTTACGGGAAGCAGCGAGTACCCGTTCTTCTGGATCAAATCTGGTGGGGATCTGACCCTTTCCAACGTCACGATCTCCGACGCGCAGATCGCCGTTTATAACGTGGGAACGGTTAAACTTCAGGACTGCATCATCGAGTCCTGCGCCTATGGCATTCAAAATTCCGGTTCGATGAAGATGCAGAACTGCATCATTCGTTCCGGCTCCTACGGGATTTATAATGCGGGGACGTTTGTTGGTTCGCAGATCCTGGTTTATGACGTTTCTCCCGTTCATTTCTACTCTGCCGGGGGCACGTCCACGCTGTACCACTGCACGTTCAACGGGACGGGTGGCAGCACGATCTACTCCGAAGGCGGGACGGTGAACCTTTACAATTCGATCGTGACAGGTGACACGGGCCACTATACCATTTACTTTTACGGAGGGACCCTCAACGGCAGCGGGAACATCGTGAATAATGGGGTCTCCGCCTCGGGTGACTGCACTTACACGGGGGCCATGCCAACGTTTGAATCGGACTACGCCCTCACTCCGGGTTCGGCCGGCATAAACGCGGTGCAGAACGAGGCGTTCAGCCTCGACGTCGATGGAAACCTTCTGACGACGGACCTTTGGGGAAACGCGCGTAAAAGCAGCACGCTCATCGACGTGGGGGCGGTGGAGCGACAAATCACTGGCACCATCCCCTTGGACTCTCCGACGAATGTAACCATTAATTCCAACGGCAACCAGGTGACGGTTGCGTGGGCCACGGTGCAAGGAGCAGCGTCGTACAAGGTGCGGTTCCAGCTTTCCCATCCGGACTGCGAAACCAGCACGTGGCTTGAGAAAACGTTCTCTGCCGGAACGACGAGCTGGACGGTCGAGCTGATCGAAAACGCCACGCTGGCCGTTCAGGTCATCGCCTGCGGAGATGGAGTCGTTACGAGTGACTCCCCCTCGTCTGCCACGGTTCAGACCACGACGGCAGCAGTTTCGTTCAATGAAGCGTTGACGGTGAACGGGACGGCCGTCAGCGTGCTTCATCTTCATTCCAATCCGACGGCCACGCGAAAGATTTACCTCGATTTTACGGGCCACATGACGTACGGCACCAGCTGGAACAAAGACATGTACGGCGGGAATCTCCTCGTCACCCGGGCCTATTCGCGGGACGGTTCCACCAACTTTTCGCAGTCCGAGCTGACGGAAATCTATAAAATCTGGAAGAGCGTCGCGGAAGATTACGCCCCGTTCGACGTGGACGTTACGACCGAGTTCCCGGGAATTGACTCTCTGAAGAGGGCGAATTACCGGGACGAAGCATACGGCATCCGGGTCTCTCTGGGCACGAATATTCAGTTCGTTGAGACGGGGCAGGGGTTCGGCGGCATTGCGTTCGTCGGCTCTTTCGAGTCGACCACCGATACTCCGTGCTTTATCGTCCTGATGGAATGGGACACCATGAAGGAAGCCGCTTCGCACGAAGTGGGGCACTCCGTGGGGCTTTATCACCGCGGCGGCGGTTCGTACAATAACGGCGAGTACACTTACGGAGTCAAGGTCTCCAATGGCGCGTACACTTCAGCGTCCGGAAGCTGGGATTCCTACGTGTGGTGCGCGATCATGGGAGCGTCGTATTACACCGAAATGTCCCAGTGGAGCGACGGGCAGTACTATAACGCGGCGTGGTACGGAAGCGGGACCGACCGCGGCGACCTTGCGGTGATGACCAGTTACATCCCCTACAGGGCGGACGACTACGGCGACTATTCTGCCGGAACCATCACGGGGACGCCCGGGACGTTGGTCATCGCGGCGGATGGATCCGTTTCGACGCTCGGCGACGTGACGCTCGAAAACTCGGAGTTCCAGTACAGCGGCGTGATTTCCACGCAGAGTGATACGGACGTCTTTGTGCTGGAACTGGCCAATGATGCCTCGATCGATCTGCATATTGATGGCTCCATGTTCTCGAATCTGGACGTTTACGCTGCGCTTTATGCCGACTCGGACCTCCAGACCGCGCTTCTGGAGTGGGATGAATTCAACACGATCGCGGGCGAGATCCAGCTCTCGGATCTGGCGGCCGGGACGTATTACCTCGTCGTGGACGGCGTGGGGAAATACGACTCGAACGGCCTGAAATACTATTCGGATTACGCCTCGCTGGGCTACTACACGATTTCCGGGACGGTGTTTTACGCCAATCCGCTCGAAACGCCGGTCCTGCAGTTCACCAACGTCACGACGAGCGGCCTGACGGTCGGCTGGCTGGATGTTCCGAACGCGGACGGTTACGAGGTTTACGTCAACGGCGCGCTTTACCAGTCGCTTTCCTCGGGCGTGACGAGCTGCGCGATCAGCGATTTGAGCGCGGGTGAGTCGTACGAGATTTCCGTCACGGCACTGACGCCCGACGCGACGCAGTACTCCTCCTCGACGGGAACCGCCACGGGAACGACGCTTGCGGCCCCGGTCCCGGCCGCGCTTTCGATGGTTTACGGCTCCGCGCTTCCTGCGCTGACGTTTACCGGCGGCTGGCAGTCTGGCGACGTGGTGAAGTATTCCCTCACCGAGAACGGCTCGTACTCAACGACCGCTCCGGACTTCAGTATGAAGAACGTCGGCAGCTACACGCTCTTCCTGAAAGTGGAACGGGCCGGGCTGGAGATTTGGTCCGGATCGACTTCCGTGACCGTGACCCAGAAAGAGATTCAGGCGTCGGAGATCACGTGGACGAACGAAGTCGCGACGTATAACGGCCAGACGCAGAGCGTTTCGGCCTCTTACGGCGGCGTGGCTCTGAGCGTCACGGTTTTGAATGCCAGTGGGAACCAGGCGGCCGACTTCCGCAATGCGGGGACCTATACGGCATCGCTGGCGGTCAGCAATTCCAACTACAAACTGGCCTCCAACGCGCAGACCCACACGCTGACGATGAACAAATTCACGGTTTCGGCCGTTTCGTGGTCGGTTCCGGCTTTGACCTACACGGGCGCGGCGCAGGATTCCCGGGTTTCCGCGACGTTCTCGTTCAATGGAGTGTCCACGGCCTTGAACTTTACCGTTTCCGGGACCGGCACTCAATTGCTCAACGCCGGCAGTTACACGCTCACCGCGCAGCTGGCGGACACGGCAAACTTCCAGTGGGCCGCGAGCGTCGCGAACCGAACGACCTCGGCCACGATCGGTAAATACGCCGTCACGCTGACCGACGCGAACTGGGGAACGGCGCGCAGTTTCGAGTACGACGGCCAGACGCACACCGTCGCGGCGACGTTCAACGACCTGGCGGGCTCCGGCCAGAATATTCTGACGGTGAACTCGACCGGGACCAACGTCGGCTCGTACACGCTCATGGCCGCGCTCAAGTCCGGTTTCAGCGCGAACTACACGCTTTCCGGCGTGACTTCGCAGACGGTTTCCATCACGCCGTTCCAGATCCGGTCGATCAACTGGGGAACGACCGCCCTGACGTACAGCATGGCGGAGCAAACGTTAAGCCCCACGTTCGATTTTAACGGCGCGACGGTCGGTCTGGCGTACACTCTGGACGGCGGCAAAACCCTCCGC
>JAFSMO010000019.1 GCA_017447865.1 Thermoguttaceae bacterium
ATTGTACGTTTTTTTTCATAAATCAACCACTCCAAAAACAAAATTTTGAAAAAATCCAGTATAACTGAACGCCAAAATTTTGTCAACGGGTGGGGGCTTTATGCTTGCACTTAGGTGGGGGCTTTATGCTTGCACCTGACCCGTTATTCATTATTCGTTAGTTCTCTGCTTTTCCACCGGCGCAGCGCGAAAAACGTCACGGTCATGTAGAAAAGCATCGAGAAAAGCAGGTAGCCGACCACCATCTGGGCCAGCGGGTTTTCCCGAACTTCATGCAGGTACGAGCCCGCATTTTTGTACGACCACATCACCATGATGATGACCAGGTACGGAGCCGAAACGTACTTCATCCCCCAGCAGATAAACGCCGGGATCCGGATCTTCGCGCCGAACTGAAGCTCCTGCAGCATGTTTTTCGGGCCCCAGAGCCACGCGATCAGGATCGTCTGGAACAGTGAAAGGATGAAAAGCCCGAAATTCCCGACCCAGAAGTCGAAAGTGTCGAGCACGTACATTCCCTTCGTGAAGTGGCACGCCATGATGGAACCGACCACCGAGAAAAATGCCGCAAGGCAGACGGAACGCTTCCGGCCGAAATTCAGCCCTTCCTCGAAAAGCGCCACGGACGGCTGAATCATCGAAAGCGAGCTCGTCACCGCCGCGAGGAACAGCAGGAAGAAGAACAAAAACCCGAAAAACTGACCAAAGGGCATCTGCTCGAAAACGTTCGGCAAGACCTTGAACCCGAGCGAAAACGTGCCGAGGTTTCCTTCCACGCCCGAAACGCCGAGGAACATGATCGCCGGCGGGAGGATCATCAGCCCGGCCAGAACCACCTCGCAGAACTCGTTGCTGACCGTGGCGGTCAGGCCCGAGAGCGCAATGTCCTCGTCCGACCGGACGTACGACGCGTAGGTGATGATCAGCCCGAAGCCGACCGAGACCGAGAAGAAGATCTGCGACGTGGCCGCGAGCCAGACGTCCGGGTTCGTGATCGACTCCCAGAACGAATGCCCGGGCTGGGCCGGGTTCCACATGTAGCCCAGGCCGTCGAGGAGCGTATGCCCCGGTTCCGGCGACGGATTTTTGAGCGTCAGTACCCGGATCAGGACCAGAAGCGAGCACACGACCAGCATCGGCATCGCGATCTTGCAGAAGGCCTCGATCCCCTTCGAGACGCCGCGGTAAATCAGGTAAAAATTCAGGGCGACGCAGAAAATCGTGCATCCCATCAGCGGCGTAAACGTGAAGTGGCCCAGGGCGTCCCGGTACATTGCGCCGTTATAGCCGACTCCGACGAACGACTCGAAAAACGAGTTATACGCTTCGGCCGAGGCGAGGTTGAACCCTGCGCCGTTCGTCCCGGCAAGCATCGAGGGGACCGTAAGCCCCAAATCGGTCAGAAAGCCCAGGAAGTACTGGATCGCGAAGGCCAGGCACCACGCCTCCACGACGAGGTAGTACATGCTGACGCCGATCGGGATGAACGCGGAACACGCCCCAATGAACGGCCAGGGCATTCTGCCTTTGGAAGCCAAAGCGTAAATTCCCGGCAGCGAGTTGAAACCGTTTCGGCCTCCAGCCCGCCCGAGCGCCCATTCCGACCACGTGAGCGGGATCGCCAGGACGAGAAACGAAATGAAGTACGGAATCATGAACGCGCCGCCGCCGTGCATGGCCGCCTGACCGGGGAAACGCAAAAAGTTTCCAAGACCCACGGCGCTTCCCGCCACCGCAAGGATCACGCCGAGCTGGGAGCCCCAATTTTCTTTTCGTTTTGGCATTTAATTTTCTTTCTCTGAATCGAGCGGTGCTCTAAAATCGTTTTCCTCGTCCAGTTCCAGCTTCGCCAGGGTCTTCAGTTCAATTCCCATGCGCTTCCAGCGGCGCAGCGAGAGGAACGTGATGAGGAGGTAAAAAACCCACAGGAGAAGCAGAAACCCGACCACCAGCTGCGCCAGCGAGTTGGATCGGACCTCACTGAAATACGCTCCCGCGTTTTTGTAAAGCCACAAAATCAGGATCAGGACCAGGTACGGCGTGGAAACGTACTTGACCCCGTAGCAGACGAAGCGCGGAACGTGGATTTTCGACCCGAGTCGCAGCTCGCGCAGCATTCGTTTCGGCCCCCAGATCCAGCTGACGAGGATCGTCTGGAGCGTCGCGAGCACGAACAGGCCGAAGTTCCCGGCCCAAAAGTCCATCGTGTCCAGCGCGTACAGTCCCTTGGAAAAATGGCACAAAAGCACCGATCCCAGGAGCGAAATGCCGGCGGTCAGGCAGATGGAGCGTTTCCGGCCCAGTCCCAGCCCTTCTTCGAAAAGCGCGATGGACGGCTGAAGCATCGAAATCGAGCTCGTCACCGCCGCAAGGAACAGCAGGAAGAAGAACAAAAACCCGAAAAACTGCCCGAACGGCATCTGCTCGAAAACGTTCGGAAGGACGTTGAACCCGAGCGAAAACGTCCCGAGGTTCCCCGCCAGACCGCTCGTTCCCATGAACATGATGGCCGGCGGCAGGATCATCAGCCCGGCAAGCACCACCTCGCAGAACTCGTTGCTGACCGTGGCGGAGAGCGCCGAGAGCGCAATGTCGTCTTTTGGGCGCACGTAGCTGGCATACGTCACGATCAGGCCGAACCCGATCGAAACCGAGAAAAAGATCTGCGACGTCGCCGCGAGCCAAACGTCCGGGTTCGTGATCGACTCCCAGAACGGATGGTCCGGCTGGGAGGGGTTCCACATGAACCCGAGCCCGTCGAGGAACGTCCGGCCCGGCTCATCGGACGGCGGGGTCAGGGTCAGCGCCCGGATCAAAATCAAAAGCGAGCAGGCCAGAAGCAGCGGCATTGCGACCTTGCAGAAGCCCTCGATCCCTTTGGAAACCCCGCGGTAAATCAGGAAAAAATTCAAAATCAGGCAAAAAACCGTACACCACATCAGCGGCGAAAACGTCACCGAGCCGGAATCAGTCAGGTAGAGCGACGCGTTGGCGTCCGCTCCGACGAACGACTTGAAAAACGCCTGGTACGCTTCCGCCGAGCCGAGGGTGAACCCCGCGCCGTTCGTCCCGGGGAGGAACGAGGGGACCGAAAGCCCCAGCGTGCTCAGGAACCCGAGAAAATACTGGATCGCAAACGCCAGGCACCACGCCTCGATGAGCAGGTAGTACATCACGATGCAGACCGGAATGACCGCGCCGAGGGAGCCGATGTACGACCAGCGCCGCTTTCCTCGGGCTGCGAGCGAGAAGATCCCCGGCACCGAGTTGAAACCCTTTCGTCCGCCGGCGCGCCCGACGGCCCATTCGGACCACGTGAGCGGGATCCCGATGATCAGGAAGGAAATGAAGTAGGGAATCATGAACGCGCCGCCGCCGTGCATGGCCGCCTGCCCCGGAAAACGCAGGAAATTCCCAAGTCCGATGGCGCTTCCAGCGACCGCCAGGATCACGCCGAGCTGGGAACCCCAATTTTCTTTGCCTCTTTTTCCCATAAAATATTCCCTTTAAATGATGATCAAAAAACCGCCGTGCATAAAATTCCTTCCATTTTAGAAAATTTTTGAGAAAAGTCAAGAGGGAGGGGGTTTTCAGGACGTGGGAATTCCCCACCCCACTTGACTTTTTTCCCCCAATATGATAAAATGCCAAAAACTGCTGAAAACGTCCGTGTTTTCGGGGGGCCCGCAAAGGCCGAAAAGCCGCCCGGCCGAGGCGTTTCCGCAGCATAATTTCAAGAGAAAATCAGGACGGAATCCTAAAATCCTAAAATTCTTCAAGAAAGGAAAGATTCATGAGTAAATCCGCCATTTCCCGCCGTAGTTTCCTCGCCGCAGGAGCAGCCTGTGCGACGGCTCCGCTCTTCCTTCCCGGCCGTGCCCTTGGAAAGGATGGGAATTTCTCCCCGAACGAAATCATCAACGTCGGTCTGATCGGAAACGGCTGGCGCAAGAGCAACATCGGCCACCAGCCTGACTCCCGGTTCATCGCGATCGCCGACGTGGATACGCGCCGCATCCCGCACGATAATCCGGACCTGAAAGGCTTCCAGGACTACCGCGAGATGCTCGAAATGCCGGAGCTGGACGTCGTTTCGATCGCCGCCCCGGACCACTGGCACACGAAAATGACCGTGGACGCCTGCAAGGCGGGAAAGGACGTTTACTGCGAAAAGCCGCTGACCTTCACCCTGATGGAGAGCCGCCAGATCGTCGCGGCCGCCCGCAAGTATAACCGCGTCGTTTCGAGCGGTTCCCAGCGCGTGATGGAAGACTACGGCCAATACATGGCTCCGATCATTCAGTCCGGCGCCATCGGCGAAGTGAAAGAGATTTGGGCCTCCTGTGCGGGTTCCCCGGGCGAGCGCGTTTACGCTCCGATGGAATGCCCGAAAGAGCTGAACTGGGACATGTGGCTCGGTCAGGCACCGTATTTCGACTACAATGAGGAGGCGATCCGCCCGATGACGTGGCGTTTCAACTCCGTTTTCGGAACGGGCGGTCTGGGCGACTGGGGCGGCCATAATTTCGGCGGCGCCCTGTATTCCTGCGGAATGGACCACATCGCCCCGAAAGAAGTTTTCGCTCCGAACACGGAAGAAAACCCGACGAACGGCGCGATGATCATCATGGAAAACGGCGTGAAATTCTTCCACGGCTCCCCGAAAGGCGCCATCACGATCGTCGGCACGGAAGGCACGTACAGCTGGAAGTACAATCCGGAGATCAAGGCCCGCCACGCGGTGGAATGCCGTCGTTACAGCGGCGGCGCGACGCACATCGCGGCCGATTTCCTTTACTGCGTCCGCAACCGCCTGCGCCCGTTCCAGGACGTTTTCTACGGCGCGAACGTCTCCGACTACGGCCACCTGTGCAACATCGTGTACAAGCTGAAGCGCCACCTCGTCTGGGACAAAGAAAAGATGGAATTCACGGGCGATCCGGAAGCGACTCGCATGGTCTCCAAAGTCCAGCGCGCTCCCTATAAGATCGAGCTTTGAGATTTTAAGATTAGGAGACCGTGAATGGCCAAGATATTAGTCAAAGATTCTGAAATCAGAATAATTAAGATTGAAGGAGAAGACTATATTTGTATTTCGGACATGCTGAAAGCAAAAGATGGTGAGTTTTTTGTAAAAGATTGGCTAAGAAATCGAAATACATTGGAATTCATTGGTCTTTGGGAGCGATTTAACAATCCAAATTTTAATTGGGGCGAATTCGCCCTAATTAAAAATCAGGCAGGCCTGAATAGATTCAGAATCAGTGTTAAAGATTTTGTTGAAAAAACTGGTTCAATTTCCTTGCAGGCTAAAAAAGGCCGTTACGGTGGAACTTATGCACATAAAGACATTGCATTCGAGTTTGGAATGTGGATTAGTCCTGAATTCAAATTTTATTTGATTCGGGAGTTTCAGCGTTTCAAAGAAGAAGAGAATAAATTAATTGGCTGGAGTGCCAAGCGTGAACTGGCTAAAATTAATTATCAGATTCATACCGATGCAATTAAACAAAATTTGATTCCACCTGAGATTAATCCGAATAAGATTCCATTTATTTACGCAAATGAAGCAGATGTTCTCAATGTTGCGATGTTTGGCATGACCGCTCAGGAATGGCGAAGTAAAAATCCCGAAAAAAAAGGAAATATTCGTGATTATGCTACAATAAATGAGCTTATATGCCTTTCAAACCTTGAAAATTTAAATGCGGTTTTTATAAATGATGGATTGTCGCAAAGTGAACGACTTATTCGGTTGAATCAGATTGCAATTTCGCAAATGAAAATTTTGACGGAACAAGCGAAACGTTCTCTTTTGGTATCGTCACCAGACGAGAAAAACGAAAAAAATTAATTTTTAATTCAAAACATTCAAGGAGTTTTCCATGAAAAAATACGTTCTTCCAATTCTCGCCCTTTTACTGGGCTGCGTTTGTGTTCAGGCGGCTGATTTCGCCGAACTGCTGAAGAAACTCGATTCCGACTACTCCCAGTCCCTCACCGCGGAGACCAACGTCTCGTGGCTCGGCACGACCGGGAACCCCAACGCCGATCTGGACGTTTTCAAGGCCCGTGAGGAGATCCGGAACCTCATGAACGAAGCGGCCAACAAACCCGAGGAACTCGCCAAACTGAACGCCTTCTTCGTGGACGCGCTGGGCAAAGTCACCCAGGCCACCACGAAAGTCTGGATCCTTGAGCAGCTCCAGGCCATTGGAACCGCCGCGGAAGTGCCGGCCGTCGCCGCTCAGCTGAACAGTAAAGACCAGATCGTCGTGGACGCCGCAGCCGCCGCGCTCTGCCAGATCCCCGGCCCGGAAGCGGAAGCCGCGCTGGCGAAAAACATTCCGGCGTGCAAGTACGCGCTGGCCCAGAGAAAAGACGCCAATCCGCCGTACCAGCCGTGCGAGAGCGCAATGCCGCAGGCGATCTCCAACTGCGATCAGGCCAAGGTGGACGCCTGGATGGCCAAATTCGACCAGCTTGACGAGCTGACGAAGGCCCAGACGATCGCCGGTCTGGCCGCCCGTAAGGACGCCAAGTACCACGACGTCGCGGTCGCCGCGATGAAGTCCGATTCCGAAATTCTGCGGAAAGCCGGCTTCCTCGCGATGGAAAAACTCGCCACGGTCGCCGACGTTGACGCGATCCTGGCCTACGAAGACGCCGGGCTGGTCTCCCGCATTTGCGGCTTCATCGTGACTGACGGTTTCGACGCCGCCCTGAAAGACCGCATGGTCAAAGCCGACACGCCGGAAAAATTCCTCTTCCTGGCGTCGATCCTGATCAACCGCGCGGTGGACATTCGGGCGGAAGTCTTCGCGAAAGTCACCGCCGCTGAATGCGCCAACCGCATGGCCATGATGCAGCAGGTCGCCAAAATCGCGACCCCGGCCGACGCCAAGGCGCTCGTCACCGCGACCCTTCTGTTCCCGGTCGGAGGCGAACGTGACCAGGCCGAAAACCTGATCGCGGCCGTGTGCAACGGCGACGCTTCCGCCGTGGTCGCGCTGAAAGGCAAATTCGCGCAGGAAGACCTTTTCCCGATCATCGGCCGAATTGGCGGCGACGCGGCAAAAGCCGAAGTGAACGCCGGGCTCGCCTCGAACGACGCGGATCTGCGTCAGGCGGCGATCCGTGCGCTTTCCGTCTGGCCGAACGCCCAGTTCGCGGACAAAATGTTCGAAGTCGCCACGGCTGAAGGCAATTACACGCCCGACCAGAAAATCGCCGCGCTGCGCTCCTTCATCCGCGTCATTTCGCTCCCGGACGACAAAATCGGGATCGGCATTTCGAAGGACGGAAAACTCGACAAGCTGAAGGAAGCGTTCAAAATCGCGACGCGCGTCGATGAGAAACGCCTCATTCTTTCCCGTCTGGCTGCGAACCGCACGGCCAAGAGCCTCCAGTTCGCCGTCGAGTGCGCCGCGGACCCGGAACTGGCGGATGCCGCTTATTTCGCGATCGCCGACCACGCGCACGATAATGTGCTGCGTCAGCAAAACATGGACGTCTTCGGCCCGGCCATGGACCTCGTGATCACGAAGAGCACGAACAAAGACCTCGTCGAGCGCGTCAAGAAGTACAAAGAGCAGAAGTAAATTTTGCTTCCGAACCAGCAAAGGCGGGAATCCCCGTTCCGGGCGTTTTCCGCCTTTTACTCATCATTCAAAGGAGACTCTCATCATGCCTTTCGATCCGATTTATTTTGTTTTCGTCGGCCCGTGCCTTCTTTTGGGACTGGTCGCTCAGTTCTGGGTAAAAGGGGCTTTTGCCAAAGGCCAAAAAGTCGATACGCCGATCACCGGCGCCCAGGCGGCCCGGCAGATCCTCGACCAGAACGGGCTGTACGACGTCCCCATCGAAGTGATCCCCGGTGAACTGACGGACCATTACGACCCGAGCAAGAAAGTCCTGCGCCTAAGCGAAGCGGTTTACAGCGGCCAGAACGCCTCGGCAGTGGGCGTCGCGGCTCACGAAGCGGGCCACGCCATTCAGGACGCGCAGCGCTACAAACTGCTGGTGATCCGGAATCTCGCGGTCCCGACCGCCAGCCTGGGGAGCAACATCGGCATCACGCTCTTCGTCATTGGTCTGGCCGCTCAACTGGGTTGGCTGATTCTTGCCGGGATCGCTCTTTTCTCGTGCGTGGTCTTTTTCCAGCTCGTGAACCTTCCGGTCGAGTTTAACGCCAGCGCCCGCGCCAAGGCCCAGCTCGCCGAGATGGGAATGTTCTCGGACGAGGCCCGGGGCGCCGTCCGTACCACCCTCTATGCCGCCGCAATGACGTACGTCGCCGCGACTCTCCAGTCGGTCATGACGCTCGTTTACCTGCTGGCCCGCAGCGGAGGGAGAGACTGATTCAATTATGAATTATGAATGATGAATTATGAATTGATTTTGGGGGCGGCTCGATGCCTGGCTCCGGACCAATTTGTAATTCATAATTCATAATTCTTAATTCATAATTAATTATGGCCTACCGTTACTTTTCCACCGTTCCGCTTCCGTCTGATGAAACCGCGTACCCCGTTGCTGTGACGCTGGAGGGGGACGAGGCGCACCACCTCATTCACGTCATGCGGGTGAAGGAGGGGGAACCGCTCATCCTTTTTGACGGCTCCGGGGCCGAGTTCGACGCGGAGATCACGCAGGTCCGAAAGAAAGACCTCACGGCAGAGATCCACGCCCGCCGGGTCGAAGATCGGGAGTCGGAAACGAAGATCTCGCTGGCCGTTGCGCTTCCCAAGGGGGACCGCCAGCGGTGGCTGATCGAGAAGCTCGTGGAACTCGGCGCGGCGGAGTTCATCCCTCTGACGGCCGAACGGTCCGTGGCCAAAGCCGGCGACGCGGCCGCCCAGCGCATGAATCGGGTGGTCGTGGAGGCGTCCAAGCAGTGCGGGCGGAATACGCTCCTGAGCCTGGCCGAGCCGGTGACGACGAAAATGCTTTTCTCGCCGGAATTCGCGGCAGCCCCGGAAAATGCGCAGACTCTGAAAATCATCGCGCACCCGAACGCCCCGACGCTTGCGGAACTCCTGGCCCGACCGGAAAATCAGGGGCTTAAGATCCTCGCCGCCATCGGTCCGGAAGGGGGCTTTTCCGACGCGGAAGTCGCCGCGGCCCTCGAATCAGGCTGGGAGAAAGTTTCTTTGGGAAAACGAATTCTTCGAACAGAAACCGCCGCGATCATGATCTGCGCAGTGGTGACGGACTAGAACCGATCCGCTTCTAAAGATTCGGAGGGCCGGCGTCCTCGCCGGTCAAGTTCGGCGTGAACCGAACGCCAATTAAAATCTCACGCTAAACACTAAACCCGCAAGGAATCGTGGCCCGAAAAAGGCCCCGCGGATTAGGCGGATTAAGCGGATCGAGGCGGATTTTAAATTAAAAAAGCCTCCCCTGAAAGGGGAGGGGGACCACCGAAGGTGGTGGAGGGGTTCCG
>JAFSMO010000020.1 GCA_017447865.1 Thermoguttaceae bacterium
GGCCGGCGTCCCGCCGGTCAAGTTAATGACTTGGGAAGCAGGAAAGGCGTAAAAATATTAACTTGACCGGCGGGACGCCGGCCCTCCGGATCTGCGACGCTGGAAGCGTCGTCCCCGTAGTTTTTTACGGCACGATCGCCCCGCCATCCGTCAGGACTTTTTTCACGACCGTGAGGTCCAGCTCGCGGAGCGGTTTGGACGTCCGGACGCTCACGATTGCCGCAGCGGCAGCGGTCTGGCCCGACGCGATGCACGCCCCCTGGACCCGAAGGCCCGAATTGGCGAGCCGGTCCGAAGAAATGCACCGTCCCGCGACGAGCAGATCGTCCAGCCCGGCCGGGATCTGCGCACGCAGGGGGATCGTCGGGACGGTCCCTTCTTCGAGCTGCTTCGGCTGGACGCCCGTTTCGTTGACGTGCAGATCGACCGGGTAAAACGCGAAGCAGAGCGAATCGTCCCAGCGTTTCCCCGACGTGTAATCGTCCACCGTGATCACGTAATCGCCCACGACGCGGAAGGTTTCACGCACGCCGACCTCGGGGGAGAATTCGACCAGTTTGGCCGTCTCGCCTCCCGGAAGCGTCCGAATGAAACGGAGCATCCGAAGGGCCGCCTGCCGGCCGCGCAGGTTGGTCTCGGTCCGTTTTTCAGCGGTCGAGCCATCGGCACCGTACACGTAATTCCGGGACGAGTCCTCCAGCGAGGCAAGGATCCCCCACCGCGCATCGCCCGGCTGGAGCGTGCCGTCTTTCAGCGCGGCCTCGTACTTCTTCACGATCCCGGCTTTCTGCTCCGGCGTGAGTTTCTGGACGGGAATTTCGTGCCGGATCCGGTAGTTGAACGTCCCGGGCTGAGTCGTTTCCTCGCGCATCCGTTGGGCTCCTGCGAGGGACGCAACCGACGCGCTGCCCGTGCAGTCGATCACCCGGCGGGCGTGGATCGTGCGGATCTCCCCCATCGCGGCGGTGGTCACGTCCCAGCCGGAGGCGGTTTTTTTTAGCGAGGAGGGGGCCTCGTAATAGCGGATCTTCACGCCGGTTTTCTGGAGCGCTTCCTCCGCCATCAGCGCAAAGAGCGGACCATTAATTTTGACCTGAAGCTCCCAGTGCCGGGCCGAACCGCCGCGGCTGAAATCGGGGAGCGTGCCGTCGTTGAGCTTCACGCACTCGCAGATCAGATCCCACGTCGGGCCGGCAATCACCTGCTTCCCCCAGGCGTGGAAAAGGCCGGGAAACGCCACGCCGCCCGACGTCGTGTTTCCGCCCAGAACGTGCGTCGCCTCGACCAGGATCACGTCCGCGCCGGCATTTCCGGCAAAGAGCGCGGCACTGATCCCCGCCGAGCCGCCCCCCACGACCAGGATCTCGCACGACGCCTCATCCGCCCCGGCCCGCGGCAGGAAAAGGAAGATCGAAAGCAGAAGGAACAAAAAGGTCTTGCGCATAAAATCTCCAAAAAACTCCCGAAAACTCCGTTCAGGAACGCAGGAAAAGGGCCCAAATGACGCACCAGACCACGATCGCGCCGACCGAGATCCAGAAGACCGGCCAGCCGCCGAGGTTCATGACGAGCGGAAGGGCCATGGAGGTCCACAGGCCGCCGCCCATGATCGGCTCGTGGAATAATTGCTTGCTCCCGAAGGCGGTTTGGGCGCACGATTTGTTTTCCGGGTCGGCCGTCCGAAGGAGCAAAAGGCCGGTCGCCGTCACGCCCATCATCTGCCCGAACTCGGCAATCGCGCGCTCAAACCAGTCCACTTTGAAAAGTCTCGGCGCGAGGTAAAGCAGCGCGAAAAGGTTCCAGAGCGTTCCGCCCGCGGCCAGGATCAGAAGCGGGAGCCAGTGCGCCGCGACGAAACCAAGCTGGATCGTGGCGACGGCCGAAAGGACCAAAAAATCGAGCGACGCGCCCGCGATGCGCTGGATCTGGCCGTGATCGACGAACCGGTCCAGCCGGGTCAGGACGAGCAGACGCTGGAGGATCAACCCGCCGATCATCGCGAAGGCGAAAAGAGGAAGCCCCTGCAAAATGTAAAGTTTCCGGATCGACTCGGGAAGGTACGGGTCGCAGGCGAGGCAGAGGTTTTTCAGGCCGTAGCCGATCAGGACCCCCAGCCCAACCACCGCGATGTGGAAGGCCAGAGAGTCGACCGAGTCGGAATAGACCGTCTGCTTTCCCGCGTCGGGGCGATCCTCGTCGGGGGAGTAAAAACCGAGCTGCTCGAGCGAGTCCGCGTCTTCCAGCCGCCGAATGTTTTTAAGGATCCCCTTCCGAAGCGCCCAGTTGATCAGGATCATGCCGACCATGATCCCGAGGACCATCCCGAGCGTCGCCATGGTAAAGCCGAGGTCTTTTCCTTCTTTCCAGCCGAGGTAGTCAAAGGTTTCGGTCAGGCCGCCGACGGTTCCGTGCCCGCCCTCAAAACCGATCTCGATCAGGTTCCCGAAAAGGGGAGAAACGCCGAAAAATGGGACGAGCAGAAGCAGCGTGAGGCCGAGCCCGACGACGTACTGCCCCCAGGCGCAGATCTGGCCGTAGCAGAGCTGGGAGCCGGTGAGCTTCCAAAGGCCGCGCATCGGCGGGAGTTTGACCCCCAGAAAGAGCGACGCGAAAACGATGCTGATCAGAAAACCGGGGAGTTCTTTCCATCCGGCCGTGCACGCCGAGGGGATCCGGGGCCCGAAGCAGGTCAAAACCGCCAGTCCCACGCACCCGCCGATGACCGCGGAGGGAAGGTAAAGTTTTCGCAAAACGGGCAGGCTGGAACGCAGGAACTTCCCGACGAGCAAAAGAGCGCATAGCGTGCAGAAGGATTGAACGATGATCATGGGCGCAAACTGGATCCGGAAAGACCAGCTTACAAATCGTCGGGTCCTTCCGGGTCACCTTAAAGATTAATTTTCTGTAAAATAAAGTCCCGAAATGCCGCACGGCTCACAGTAAACAAAATATTCATTTTTTTGCTTGCGAAGGCGTAACTGGCCGCCGCAAACCGGGCATTTTAGATTAATGCTGACGTTTTTACCGCACTTTTCGCAGTGCCAGTAGTAATTCTTGAACCGGTTTCCCCACAGAATCTTCATGGTTTCTGAACATTCTGGGCAGACCGGATTTCCAACGATTTCTTTTAGTGGATTCTGGAAGGATTCGGACGCTGGTTCTGCGGCGGTTTGGGGAGGCGAAACGGCTGAGGGCTCCGGAGCGGATTCCTGAATCGGTTCGGATTTTTGAACCGGCTCGGAAGTTTTTATGTTCTTTTCCAGCGGTTCGTGGACCCGATACAAAAACAAACAGACGTTTCTGAGTTCATCCTGATCCATTTTCCATGGGGGGTCATTTGAAAAAATGGAGTCTTTTCGTTTGTATGTTCCGAAAAGTTCCACGATCCGATCCGTCACCAAATCGGCTTTCATCACGACTCCCTCGTATGGATTTTTCCCGGGAGGAAGAATAATCTTTCCCGAATCGGAAATCGCGACGATCACGTCGATCGGCATACAACCGAAACGACCCTGAACGAGACCCAAAAAATGTTTTCTTCTTAGAGTTTCACACTGGCTTCCCAAAAGTTTACGGAGCGCGTCTCCCTGCGCTTTCGCCTGCTGGACCGGACTGGGCATCCCATTCCAGTGATTCCCCCAAAGACGGAACCATTGGCCGTCCGTTCCGTATTTGACTGCGGTCGTAACGCTTTTGCTTTCGACGATGACCGCGCCGTAACGGGAAAGAACGAGGTGGTCGATCTGGCTGTAGCATCCGTTCGGAGCGGTAAACCGAATATTATTCAGGACAAAAAAATCATTGCATTGGTCAAACCGCTGCTTCAGGTAAAACGCCATCTGCTTTTCGGCTTTGAAACCGCTTTTTTCAATGGGAGTTTCGCAGTTAATGGGGTCAAGTTCTTTGATGATCATGGGTTAATGGATTTCTTTCTGCTTCATCGGGGAGTGAAATCAACGCAGTTTCAGAGAGTCCCGGGAAGGACGGCGTGGAACCGTCCTTCCGAATTGCAGCGCGTCAGCGACTCACCATTTGACGCTTTCCAAATATTTCAGGCTCTGGGGAATCTGCGCCTCAAAGGACGGCGACTCGTCTTCGATGAAGTAGTACTTCACGCCGGTTTCCTGCGCGGCCTTGAAGATCTCCGGGAAATTCGCCTGGCCCGTGCCGAGCGGAACGTCATTTTCCACGGGCGTACCGCCGGAAAGATTTCCCACTACGCCTTTTCTCAGGTCTTTCAGGTGCATCAGAGCGAAACGTCCGGGGTACTTGAGCAAGTATTTTGCCGGGTCGGCGCCAGGGAAAATCACCCACGTCGTGTCCATCTCGAACGTGACGTACTTCGGGTCCGTGTTCTGGATCAGGACGTCGAAGACCGTTTCGTCGGTCCCGTTTTCGAGTTTGCGGAACTCGTAGCCGTGATTATGGTACACGAAAATCAGGCCCGCCTCGCTGAGCTTTTTGCCGGCTTCGTTGAATTTTTTCGCGGCGTCCAGCGCCTCGGCTTCGGTCATTCCTTCTTTGCTGTGGCCGTACCAGGCGATCCCGGCGTACTTGAAGCCGAAGATTTTGGCTTCGTTCAGAATGTTCTGGATCCCTTCATCGGTGGTAAACTCGTTCCAGCCGTAGTTTCGGCCGGCGGCGATCAGCCCGTATTTGTCGAGCAGGGCTTTGTACTGCTCGGCGGTCAGGTCGTAAAAACTGGAGGCTTCCACGTATTTGAAGCCCATTTCGGCCGCGAGTTTGATGGCCGCCTCGACGTCATTCTGCGCGATGCTCCGCAGACTGTACATCTGGAGCCCGACCGGGCCGTGGAACTGGTCGTTCGTCCCGACGCCGTTGGACTGGGCGAAAACGAGGGAAACGCTCAGGCAAAACGCGAGCGTCAGGAGGGAAATGATTTTTTTCATGGTTGGATCCTTTCTTGAAACTTTAAGGAGTTTTAAAGAGTTTTAGAGTCTGATCCTTAATTATTCCATAAACCCCGCGCTTCGTCAAGGGGTGAGGGGGATTTTTCGTCTTTTTCCTGAAATTTCGGAAATTTCAGAATTTTCCCGCGACCGGGCGGTAGGCAAGCGGGGGAAAATGTGCTATACTGAGCGAATCAATGAAAGTCTTTCTGATTAATCCCTCCGACTTTTTCACAGGAACCCAATCATGAAAAAATCCCTCCCCATTCTGACGTTCATTCTGCTTCTTGCCGCGGCAGTCACGCAGGCGGAAGTGCCGGAAAGCCTTCAGAAAAACCTTTTGCCGGATGAGATGACGTCCGGCGAAAGAACGTTTGCGCCCAAGGAAATGGTCTTCGAGTGGCTTCTTCCGCAGGTCGAGGCCGCCGAGGCGAAGTGGCGCGCCGACTACGAAGCCCGCAAAACGCCCGAGCAGATCGCCGAGTACCAGGCCCGCATGAAGAAAAACTTCATCGACGCGATCGGCGGTTTTCCGGAACGGACCCCGCTCAACGCGAAAATCACCGGCCGGATCCAGGACCCGGAATTCACGATCGAAAAGATCCTCTTTGAGTCCCAGCCCGGTCTGTACGTGACGGCCAATCTTTACCTCCCGAACGAGGCGAAGTACCCGAAGCCGTGGAACGGCGTGGTCGTGGTCTGCGGCCACAGCCACAACGGGAAGGGGTACGAGAACTACCAGCGGGTCACCGCGCTGCACGCCCTGAACGGGATCGCCGCGATGATCGTCGATCCGATCGATCAGGGGGAACGCTTCCAGAATATTGACCCGGTCGCGAAGAAAGAACTCTCCGCGAGCGTCCACGGCCATAATCTCCTCGGGATCGGCTCGATCCTGCTCGGCCGAAACACCGCGATGTTCGAGATCTGGGACGCCATGCGCGCGTTCGACTACATGCAGACCCGCGACGACATTCGGCACGAAAATCTCGGTCTGGCCGGCCTTTCCGGCGGCGGAACTCAGACTTCCTACGTGATGGCGCTCGAGGACCGCGTCGATGTGGCCTGCACCTGCTGCTACACCTGCTCGCTGTTCGGCCTGATGAAGATGAACGAGACGCAGGACGCGGAACAGAATATTTTCGGTCAGGCGGCGTTCGGAATGGACCACGCCGACTACTGCATGATGCGCGCGCCGAAGCCGACGTTTTTCGGGACCGCGACGAAAGATTTCTTCCCGATCGAAATGGGCTGGCAGAGTTTCCGCGATTCCAAGCGCCTCTTCTCGCGCATGGGCTACGGGAACCAGGTCGATTTGACCGAAACGGATAATCAGCATGGTTACGACAAAACACTGCGCGAAGCGACCGTCCGCTTCATGCTGCGTTTCCTCGACCACCGCGAAGCGCCGATTTTCGAGCCGGAGTCGCTGCAGGCGCACACCGACGAAGAGATCCAGGTGACTCCGGAAGGGTTCACGATGCTGCTCGACGGCGCCCGCTCGACGTTCGACCTGAATCGTGACTACGCCAAGCAGCTCGCCGCGGCCCGTAAGCCGATTGACGCCGAAACCGTCGCGAAGATCCGCGAGCTGGCCCAGGTCCGTGACGCAGAAGCGTTCGGCGAGATGAAAGTCCAGACGCTCGGCGAGGAAAAACTCGACGGCGTGACCGTGAAAAAACTCGTTCTGGAGCCGGAACCGGGGATTTCGCTCCCCGCGCTGCTGGTCCAGGCCGCAGACGCTCCGGAAAAGACCGACGTGGTGCTCTACGTGAGCGACTCGGGCAAAACGTCCGGCTGGGATGAAAATATTCTGCCGCTGGTGAAGGCCGGGAAGTCCGTGCTGACCGTCGATCTGCGCGGCTACGGCGAGACCCAGTCGTTCGAGAAAAAGAATCGCCAGTACTACCGCAACGAGTTCCTCGGCTCGGACGGAAAGGAATTTTACATCGCGTACAATCTCGGGAAAACGTTTGTCGGTTACCGCACGGAAGACCTGCTCGCCGTCACGCGGTGGCTCAAGGCCCAGAGTTTCTGCGCTGGCGTGGAGCTTTACGGTCTTTCGGAAGCGTGCATTCCGGTCCTTCACGCGGCCGTTCTGGAAAAGGCTGCGGGGACCTACTCGCACGTGACGCTGGAGAACTGCCTCGTTTCCTGGACCAACACGGTGGAAAACGGAGGTCACTCCAACACGCCGCTCGTTAGCACGGTCCACGGTGCGCTGAAGGTTTACGACCTTCCGGAAATGCGCGACTACCTGGGCGACTCGCTGACGGTGAAATCCCTGAAAGACACGAATCTGAATAAATAAGGATGAAAAGGTTTTTGAGGGAAGGGCTTCTCCGGAGGTCCTTTCCTTCAAAACCTTTTTGACGATGAAACAGACCAGAGTTTTCCTTAAATTTTTTTATTTTTACCGTTTTTCTTGTATTTTTCGGAATTTCGCTTAAAATTTCGCAAAAATCTTTCTTTCCTCTTGCTCCCCCCGCTTGCAAAAAACTTAAATCGTGGTAAAATACAGTATAATATTTTAGTGTCGTTTTTTCGGGGTATGCGCTAATTCATCAACCAAACAGAACATTATGTCCGAAGATCCTGCAGTACAAAACGAAAATCAAGAAGCCACTTCCGCCCTTCCCGTCATTTCGCCGGCAAAGCGCAAACAGCTTCAAAAAACGTTTGAGCTCGGTATGCAGAAGCATAACCAGAAGAACTACGATTATGCGACGGAGCTTTTGTTGGCGTGCGCGTGTGCGGATCCCGGTAACGCGGGTTACGTTCAGGGCCTGCTGAACCACCTGAAAGATAAATATGAAAAATCCAAGGGGAAAGGCCACCCCATGGCGTTCCTGAAGCTCATGGGTCCTAAAGGTGCGATGAAAAAAGCGAAGGCCAAAAAAGACTGGTGTGCTGTCATGGAAGCCGGTTACAAGGGCCTCGTTTGGAATCCCTGGGATTTCAACGTCCTTAAAGCCATGGTGGAAGCCGCTCAGGAACTGGCTTTGACCGACGTTCCGCTCCTTCTGCTTAAAATGGCTCTGGAAGGCAACCCGAAGGACATTAATATCAACCGTTTTTGCGGGACGAAGCTCGAAGAACTCGATCGCATCAACGACGCGTACCAGTGCTGGCGCCGCGTCAGCGAAATGAAACCCGGCGATCCGGAAACGGAAGCCGTACTTTCCCGTCTGACCATCGCGCGTACGATCAAGGAGACCGGTTACACTGCGGCTCCGACCAAGTCGGCCACTGCCAAGGTCACGGCAAAAGACGCTTCGGGTGCCACGATGGAAATGACGCACGAGCAATTCCTTGAGGAACAGATCAAGCAGAACCCGAGAAACGTTTCGACTTACATCGAACTGGCCGACATCCACATTCAGGTCGAGCATTTCGACAAAGCGGAAGACGTTCTTACGCGCGGCGTGAAAAACTGCGGGCCCGGTGATGGAATGCAGGACAAACTGGAGGACGTCCAGATCCGCCGCATGCGCCAGAAAATGTCCAAGGTGGACCGTGCGAGCGACGAGTGGAAGCGCCTGCGTCTCGAAATGAACGAGACCGAGCTCGGCATTTGGAAAAACCGCTGCGAGCGTTACCCAAACAACCTGGGCTTCAAGTATGACCTTGGTCTGCGCTACCAGATGAAGGGCGATAATGACGAGGCGATCAAGCAGTTCCAGATCTCCAAGAAGGAGCCGCGCCGCGCTGGTCTTTCGTGCCTTGCGCTGGGGCAGTGCTTCCAGGCCATCAAGCAGTACAGTCTGGCGATGGCGAACTACCAGGAAGCGATCGAGAAGATCCCGGATCGTGACGCGGACAACCGCAAGAAGGCGTACTATTTGGCCGGGAAACTTTCTATCGCGCTGAACGAGTACGACAAAGCGAACGAGTTCCTCGCGAAACTGGCCGACATCGATTTCAGCTACAAAGACGTTTCGGAGCTTCTGGCCAAAGTGGAAGCGCAGCGAAACTCGGAAGGTTAACGAATAATGAAAACGGGGGACGAAAAACCGACTTCGTTCTTTGCTTTCGTTCAAATTACATTTTTGTTTTAATTTTCAATTTTTGTTTTTACAGGAGCGATTCGACGAATTATGCCGAATATTAAAAGTGCTAAAAAACGTCTTCGTCAGAACGAAGTAAAAAAAGTCACCAATTTGGCCATCAAACGTACTCTGCGCCGTAACTGCCGCAGTGTTCGTGAAGCGGTTGCCGCCGGAAATATCGAGCTGGCCGAGACGAATTTCCGTCTTGCCTGCAAGCACCTCGACCGTGCTGCTTCCAAGAAAATCATCCACAAGAATACGGTTTCCCGTCTGAAGTCCCGTCTTTCCGCGTGCATCAAAGCCGCCAAGAACGCTGACTGAGCAAGAATAAATCCGTGTGCGTTTCAACTTTCGGGACGATGCTTCGCGCGTCGTTCCGGGGGTGGCGTTTAAAATGCCGCGTACATGGACCGGTCTTTGAGTGTTCATCTATGGAAATCCTCTCATGAGCAAACCCAGTATCGCGATTTATCCCGGTTCTTTCGACCCCATCACGCTTGGCCATTTGGACATCATGGAGCGTGCAAGCCGCATTTTCGACAAACTGATTGTGGGAATTGGGGTGAATCTCGAGAAAAAGCACCTCTTCACGACCGAAGAGCGCATTGAGCAGATCAAACTTTCGACGCAGCACCTTCCCAACGTGGAGATCCGGACGTTCAACGGTCTGGCGGTCCGATTCGTGGAGGAGTGCGGGGCGAACATCATGATCCGCGGCGTGCGTCCCATTACGGACATTCCGGCAGAGCTCACGATGATGATGGCGAACCGCCGCCTTTCAAGCAAGGTGGAAACGCTTTTCATGATCGCGGACGGTGACCTGGCGCACGTTTCCAGCTCGCTCATCAAGCAGATCGCGGGCCTGGCCGGGCGCGAGGAGTTCCGGAAATTCCTGCCGGAAGTGGTCATCCCGTTCGTGGAGGCGAAGTTCAAGAAATTGGACTCCGGACGCTGAGACCAGTGCCAGCTCACGGTCGGATTAATATTGGATTGAATTACTCAAAAAGGGCGCGAACACGCCGCGAATGAGACCATGCGCGGAGAGTTTTCGCCCGGTTCCGCTTTTTTTCTTCATTTTCCTGGTCCGGCGTGGGGTTTCTTAATATTCCCGCCAAATCTTTCTTAAAAAAATGAAAAAACTCTAAATCACTCTTGATTTATTTGGCTCTTTTGTGTATTAATTCGGAAATGTGTAAATTTCTTCAATAGGAATTGATAAGACGGAATCGTTCATGACGCGAACGCAATCGAACAAAACAGAACGAAAAACTCTCCAAAGCCCGCGGTCCAGGTTTGGATTCGCCCTGGTGTGCCTTTTCGTAGTTTCTGGCCTGCTCGTTCATCTGGCGGGTACGGTCGTGCGTGCGGACGTCGGAACGCCTTCCGCCTATTATATGCCGAAGGACCCCGCGAATATTCAGCCGGGAACATTCAGCCCCGAGGGGAATTTCTCAAACGCTGCCGCAGGGAACGCCGAAACGCAAAAAACGGAAGAAGTTTCCGATCCGGGTGACCTGCTTTCCGTTCGGAGCTATAGCTCCCCCGGAAGTGACGAGATTACCACCGGGAAGAACGGCCGCGATGACGTTCTGCCGGAATCTTCCGCCATGGAAATTGCCCCCGCAAATACCCCGGTCGGTGCCAACGCGGAGTCCATTCTGACAGGAAACGACCAGACGGGCGCTTTGCCTTCGGAACAGGCCATTCCGGTAGAGGACGCTTCTGACTCCCAGTCCGGGAACGCTCTGACGAAAGGAAGCGAGCATGAAGGAAAAACGATCGTGGACGTTCAGATCATTGGAAATGAACGCCATACGACCGAAAAAATCATGCAGCAGATCCACATGCGTCAGGGGCATACGTTCAAGTCGATGAATCTCGACGACGACATTCTGCGCCTGAATCAGTCCCGCTTTTTCACTCTGGTGGAGCCTTACATCAAGTCGGTCCCAGGCGGGGTCATTGTGATGTTCAAGGTGAAGGAACGCCCGGTTCTGCGCTACCTGCGTTTTCAGGGAAATGGCTCGATCCGGATCGGACTGCTCGAAAAAGAGTGCGGCCTGGTTACCGGCAAACCGTTCAGTCCGTACGACGTGGAAGAGGGCCGCAAGAAACTCGAAACGTTCTACCATTCCCGGGGTTTCGCGCGTGTTTCGGTCAAGACGATCCAGGGCGACCAGCAGGGTGATCCCGGCGTCATTTACCTCATTAATCCCGGACCGAAACTCCGGATCGGCAAAACGACGTTCATCGGGAACAAAATCACCTCGGCCGCGCGTCTGAAAACCGTCGTCAGCAGCAAACCCGGTTTCCTCTGGCTCTTCAAGGGCGAACTGCTGGAAGAAAACCTTCAGAACGACATTCGGACGCTCGAGGATTACTACCGCCGCCTCGGTTTCTTCTACGCGAGAATTGGCCGCCGCGTGACTCGAACGAGCGAAGACGGCTGGAACGACGTGACGTTCGTGATCAACGAAGGCCCGCAGGCAAAAATCCGCGAGATCCGTTTCGTCGGGAACACCAAATTCGATTCCCAAACGCTTCTGGCTGACATGGAAGTCGAAGAGGGGAAAGCCTACAATAAAGACCGGCTGGACCTGAGCATCGTGAAAGTCCGCCGCCGTTACGGGCGTGAGGGCTACGTCTTCGCGAATATTAACGCCGAGGCGAAGATTCTTGACGATCCGGGCCAGTGCGACATCGTGTTCTCGATCCAGGAAGGCAAAATTTACCGCGTCGGCCGGGTAAACGTCCTGATCGAAGGCGAATTCCCGCACACGCAGATTTCCACGGTCCTGAACCGCCTTTCCGTGAAACCGGGCGACCTGGTGAACGTCAACGAGCTTCAGCAGTCGGAGCGTCGTCTGCGTGCCTCGCAGCTTTTCGCGACGGACCAGGCTCAGGGCAAAATGCCGAAAATCGTTTACTCTCCGCCGGAACTTGCGCAGGAAGCGGAAATCGCGGCTCAGGTCGGCTCCAAAGCCGGTGAACCGGGAGGGTCCGGAACGACCGATCACCGCAAGCCGCAAAGCGGTTCGGCGGGAAGCGCGTCCACTTCGGCCGGAAAAGCCAGCGTGGGCGGCGGAGCAGGGCGTGACGCACTTTCGGGAACGCATACCGTGCTGAAACAGACCATCGCCGATGTGGAAGACGATTTCCAGATCGGTCAGAACGAGGCGCTTCTGGACGTGAATATTCATACCGTCATGCGTCCGAAAGAATCCTCAGCCCAGGCAGAAGAGACTGTTCAAAATTCCGACGTGCAGGAAGGTAAAGCGGCGCAAAATGCCGTTAGAACACAAAATGGAATCCAGAATGGGACTCAAAATGCCGGGCGGGATTCTGCGGACAGCGAGATGGAAAAGTACTGGTGCCTGGAATTCGTGGACCGTGAAAGCGGCGAAACGTTCCGGACGTACGAATTCCCGGAAAGTGACGCGGATTTGTACCTGGCCGGCCGGGTCAGCGTTTCCAATGACGATCCGTCTTACGCTTCCAGACCGGTGGCGATCCGTGAAACGGCGCAGCCGGTCACTCACGTGGTGCGCTACCCCGATTCCACCGGTGGATCTTCTTCCGTTCCGCTGACCCGTATCGAGGTCGCGGACGATGACGTGGACGGCACGACGTACTCCACGGCTTCATCTACGGGAGTGGCTCAAGGAAATACGACGGCGCCGCAGCAGCAGACCAATGCGCCGGAGTGGGCGTCACAAGCGTCCGCGGAAGCTCCGCCAGTGGAGCAGGTCGCGAACGTGTACCCGCGTACCGGTCAGTCCATGGCTCCTCCGCCGCAGCCGGGAATCAGTAATACCGACGTGACGCCGTACACGCAGCACATCAGCGACCCGCCGGCGGATGGTTTCACTCTGGGCGACTGGCAGAGGCAAAGTCTTCCGATTACCGCTGAGATGGAAGAAACGACGACTGGCCGCGTGATGTTTTCGCTGGGCGTCAGTTCCGACTCGGGGTTGGTCGGGTCCATGGTCGTGGATGAGCAGAACTTCGATATTCGGCGCTGGCCCACCAGTTGGAGCGACATTAAAAACGGCACGTGCTGGCGCGGCCGTGGTCAGCATTTCCGTATGGAGGCGACGCCTGGTACGCAGGTTTCCCGCTACGTCGTGAGTTTCGACGAGCCGTACCTCTTCAACACGGAAATCGGTTTGGGTACGAGCGTGATGTACTATGAACGCGACTACAAACCGTGGGATGAACGCCGGATCGGAGGCCAGTTCAACCTGAGCCGTGCGCTCACGCATGATATGCGGGCGTACATTGGTTTCCGTGGCTACGACGTGAAAGTTTACCATCCGGCAAGCCCGACTCCGGACCGGGTCTCTGACGCATTGGGGCACTCGGCGCTTTATGGTTTCAGTCTGCGTTTGGTTCAGGACCGCCGTGACAGCGCGTACCTTGCGACGGAAGGTTACTACGCCTCCGTGGAATTTGAGCAGGTGATCGGAACGTACACGTATCCGCGCTTCAACGCCCAGTTCAAAAAGTACTGGCTCCTTTACGAACGCGCCGATATGTCGGGGCGCAACGTGCTGAGCTTCACCTCCAGTTTCGCCTGGACGGGTGATGATACGCCGATTTACGAGTCCTACTTCGCCGGCGGTTCCTCAACGATTCGTGGTTTCGATTACCGCGGCGTTTCTCCGCGCCAGTACGGTTATGCGGTCGGCGGTAATGTAATGTTTTTGGCCTCACTTGAGTACCTGTTCCCGATCACGGCGGACGACATGATCCGCGGCGTCATCTTCTGCGATACAGGTACGGTCGAGACGGATATCAAGCATTGGAACAGCAAATACCGTGTCACGGTCGGTGCAGGTCTCCGTATTTCGATGCCGATGCTTGGACCGGCTCCGATGGCGCTCGACTTCGGTTTTCCGATCTGCAAGGAAGACGGCGACGAGAAAGAAATCTTCAGCTTCACGATGGGGCTCCAGCGGTAAGCTGAAGAAATACAGAGTAACGACCCGTTAAGGAAATACAGATCAGTGCGATCCGTATTTCCTTTTCTTTTGGGACCGATTCGGCTTCCGAAAAGATCCAAATTTTCCATTTCTGCGGATTAATCGTCTGAAAATCCTGAAATTTCTGAAAAAATTTTCCCCGGTACCTTCCCACCTTGGCATTTTTGTGCTAAAATTGAACTGGAGGGAGTGTGCGATGCTCATTCAGGGATTGAATCAAACCAAAGGACTGCGAATTTTTCAGGAAGTGCTGGCGTGTCTGGCACTCGTCCTTTGGACGGGGTGCGCCTCGCATCCTGTCTACCGCTCCAACTATACCGGGGCGGGCAATCTCGCGCCCGGAAATTCTGAGCCTGCTTTTTCTTCAGAGCCAGCCTCCACCGTGCCTCCGTACACTTCCAGCACGGCTACGCCGGGTGACCCGAACAAACCACTGCGAGACTCGCGTTCGACCACGGTCGTGCCGGCCATTAATTCGAATTCTTCCCAGCAGCAGCCACGCGGTTCGGTCTGGTCGCAAACGGATCTTCTTCTTGGCCCCAGGACGGTCATTGCGCGGCCCGGGTCGGAAGTCATTTTGACGGCGGGACTGCGTGACAAAACCGGCCATCTTCTTACCAACCAGCGCATTGACTGGAGCATCGCCCCCAACAGCGTGGGGCATTTTTCCCAGATTCAGGAACGTGAACTGAGGAACCTCCTTGTTTTTGATTTCGTGAAGCCGAAAATCCTTTCCGACACGCAGGCGGTCACGACGACTTCCCGGTCGGAATTGACGCTGGACCGTGGGACCCCGAACCTCAACGACGACATTGTGGTGCGTCGGGGTGAATCGTGGATTTCCGTCACGTCACCGCGTGAGGGCGTGACGATCGTGAACGCTTCGGCCACTTCACAGTCGGATGGGGCCTGCAAAATGCAGTCGTCGCGCATCATTTGGGTTGACGCGGCCGTGAAACTGCCAGAGTCGAAAGTCCTGGATTTTGGGAGCTCGTACACCCTGACGACCGCTCTGCGCCGGGTCAGTAATGAACGCCCGCTGGAACATTGGCGCGTCCGGTACCAGATCGTGGGAAACTCCACGGCAACTTTCGGCGACGGGAACAAATGCTGGAAGTTTACACGAATTACCTGGGTGAAGCCAAAGTCACGATGCGCCAGCCGGTCGCGAGGCAGGAAGAAACCCGCGTGAATATTCAAATCATCAAACCGGCCGATGAAAACTTTAACGAGGCGGTGATCGTCCAGGAATCCAAACTGCATTTCACCTGGAGGCCGAACACGATTAATATTATGAAGACCATGCCGCGCGAGGCGCGCATCGGTGAAATCGTGCCCGCGACGATTTTCGTGACGAATCTGACGAACCAGCCGCTCAGGAACGTCCGGATCGTGGACATTTCGCAGCCGGGCCTGGTGCTTAAAGGGGCCGGTCCGCTTGGCAGCGACGCGCCGGAAGGGCGCCAGTGGCTCGTGGATTCGCTTGCTCCCGGGGCGACATACACGGTTCAGTTGAACTACCGCATCGAGCAGCCGGGGTCTTACCTCTCGTTTTCGCGTGTGCAGACCCAGAAATTGGGGAATGATTTGACGGTTGAATGTTCCGCGCAGGTTTCCGCTGGAAGCGATACTTCGCCCTACCAGCCGGAACTTCCGAAGGCGGAGCCATCACCTGGATCGGATTCTTCGCAGTCACTTGCTTCGCCTGATACTGGGGCGAATCCCAATTCCGGCGATCTTTCCGACCCGTTCGACAGTACGACGAAACCCCTTCCGCCGCCGCCGGATTCCGAAGAGGACGTTTACGTTCCTGGCGGTGCGCAGGATTCCGCGCCGGACACGCCACCATTGAAGTCCGAAGCTGCAGAAAAGGAAGAGAAGCAGTCGGAGATCGCGTCTCAAAGTCCGCAGTATGCGCCGGTTTTCCCGAATGACGACCCGGACGCCCTGCTTGGGCTGGACATTATATCGCCCGCCCGCGTGAAGAGCGGCGAGACGTTCCGCGTTTTCATTCAACTCTCCAATCGCGGCCAGATGGACCTGCACAATGTGGGGATTCAGGTCGCCAACACGCGCGGACTTTCGAATCAAAATCCGGACGGCGATTTGAATTTTGTGGAGCGGAATATTTTGGAGGTTCCGCAGCAAAAAATGACGCGCATTCGGACGGACTTCGTGGCGACCGTCAGTGGGGATCAGGTGATCGTCGTCAAGCTGATCCTTTCCACCGGGAAAGAATACCGGCGCGAGGCGCATTTGCGCGTGCTGGAAAAAGATGGTTCCGAGCCGGCGAAATCGGAGGAAAGTACTCCGCCTCAGAATGTGCAAACTCCCGCGGCTGCGGAAGCTCTGGAGCTCCCATCGCTGGGGATTCCGGATGAAGAGGAAGAAAAAACGGAAGAAAAAGCGCCGGAAAAAACGTCAGAAGACGAAACCATCGGCGATCTTTTGGGGGTGAATTCGCCCGATGAGTCGGAATTTGCGATTTCCCTGGAAGAGTCCAAGTCGGATTTGAAAGTCGGAGACTCGTTCAACTATACGCTGAAAATCGTGAACTCAAAGAGCGCGGCGGTGAAAAACGTGGAGGTTTTGCTTGCGCTTCCGCCGGAAAACGCGTCCGTTCAGAAAGACTCGATCACGGGGCCGACGAAAGCCGACCTGAGTCCCGAAACCGGTTTGCTGCGCTTTGCAGCCATTCCGGGAATGGCGCCCGGTGAGTCCGTTCAGTTTTCGATCCCGGTGAAAACGTTAAAAGCGGGAACGTTCCAGGCTCACGTGCAGATTTTGGAAGGTGGAACACCGAAATCGAAAAAGACGCAGGAAACGGCTGTGAAGTGATTCACCCGTGCTTCTTCTTGTATTCCTCGCGCTGCTTTTCCTCCAGCTTTTCGAGCTTTTTGACTTCCTGCTCGGCCTGAAGAACCGTTTCGCGCTGGCCCTCGATCGCCTGGGTCAGCGCGTTTTGTTTTTGCCGGTTTTCCTCGAGTTTTTCTTTTATGTGCGACTCGAACTGGAAGTACGCCTGAAGCTGCGTCACGTCGAGCGTTCCGCTGCGCATGAGATTTTCGCGTTCCGACTGGGAATCGGTGAGTTTTTTTTGAAGCGATTCTTCCTCTGCGGCCAGTGCATTCTGCTGGGCCAAAAGATCCGCGAGCGTCTGTTTTTCCGCGTCGCGCTTGAACTCATTGACTTTCTGAACGGCCTGGAGCTTGAATTGAAACGGCATTGGAATTCCTTTTGGGTTTGATTACTCCAAACTACGCTTCGACCGAATCAACAGGACCCACAAAACGGCCGCGGTCAGCAAAAGGACGAGCGAAACGTTCTGCGAAATGGTGAATTTCGTTCCGAGCGCGTTTGCCTCGTCGTTCCGGATCATTTCGAGAATGAATCGGGTCAGGGGGTAAAGCGTCAGGAAAAGGAGAAAAACCTCGCCGTTGCGGATCATTCCAGGCCCGTTCGGGTTTCGACGGAACCACGAGTAAACGAGCAGGATCACGCAAATCACCGCGGCGTTCAGGCTGCTGTAAAGCTGGGTGGGATAGACGGCCAAACTGGTCGGGCCCGGGTTTTGAGTCGTGACCCACGACCGGGTGACGGGCTCGCCGTTTCGGTCGAGTTCCAGCGTGATTTTCCCCTGGTCCCGTGTCTCCCAGATGAGGAACATGATGACCTGCGCGCGTGAAGGATTGGGGTGTTTTTCGTTCACGTTCAAAATGCGGTCGCCGGGCTGGAGCCCCACTTTTTCCGCGAGGCTTCCCGGCTGGATCTCCAGGATGGAAGCCGGGGCGGTTTGCGTGAAATCATCGTCGAGCTTCATCCCGTAGTAAAAAGCGTTGGGGTCCAGATCGATTTTTCCCTCTTCAAGCTGCTGGTTAAACGGCGGACTGCCGGCCGGGAAGTGTACGCCCCAGAACTCGTGCGCCGGGTCGCAGAGCCCGCCGAAGCAGCACCCGTTCAGGAAGCAGCCGATTCGCCCCAGTGCCAGACCGAGCAGCATGGAAGGGGCCAGAAGGTCCAGCATTCGGGGAATGGAAAGCTTCTTCAGGAGCATGTAGATCCCGCCGCCAAGGACCCCGCCGATGAGCGAGCCGTAAACGACCAGCCCGCCGCCGGGGATATTGGCGATCCGGGCGAGGGTCTCGCCCAGCGTCGGGGCCTGAAACTCGGACCAGTACTCGATGACGTAAAACGCTCTGGCGCCGAGGATCCCGCAGACGCAAACGATGAACGCGACGGAAAAGACGTTTTCGGCCGTGAAGCCGAATTTCTTCGCCCGAAATGCCGCGAGGCAGTACGCCAAAACGATCCCCAGGAGCATCATGGTCCCGTACGCCTGAACGGGGATCCCCGCCAGTTTCCCGGCTTTCGGAAGGACGAAGCAAACCACGGCGCCGCCAAGAATTGCGAGGACCAGGTTGGTCAGGAATTCCGCCCCGGATTTCTTCGCAGAAAAAAGCCAGTACCAGACGCTCATCGCGGCCGTTCCCACGAGCCAAAGGACCATGAGGAGGCCAAAGCCGAAAACCGGAAGGCCTAACACGTCGTACGGAATGTAAAAAAGGGTCTGGTGCATGGTGGTTTTTTATTCCTGGGGATCCCGTTCCTGATTTTTCGGGCGTTCGCTGTCCGCGCAATTAAAGGTCCAGACGCCACACCGCGCCCTGCTTGGCCTCGACTCTCTTGAAACGCTCCGGGTTCGGCTCGAAATCCGGGCCTTTATTGAGCAGGAGGTAGTCACGCATGAAGAGCTTGAATGAGGCTTCTTTCGGGGAGAGCGTCGCGTTCACGATGCCAATGTCGCCCCAGTGCCCGTTGGAGGGGAGGATCAGGGCATTCACCCCGTCTTTTTCGTAGGTGGTCCAGTAGTGGTGATGGCCGTTGATGTACCCCGCCACGCAGTCGTTCGCCTTCAAAATGTCGGCGATTTTGGTTTCGTTCAGATCGTGGTGTGCGCCGACGATCACCGGTTTGGTGGAGGCTTTGAGCGTCTCGTTCAGGAAATCGCGCTGATCGTCCAGGATCTCGCCCGGTGTGATCCAGCGGGTCGTTTCCGGCGGCTCAATGAGCGAGTCGAGCATCAGGAAGTCCACGTTTTCCGTCTCGACGCGGAAGACGAGCCGGTCCTTCATGAGCGACTTTTCGGCGTGTTCCGGGAAAACTTCGGTGAAATTCTCGCGGCGGTCATGGTTTCCCATGCAGGTCGTCCACGGGATCCCCGCGGCATCGAGCGGCGCCACCAGCTCTTTCAGGAGTTTGTAGTCTTCCAGTTTCCCATACAAAAACGCGAAATCGCCGTAAATCAGGACGTGACCCGGGCGGGGATTCATCGCGACGATTTCGGAAATGCTCTTCCGCATGAAGTCAAGCTGGTGCTTCAGGCCCGGCGCGCAGTGCGTGTCGGAAAGCAGAACGAGGTGGTTCGGATCGACCGGAACGGCTTCTTCCGCCAAAATGCGGCTGGCAAACGGCGCGGCGACGCTTCCGGCCAGCATCGCGGCGAGGAAATTACGACGATTCATCATCATGGTTTTTTCTCCTGATTTTTAGGTTGGACTTTAGGTTGGACTTCGGGCCCCGCTTTGGACGGGAAACCCGGATAAAATATTCAGTTTGGTTCAGCAGTTCGGCAGGAACGCGCCGAAATCCTTCAGCGCGGTTTGCAGCGCCTTCACGTTGATCTCGTGGACGGAGGTTTTCTCGGCGATGGCCCGCGCGGCCGCGATCCCCGCCGCCTGGCCCGTGATGTAGCATCCGGGCATGACGCGTACCGAGCCGTGAACGTAGTGGTCGCTCGAAATGCACCGCCCGGCCGTGAGCAGATTTTCGAAGCCCGCCGGCGTCAGCGTTCGGTACGGGATCCCGTAGCTCTCGCCCTTTTTATAGCGGAACGTCTCGTCGAACTCCTTGCGGTGCTGCGCGTACCCCTCCGAGGTCGGGTCCAGCGGGTGAATGTCGATCGGGTACGAGTAACGCCCGATCTCGTCCTCAAAGACCGCGCGCTCGCGGTAGTCTTTCAGGCTCAGCACGTAATCACCGGTAATGCGCCGCGTCTCCCGGATCCCCATCAGCGAGCCGGTCTGGATCATCTGCGCATTTTCAAAACCCTCGAGGTACTCATTGAAGTAGCGGGTAAACTCGCGCATGCTCCGCCGACCGGTGATCAGTGCGTCGGTCACGGAGCGCTCGTCCGTCCCGTCCACGTTGAACGCGTGGCCGATGTTCGCGCCGCCCAGGTCGCCGCCGAACTCGAACGCCCCGCAGAAATGCTCGTCCGGAACGCTGAACACGCCGTCGGCGATCGCCTGCTTGATCCGGAATCCCTGCGGCTGGACTACCCCTTGCGGCCGCGGCGCCTTCTTCCATTTTTCCCAGTCGATCCCGCTCCAGACGCTGCAGAGCGTGCCGGGCATGAGTCGGCCTTCCGCGTTTCCCTTTTCGAATTTCGCTCCCGCCCGGACGGCCAGATCGCCGTTTCCCGTGCAGTCGATGTAAACTTTGGCCCGGACCGCGAACATACCGGACGGCGCGACGCAGATCACGCAGTCGATCCGGCCGTCCGAAACGATCGTCTCGCAGAACGTCGTGCAGAAGGTGAAATCGACGCCCGCCTCTTTCAGCAGAGCGTCGTAAACCCGTTTCAGCGCCTCAATATCGGTCGCGGGGCCTTTCAGAAGCCGTTCCTTTTTCAGTGCGTCCACGACCGTCTGGCCGAAACCGCCGCAGAGGAAGTTCACGCCGTCGCTCATCTGCATGAAGACCGGGACCAGCGCGGCCGTTCCCATCCCGCCGAGGCAGGACTGGGCTTCTGCCAGAAAGACGCTCACGCCCTGCTTCCTCGCCGCCACCGCCGCAGCCGTACCGGCCGGACCGCCGCCCGCGATGAAAACGTCCACGTCGTACTTGACGGGAAACGTGCGGCTGAACTGGACCTCATTTTTCGCGGAGGCGTTTTCCGTTTCGGCCCCTTCCGAGGCGCTGGCGAGGGTCCCACTGGCCGCGAGGGTTCCGGCGGCGAGCATCCATTGACGGCGGGTAAGCATTTTTTTATCCTTTCATTCGTTGAACTTCAGGGTTCATTCGATCACCATATTATCGATCAGGCGCGTATCGTCCACCCGCACCGCGAGCAAAATCGCCACGGGGAGCTGGATCCCGGCACCCTCCTGCGGGAGCAGGGTTTCCGGGTCCACGATCGCGACGTAATCGATCGAGTGTTTCGGGTGGGTCAGGATTTCCCGGATCTCGGCTTCCACGGTCGCACGGTCCCGGATCCCTTCCTCGAGAATCATGGCTTTGGCCCGCTTCAGGCTCCGCGAGAGGCACAGTGCGCGCTGACGGGCGTCGGCGGACAAATAGCGGTTTCGAGAGCTCATCGCCAAACCGTCCTCTTCGCGCTTGATGGGGCACATCTGAATGGTGACCGGAACGTTCAGATCACGCACGAACTGCCGAATGACCTGAACCTGCTGGAAGTCCTTTTGGCCAAAGAACGCAATGTCGGCCTGAGTCATGTTGAAGAGTTTCAGCACGACCGTCGCGACTCCGCGGAAGTGCGTCGGGCGGAACTGCCCCTCCAGCGGCTTCGCCACGCCCGCCACGTCCACGTAAGTGAAGAAATTCTTCGGGTACATCTCGTCGGCGGACGGCGTGAACACGATAATATTTTGATTCCCGTTTTCCTTCTCGAGCAGGGCCAGGTCGTTTTCGAGCGTCCGCGGGTACTTCTCGAAGTCCTCCCCCGGCGCGAACTGGGTCGGGTTCACAAAAATCGACACGATGGTCCAGTCGGAATTCTTCAGTGACTCTTTGACGAGCGAAATATGACCGGCATGAAGCGCCCCCATCGTCGGAACCAGCCCGACGCGGAGATTCTGGAGGTGAAGCGATTTAACGAGTGAATGAAGCGCGGAGCACTCACGCACGACTTGAGGTTTCATGGTCAGCTTTCTGCAAAAGAAGAAAAAGAAAAACACGACAAAAACGCCTTGACCTTTTTATTATAGCAGAATTTCTGCAAAACACAATACGGACCCGGAAATATTTCAAACATTCATCACGCCGGGTCAAGACCGCGCGGCTTTAATGGTCAGATCGGGAATCGGAGCCGCTTTTCCATAGTCCACACAGAATGAGGAACAGGATCACCCGCGAAACGGGCATCGCCCCCCAGACGCCATCCATCCCGAACCAGAGAGGCAGGACGAACAGACAGAGCGGCAAAGCGAAGCACGCGTCGCCGTAAATCAGAATATTCGCCCGAACGATCTGCTCGGTCGCCTGGTAGTAGTAGCTCGCGACGCGGATCACGCCGAGAAGCAGGAACGCCGACAGGCTGATCGCCACGCCGTGCGCCGCCAGTTTCGCGGTCTCTCCGGAAAGGCCCGTCCAGCCCGGCATGTAGTCTTTCAGGATCAGACTGACGAGGAAAATCAGGATCCCGATTCCAAAGGCGCTTTGGAGCCCCATTCTGCCGATGCGCTCTTTCCGCTCGTGCTCCTTGGCGCCGTGGAGAAACGCCACCATCGGCTGCACTCCCGACGCCAGACCGGTCATCAGCAGCGAGCCAAGGGCTTCGATACTTGAAAGGAGCGTGTACGCTGCCAGGCCCTCTTTGCCGCCGTACCGCAGCGACTGGTAATTGTGCAGGGCGAGCATCATGAGAATGATCAGCGAATTCCCGAAGATCGGGATCCCCGTGATGAGGATCTCCCGCACCCGCCGCCAGTCCGGCACGAGGCTGGCCCACGTAAAGCGCAGGTCGGTTTTCGGCGAGAGGAAATACCAAAGCGCGATCAAACAGGCGATCATCTGACTGCAGATCGTGGCCCAGGCCGCCCCCGCCGGGCCGAAACGCCAGTGAATGATGAACGCCCAATCGAGCAGAATATTCAACAAAAGCCCGAGGATCTCCATCCACATCGCGAGCACCGGGTGACCGTCGTTTCGGATGACCGCCACGCCGCCCATCATGAAAATTCCGACGAACGAGTACACCACCATGAGTCGAATGTACTCGAACCCGATCGGCATGAGTTCGTCGTTGATCCCCATGAAGCGCATGATCGGTTTCAGCGCAAGCAGAATGAGCACAGTCAGAACGAGCGTCGCGACGCACTGGAGCCAGACCATGTTCTGGAAAGACTTTTGTGCGTCTTCCGGCTCGTTCGCGCCCCGGGCCTGAGCAATCAGAACGGCCGCCCCGCTGCCGATCATGTCCCCGGCAGCGGAAAAGAACATCACGATCGGCCAGGAAATCCCGATGGCCGCCAGCCCAAGCTCTCCCAATCCCTGCCCGATGAAGATCGTATCGACGATGCAGAACGAGCCGGCGATGAGCATGCTCGCCATCGAGGGGATCACGTAACGGAGGAAAAGTTTTAAATCGGAAGTCATGGGCCAACCAGCCGTTTTACGTTTTCAAAGACTTCAGAGTCTTCGCCGTTTCTGCAAACCCAGCGTTTGGCTAGGATCGCGCGGTGGGTTTCCCGCGCTTTCTGGATCAGCGCTTCCGGAACGGGTTTCATGGAGTCCCAGAGGAGCGGCGGCTTCGGTGCGTCGCGCATTTCGCGCAGGGGCAGCCCGGTCAGAGGGTGGACCCATTCCGGGGCGATTTCGCAAGCCGGCCCGAGCACAAAATCCCGCCACGGGATCATCGGGTGCGGGAGCACCAGCTCCGGGGCGGCGTCGAGAAAAAGACCGTCCCAAAACAGAAGATCCAGATCGGCCGTCCGCGCGGCCCAATGCCCGCCGGTCCTTTTTCGGCCGAGCGTTTTTTCAAGGGCCAAAAGCCAGCGCAGAAGCTCGAGCGGCGTCCAGCCGGAAGGCGCGTGAAAGCGCAGAACGGCGTTCCAGTAGTCCGGTTCCTCCCCACTCCCGCCGCCGGTCGTGACGGCCCGCGTACGGATCAGACTGGAAGTCCGGACTGCTCCAAACGTTTCCCGGATCGCCGCCGCAGCGTCGTGGAATGTTTTCTCGCCGTTGCCGAGATTCGCGCCGAACGCAACTAAAACTTCAGTCTTCATGGTGATGGTGGAGCGGGCAGTTTTCGTCGTGACATTCTTCCGCGGAGTGGTCGGCTTCGTCATGATGCTCCGCCTCCGCCGCGTTTTCTTCTTTCATTTTTTGCGCTTCCTCTTCCGAAATGAAAGCGGAATCGTACGTCACGTGGATCTGCTGGTACACGTCCTCGGGGATGATGTAAAACCAGTCGGCGAACAGCGCGTTCATTTTCTCGACCTTTTCCCGGGCCTGGGCCAGTTTTTCCTCGTAGATTTTCTGCTCCTGCTGGTTCATTTCCAGAACGGCGGCGTACTGGGCCTTGGCCGCCGCGTCGGATTCATCTTCGGGCTTCGGCGGGAGTTCCTGGAGGCTCGGCTGCTCGATCCCCTGCGGGTACAATTCGGCCGTGAGGAGCAGGTAGCGGTAAAATTTACGGTCGCCAATGTCCGCCAGGTCCGCGATGGCTTCCTGACCGGCGATTCCTCCGAAGAAAAGCCGGTACACCACGCCGCCGGTGGAGTAAACGTGGAGCTGGCCGTCCGTCGAGAAAAGCGCGTTAACGGGCCCCTGACCGAGGTCCATCGGAAGGACGCAGAAACCCCGCTCCTGAAGCAGCTGGTTCAGATCATCGCTCACGCTCAAACTTTCCGGGTGGAGGAACGTTTCACGCAGCGCCGCGGGTTTACGCTGTACGCCGCAGATCCGCGTGTCGGCCAGGCTTTTGCTTACGCGCCGCAAGCCCGGAAGGTTCAGGACCTGACCGGCGGGCATTCCTTCGTCGCGCATTCCGTTCCCGAAGACTTTCTGGTTGGAAACCAGCACCCAGTCCGGGTCCTCCATGTACTTCTGGGCGAGCATGAATTGCCCACGGTGGTCGAACGCCGGACTCCCGTCCGCGTTGGCGTGGAAGTCCAGCCGGCAGTCCAGCGCGAAAAGTGACGCAATGTCCGACGGCTGGATCTTCAGCAGGTCGGTCTCGATCCAGTCGATGAAGTTCGCGGAGAGTTTGGAGGGGTCCATATTCACGACGTAAACGGGATTCTGCCCCGCGCGGCGGACGTAATATTTCCCGGTCCCTTCTTCGACTTCGTGCCCGAGGATCAGGTCGAGCAGCATTTTATCCTGCGGGCTTCGGATGGTGATCCGGGTCCCCAGCTCGGTCGGCTCGGCAGAGGGCGCTTCTTCGGAAGTCAGCACGCCGCACTGGGCGCGGGTCGTTTCATCTTCCCCGACCACTCGCAGAACCTCGAGGCCGGAAAGGGCGGAAACCACGTCCACCATGCGGTTTTGCGCGTTGGCCGGGTAGCCGCTGAAGGAGGAAAGGATCCACTGGCCGCCGATCTTTTTCACTTCGAGATTCCGCGAGGTCCCGTTCTTTTCGGGGGTCTGGATCGCGAGCGACCCGACGTCCATCACGTTGGTCAGCTCCGGAAAGAGGACCTGATTGATCATCTGGCTGGACTGAAACGTTTCGCGTTCCGGCAGGGAAAGGTAAACGGCCGGAATGAGGACGACGAGCGCGGCGAGGAAAAAAACGGCGGTTTTGAGCGAATCGTTCATAAAATCGTGCGAAGGAACGGCGGCTTAGCCGTCCGCTGGAGCAGGGAATGAAAGGAAAGGGTGAAGGGGTTGACGTGCCGCGGGTTTCAACTCGCTCGCGGTCCGGCGCAAACCGGCCCTTAATATAGCACGAAATCCCAAAAATTGCAAGCCCCTCCTTGCGTTTTTTCTTCCCTTAATATAAAATACTTAAAACGTTGCGATGGTCTCAATTCCCCCCAAAAAAGAAAGGTTTTTATGCTCTCGATCCTCAAAAATCCCGCCGTTTTGTTGCTTCTTTGCGTCTGCACGGCCTGTGCGAACGCTCAGGAAAAAGTCTTTTACGTCAATGCCGGCTCAGGAAACGACGCGACCGGAAACGGCTCCGCCGCCGCTCCGTGGCAGAGCGTTCAGAAAGCCCGCGACGCGGTCCGCGCCCTGCGCAAAACCGACGGTTTCCCCAAAGACGGCGTGGCGGTGGAACTCACCGGGACGTTTATGTGCCCGACCGAAACGCTGGAATTCACGGCTGAAGACGGCGGCGAAAGCGCCGACGCCCCAATGATCTACCGCGCCTCGGCGGACGGCGCCCTCTTCATCGGCGGAAGCCAGCTCAAGGCCGAGTGGTTCACGAAAGTGGAAGACGCCGAAACGCTCGCCCGGCTGAAGGACTGCGCCAAAGGGAAGGTTTTCGCCTGCGATTTGACGAAGGCCGGCATTCCGCAGATCGAGCCGCTTCCGGTGAAATTCCGCACGTGGCCGTCGGTGGAGCTTTTCTCGAACGATCGCGCCATGCAGATCGCCCGCTTCCCGAACGAGGGCTGGCTGGAGATCCCGAACGTGATCGACCGCGGCGTCGATCCGGTGGACCGGACGAAAGATGAATGGGAATTCGGCGTCCGCCCGCCCGTTTTCGAGTACTCCGAGGAGGAACCGGCCCGCTGGGACGTTTCCCGGGGAGTGTGGCTCATGGGGTTCTGGTGCATGGACTGGTACTCGGAATCGCTGAAACTCGCGTCGATCGATAAAGAAAAGAAGCGGTTTACGACCGAGGTCAATTCCCTCTACGGCGTCGGAAACCACAGCAAATGGCACACAGCCAAGCGCCGCTACTACGCCTTCAACCTCCTCGAGGAACTGGACGCGCCGGGCGAGTGGTACATCGACCAGGAGAAAAACGTCCTTTACTTCTACCCGGTGGACGGCGACCTTTCGAGCGTCTTCCTTTCCGTCCAGAAAAGCCCGATTTTTAATATTCACGACGCGAAATTCTTCGTTTTGGACGGGATCCAGGCGAAGTGCTCGCTCGGCCTGGCGGTTTATCTGGTGCGCTGTGAGGATTCCGTCATCCGGAACGTCCGCGTGTACAACATGACGAACGACGGGATCAGCATTTCCGGCGGTCACCGGAACGGACTCACAAAATCCGAAGTTTTCGGGACCGGCCGGACTTGCGTCTCGCTCTGGGGCGGGGACCGTAAAACGCTCGAAAAGTGCGGTAATTACGTGACCTATTGCCACTTGCACCACTCAGGCCGTCTGCAGAGAAACGGCGGCTCGTGCCTGACGTTCAACGGCTGCGGCTGCTACATCGCGCACAGCCTGTTCCACGATTCACCGTACATTTGCGTGTCGTACGGCGGAAACGAGCATCTGTTCGAGTTCAACGAGATCCACAGCGCGATGATGGAAAGCGGCGACGGCGGCGGAATGTACACCGGCCGCGACTGGGGGTCGCTCGGGAACGTCGTGCAGTTCAACTCTTCCACCACTTCGGCGCCGCGGGCGTGGAGTGGCAGAAGGCGCATGGCCTGAACCCTGATTACCAGCCCCTGAAAGAGAGCATCATGGTCATGGGCGTTTACCTCGATGACTGCGACAGCGGCGACACGGTGCAGAATAACGTGTTCTACAAAACGGGCTGGTCCGCGTTCGTCGGCGGCGGCCGCTACAATAAGATCCTGAATAATCTGTTCCTCGATTGCACGTGCGCCGTCCACTTCGACGACCGGGGCCTTGTGCGCGCCAAACCGGGCGAAGGTTTCAAGAACGGCTGGGATCTGCTCAAGAAAATCCAGGACCTCGGCTTCGACCAGTCGCCGTGGAAGGAGCGCTACCCGTTCATCCAGAACGTGATGGAGGACGATCCGAAACTCCCGCTCCACAACACGGTGGAAGGGAACGTTTCGATCGGCTCGGTGTGGCTCCAGATGCACAATTCGGCCCGGCAGACCTCCCTGCACCGGATCAATTTCCGGAACAATTACGTGTTTGCGCCGCCGACGTCGCAGAAAGAGCTTTTCCCGCTGAACGAGGACGGCTCGATCCGCGCCGAGTTCCGGGAAGAAACGCTTCAGTTCGACGATCCGGAAAAAGACGATTTCAAGGCGCTTCAGGCCGAGGTTCAGAAGTACGTGCCAGAATTCAAGCCGATTCCGGTTGAGAAAATCGGGAATCGATAAAAAAAGCGGGGACGATGCCGGAAGCGTCGTCCCCGTAAACTTTTAAAACATTCAGGAATTAATAATTCATCGATTCCGAAGAGGAGCTTTCCTCGGCCGGAGCGTTCTGCGCCGCGGCGTAAGCTCTGGCCTGACGGATGATCTGAACGGCCTGAGCCACTTCTTCCTGAGAGAAATTGGTCGTCCGGACGCCGTTCACGTGAAGAACGGTTTCGGAGGCCAGTTCTTCGACCGAGACCCCATTATTCAGGTGCCAGGCGGCGAGCTGGGCGCTGCGCTGGTTCAGATTGTGCAGGGACTCCACGACCGCGATGACTTCCGGCTTCTGGGTACACTCTTCGATCTTGCAGACTTCGTAAGGAATAGAGGCTTTCGGCTCCGGTTTGCCGTGCTCCAGGCAGAGGGACTGGAATTTCACGGCCTGGACTTCTTCGGCCGGAACGTTCATCATTCCACCCATTCCCATGCCGCCCATTCCCATGCCGCCGCCCATTCCCATTCCACCCATACCCATGTTTCCACCCATGAGCTGGTTCTGGCCGCCCATGCCCATATCCTGGCCCATGACCGGACGGGTCCCGATGGCTTTCGGCATGCGGACGGTCAACGGTTTGTCCGTTTTATTCTTGACGAAGAGCTTTCCGCCCTTCATATTTCCCTGAATGACTCCGACTTCAATCTGATCGTCAGCGATCGCCTGAAAAAGATCGACTTCCTGCGCGCCCTCTGCCGCCTTGTCGGTCAGTTTCACGACTTTCGCATTTTTCGCGAGGTTTTTGACTTTAGCGTTGGCTTCCTGAACCGGGTTTTCCGCGAAGGAAACGGCATTGAAAGCCAAAACGAGGAGCAGGCAGAGTACTGCTTTTAATGTACGGGTCATATTAATTCTCCCAAAAAAATTAGGGTTTCCAATAGTATTTTGCCTATTTTACTTTTAATCGGGTGAAATGAAGTGAAAATTTCAGTGATTTTGGGCCGTTTTCAAATGGGAAGGTGATTTGCACGTGGCATAATTGGGAGAAACGGAATAATTGGAAAAACTAAAGGCCGCTCCCTGCATTTTCCTCCGAAAATCACTTCTGGCCCAGAAGGTTCAGTCTGCACTGATTGTACTTCTGGAGCCGGCGCAGATCGTCTTCGTCCTTCATTTGGAAGTTTACCATGTCGGCGCGCGTCCGTTCGTTGAGGACTTTCGCCCCGTTCCGGATGATTCCCAGCGCCTCTTTGTAAGCGGCGGAGTTTTTGTCCATGTCCGCGAGGCACGGGCTGAGTTCCGGACGCTCAAAAACGACTTTCGCAAAATTCCACTTCTGATCATTATTCCAGCCATCGGTCGCGAGATTGGCTCCGGTTAGCGCGTTCAGCCGGACCAGTTCCTCGTTCGTCAGCGGGCTGCGGCCGTAAATATTGTTCCGGAAGTTGCACGCGAAAGTGGGGTAGTACGGCCCGTTCAGGTCCATCCACGTGATGAGGATTTCCTTTTCCTCGTCGCTGAGCCGGAACTTTTCATCCCGCGCGTCGCCGTGGCCCTCCGTCACGATTTTCCCGAGTGGGCTCTTCAGCGCTCCCCAGGTTTTCGAGTCCATCGTTTTGGTCGGTCCCGCGCCCGGAGCCACGATCTTCTGGTTCCGGTAGAGGCTCGTGTACGCCGTGTTGAAAAGGAGGTTCCGGTCCGGCGCGAGGCAGACGCTCTTGGCGCCCGGCTTCCCGAAGTCGTGGCACTGGACGCAGTGGCGGTCGAAAATCGGCTGAACGAATTCCATGAAGCTGAATTCTTTCCCTTCCGGCATCCATGCCGGGCGTTTGAGTTGGCTGGCCGGGCGGAGCAGGGCCTGGACCGTGCGGCGCGGCGGGACGGCATTCAGACGGTCCTCGTGGCAGCCGATGCACCCCTGATTTTCACCCGGGCGCACGATTGTGCCGGAACGCATCGAGTGGATCATCCGCCCCTGACCGTCCAGAATCTGGAAATAGACGAAAGTGTCGGCGGGAATCTCGAAGTTCGCGCTTCCGTCCGGTTCCACCGGGACCGTGCCGAGGATCCGTTTGTTGCTGAAGTCGTGCCAGTTCATGGCCGGGGCCTGCTCACCGGCGAGCGTCCAGAAATTGCGCGTCCAGTAGCGTTTTTCCGGGGACTCCACCACGCGGAGGAATTTCACCTCGCCGCGCTCCACGTTTTTCATCTCCTGGCTTTCGTAAACGTCCGAAACGTAGAACGTCCCGGTCGTTTTGGTGCGGTCGATCCGGCTTTCGATCTCCTTCGGGACGGGCCGCGCGGCGAGGGCCTGAGCGTCGAAGATCCCGTATTCCGGGCAGGAGTCCGCGAGGATTTGCGTCTCGTGTCCCTTCAGGTCGAACAGAACGAGCGCCATCCGTTTGTCGGCCATCTGGCGCGAGCAGAGGAACGTTTCGGACGAAAGCGGCCGCGGGTCCTCGTACTTCACCGGGAAACCGCGGAATTCGTCGTAGCCGCCGACGCCCACGTGATTCACGCCTTCCGGCGGGAGCGTATAAACCACGGCATTCGGCGAGTCGATCCCTTTCGAACGGTCCAAAACGGCGATCGCGCCCCACGGTAGATCGTGGCACGACGAGAAAACGCACACGACGTTTTTCGAGCCGGGAATTTCCTGCGCGTCCAGAACGGCGCCCGGCGACGCGATATTATTCCCCCAGAAAATCAGGTGCGACGTGCCGTCCGGGTTGGTGACCCAAAGCCCCTGTGCGTCGCCGAAATTCCGGTCCACGTACTCCCAGCGGTCGTAAATCACGCGCCCGTCGGCCAGAAGCGAGGCGTGGCCTTCGAAGAGCGTGCTGTGCCCGATCTGGTCCATGTTCGAGCCGTCGGAGTTCATCGTGTACAGATTGCACATGATGTGGCGGTTGCACATGCAGAACTTCGGCTCGCGCGTGCTGGAAAAGAGGATCTGGCCGTTCGGCAGATAAATCGGATCGATGTCGCTGACGCCGCTTCCGGACGTGATTTGACGCAGGCCGGTCCCGTCCGCGTTGATCTCGTAAATGTGGTAGTCGTCGCTGATGTTCTGGCGGAAGGAGAAAAGGATCTTTTTGCCGTCAAAGCTGACTTCAGGGTCGCGGATCACGCCGTCCTGCGTCTCGAAAATCGTCCGGATCTCGGGCTGGCCGTTCGCGTCGAGCTTGGAAAAATCGGCGATCCTCAGCGCGGCGCCGGGGGTGAATTTGGCCGTGTTGATCTCCCCCGTCTGGAAAATCGTCGCGGTATTGTGGTGGTCGCCGGGGTACTGGTGCCGCGCCACGAACAAAATCGGCGCCTTCACCAGGTCCGGGTTTTTCAGCGCGTTCGGGTCGGGCATCGTCGGGACGATCTCGCGATGGACCGGCAGTTCCGGGAAGACCAGCGCGCGGATCTTGCGGAAGTGTTCCGTCTCGGCGGCCAGAATTTCGCCTTCAGCGCGCACGCCGTCGAGCGTGATGTGGCCCCAGCTCCCACCCGTGCCGTCGAGCAGGCGGATCATGAGTTTTTTGCCGATCAGCGCTTCCGTGTTCCATTCGACCGGGAAGAAGTCCTGTGTGTTGCGGCCTTTGGCGGTTTCAAGGACCCGGACGGTGGGCGCGATGGTGGCGCACTCGTCGCCGATGATCTCGCAAAGCTGGACCGCGACCTTTTCAACGTTTCCGCCGCCGACCAGCAGCGTGACGGTTTTCCCCGTGTTTTTCCAAATCGGAGACTCGATCACGCCGTACTGCTCGTCGATCGGCGCGTTTTTGAGCTCGAGCGAGGAAAGATGGAATTTCCCGTCCTTCTTCCACGGCTTTGTATTATTCGAGTGGTGCTGGAATTCCAGCCCGCAGCGGACGTCGCCGAAATGCCCTTCCACGACTTTCCAGCCCTGCAGATCCTGCTCGAAACTGAAATGGATCGGCTCGGCCTGTGTGACTGCGGTGAGGAGGAATGAAACGCAAATGGTCAGGAGGAAATGTTTCATGGATCTTCTCAGGGTTAAAGGAGGAAATTTCTTGCGGTCACGGAAGCTTGAAAAGGGTCTTTAGCGCCTGAACCGTTTCACGGTCACGCGGGGAACCATTCGTCTGCACGTCATTCAAAATTTTGACGGCGGGGGCAGTGTCCGCGAATTCCGTGAACAAAATGTAAGCGGCGTAGCCCAGATCCGGCTGCATGTTTCCGGTCCCTTCCACCTTCATTTTGCGGTGGCGGTAAAAAATCTCAAAGAGATTCTGGCCGTGGCTTACCGGATCCTCGAGGGAAAAACGAAGGGATTGACCAGCGGCGCGGATGACGATTTTCTTGGGGGGATTGCTTTCGATCACGCAGTACTCGCCTTTGCAGAGTTCCTGGGGGGGAACCATCCGGTTCAGGTCAGAAATCACCGATTCGTAAAAGTCAATGAAGCATCTTGACGCCATCTCGATTTGAGCCGCTTCGCTTCCCGGGACCGCGCCGATGGCCTTCTGAAGCTCACGTTTGGCCGCGTCGATATTTCGATGCTGAAGGTAAAGAAGCACGGGAGCAAAACTGATTTCCTCGGTGACGTTGGCTTTGGGAGTACTCTTGGCTGAGGAGTTGCTCGTTGGCGCATCCTGATTGGAGGATTTGGAATCGGAAACTTTTACGGGGGCAGTGTAATCGTCATCATCATCGGAAACCGATTTTGATGAAGATCCTCCGTTAATTGCGATGAACGCGAGAACGATCAGCACTACAAGGCCGGCGAGTATAATATAAAGCAGCGTTTGCTTCTTCAGATCGGCTTTGGGAGCGGTCGTTTTTTTCTTGGCAGGGGCGGGTTTGGACGGGTTCTTCCATTTTGCCGGCTTGATATTGGGAGAGGCCGATGGCCCGAAAGCGCTGCTCTGCTGCGGGAACTGCGATTGAGGCGGGTACTGCGCCTGACCCGAGTACTGAGACTGGGCCGGGAATTGCTGCTGCGGGTACTGCGCCTGAGGCTGGTACGGGCCCTGGGCCGGGTACTGCGATTGCGGCTGGTACGGCGCTTGAGGCTGGGCCGGATACTGCGCCTGCGGCTGGTACGGTGCCTGAGGTTGAGCCGGTGCCGGTGCTTGCTGGTACGGTGCTTGAGGCTGGGCCGGAGCCGGGGCCTGCGGCTGGTACGGTGCTTGAGGCTGGGCCGGAGCCGGGGCCTGCGGCTGGTATGGCGCTTGAGGCTGGGCCGGAGCCGGGGCCTGCGGCTGGTATGGCGCTTGAGGTTGGGCCGGAGCCGGTGCTTGCTGGTACGGTGCTTGAGGTTGGGCCGGAGCCGGGGCCTGAGGTTGCGTCTGAGCTTGCGTCTGGGGTTGTGCCGGGGCCTGGTACATGGGCTGAGCCATCATCGCCGGGTTGAAATTCATGGGATTCAACGCCGGGTTGAAGTTCATCGGGTTCGGAGCAAAAGCCGGATTGAAATTCGCCGGATACTGCGGTTGAGCCGGAATTGGCCCATACGGGCCTGGTGCCGGAGCCGGAGCCGCGTCTGAAGCTGGTGCTGGTGCAGGAGCCGGGGCTGGGGTTGGGGCCGGTGCAGGAGCCGGCGCAGGTGCTGGTGCGGGA
>JAFSMO010000021.1 GCA_017447865.1 Thermoguttaceae bacterium
CATCATCGCGTCCACGATGGCCTTGCCAACGTCTTCGCTGGTGTTCCGCACGTCGTTCCAGTGGCACCCCTCAGGAATGATGAACGTGTGCAGCTCATAATCACAGTACTCCTCGATGAGATCGCCCAATTCCTGTTCAGCGTCAGCCGTTTCTTCGTCATACACGTCCGAAATGCGCTTGAAAAACAGGATCGGAATGACGTAGGATTTGTAGTCGTCCTGATCGATCGGGCCGCGGAGGATGTTGCAGGCCTCGTACAGATGATTGTACAGCGCGTTCGCCGTGGTCTCACGGTCATCGACCTCTCCAGCGCGCTGCGCCTCCTCGGTGACCCGGACGGCTTCCGTCATCGCATCCTGACCTTTACCTGCGGGGGGATCGGTTTTCGGTGCGTACGCAACCGCTCGGGAAATGCCATCCCCGGCAGCTTTTTCCAGAATGATGCCGTATCGGGCTTCAAAGGCGTTCAGGATTTCGAGCTGCGCCGCGTCCAGGAACGTCAAAGCGAGTTTTCGAATATCCGCAGGAATACCGTAATAAGCCTCGGCAATTCCCCCCGCAATCGCCGCGATCGTGTCGCTGTCGCCGCCGATGGAAACGGCATTCCGGATGGTGTCCTCGAAGCCGGTAGACTCAAAAAACGCTTCCAGCGCCTGCGGCACCGATCCCTGGCACGAGACGTCAAATTCATACGTCGCGCGGATATCCGCCAGCTTGAAATCGATCTTGTAATAGTGCGCCTCGATGAAATCGCGGATCTCGATCATGCTCTTCCCGCTTCGGGCGAGAAAGATGGCAGCGGCCGTCGCTTCGGCTCCCTTCATGCCTTCCGGATGATTGTGCGTGACTTCGGTCACCGCCGCCGACATGGCTTTGGCTTCATCGAGCGTCGAGGCCGCAAAACCGCATGGACTGACGCGCATCGCCGCCCCGTTCCCCCAGCTGTTATACGGTTGAGGATCGTCGTCATAAATCCATTTGCGGAACGAACCGCCATACCCGGCATGAGGATATTTACGCCCAAGCTCCTGCATCCGCATGACGGCCTGCCGGCTTAACGAATCGCAGCTGCCGCCGCAGTCCAGGATCGCTTGCGCGACCGCGAGCGTCATGACGCTGTCGTCCGTCGGCCTGCATCCTTTGAGATGAGAAAGCAGCTCAAAGTCCTTTGATTTTCGGTTCTTCCACTCAAATCTGGATCCGGCAATATCTCCGATGATTGCTCCTAACATTTCGTTGTTACCGCCTCACATTTTGAACGCCTGTTCGGTAATTTCAGCCACTTTTGTTATTTCCGTATTATACTTGTAAGCCGGAAAAATGAAAGGGGGGAGGAATGTAATACTCATTCGTTATAAATATTAATAGTCAGTTTGTAGTTTCTCCGCATTTTTCCTTCGAAAGGAGAGAACTGATGAAACGGTTCAAACTAATTCCTGTTGTGTTCAACACGGTCGAGATGATGAGGCCGATTGGCAGGTTACGAAATTCAAAATCAGCTCAAGGTTTCTTCAAAATTTGAGGAATAGTAGCCCCAATTCGTTGATTTCTGTAAAAAATCATTCTAATTTTTCTCCCCCTACTTGTAATAAAAAAATAAAATACTATAATGAATAAAAAGACTTTATTTTTATAAACAGGCAAAGGAAATGATTACTTTAGAAGAATATGTTAAAAATTGGCGTATTTTTATTGACACGTGTAGTCTTCTCAATGAGGCAGCCTCACAATTTTGGTATTCAATAACTCCATTATTGCAGCGCTACAATGCGAAAATTATTGTTCCCTATAGATGTATTGAAGTAATTAATACTAAATCTCTTCAAAATAAAAACATTGAATTAAGGAATCGGGCTGTGGGAGTACTGAAGATCATTCAAGTACTGATCCAGGCTAATATTATAGATATTCGTGGCGAAAAAAATGATAAATTTGCTAACAATTTGTTTCTGGATGTCTTTACAAAATATCGCATGAAATATCGTTTGCTTCTGATTACTCAAGACATTAACCTTGCCAGAACAATTCTGTCATTGAATGATGATCAATCGCGCAGGAAGTTTCCGGTTCAGGTCAACAGGATACAACATGACGGTTCTTTAGTTGAATTCAAATGGGGGAAAAGTGACAAAAATGAACCATATAAAAATCAGGATACAGATGAGCCAAAGTTTAAGTTATGTACACGTGTTACAAGATCACAAGATACCCAATTGTCCGTTCAGCATATTCCTGAAGAGGGAGAAGAGGTATATGTAAATGGTCAATTAGTCAAATTGGTTAAAGCGGTCGGATTTGGTGGTGAAGGCACTATTTACTCAACAAATTCAGAATATGTCGCCAAAATATATAAAAAGAAAAATAATACCAAAAGAAAACTTGAAAAACTTAAACTAATGGCAAATATAAAATGCGAATGCCCTGGAGTATGTTATCCTGTCGCGCCTGTGCAAAATTTAAATCATGAGTTTGTTGGCTTCTTAATGCCCGAAGCAAAAGGCAAGAAAATCGGCGAGGTGATCTTTACTCCAGAGATCGGGAAAGTTTTCCCGAACTGGACCAGAAAACATTTGGTTCAATTGAGTATTACGATTTTAAAAAAAATACAGATGCTTCATAAGAAGAACATCATTTTAGGCGACATCAATCCTGCCAATATTCTTGTTGTCTCTTCCAAAGAAGTTTATTTTGTTGATACGGACAGTTATCAAATTGAAGACTATCCTTGCCCTGTTGGACAAGAAATTTTCGTTGCGCCGGAGATTCAGGGAAAGTACTTTCCTGATTTTTTAAGGACGATCGGAAATGAAAATTTCGCCATGGCAACTTTGCTGTTCATGTTGGTGCATCGTGGCCAATCACCGTATTCCAAGAAAGGGGAAGGAAGCTATGTTGATAAAATCAAGGAAATGGACTTCGCTTATCCATTAGGAGAGCGTACAAATAATAAGATACCAGATGGGCCTTGGAAAAAATTGTGGAGTCATTTGCCGCAAAATGTTAAAGAGGCTTTTTACAATACATTCAGATACGGTGGCTGTTATTCAACAGAGAGCAGCCGTTTGTCTGTTGAACAGTGGTTAGATGTTTTTAATAATTATTTCTTTTTACTCAATTCGGGAAAATTAAGGCAGCAGGATCCAATGTGTGAAGATCTTTTTCTCGATAAATAAAATTGTATAATTGTATCCAAAGAAAAAAGATGGTTACAGGGCCTTTATGGATTTTGTTTCCAACATTTTTCCAAAGTTCGTGTTTTTTTAGTTAGAATTCAAGGAGGTTTAATATGTCTGCCAATGACTTGATTCGAACTCAGGATTTGGTAAACAATCCTGTCCCCCGTATCCCGGTTTGTCTTTGCCTTGACACGAGCGCCTCTATGATGGGACCACCCATCGACGAATTAAACCAGGGTGTACAATTATTTTTTAATTCCATCCGCGAGGACACTGTCGCTTCGTATATGGCAGAAATTGGTATTGTAACCTTTGGAGTTAATGTTGCTTGTATCGCTGATTTTGCGTCATTAAAGATTCAACCCAATGCTCCATTGCTGCAGGCTGCCGGAATGACTCCAATGGGGGAGGCCATTAACCTGGCTTTAGACTTATTGGAAGCCCGAAAGAAGGAGTATAAAGATAAAGGGGTGGAATATTATCAGCCCTGGTTGGTACTTATGACCGATGGTGTTCCAAATGGAGATCCGCTTCAGCTGGCACGTGCGGAAAACAGACTGGTCGATTTGGTCAATGAAAAAAAACTGACCATTTTCCCTATTGGTATTGGAAGTGCTGCAGACATGGCAACCTTGGAAGCGCTTTCTCCAAGACGTAAACCATTGAAATTGCAAGGACTTAAATTTAAGGATTTTTTTGTTTGGTTAAGCCAAAGTGTTTCTCAAACCTCTCAATCCAGACCTGGTGATATTGTTCCACTGAACAGTAATGGTATTACTAGCTGGTGCGAAATTTAATTACGAAAGGATAATAAAATGAACAATCAGCTTGTGGAACTAAAGGATCTGAAAAACAATCCTACACATCGTGTACCTGTATGTCTTTGCCTGGATACTAGTGGTTCCATGGGGGCGGTTACTGGTAATTTTACCTATACCGGTAAAACGTCATTTTTGGATGGAAAAAAGTGGGACCTGGTTGATGGTGGAACGTCTCGGATTTTCGAACTTCAACAAGGAGTAAGCCTGTTCTTTGAAGCCATTAAGGAGGATGGTACCGCTAAATATGCCGCTGAAATTAGTATCGTAACTTTTGACGATACCGCAAAATGTCTTATGGATTTTACTTCGCTTGAGGATCAAAGGGTACCTGAATTAACATTGGGCGATAATACCTCAATGGGTGAAGGGGTCAATCTGGCTTTAGATTTGCTGGAAAAAAGAAAACAAATGTATCATCAGATGGGAATCACGTACTATCAACCCTGGCTCGTTCTGATGACGGACGGTGAACCCAATGGTAATCCTGCAGAATTAGATCGTGCTATTTCAAGAACTGTAGATCTTGTGAAAAAAGAAAAACTTTCTGTATTTCCCATCGGAATTGGTGAAGAAGCTGATATGGCTATGTTAAACCGGTTTTCACCTGCCAGGAGGGCTTTAAAAGTGAAGGAACTTAAATTTCGTGAATTTTTTGACTGGTTAAGCGGGAGTCTAATCAAAGCTTCCCAGTCAGGTCCAGGTGAAAAGGTTAAGTTGGACGTAGATTCTATTCAGGGTTGGGGAGAACTTTAAATGTGGAAATTGGTCAAATGCGCGGTTCAGGGCCGCGGTCATGTGAAAGCGGGTACTCCCTGTCAGGACAAAGTCTGTACCTATACCGGGAATGGCGTTAGCGTTATCGCTTTGGCTGACGGGGCTGGTTCCGCGCGTTTGTCCCACTTCGGCGCACAACGGGTCACACAGTTCGTATGTGAAGAGTTCTCTGACCATTTTGATGATTGGTTTCAAGAGCCTGATGGCGTCCTGGTCAAAAAACAGTTAGTCCAGAAAATTCTGGAGCAGCTTACGGATCTGCGGCAGGAACTGAACTGCGAACTTCGCGATTTGGCCTCTACCTTGCTCGTCGTGGCAGCCAAGGAAGATTGTTTCCTTCTCATTCATATCGGGGATGGAGTCATTGGTTACTGGAGAGATGGCGAGCTGAAAGTCGCAAGCCATCCGGAAAATGGCGAGTTCGCGAATATCACGTTCTTTACGACTTCCAGTAATGCAATTAGCACGATGAAGATCGCCAAAGGCAACTTGGGAAATATAGCGGGGTTTGTTCTGATGTCGGACGGAACGGCTGAGAGTTTTTACAGCCATCAAACCAGTTCTTTGGCTGGTGTTCTAGCCAAAATTATGAAGATGACCCTGATTTTCCCACAGGAAAAAATCGAGAAAGACCTCCTCGAAAGTTTCGAGCAGGTCGTTATTCAAAGGACGCATGATGACTGCAGTCTGGCCCTGATGGTACGTCCCACTGATTCCTTTACCGGGTTTGAAGACCTGAGCCAGGAGGAAAAGTGTGATGTCCTGGAAATCAACATGCTCACCCCAGACATTAAAAAAAAACTGGCGAGGTACACGAAGATTATGCGGATGATCAACCGGCGCCCCTCATGCACGCTGGTGAGTCTTTCCCGGGAAATTCATCTGAAACCGAAATATACGCGAAAATACTTGATGAACGTATTGCGTTGTGGGTTGATTCAGAGCTGTAAAAATGGGCACTACAAAAGCAGTGTAAAATAAAGGTTTTCAGTATTCGAAAAATGGAAGACCAGAACGGTCTTCCATTTCTTTTCCTCAGGAAACTTTTGCATGGCAAAAGAAGAGTACAAACTCACCTGAGATTCATCAACTGAATCGACGTTGAACGATTAATTCGATCTTGCAGGGCCGGGCATATTGGAAAAGCGGTAAAAAGAACCCCCATGGCGGCAATGCCACCGTAGGTTTTCAGATTATTTTCCAGTTTCTGAATATGATCCTGTTTAACCACCCCTGCTTTACATTCCACGATATACAGGCGTTTTCCATCGGTATAAACGCAATCAAACTCACCCACGGGCATTTGCCCCTTTGCAGGTTTTTTGCCTGACGGAAAAATCTCCAGCCCGATTCTCAAATCAAAGAATTGTCCGGATTGGACCATCGGCAGGAAATGCAAATAGGCATATTCCTCCAACCAGCCGCCGCCCAAATAAGCCGCGAAATCTTTGCAGTCCGGCACTTTTACCTTTTCGCCATCCAATATCAGGGAAACTTTGCCTCCTTTATATTCCACATCAAGCCCTTTTACGGAAAACTTAAAAGGCAGCTCAGGCTTTCCATAAGTGATTTTATAAGCCCGGAATTCTTTATCATTATACAGTATCTCCAAGATGTTGCGTTTATCCCAAAGTTTTAGTGTCAGTTCTTTTCTTGCTTCCCGGACCGGATTATCATTCCAATACCCAGGAGTTATAATATCGTAACCGCTGATCGTGAAAAAATCATCGATCGTTTTTAGCCCTTTGAATGGGATCGTGACTTCCGTTCGAAGAAATGTTATGTTGTTTTGTTTAATATCGAAATAAAACGATTCCGTGTTGGGAAATTCATTGCAAGCGCTCAACGCACCGGAAAACATCAGTTTATGACGAATACTATCTGTTGAATTCAACACAATTAATTTCTCCTTGTTAATTAACATTAATCATCGACTTCAGAGTCGGAAACGCCTGTAATTCGGATAGTATTTGCACCATCATCACCGGTTAGGTAAAGGCGCAGCGCATACAGTAAGTCTGGGGTATGATCGTCCTTGGGTTTAGGAGGAAGATTGCCAAGTTGAATACGTGAAGAGAGTTTAATATTGTGCTTGATTACAATATCCGTAACTCTTTCAATCTGATTTGCCAGTTCTTTGGTAATTTTCTGATGCGGCTGCAAAAGCATTTTGATTTCTTCATTGGACGAGTTGCGAGTTCGCAGCATGCCTAATAAAAGCTCCAATTCCCATTTGCTTATTGACCATTGCTGTGTATACCTCGGTTGAAGCCAGGCAAGCCTTTTGCACAAAAAATCCAGTATTGCCTGACATTCTGTAAGGTTGAAACGGTCAACAAAATGCTGTTCTCGCCAAATGGCATAAGCAAATATACGTAGTGAATGATTCTTAAGATTCGCTTTGAGTTTTTTGAATACTTCATTTTGCCAGGGCATGGAAATATTCCCCAAAGCCAAACCAATGGCACATCGATGATCAATGCTTGGCAAATTATCAGATTGTAAACCATTGACACCGAATGTATCCAAATCCCTCACATTCTCTTCAATCCACTGAACACATAATTGAGACGTATCTTTATGTAAACATGACAGCAAAAACAGGATTTCATCTTTAATCGATTGAGGAATTTCGTCCTGCTGAATCAGTGAATTAAAATATTTAACAATATTCTTCATTGCACCTTTGAAGTCTGTAGGACATTGCCTGTCTTCAATCGAACGTCCATCTCGCCAGATCTGAATAAAAGGATAATACAAAGATTTATGGATTCTGGTAATGGTCGAATCAATCAAATCTTCATTAAAATCTTTAAATTGCCTGGGTTCTTGATAGGTTGAGGGAGCAATCCTCCAGCCAAAATATCTGCCCATTTTATCTTTTTTTAACACAAATGAAAAGGTATTATTTTGATAATAGGAATAATCATCTTTATCAATAAAATTCATTTGGCTTATGAATACTGTACCATCAACACCTTCACAATTGACGAAATTATAATAGTTTCCATTTTTTTGGCTAACATGCCAATTATCAGTTATAGTACCAGTTACTCTTTTCATCTGTGGATAATAAAAACTTTGATCAAGTTGCTCAACAGATCGAAGCGCCCAATCTAATAAATCTCGGGTTCCCTCGTTATTTGGCTTGGGAACTCTCTGCAACTCGTCCCAAGTCATCGGCTTGGGATATTCCGGCGCAGGCGCGTCGGTTACAATCTCTTCGACCGTACTTTCCCACTTGACGCTAATCGGGGGAAATGATTTGTCTTTGGGAATAAAAACAAGACGATATGGGTCGTCAACACCGTATGTAAAAGTCAAATCAAGATCACATACCAAATCTGATTTGAGCGGGAAAACCGGAGATTCAAGTTTGGCGGAAAACCCGATCTCATCTTCGCTCTCGCCGATATATAGCGGGAACTGATAGTACGGTTTTCCCGCCGGAAGGGTAAAGCTTTTATCAATCTTGATATTGACGGCCCGACCACGAATCGGCTGGTTAGTGTTGCCTCTGCCGACAAGGTAAAAACGTTGATAATGACCATTCGCTATCAGTTTGACCGAAAGTTCGGGGATCTGATCCCGCCAAAGCGGAATATCACCTGCACGGTCCTGTAAAGAATAAAATTTAACGCCTCCCTGAACCGGACTGCCCATTAAATCGATGTTCATCAGTTGGTCAAAATTTCCAATTCTTTTATCTTGACGCAACATGTTCCTGCTAACGTAGTTTGTCTGGCCTTTCGGACTTTCCGGATCATAAAATTTCCCCTGAGCATCCACAGAATAAATATTATACGGGCAGCGATTCTTTTCTTTGGATTTGTTATCCGGCAGGATCACCGCAGGATGGCGCTCCCAATAAAAGCCATACGTTTCCGGTACAGCTTTTTTTAATTCCGGGTCATATTTGGCTTCAAGTTTAATTGCACACTGCTTTTCGTCAATATAGTCCAAAACAACGACAGTATAACCATTCCTTAATTTAGAATACTCAACATTTTCAAATACAGTCGCAATGGAACGCGGAAGCGGTTCCGCTTTTGGGAAAAAAGCGTTGATATTAAGTCGGGTAATTTTCAATTCAAAGTCATTAAGATAGTCCGGCTGCAACCAAATCAAAGAATCTTTTTTAAATTTTTCATGGAGTTTTAGCACAAACGCCCGGGCTGCGCTATTCAGGTTTTCAAGAGTATGATTTTTTGAAAAAAACAGTTCCGGGGCGGAAATGGTAGTCGCATCCTCACTCAAATAGACCGCATCGGCATTAAATAAACTCATAGGGATTGGGGAAGATTCTTCATTTTCCCATCGCTGCCAGATAAATGGATTGGGAAAACACGCCGGAAGTGAAACGCGCTGGCCTTCCAAAAAGGCAAAACGGGGATACAACTCCGCCAGATCAATACAAACAGAAGAATCTGTCTCCGCAATTTCTTCAGGACGGCTCAAAGGTTTACCCGTGGTTTTATGAATCCGTACTTTATCATCCCAGGTACGAATCATAAAACGGTCATAATCAAACAAGACCGGGACATCGGCAAATATGTATTGTTTTCCAGAATACATTTTGCCGTATTCCTGCCATTTTTGCATCGTTTTTTGACGCTCATCCAGTCTTTTTAAATCATTTTCAATATCGTATTCAAGAGACTGCAGCCAACGCCATGAATCGTAAACATGCCGATAGTCTTTATGAGACAACAGCGTGTTATTGGGTGGAAGGTTTTCCCAACGCCGAATGGATTTGGCCTCGTCGGTTACGAGCCAGGCACGAATCTGATTTAACAGTCTCCTGGAATTCTCATCGCCGAGATATCGAATACGCAGTTCCAGCAGCTCAAGCAATCTTTCGGCAAAAGCTTTCAAAAGGCTGTTTTCCGGAAGATCCACGGACTGATAACGCCGAACCGCCTGCAAATATGGCTTGCCCGCAAGTTTTTCCCGTATATTTCGTCCGGGGCGGCGCGCCAATGCCATAAATGAAGGCGTATCAAGTTCACGTACTGCGCGTATTGGCAAAATCTTGTGATCTCGAAACGGGGATTCGTTGAGATTTCGAAAAAGCGTGGTCATCGACTGCTCTGCATGGATGATAATACGCCACAATCGATCTTTCAACGCTGAAGATTCCTTTATCTCAACAATCTTTCGCAGTAACAGACTCAGAGGCTGCGGAGACGCTTCGTGAGTGCGTGGGTCAAAATCCGCAATGGACGAGTACCAATGCGTCTGAGCAAGCAAGGCACATGCATCACTGTCTTTCGCCGTGTAATTGCGGTATAATTCCTCAAGTGTCATTGCCGATACCTCTGATGTCTTTGAATCTCTTTCTTTTTAGCCTTGAGAGTCAATGAGTTCCACATTTTTTCACGGTTTGCATTGTTTGGTTGATACCAATTGGGAATCGGAATATCTTCAGATTCATCAGAGGCGTTTTCGTCGTCTTCTTTTCCCGACTCATTCTTTACACTTTCTTCCATTTCCTGGTTGAGGTAATCCGCAGACATCCACATGAATTGACCATAGCCAAGTTCACAGGCATTCTCGAAATCATCAATCAGATTAAATCGGCGTTTCTTAACACCGATATTGAGCAGACCCTGGATCTTGTCAAGACACTGCGTCTTTGTCAGGCCTCCAGTATCGATACCGCGCAGTTTGGGCATAACTTTTTGAACAAGCTGGTCTTCAAATGCCGTATGCATCGCTTTTTCGAGATCGTTTCCATCTCCTTCTTTCTTTAATGCGGCACGAACATCAGGATAGTTTGCCATATAGTATTCGATAGCCTGCCAGACACGGTGACCGATCGCACGTCCAGTAACTCTCAGTGATTCGTTTATCTGTTCAATGAAATCTTTGTATGGATTGATTTGTTCGTCAGTGAATAGAGATTCCCTCGAAAACCAATTGAAATAATTGTCTCTATGGAGAAGAGTACCTCTATTTTTTTCCGTGAGAGGCTTAAGCACCTTGCGACGTTTCAATTCTTTCGGGCGCGGGAAATGAATAATAATCGAACGGTCAAGCACCTTGTCGGAAAGTGATTTGGTCGTTTCATCCTGATTCATCGTCCCAGTCCATAAAACATTGCGATCAAGCGGTAACAGATAAGGGGGCATGCCGGCACCGATCTTTACCTCCAAATTGGGCACATCCTCTCCATACTTGCCGCGACGATTCTCTAATTTACTAAGAAACTCGGAAAAATAGAGTTCCGGGTGTGCAAGGTTCATTTCATCCAACAAGATCATACAAACGGCATTTTTCAGTCCCGGATAATCGTTTGTATATTCTTTCTGGCTTTGAGCAAGGAAATGCAGCACCGGTTGAGCATCAAATTTATTGTCAATGGAATTGAAGAACCCGAGCATAGATTCTTGTGAATCCCAGTTCGGCTGAACCGATACCATCTCAAAAAGCAACCCGCCGAAATGGGAATACAATTTGGGCAGTTCTGATTTTCCGGTCCCTGAAACTCCGGCCAGAACTGTAATTGGTGACCATTCCGATGTTTTGACTGCGGTATGAAAGGCTTTAAGAATACGTCGGGGAAAATGCAATCCATGATTTTCACATTTTTTATAGATGTTATTGAGCCAATCCATTTCGTCAATATCATTTCTTAAATCAGGGAGTACGAATTTCCCCTTGGGAATTTGCGGTTTCTCGATCTCCTTACAACGATCTCCGACCCCTTCAGAAGTCTCATAAGCAGCGGAAAGCCTTTTTAATTTTGCTTGAGCATCATTGGCAATCCCTTTCCACTCTTCAGCCTGTTTCTCGAAATTATTTTTGGCAATTTCCAACAAGTTATTTTTATGCTTTAGTTCTTCTGTCTGGACTAAAGCCTCTTCGTTCTTTCTCAACTCATCTTTTAACTCTTCAATACGCCTTTCGTAACGAGCCTTTTCTGACTCAAGCTGCTCGTAACGTTCTCGCATTTCGTCTGTCGGACGATTGGCAAGCTCTTCACGAAGCTGCGAGATCTCATCACTCTTGGAGTTCAAATCCCGGAGAACTTCCTCTGGATCTTTCTCGCCTAACTGACGTTTAAGCTCGTCAAAAACACCCACAAGTTTCATTTGAACCTGAATGTCATTCCGAAGACGTTCCATCTCTTCTTTGAGAGCATTGGTTTCTTTTTCGAAGGATTTTCTTCGTTCTTCAACTCCATCTTCAATCGTCTTCTCCAGCCGTCCCCAATCCGTTTCCAAACGGGATTCCCGGAGTTTCAATTCATGCTCTCTGCCCTTCAAAGCGTCTTCTTTGTTGGAAAGTTCGCCCTCTTTCTTTTCGTTAGCTTCATTTTGTCTTTTCAACTCTGATTTTTGAGATTGCTTTTCAGCATCCCATTCCTCCCGTTCCCTGCGGATTTCGTTTCGCACCCGCAAGGCTTCTTCATCTGCGGCCTTTCGGATATTCAGAGCCTCTTCTTCCGCTTTTTTACGAACACGCATGCGCACCTTTTCTTCCGCATCAGTAATTTCAGCAAGGCGTTTCTCGCGAATATCGGTAATCTGTGTTTCTAATTCAGCAAGCAATTTGCTCTTCAAAGTCGTCATTTCCTGTTCCAGAACGCTACGAAGTTGAGCAGATTCATTTTGAAATTCAACACGTTTTTGATTGAGTTCCGCTTCAAGCCCAGCACGCATGTCTGAATATCCGGTATCTCGCAGAAGTTCTGCTTCGGCCACCTTTTGTTCCCGCTGCCGAAGAGATTCTTTTTCAGCCTCCAGATTGGCATACTGCCGGGTCAAATTTTCTTCCCGTTCTTTCAGTTGGGCGACTTTTTGATTATTTGCCTCGGTTTGAATTTGAGTTTGTGCGGCAAGCTCAGCAACTTTGTCCGCAAAGCCAGCATCGGCGCGTTGTTCACGTTCGGCAACCGCGAGTTCACGCCTGGCAATCTCTCCTTCTTTAGCGATCGCGTTTGCAATATCCTCCGCTATTTTTTGAGACCGTTTTTCCAAATCATTTTCACGGGCATCGAGCGCAGTAATTCTCTTTTCAATGACTTCTTTAAACGTTTCTTCCTGCACTCGGGCAAAATTTGCCTTGGCTTCGGATTCAAGGCGAACAATTTCCTGTCTGCGCGATTCAAGATTTGTTCGTTCTTCAGCAATTTGCAGTTCCGTACGTTTTACCTCTTCGAGATAATCCGTACGTTCTTTTGCGAACGTGGCCTTTGCTTCATCCAGCAGCTTGCGTTCATGCTCGATATTCGCTTCGTTCAAGCGGATATCACTTTCGCGGTTTTTCAGTTTCGTCTCACGATTATTCAGTCCAGTCGCTCGCTCAATGAGCTGTTTTTGGAACTCTTCAAGTTCTTTTTCTGATCTTCCGAAAATCCCCATGGTTCTAGGCCTCCATGATAGTTCTGATGATTTTATAAATGTTTCCAATAATCCTATTGAGTTTTTCTTTAGGCATCCTGATTGACTTGTTGCCATGACTGCGTAAAGTAAGAAGCTCCTCTAAATCCAGAAGAAAATCCGGCAATTTATCCGCGATCTTGTTTAACACAGTAATGTCAGTCAATATAAGCCATGTAACAATGCTTGCGCCAAGCGTCTGGTCTTGACCTTCCAATGTATGTTGGAGAAGATCCGAACGAATTGTTTGCAGTGATTGAGGCAGATTTCCCCAACCTGCACGGTTCGCTTTCTGCTGAGCTTCAGAGATTGGGTCCTTTCTTAAAGAATGGTCTGAAACCAAAAGCGGGCGAAAAGCACACTGGGCCGCAGAATAAAGATTGTTTATACACTGCAACGCATCTATTTCGTTATGGGGATTATTGATGTTGTTGTTTCGAAACATTTCAACATCCATTAACTCCCTCTGCAGGATATTGTCCATTTGATCGAAAAGATAAACTCCAAATATCTCCTCTAACTTGATTCTTGCATTCAGGCGAACATCGATAATATCTTCATTGCCATTCCTGAATTCCGATGGCAAATCATCGAATTGAATTGACGGTATTAAAGACGTTACCACTTTTTTCATAAAAACACCATCGTCTTGTCCATAAGGCTGCGAGGATCTGCTGTTCCCATGCATATATTTATCACGCACGTCTTTTAACCTGGAGATGCGTGATAAAAAATCAGGATATAGCTTGAATACTTTATTAAGTGCAAATTGACGATCTTCTTTTGCAACAATCAGGGCCAAGGGCAATACCGTCTGCATTTCTGCCTTCTCATTATTCTGAAACCCTCTGATTCTGTTAGGATAGGGGCTGGAAAAGGGATTTTCCCGGAAAGATGGTAAATCTTTGACAGCATTATATAAGAGCTTTTCATTATTTTCTTTGGAATCTACCAAAAGAATTTGAATCTGTTTTCTGGTAGATTCACAATTCTTGAGGGCGTAAAATAAAGCCCACTCTATTGCCGCATAAACATCCGTACCCCTCTTTTCGCCACGCCTTAATGTTCCTATCAGTTCAGAATAACGATTCCTGTTATCCGGAGTGTCATAAGACGCTTTTTTGCGACTATTCTCATCGTTATTATTTCTCGTCGAATCGGCACTGAGGTTATTGCTCTGCCATTTTTGAAAAGCTTCTTTTTCATTTTCGTTTTCTTTTAACAACTTCTGATACGCTGATTCCAATTCCAATGACCAATTTTTGCCGAATGGGTTAATAATACGCCAATCGCTGTTTTCCTGAATTACCATACGGACACGCAATTCACATGACACTGGCTCATCAGCAACTGAAACATAGGTTGCTTTGGGAATCAAATATGACTCTTCTGACATTTTTCGCCTGCGGATCATGGTTTGTATGGCAGATATAACTTCAGGCACCGTGGGTTTTTCCAGGTTTCTTTGTAAAACGGGGAGATGCCACAGACGCTTTTCTTTTTTGTCCCTTCCATTACCGACAATAATATTTCCAGAATCAGTCATTTCCGCTGATTTTATTTTTGCATCAACCAGCATCGGAAGAAGAGTTCCAGCTATACATTCCTTAAAAATAACCCAGGTTTCGTATTCTGTCGGCTCATATTCTTTTTCGAGATCATGTTTTTTAAGGTCTTCCAATGTCTCGGGATTCAGCTGGTAATGCTGATCAATTTTTCCCATATCGAAAAGCCTTAACAAAATGATTTCGACTAAATCTGTCGGCAGACACGTTTCCTCGGCCAAACTTTTGGGATCATAACGATCACAAGCGAGGAGTTTCAGAATACATAATTCAAAAACGTTTAATCCATGTCTTGAATTTCGTTTCGACTTGGGCAGCGTGATACGAAAAATTTTACACGGCCACGCCATCTCCCGAGGACGACCTATGACAAAATTGGGATTCGCACTATCATTAAAGTCAAAAATTTTATTCACAGTACTCTTCCTTCCTCACGACAAAGTTTCAGAAAGTCAGCGAGAGCGGGTACTTTTTCTTTGGCGATGTCTGTGTTATAGAATTCAGAATCTCCAACAACGACCAATAACTTCTTTTGCCGACTCATGCTGACATTGAGACGGTTATAAAGCTGCAAGAACCCGAATTGGTTTTTTCCGCCATATTTCCTGTGCGGGATTGTAGTTCTGACAAGCGACAAAAATACGACGTCAAATTCCATTCCCTGGAAAGAGTCAACCGTACCGATACGCAAGCGTTCTTCGCCAACCTTTTTGAGGTATTCAGGGCCCAATTCTTTCTTGATGTATTCAGTTTGAGCTTTGTAAAACGCAATTACCCCAAAAGAAAGGCGTCGTTTAGGGTCGTCAGTCCTTAAATCGTCCTCGGTTATCCATTCCTGTAATTTTTTACAAATCACATCTCCTTCAATCGGACGAGTCCAACTAACTCCTTTTTTTTCCATCTTGCCTTTTTTTGAAGGAACATTTAACCAAACAGCACATTTTCCATTGGTTCCCGAAAGATTCTGAGTAAAATACCTTTCAGAAAGCCCTGATTGGAATCTTTCCTCTGGATTAAAATGCTCATAGAAATTACGGCTGATAAATTTACCTAAAAGAGGGTGCATACGATATTGTTTGTCAAGTGTTACATGGCGTTGAATTTTATCCTTTTTTTCCAAAGCAGGAAGTCTTTCCGTAAACAAATACTCAAACATACTTTTCTTGAGCCATTCGCCTTCAGAATCTTTATCTGCATCAGATTGATTTAAGGGCATTGTATCATTTTCTATTTCTTCTTCCATTTTCCTGACGACATCTTCATTAATTAACTGGGGCAGCTGACGGTGATCTCCAACAAGGATAATACGTTTTCCTTGTGCCATCGCAACCATCAGGTCAAGCGGACTAACACGAGCGGCTTCATCTACAATGACAAAATCGTACTCCAGTTTTTCTTTCATGTTTTGCATTTTTTGGTTAACGCTTTGTTGGCATGTAGCCGCAAAAGCGAAACAATAATCCTTGACAGTCTCCTGAATACCCTCCGGATTATTTTCCATTTCAAGCAATAATTCAGCCAATGCAGCGGTTTTTTTATCCCGGGCAGAAGTCCCATTATTCCGAATGGCCTGTATCGTTTCCTGAATAAGGCCCGTAACTGAGTCCCGAGCCTTTTCAATCCGGAAAACCGGGGCAGGCGTATAGAGAAGCAGCAACCTGTTTTTGAGTTCTCTCAAGCCTTTTATGAAAGGCGGAGTGTCATTACGATACCACTTACTGGCCTTTTCAAGCAGGTCTCTGTCTGCTTCATCCAAATCATCATTGACAAGCGCATCAAGCGCCTCTGCGGCCCGAAACGGTCCATCATCGGCAAAACCTTTTTCTGTAGTTCTGATGCCACGAATATAAGGAAGTACCTGGTTTTCCGATTCCTGCTCGTTTTGCAACTCTTTTCGAATACCGGCAAGCTCTTTTTGCAATCGTTTACGCAGATTCTCCCCAAGAATACGATCAGACAATCCAATGGCCTTTTGGAGTAACTGCTCCGCCAGTGTTAAAGTCGGAGCTTTAATGTACTGAACACATGAAAAACGGAAATCCTTTTCTTCGAAAGTTTCAATGATTTGAGGATTCTTTGCCCTGAGTTCTGTCGTTTTCGCTAAACACCACTCCTGCAGCTGGCGTTCAAAACGGGACAGATCTTCGTTATTTTCCTCTCCGGACCGCTGCCCAAATTTGGGCACAGGAAGCCCGTTAAGAGAAATTCGTCCAATCAGATTTTCAACGGCGTCGTGCTGAAAACCTGTCAACAGAACGCGCCCACTTAACCAGCTATTTTTCTCAGATTCTTCATTGAGTCTTTCCAGGATTGCCGCAATGACCGTAGTTTTCCCAGTACCCGGAGGTCCTTGAATCAGCGCGATGTCTGGAGTATTAAGCGCAACTTCAATCGCCTTTTGCTGCATCAAGGTTGGAGGATTGCCCGGAAATACCTTGCGTATTACAAAGTCCGACAACGGTTTGTTTTTGGGTGGCCGCTGTGTTGGCGGAATATGGCCGGCTTCTTCAATCAACAGGCCCAAATTAGGATTGGCAGCACGACCATTCTGAATATTATTTCGCGCTTTCAACCTTCGTTTAATCTGCGCAATTTGCCCTACGATAGAATAGATGAGACATTTTTGCTCCGAAGGGGCCACTTCTGCCTGGAGTTGCAATTCACCCGTTAGGGCATTGAAACCGGTCTTGGAAAGCGTGATTCTTTCTTCACGACTTGATTGTTTTCCTCTAGCGCTGCTTTCTTCTCCCAGAAATTCTTCGTAGCCTTCTTTTTTAATAATCCCGTTAGCGTAATCAGAAAAGGTCAATTCCTTAACATTCAGGAATTCTGGAACATTATCCACATCTACGAAATCAAACGAGGTTTCATCTGCCAAAATGTCCTTCTGTTCTTCCGTCAGATTTTTGCATTGAATTACTACCGTACCTTCTTTATTCTCCCCTTTAACAGAATAAGAGATCACTCCAAGTTTGCGGGCCTGTTCAAAAAAGAGCTCACCTTCTACATTTAAAAATTCGTCCCATCTGCTAAGATAGCTGTTTTCATCCTGCGTGAGTTTTTCCAATTGAGACTTTGCAAGAAGCGCACGTTCTCCTGCGACAGTCCAGTCCACAAATTTTAAGTTCCCACACGCAAGACGTAATGCAGAATCGTTATTGTTATTCCGCATTCGGGTGATACGAGACGCCAAAAAAATGGTCGTTCCGTTTCCTTTATCTTTTTCTGCAAGAGCAAAACGGAAATCAGATCCAAGAATGGCAAAATTTCGCCGATTCTCGACAGGCTCTTGAACGTCGCGGCCATTCTCTTTGTATTCGTCTTCAACCGTCTTCTCAGATTTTTCAGGTCCGTCATTTTCAGCGTCACTCGTTTCACTGCCTGAACTTGTGGGGCGATTTCCCTCCAGGTCTTCTTTAGCCGCATCACCAGCCAGGATGAAAAAATAGTACTTCCCGCCATGCTCGAGGACAGAATTCTTTTTAAATCGTTTTGCAATTTCATCCAGAGGAACTTTTTCCGGTGCAGATTTTCTCGAATCTTTAAAGACCGACGAATCTTGAACTTTTTCATCTATGCCGATCTCGATATCATCCATTTCAAGTTTTTCACCGCAAAATTGAACAATACTCAGCATTGCGCTGCCGTCTGGTGCTGGATCTGTGAGTTTGGCAAGAATAGTTCGCCCTGAGACAAGCAAGTCAGAAAGCTGATTGATGTCCACAGGATTGGCCGGTACAACTTTGAAAAATGACGTCGGTGTAAATAATAAATCAAATTCACCGCGAACACGAGTTAATTTAACAGCCAATACATCCCCAGTCGGCAAGACCTTGGTATTCTTGGGTTTTACACGCAAGGAAAGTTTTGGGGCTGGTATTTCTTCAAACTTCATTATACGATCTTCGTGCTTAAAAAATCTTACTTGATGTCATTTACAAATTCGAAAGTCAAATCTGGTGGAAAAGGTTTCGTACCACGTACAGGTTTGACATTTTTTCGGCGCAAATCGATCTCCGCTTCGTATTCAGCAGAATCTCCTGAGGCAAACGAAAACGGATGAAAAAGACGACCAGGCAGGGACTTCTGAAATGAAGCCTTGTTTTCTCCCAATAAAATCGTCTGCCAACGATTCGTTTTTGCAATCACGAACGCCGGCTGCGGATTTTGACAATAAGGGCATTTTTCAAAATCGGGACTGTGAAAATAACTCATTTTACAGCTTGGGCACCTGATGGAATTGTCAAACGCGCGCGCAAATTCCAGAGCCCAGAACGCCATGGAGGGACGTCTATGAGGTTGAAGACGACCAGCGCCAAACGTTTCCTGAAAAAGGGTACGTAATTGAGAATTAAGGATTAATTGACGCGGCAATCCTCCGCTAAACTCATTACTGTCGTCATCTTCATCGTCGATATACGGCAGGTAACCCTTGTATGCCTGTTCATCCAAATCAACAGAAGTATCCTGTTCTGAGGGTTCCGAATCCCAGCCGTTATCTTCTTCATCAGCTTCCAAAACTTTTTTGCCAATGAAGGGATGGCAAAGAGCAAGAATTTGAAAAGCCATGACAGCAAAAGCCCAGCAATCCGTACGCGGACGCGGTACATCTTTGAGTTGGACGAGTTCCGGCGCTCCAAGGTGAGGAGTGTAAATAATTTGCCCGCCTTTAAGTGATTCTGAACACAAATTGTCGGCATCAATCAGCCAGCAATCACAGGGAGCGTCTTCTCCAATAAAAACATTAGGTAATCTGTTCTGCAGTATCGGCATTGAATACTTCTCGTCCAGTACCCTCAATAAATTGGGCTAACATATTACGATCGGCTTCGTCGCTGATAGCCAGTGCCATGCGATCACACTTGGCAGTACGTCCATTTTGGATGAAATCCGCCAGAGGTCCTTGCCAGCTGTCGTTCGGCATACCATCGGAAACCAGTACGACAAGTGGCCTATACGCACGACTTGGAATCTGATTTTTATCTTCAATGAGTCCCTTGGCAATTCCTAAGCCTCTTCCCAATGGAGTATCGCCACTCGCCTGCAAATCAGCAAACCCAACATTACTTGCAGAAGTTGGAGGTATCACCATACGCGTATCTGCTCCAAAAGTGATGATCGAAACAAGAATTTCTGTTGAATCCCGTTCAAATCTGGAAAACGTATTGAGCATTTTCTTCACCGAACTATTCAGGGAAGCAATGCGAGTAATCCCTCCTTCAACAAATCTCACTTGCTGACCATCAACAAAGCCAGTCTGCCCGGTATCACGAACGTCATTTGGATTTGTTACGATATTCATGCTGCCGCTAGTGTCCAGTAAAAGAATCACTGGTAGTGGCTTGGCTTTTTGTGTAGTAAATTTTGTTGGATCAAATGTATTTTGGGCCATGAGTATCTCCTTTTCATAGGTTAAACAATGAAACAATACATCCTAAAACGTTTGCCATGGAAAGCCATTAGACTGTATCGTACCATCTAAATTGATCCGCAACTCGAATCCATGGGCAAAACGTTGGTCGTATTCAATTCCCTTTTTGTAAAAATCCGTTAAGAAATAAAAACGTTGGTTCGCAGATCCAACCCAGTTACGTTTTTCTTCCATCATGGACTGGTCAAAGGCTCCATCTACCAGCAAGTCTGTATATTTTAAAAGTTCATCTGAAAAAGGAATCCTTTCCTTTGTCAGTTCCTCCAGCTTATAACCGGTAAATGTCATTACAGACAGGCCTTTTTCCCGGCAAAACATCGCAATTTCCGAAAGACCCCTGGCTTGAAGCATTGGCTCACCGCCGAGAAATGTAATGCCTTCTATGCCATTCTTTCTCTTTGAATCTTCCACGAGTGTACAAATCTGCGATGATTCCAGAATCACCCTGGGAATAAAATCAAAAAGTTGTGGATTACAGCACCCGGGACATCGCCGAAAGCACCCTTGGACCCAAAGAGCAAAACGCTTACCGGGGCCTTCGACTTCAGCCATACCGGGCGCTGTTCACAAACAGAGAAATCAGACCAGGACAGGCTCGTTTAAGGCATGTATTCGTTGGCATACGCGACGTCCTCTAAGTTAGCTTCAGATATTCCAGCCGGATTTCTTTCTGGTCCCCCTTTTGACAATTCTCTCTTCAGCTCATTCAAAAATCGATGTGGTCCCAGAAAGGAAACAAGTCCAGAATTTGTGCGTCTGTGGAGAGCCGCATCCGGGAACACATCTGAAAAATTATGTCGTTTATTTTAAATCCGGAATTGTCGTGCAATAAAAACCACAGATAGTGCGTTTTACTTGTTAAAGCTGCTAACAAGTACTTGCGAAAGCCATTTCCATTTATTTCCCCACATTTTTCAAGGAGACGTTTTGATGAAAAAACTGTTTCTGATCACTCTGGCTGTTTTGGCGATGCCTTTGGTGTGCGTTGCCGACGAAGCCGCCCCGGCTGCTCAACCCAAACGCGGTGATTTCACCATCTTCAAGTTCGACGCCAACAAGGACGGCGTGGTGACGAAGGACGAACTGCCCGCCGACGCCAGGTTCCTCCCGCGTTTGTTTGATCGCATCGACGCAGACAAAGACGGCAAAGTGACCAAGGCTGAAGCTGACACGTTCAAAGCCGAGGTGCAGAAGAGGATCGAAGCCCGCAAAGCCGCCGCCAAAGACGGTAAGGGGGCCTGCTGCAAAAAAGCCGATGCCAAGAAGGTAAAGGATCAAAAGGCTCAGAAGGCTAAGGCCCAGAAGGCTAAGGCTCAGAAGGCTAAGGCTCAAAAGGCTAAGGCTCAAAAGGCTAAGGCCCAGAAAGCCAAAGCCCAGAAGGCTAAGGCTCAGAAGGCCAAAGCCCAGAAAGTAAAGGCACCGAAAGACAAAGGCAAGAAAGCCAAGGCTCAAAAGGCCAAGGCTCCAAAAGCCGATGCCAAGAAAGTAGATGCTCAGAAAGCAAAGGCTCAAAAAGCAAAGGCTAAGGCTAAAGCGGAAAAAGCCAAAGCCAAGGCTAAAGCTCAAAAGGCAAAAGCCAAAGCTAAGGCCAAGGCTAAAGCACAGAAAGCCAAAGCTCAAAAAGCAAAAGCTCAGAAGGCCAAAGCTCAAAAAGCAAAAGCTCAAAAAGCAAAGGCTCAGAAGGCCAAAGCTCAGAAAGTAAAGACGCCGAAAGCCAAGGACAAAAAAGCCAAGGCTCCCAAAGCCAAGGCTCAAAAAGTAAAGGCGTCGAAAGCCAAGGACAAAAAAGCTAAGGCTCCCAAAGCCAAAGCTCAAAAAGCCAAGGCTCCCAAAGCCAAAGCTCAAAAAGCCAAGGCCCCCAAAGCCGACGGCAAAAAAGAAAAAGCCAAGTAGCGTTTTCGCTGTTGTAACGCGAAACCCTGTATAGGGCTCAAAGACCAGGTGCAAGCGAAAAGCCCCCCAATGACATGAATTCCGTTCAGGTGGGGGCTTTTTGCTTGCACCTGATCTGTTTTAATAACAAATTTTCTCAAAATCTTCTCCACTTCTTTTCCGAGCAAAATCCGGACCCTTGACAACCCGTTTTCTTAATAATATAATGGGCCTTATCATTCATGCAGAGGCCGTTCTGCAAACACGGATTGAAAGGAAAGGAACAATGGAACTGATCTATACTTGCGAGAAGAGTGAGAAGGAAACGCTGGAACTGGCGATGCGTCCGTTCAAGCGATACTTCCGCACGGTGTTCGCCATGGCCGCCGTGATGTTTGTCCTGGCGGTGGAGTGCTTCCTGCCGGAGCTGATTGCCGAGGGGGTCGTCCCCAAAAGCGGCATGGACCCTGGTGGACTCCTTCTGCTCATTTCGCTGACAATTGTTTGGACCGGCTGGTTTCGCCGCCGTCGCTTCCGTCGCTGTATCATGGACACCTACCGCAAGCGCAAGACGAACCTGGCCGAATACCGTCTTTCCGACGAGAGCTTTTACGCCGCCCAAGGCGAGACCAAGGCGACGATGCCGTGGAGCGAGTTCGCGAAGTACCGTATCGACCCCGACGCGCTCTACCTGCAATGCAACAACGGCAGTGTGGTCTGCGTCCCCGACTGGGGCGGGCGCGGCGTGGACGAATCGGAACTCGCCGCAACGCTCGAAAAGGCGGGGCTCAAGCAAATGAATGTGACCAGGGCGCGACGCCTGGCAAATGCCGTGTTATGGGTAACGTTCGCTATCATCGTCTTCGGCGTGGTCATAACTATCCACCGCACTTGGGAGACGCTTCGCGAGCACATTGTCAACATCGAACTCAAGCGACAGCTGTATGAACTCGTCTGGGGCGACGGGAGCGAGGACGGCAATCCCTATTCGTATTCCCGCTATTGGAAGGAGCGCGGCAATTTCGTTCAGCGTTTTGCCGTCTCGCACTGCAAATTCGGCTTCGGGGAGCGCTGGTACATATTCAACGAAGAGGCTGAATACGACAAGGTGGGCCTTGCGGCAACCGAAGGCGATGACGTGTGGTGTGTCTATCTGCCGCTCGGTGCCGTGGTCCAGTGCACCCCTGAAGAGTTCGAGACGATAAAGGAGGGCGGAACCTTTGGCGATTTTTACCCCGAGTCCCAGCGCGGCAAGTGGCTGGAGCGGGTGCGTCAGCACGCACAGGAATTGCGCGAAGACATGGACGACGACCAATGACCGGGAAAGGAGTGCTGCCGATGAAGTACCTCTGGAAATACAAGACGCCGGAAGGGTTTGACGACCTCGTGATGTGCGGGGATGGTGAGGCGCTGACCGGGCTGTGGTTCACGGGTTCACGAAATGCCGAGCGGCGGGGGGAAGGCGCCGAATTGCGCGATACGCCCGTTTTCCGCGAGACATGCCGCTGGCTGGACGAGTATTTCGCAGGGCGCGACCCCGGCTTTACCCCCAACTATCGCGTGGAAGGCACGACCGCGTTTCGCAGGGACGTGATCCACGAGCTGCTGCGGATCCCTTATGGCGCCACGGTCTCCTACGGCGATATTGCCCGGGCGATCTCGAAGAAGCACGGCGGCGCAAAGGTCTCGGCGCGAGCGGTCGGCGGCGCGGTCGGGTGGAATCCGATCGGGATCATCATCCCGTGCCATCGCGTGATCGGCGCAGACAACGGACTCACCGGCTATGGCGGCGGCCTCGGCAACAAGATTTCGCTGCTCGCGCACGAAGGGTCGGTCCTGTTTGACATCCGCCTCTCCACACCGAAGGGGAGGAAGGAAGAAATCGACGGGAAGCTCATTCGGCGGTGCATTCAAACCGTGAACAGAGCCGCCGCGCGGCATGGCCTTGGACGGGCGAAATGTGAGAAGAACGGCGGCACGACGATCTGGCTTCCCGCCCTTTCGGAGGGCTGCGGCGAGTTTACGGCTCCTTTCATCTTCGACGAGTGCAGCGACGACGACGCCAAGCGGCTGCTAGAGAGTTTTATTGACTTCCGATCTCTTTACCAATACGATCTCGCGTTTCAGCTTTCGCGCCTGCTGGCGAGGAGGGGGACGCTCGTCAGGGCGCGAATGGATCGCATTCTTGCCAGGACCGATTGGAGGTCGGATTGCTCTAACGGGCTTTTGCTGTCGTATCTCGCGTCGATGAAGGGGAGCGATCCGCTCATTTGCCGACTTCTGGACGAGGTGGGTGAAGACAACCGGGACGGACTCTTCCTCGCCTGCTGGTTTTCATCAGGGAAGAAGGTCCAGACACGCCTGAAGCGCAAGTTCGAGGAATGGATCACGAGCGACGCGTCCTGGGGCAGCGGCACGGGCGAGGCGTGGTGGCTTGAAGCCTTCCTTTCGAAATGGACGGCTGAGGGGACTTTCCCGTATGAAGAACTTCAATCGCTTACGCAGTGGCATCTTCGGCGCCAAATGCCGACGCTGTAGTTTATGATCCTGACTGCAAAGAATGAAAGGAACGAATCCATGAATACGTGGATGATTTTTGCGCGGGCCGTCGTGGGAGCCGTGATGGCGGTGATGGCCAGTACGGCATTTGCCGAATGGAACGATGCCCACTGGCATATTCGGGAAGGACATAAAGGGGATTCCGTTGTCGAGATTCTGAACATGAACAAAATGAGTTACCGAGTCTATGCGTTCGATCGCTCATCGGGTGCGCTCAAGTACATCAAGTTCAACGTGACGGAACCTGAGAAGTTCTATATCAACGGTGAAAGTTCGTTCGCGGTTTCCCTTGGCGGGAAAGAGGCAAAAGCCGAGTTCGTATCTTTTGACGCCAAAGAACGCGAAATCCCTGGTGATTCGAAAGCCGAGTCCGGGAGAGATGTGCTGGCGGCCGTCGAAAGCCGGTACAGGATCCCCGAAGCGAATCTCGACGTTTCCATCGTTTATCGTTTCCGCCGCGACAACGAGGTTCGCGTGGACTGCAGCATCGTCTCGAAGGCCCCGTTGCCAGCCGGCTCGCGTTTCAGCATGGCATACCCCATCAGCCGCGATTACGAGGTCCAGGCCGGGGAAAAAGAAGTGCATACGTTCAGGCTTGCGCGCAGTCAGGATGAAGGCCGCGCAACGCTCACTTTCTGTGCGCGGACCCGCAGCGGGAACGAGGAACTGCGGCAGGGGCTGATCGACTCGATCTTTTCGCCCGCCCCCAAAGGCAAGATGAACGTCACCGTCACTCCCGAAGCCAACAAACTGTCACCGACCCACGACCGATTGCTGCGCCTTTCGTCGCAACTGTGTGAACCGGTCGATCTGCCCGACGGGTCATTGCGCTATCCGTTCAACTTCTCCATCCCGCTCATCATGAAGAACTGACGAAAGGAATACACGGATGATACTGCGCTCACACGTCGCGACCAGGACGAGGAAGGAGATGCTTGTTACGCTCAGTAATGAGTCTGGATTTTCGCTGTCCGAACACTTTGAACGATTGGCTCATGGCGGGGCGATAAGTTCATTCGAGCTGGACGGCAACGAGAACGACTATCTCAAAAAAGCGCGAATCGTTCTTGCCGATGGGGTCGAGTGCGAGATAACCATCGTTGTGAACGACGAAAGGGCGGACATCACGACGCTGCGCTTTGGCGGGTCGGCGGATTTCGGTGCCAACGGCTTCAGGCGATTCGTCGAGACAATCAAGCCTCTCTGGGCGGGGATGAACGGCGAAAGCTGCGCCTCTTCGTCGCGTCCCGTCTGCTCCAGCCTTGCGCATATTTCCACAATACCACGCTTTCCGCAGTTCTCGTACTGGAGCCGCCATTATGACACTTTGTTTGCAGGGAAGCTGGCGGAGTTGAGCCGGTTCGACTTCTGCCGCGTGCTGGAATGTGCGGACGGTTTATGGATCGAGTTCGAAGCGGACAGTACCGACGATCTTGACGCGAAGAGCCGCATCGCGGAGAGGTTTCTCCTTTCGGATGACTTATGGGACGGCGGCGCTTGTTGCTCCAGTGCTGTGTGGCTGGCGTTGCACAACACGCAGAGTCTGGCGGATGCCGCCGCTTGGAAGGAACGATGGCGGAAGGAGCGCGAATCGCTGGCGTCCGAGCGAGAGGAAGAGATCCTTGCCACCGTGATACAAGCCGTCCGCGAAAGAGGCGTCAAGCGGCGAGAGGGCGACTTGTGCGCCATCGTGTCGTATAATGACGGCAGTGTCGGCACTGTCTGGATCGAGACCTCGTTCCAAGGGATGGAAGACTGGGTACGCCGTGCAATGGCGGCGAAACTGGTCGATTGGGGCGTTATACTTTGCGATTTCTCCGCGGGTCGTGGGAAGTCGCGCGAAGTCACGTTCACGGCAACTGTGTATGATTCTTTGATGAACAAAGTCAGCATGGTAAAGGCAAGTGCCAAATGACTACACAAACGCGGGATCCCTTTGGGAACGGGGCAATACTGGAAACAAACTACCAACAGATAAACTCCAACGTAAAACAGGAAATGAAATACCACCGGAAGGAAAAAACCATGAAAGCACTCATCAAAATCGCCGCCGTTTTTCTCGCCCTGCTCGCGGTACCGCTTGCGGCAGAGGAAAACCGGTTTGAAGTCGTCCGTCAGGTTGCCGGCGGTGAACCCGTCCATCTGGTCTGCGTCGAGTCGATGCCCGAGGGCGCTACGGCTGAAACGCCCGTGGCGGTCCTCTGTCACGGCTTCACCTCGAACAAAAACGACCCGCTCATTCGCGGCATCGCCGACGCCCTGCTCGCACACGGGATCGGCGTCGTACGCTTCGACTTCAACGGCCACGGCGAAACCGGCGGCGAGTTCTCCCGCATGACCATCGCGAACGAGGTTCTCGACGCCGAAGCCGTCCTGACTCGCTGCGCCGAAACGCACCCCGGCGCGCGTCTTGCGCTCGTTGGGCACTCGCAGGGCGGGGTCGTGGCGTCGCTCACCGCCGGACGCAGCGGAGGCCGGATCGCCGCGCTCGTCCTTGCCGCCCCGGCAGCGGTGATTCGCGAGGACATGCTCCGCGGGAACATCTTCGGCAGTGGGTTCGACCCGCTCGACCCGCCCGAAACGGTCGCCATCATGGGCGGGAACCTTCTTGTGGGTCGCGAGTATATTCTCGACGCCCAGCGCCGTGACGTCTATGCCGAGGCCGCCGCCTACCGCGGGCCGCTCTTCGTCGTCCACGGGACCGGCGACCGGGTCGTCCCCTGGACCTGCGGCGAGCGTTTCGTGCGGGAACATTCCGGCGCGCCTGCCGAATACCGTCCCATTCCCGGCGCGGACCACGCCTTCTCGGGGCGCATTGCCGAAACCACCGAAGCCATCGTCGGGTTTTTGACCGCCGCGTTCGCCCAGCGGGCCGATCGTCCTAACGACCCGTCCGGTTTGCCGGCAGACTGGTCCCCGATCCCGGTCGGCGAGCCGAACACCGCGTACGCGAAGTTTTTCATCGGGAGGAGCTACCTCCACAAGCTGACGCTCGACCAGGTACCGGCGTTCGGCGTGACGTTCGAGCCGGGCTGCCGCAACAACTGGCACATCCACCACGCCAAAACCGGCGGCGGGCAGATCCTGATCGTCACGGCCGGCGTGGGGTACTACCAGGAATGGGGCAAACCGGCGCGACGGCTCGTGAAGGGTGACACGGTGAACATTCCCGCCGGCGTCAAGCACTGGCACGGCGCCGCGCCCGACTGCTGGTTCCAGCACATCGCGCTGGAAGTCCCCGGCACGGAGCAGTCCAACGAGTGGCTGGAGCCGGTCGATGACGCTGCCTACGCCGAGGCGGTGGGGCGGTAGCACCCTAAACCAATTAAGCCACAAAGAACGCAAAGGACACAAAGAGGAGAAAATGAGAGATGAGAGTGATCTCTGGCCGCAGGGGTGAGCGGTGACAAAATAATAAAATCCTTTGTGGTCTTTGCGTTCTTTGTGGCTAAAACAATCAATAACCTGAACCGGTACGCGGTTACCGGATGAACCAGGATCAATTCGAGAGATTACGATGTTTCGATTTATTTTAACTTTATGCGTCACGCTGTTGGTCCAGTCGGTCTATGCGCAGACGGAGCAAGAACTGATCGAGAAAATCAGTTACCCCTGGAAAGACCCCGTAGGAAATGAGATTCGCTTTCCTGAAGTCTTTGAGCCTGATGAGCTTCCGGCGGTCTGGGAGGATTACGCATCCAAGGAGGACTTCCTTAATCACCTGTTCAAGATGTGCAAGTCGAAAAAATTCGAGCGCAGCGATCTGGCTTTCGATTTCCTGAGAATCCATTTTAAATATTTGGATTTAACGGATAAGCAGATCCAGCAGCTGATCCAATGGGCAAAATCAAACCGTGAAACACTCGCGATGGGGGCCATACGATGTCTCTGCGCCGGGCGTGTAAAAAGCGCGATCCCGACACTCCGTGAATGTCTGAAAAGCCGCAAGGCCAATATTGTCGCCGAGGCGCTCAAAGCCTTGGGGGAGATGCGCGATTTACTCGCCGAAGACGATATTACGGCCATTGTATCCTGCCTGGATAACACAAAAGTCTTTGAGAATTATGTCCTGGTTGATTTTTGTGAAATGACCCCCGTAAATGTCCGAGCCGCGGAAGTCCTCGCCCGGATCGGGGAACCTGCCGCGTTTGCGCACGAGCGTATTTACAAAACATTTTTCACTCCAGACGAGGACGGGAACTACAACGAAGCCATTTTTGATGAACTTTCCAAAACGCTTTCCCAATCGGATGTGACCATTCAGGATTTCTGGCGGCAGATGCTTAAAATCGGGATCCATCCTTTGAAAATAGGGGTAAGTACTCTCTATTTGCATATCGCTGAGGCCCTTGTCAAATTGCAGCCCGACAATAAACAATACCAGATTTTACTTTTGCAGCACTACGTCATTACCCTCGACGCGGAAGGCTCTGACCAATATTCCAACCTGAGGATCCATCAGAATATCCATGGCGCCAAAAACCTGAAATGCATGGAACCGTTCCTTTTGTTCGTCGAAAAGCACAAGGAAATTTTATGGCCGGAGGATTGACGTTTTTCATCCTCACGCGAAAACCGGGCAAACGCCCCAGGATTGAATCGCCGAGGTCCTGCACAATGCCGTTTTTTTAAGCCACAAAGAACGCAAAGAGGGGGGCATGTGCCGCCTCTTTCAAATCTCACGCGGAGCTGCGGAGACGCGGAGAATTCGAGAATGAGTTTGCGCGAATTGCCAACCTTCCCAACTATAAAAACTCCGCGGCTCCGCATCTCCGCGTGAGATAAAAACACCACGATGATTTTTTTAAGCCGCAAAGAACACAAAGGACGCAAAGAAAAAAAAGAGATTTGAGAGTGATTGCGGTACCGCAGGGACGAGCGGTAACAAAACAACCCCCCTTTGCGCTCTTTGCGTCCTTTGCGGCTAAATTTTTTTATGGAAATGTCAACGGCAAGGCATTGACGTTTTCCCTGCGTGGGGTATAATGCAAATACAGACCTGATTTATGGGCGCTGAAGCGGAAGTACTATAAGGAAAAGCGTAATGTTTGACGAAATGCCGGCCATCTTTCCTAAAGGACTGTATCGTTTTCATTGGGATGCTCGGACGATAGAAATTCTCGATCGAACGGGGTGTCCCATGATTACAGCGGCACAAACAAGCGATGTCAGAAATCCGTTTACCCGTGCGATATGGCAAGAGATCCGCGGACCGCAAGGAATACAATGGCGGTACGTCTCACAGCATGGATATGGTGAGGGAGAAAAGCGAAACATCGGCCTTTACGATGAGAATTGGCGTGAGAGCGCGTTTTTTCAACTTCATAAAAATATTTCATTTCCGTCAACCAAAAATCGGCGATTTCAATATAAGATCTCTGTTGAAACAGCCGGTAACGTTTTCCATTTTTTTGCAACTGGGGGGTGTGTTGATCATTTTATGGTCAGTGATGAGCGTTTTCGTCGAGTGTTTCATATTTCTTATGACAACCGAACGTGTACCATATCGGATGGGACTGTTCATGTTGCCCAGGAACTTTCGTTTCGTTTAATGAGCCTCCTGATTCCACTGGCAATCCATTTTCGATATGATACGAGACACGAAGACGTGCCCATTTGGTCCCACATTCAGTCTTCATGATCAGCTGAATGGTCGTGTGGACCGAGTCGTTTCCAATGAATAATTCGCCCGCACCGGGTGTTCCGGCGTGGGGGATGAAACCGATTTGACAAGGAGATATAGCCATGAGACGAATCGTAATATTAGCCATAGCCGCATTCCTGGCGGTTTCAAACGCCCTGGCGGAGGAAGGCGTGTGGATCCGCTATCCGGGGGATTACGAAATGTGGCTCGGGAGCGACGTGCAGTCGCGCCGTATTGAGCATGGAACGCCTTGTGGCGTGTTCTGGCCGGAATATTCGCATTGGCCGCAGGTAACGTTCGAGAAGGAGGTGAATCTCGAAAAACCGGAGCGTATCCGGGTCGAAGCGTGCGGGGATGCGTACATCCAGTCGCCGGGAATGGTCTTCACGGATGCCGAAGGTTACGCGACGATCCCTGCAGGAAATTACACCATCCAGATTCGCGTCAAAAACGCAGTCAAGCCGCCGGCGTTGAAGATCGGCGGTCCGACCGTCAAGACCGACAAATCATGGCGCGTCCGATGGTGCCCCATGGAATCGTGCCAGGTGGCCACGGACGAGAACGACTGCCGGATGGCGTATGAAACCGTCGAACCGGTCAAAACGGAACCGGACGGCAAGGGCGGGCTTATTGCCGACTTCGGCCGCGAGTCAATGGGGATTCTGGATTACGTCGTTGAAGGGAGCGGCTCCTTCCGCATCATCTACGCCGAAAGCGAGGAAGAGGCAAAAGCCGGCACCGCGGCAGACGTCTGGGAGGAATTCAATATTCCCGAAGAAAACCAGGAATCCAGTCACCGCACGCCCTTCGCCATGGCGCTTCGATTTGTGAGGTTCGAGGTCCTTTCGGGGAATCTGAAGATCAAGAGCGTCAAACTGCTTCGCGAGTACCTGCCCATCCCCTACCGCGGCGCGTTCCGCTGCAACGATGAAGAGATCAACCGGATCTGGGACGTGGCGGCCTATACGCTCCATTTGACCACCCGCGAGTTCTTCCTCGACGGCATCAAACGCGACCGCTGGGTGTGGTCGGGCGACACGCGCCAAAGCGTGAACATGGCGGCGTACCTCTTCGCGGACAACCCGGTCACCAGGCGCACGTTGACGCTGCTCGGAGGCAAAGACCCGATCGGCGCGCACGTCAACACGATCCTCGACTACACCTTCTTCTGGATCATTGCCGTGGACGAGTACTACATGTACTCCGGCGACACGGAATTCGTGAAGCAGATCTGGCCGCGCGTCAAGGCGTATGCGGACTGGAGTCTCTCGCGCACCGACAAGGACTCCTTCGCCGTCGGACGTCCGGGAGACTGGGTCTTTATCGACTGGGCGCCAGGCCCGATGAGTCTTCATGGCGGGGCCGTATCGTTCCAGCAGGTGCTCTTTGCCGAGTCGCTCCGGATCGCCGCCCAAATGGCTGAGGTGGCAGGCGACGAGGCCAAGGCCAAAGAGTACGGCAAAAAAAGCGCCGAGCTGCGCGCGAAAATCATGCCGACGTTCTGGAACGACGAGCGCAAGGCTCTGATGCACTTCAAGCCCGAAAACGGTGAACCGGCCAAGGAACTGACCCGCTACGCGAACATCTTCGGCATTTTCCTCGGCTACTTCGACGACGCGCAGAAAGAGGCGGTCGTCCGGAACGTGCTCGACAATCCCGACGTGATGGGCATCAAGACCCCCTACTGGCAGTACTACGAGCTGGAAAGCCTTTGCGCGATCGGACGTCAGGAAACCGTCCTGAAGCGCATCAAAGACTACTGGGGCGGCATGCTGAAGCTCGGCGCGACCAGTTTCTGGGAAGAATACGATCCGAGAGTGGAAGGCGTGCAGCACTACGCGATGTACGGCCGTCCGTTCGGCAAGTCGCTCTGCCATGCGTGGGGCGCGAGTCCGGTCTATCTCCTGCCGCGGTATTTCCTGGGCGTAAAACCCACGAAGCCCGGCTGGGAGGAGTACGAGGTACGCCCGAACCTCGGCGGTCTTGAGTGGATGGAGGGGACGATTCCGACCCCGTTTGGCGAGATCCGTGTCAAGGTGCACGGCAACAAGATCGAGGTGCGCTCCACGGGCGGCAAAGGCACGCTGATTTATCCGGACGGCCGCCGCGAGACCATTTTGCCGCAGGCGGCTTCGCAGGAATGAACTCTCGGCCGCCTCGACGAACAGCGGATTCGCCCGCGGCCTGTCTGTGAATTCGATACGATACTTCATCCGGTATCAACTTGCCTGATGAAGCAAATTTGAAAAGGACCCCCTGATGAACGACACCTTGTTGGCTAATCAAATTCGAGACAAGGCCATTTCCTGCGGCTTTGACAATTGTGGGATCATCCCCGTCGACGATATGGTCGGATTTGAGTCCCACTTCCAGAAACGGACGACGGAAATCCCGTCCAGCGCGTTTTTCTATGACGCAGTCGGTGATTTGGGCGGGATCGAAAAGCGTTTCCCATGGGCGCGGTCTGTCATCATCTGTACTTTTGAACTGGGGCGATACCGTTTTCCGGCATCGCTGCAGGGAAGATATGCCAAGAGTTTTTTTCTGTCGCCCGGAAACGAAATGTGCCGGGATTTTCAGGAAAGATGCGAACAATTTGAAGCTTGGTTCACCGAGCGAGGAATCCGCTGCGAAGGAGGCAAACAGTTCGGCCACCTGAGTATCGGGCCGCTGCGGTACGCCGCAGTAAAGGCTGGCCTTGGGATCATCCGAAAGAACAATTTTCTCTACACGGAAAAGGGTTCTTTTGTTGAACTTTTGGGCTATGTGATCGATCGTGAGTGCGTGTTGTATCAGAATTCCAACCTTAAGCCTTGCCCGGAAAAATGCGGTCTTTGCCAGAAAAGCTGTCCGAGCGGTGCGCTCAAAGGGCCGTATTCCATGAGCCCTCTCGAATGTGTTTCCTTTTTGACCACATTCGGAAAGGGGATGCTTCCTCCCGGAATGGACGATTCTGCATACGGCTCGTGGATCTGCGGCTGCGACAGTTGCCAGGACGTCTGCCCCTTCAATCGAAAGCACGACTGGCAGAACGGAGAAGCGTATCCCAGTCTGGAAGAGATCGAATCGGAATTGAAGCCAGAGAAGCTGCTGGAACAGTCCGACGAATTCCTGCAAACGAAAGTGATCCCCTTTACCAGCTATCATATCATGCCAAACGAAACCGAAACGCTGCGCGTATGCGCGGAACGTTCCATCCGAAATCAATCAGTCGCCCCTGAACTTTGAGTTCAAACCCACCTGATTTGAGAGGTAAACCCTGGTTTACAGAGAAAGGAAAAAGATCATGACATTCAAGAGCAAAATCGTATTGGATTTTTGTGGGTTTCTGGTTCTGGCAGCCGCGTCGATCCTGGTCATCGGATGCGGCGGCTTCGGGGAACCCTGGTCCCCAGAGGACGGGCAGTTGATTCCCAATCAGGTCTATGACAAAGACAGGAACCTCGTGTACGACCTGTACATCCCGAAGGATCTGAAGAAAGACGTCCCCGTGCGGCTGATGCTCTTCATCCACGGCGGCGCGTGGAAAGGGGGAAACCGGCATGAGCAAGACTACGCCTGCAGGTCTTACGCGAAAAGCGGCTGCGTGACGGCCACGATCGAATACTCGCTTCTGTCCGGAAAGCATCCCGAAGTGACGATCCTCACGATGCTGGACCAGATTACCGCCTGCATCCGCGACATCAAGGAGAAACTGGCCGCGGAGGGGTACCAGACGTCCAAAATCGCGCTGTCTGGCGTTTCGGCAGGCGGACATCTCGCGCTGCTTTACTCGTACTCCCGGGCCGAGGAATCACCCATCCCGATCGCGTTCGTGTTCGAGTTTGTCGGTCCCAGCGACTTCTGCGAAAGAACCCTCGGCGCGAAAGATTCGGCCGGATTTATTTCCTTCGTCACGGGGCAGAAGATCAATCCCGAGGACCTGAACAAGCCGGAGATCAAAGAGCTTGGAGAGAGCCTTTCGCCCATTTCCTTCGTGACGGAAAAATCCGTTCCAACGATCTGTGCCTACGGAGGGAAGGACTGGCTGGTACCCCCCTGCCACCGCGACGCCCTGGTCCAGGCTCTCGAAAAGAACGGCGTTCCGCACGTCTGCGTGGACTTTCCGAACTCGGACCACGGAATGGGGAACGACCCGGACAAGGCCGAGGAGTTCCGAATAGCGGTCTTCTCCTACTGCGAGAAGTATATGCCCTGAAAAGATACCTTCCCCTTTATCTCACGCGGAGGATCGAGACCGTTTCAACCCAAAAACTCCGCGGCTCCGCATCTCCGCGTGAGGTAAAAACACCACGATATTTTTTTAAGCCGCAAAGAGCGCAAAGGACGCAAAGAGGAGAGAAATGAGATAGGATTACGATTGCAGTGGTGAGCGGACGGGTATTGACGAATTCTTTTCATGTGATACAATTCAAATGTGGGCCTGATCGCTCGCAGATCGCTCCGTTACCACCTTTTATCCACTTGTAACTAAAAATCAAAGCCATGAACAGACGTGAATTTGGAAATCGCTTGTTTCGCCTGACCGGGGCTGGAGTCGCTGCCGGGTCGTTTTTCTCCGCGCCGTACGTTTTCGGGGACGATTCAGACGGGTCCACCGTTGTGACGCAGTCGGAGATGGAATCTATCTACGAGGAAGTCAAAACGCCGTACAAGTACGGGATCATTCTCGACAAACTCAACGGCCAGCTGGTGGACTGTCCCTCGATTTTCCGCAAGGACGGCGTCTGGTACATGATCTTCATTTCCATGACCGGCGGCGTCGGTTACGAGACATTCCTCGCCAAAAGCGACGACCTGATCCATTGGGAATATCTCGGTCCGATCCTCACGTTCCCACAAACGGGCTGGGACGCCTGGCAGTCGGCGGGCTACGCCTCGTTGATCGACACGGCCTGGGGCGGTTCCACAGAGATCCAGAAGTACGACGGCCGGTACTGGCTGACCTACCTGGGCGGAAACCGGAAAGGTTACGAGACCGATCCTCTTTCGATGGGCGCGGCGTTTACAGACGATCCGACCGTCGCCAAAGAGTGGACGCGGTACGAGCATAACCCGATTTTCTCCCCGCAGGACGAAGACGCCCGCTGGTTTGAAAAGACGACGCTGTACAAGAGCACGGTGATTTGGGACAAAGCGCAGACCCTCGGTGTGCCGTTTGTGATGTACTACAACGCCAAGCTCAACGGGACGGAACGGATCGGCATGGCCATTTCAAAAGACATGCGGAACTGGACCCGATACGGCGCCGACCCGGTGATCGACAATCAGCGCGGCATCTCCGGCGACCCGCAGATCGTGAAAATCGGCGATTACTGGGTCATGTTCTACTTCGGCGCGTTCTGGAAGCCGAAAGCGTTCGACACGTTCGCCGTTTCCAAAGACCTGGTTCACTGGACGAAATGGACGGGCACGGATCTGATCGCCCCCTCCGAACCGTGGGACGCGACCTACGCCCACAAGCCGTGGTGCGTCAAAGTGGACGGCGTCGTTTACCATTTCTACTGCGCCGTCGGTGACCGCGGCCGCGCCATCGCGCTGGCAACGTCGAACAAACTGTAGGGCGGAGTTTTCCGGGAAATCTCCCAGCCTCTCCCAGCTAAAAATGCGCGATCCCCGCATTGGGGCAGGCGGTCTGCCGGTTCGGTGTCAGATCCGTGGAGATCTTGCCCGTGACGAGCAGAAGCAGGTCGCCCGAAACGCTCTGGATGAACGGGTCGTCCCACTGCCGCGGGCCGTGGCCGAACGCGGAGTAGGCGGAAATGCCCTTTTCCTCTTTTCGCGCCCAAACGACCGGGAACGGCGGGCGGTTGTAGCAGTCGCCCCTCATCCCCTGCGTGTTGAGCGTCAAATAAACGTGCAGGTCCGGGTTGAGGTTTTTCAGGCAGTACCACTCCTCGAAACACCGGTACGACTTCCCCGGCACGGCCTTCAAACTCGGCAGTTCTACCGGGTCGGCGAAAAGGACCTCCGCCTCCTGCTGCGGGCCGTGGATGATGAACTGCCCGCCGACCAGTCGGGTGAAAGGCGTCCGGACGCTTTCCGGGTCGTTCCTGTACGTTTCCTCCGTCGGTTTGCTGACGTACTGCGTCCCGTTGCAGCGCCACGAGTCGGTCGTCGGGTGCAGCGACAAAAGCCCCACGCCGGCGCGGACGGCCTCAACCAGTTTTTCCTGCGTCCCGGCCGGCACGGGATTGCCCGGGCAGTGAGGATTGCGGACGTACAGGTCGCCGCTCGTGTACAGAATGATCGCGCTGAACTGCGTCAGGTCCTCGCCGAAGACGTTTCCGTCCTTGGTGCAAAGGACGTCAAGGCCGTTTTTCTCGCCGAACTCCCGAAAAAACGTCCCGCATTTGCCGGTCTTGCCGTCGTAGTCCCGGGTCGGGTCGTGGATGTAGCCGGAACTGTAGTCGTAGTACAGGACTTTCTTTCTGCCCTCCTGCGCCAGCAGTGGAGCGCCAAACGCCAGCGCGCTGGAAAGGGCCGTCCACTTCAAAAGATCTCGCCTTTTCATATTTCTCAAAATTAAACTCCTTTCCTCAAATCGCCGAGGCAATTCTGAACCGTATTTCTTCACTCTGAAACTCCCGCGCCGGATCCGGACGGTTTAAGCCTGAGGTTGGTCAGGGAGTTTGCCGGCGCTTTGTACGTGAATGTCGTGCCGGAAGCCCGGAACGCTGAGGTCTTCGGAGCGACCTTTTCCGGCTCGTCGAGGGAGTTGCGGTCCGTGGCCTTTTCGGAGGTCAAAACCGTTTCTTCGACCGTGAATTCCGTCTTGCCGGCCCAGTTTTTCAGCTCGATTTGGACGTCGGCCGGGGCGGCGTTCCGGTTGACGAAGCGCACGAGCAGATCGCCGGTTTGCGTGTCGCGATGGGCGAGGGCGAAGAGTTTGGACGCTTGGTCCGCACTGCCGAGCGGCTTCCAGAAACCGTTCCCGCCCGCCGCCGGGGCGCTTTCCAGGAAGAGCTTGCCGTTTTCGAAAGCCGCGAGCGAATTCCGGCCGACGCGGATCTCGTAATCGTACCAGACGCCGGTCTCGTAAGGGCGAAACTCCGCGGTCTTCACGTCGAGGAAAAACCGTTCTCCGTTGACCCGCTGGATCACCGCGTCTTTCGTGTTTTCAAAGCCGGCGCGGTTGATCCAGGTGTAATTCTGGCCGTCGTAGTAGTTCAGCCCGATGAGCAGCCCCTCGGAGCCGCCGAGCTTGCGCGCCCGGAACCGGAACGTGTACTCGCCGGCGAGCTGCAGGCCCGGGACTACGACGATGTTCGGGGCCGGGAGTTCCTGTGCAAGCGGCGCGAAAAGGGCCTTTTCCTCGTTCGGGGTGAGGCGGAATTCCTTCCCGCCGGCGTCCGTGACGGTCAGGTCCCTGACCTCGGCCTGCGTGTTCCACGTCGCGAAAAGGAGCGTCGCCGCGGGGGTTCCGTCCTTGGACTGAGTGACCGAAACGGCCGTCGGAAGCACGCGGTCGCCTTTCTGGGTCGCGAACATTTGCTGGACGTAGTAGATCGGCTGGCAGAACGTCCGGCGATTGTCGAACCCGATCATCTGGACGGACCAGGACGGGTCGCAGACGTTATGGAACCGCGGGGCGTACGACGTCATGGTGATCAGGTCGGCGCGGCGTTCCATCCCGAGCATCATGGCGGCTTCGCCCAGCGCGTCGTTCAGGTTCCCATTATGGACTTTCTGGGAGACGCCGAACTCGCCGATGTAAACCTGACGCTTGCCGCGCGTTTCGGAATCGTACCGGTCGGGAAGGACCGCCAGTTTTCCGGGCGTGGAGTAGAAATGGTCGTCCCGAATGTCCACGTCGGCGTCCGGGATCTCGATGCACGAAACGTAAATCAGATCCGGGTATTTCGCCTTGAGGGCCGCGTGGAACGCCTTGTAGCGGGGGATGTACGCCTTGCTCCAGTTTTCGTTCCCGATCTCGACGTACCGCAGATTGAACGGCTCGGGATGCCCCGCCGCGGCGCGCATCGCTCCGTACGGGCTCGTGACCGGGCCAAGGGCGTATTCGATCGCGTTGAGAGCGTCGTCGATGAAGGGCTGAAGGACCTCGACGGGCGCCATCCCGCCGTCGCGGAACTCGCACGCCATGCCGCAGCTGACGACGAGCATCGCCTCAGCGTTGAGGTCCTCGCAGAACTGCAAATACTCATGCAGGCCCAGGCCCTGGTTGGAGCGGTACCCCCAGAGGCTCCAGCGCGACGGGCGGGTCTCGGTCGGCCCCAGAGTCGTCGTCGGCTGGTAGCGGTTGGCGATCGTGCACCCTTCCACGACGCACCCGCCCGGGAACCGGACGAAACCGGGGTCAAGGGCGCGGAATCGCTCGACCAGGTCCCTCCTCAAGCCGTTGGGGCGGTCGTTGAACGTCGGCGGGAAGAGCGAGACTTCATCGAGGTAAACCTTCCCCGGCTTCGTGAAAACCAGTTCGAGCCGCGCGTCGGCCGTCGCCGGACCGGTGAAAACGGCTTCGTACTTCGTCCACGCGGCCGATGCGACTTCAATCGTCGTTTCGCCCAAAACGGCATTTTCCGGCCCGACCAGCCGCACCCCAACGGCCGTTTTTTCCGGCGCGCGGGCGAAAACCGAGAATCGGTACTGCTCGCCTTTGTTGATCGGGATCCCCCAGAACCCGTCGTTGGAGAGGACCGCCTCGCCGTTGGGGAATGCCGTCCCGACGGTCACGCAGGCATACGACGGATTGTTTTTATGGATCGGGTTTTCCGTTTCGAGCGTCAGGTACGCCTCCACATCGCGGGCGGAAAACTCCCAGCCGGGAAATTTCTCTTCGGAACTGAACTCCACGCCCCACCCCTTGTTCGGGCCGACGGCTTTACCACCGCGCATGACGGTTCCTTCCGGGAGGCGGTAGTCCTCGAAACTGCGGTTTTCGATCTGCTCGGCATACAGCCCGCCGTCGCCTGAGTGGTTGATCTCCTCGAAGAAGAGCCCGAACATGCCGGGATTGAGCGGAACGCCCTCCGCGCCGGAGTCGATGGTGACGCTGGCCGTCTGACCGAACGTCACACAAACGGCGAAAGCCCAGAGGAGCATGCAGTATAGGACCGTTTTTTTCATGAATCGTTTCCTTAAAATCTTGTAGGATCGGGAAGATGGTGTTTCTATGCAAAAAGACGACGCCAGAAGTGCCGTTCTTTGGAGTGCGGCAATACAGAAGCCGAAGGCTTCCTTTGCCGCTTTCACTTAGCGACCGGGAAACTTGGCGGCGAAAAGGAGTTTTCCCGTGGGGAACACCCAGCGCGCTTCAGCGGCAAAGGCCTCTTCGAGGCCGTATTGCCGCAAGGGAAAGCGGTGAATGTCGCTGGCGCGACTGTATCACCGCACTCCGAAAAGGCCTCATTCCAAAGTCGTCACCCCGTGCGCCTTCAGCCAGTACAGGGCGTGTGACGTCTGGCGGTGCTTTTGTGTGAAGTCTTTGCCTGACGCCTTGCCCGTTCCCGAGACGGCCTTGACCGGCTCCGCTAACGTTCGGATCAGAAAATCGCGGTAGCGGGGATTGCCGGTGATTTCCGACGCAAACGCCAGCCCTTCCGCGACGAGGATCGAGTACCTGCCGGAGTCCGCGTATTTCGGGCAACCGGTCTTGTAACGGAACCCCTGTTTCTCCTCGTTCCAGGCATAGTCCAGCAGCCAGTCGGCGCAGCGAACGATGACGGTCTTGATCTGCTCCTTGCGTGCCGGGTCTGGCTCCGACTCGTAGTACCGCGCCAGGCCGTGAAGCAGCACGCCGACGGCAAACGCCTTCCCGCCGCGGTGCTCTTTTTTGTCCGGGCAGTCACATTCCGTCTGGTCCTGACGCAGGTCGAAGCAGCCGGTCTCCGGGTTCTGTTTGCTCTGGATCTTCTCGAAATAGATCCGGGCCGCGTTGAGATAGTACGGATTGCGGGTAAACCGGTACGCGTAGATGGCGTTGGTCAGCGGCCAGCCCGCCGCGCGTTCGATGCCGAAATCGAAATTCGGCGTGTACCATTTCGCCTGAGCGAAGCAGGCGGTATTCGCTTTGGAAAGCATTTCCACGTCTCCCGTCAGCACGCCGATGTAGAAATTCCCCGGCTGAAAATCGTGCCCGCCGCCGTTGTCGGTTTCCGCTCTGAACCAGTGCGGGACCTGACTCGCCTGCCCGGTCAAGCCTTCCAGACGCGGGTCGTCCGGCTCGAAAAATCCGCCGACGTGCCCGAAGGTGTGCAGATACATGCGTTCTTTGGCGTTCGGATTGACCGGGTATTTCTGGAAATCGACCGTCATGTAATGCTGCGCCATTTCGATCCCGCGCTTGAGGATCGCCACGTCGCCGGTTCGGGCGAAGTGCATGGCGCAGGTGTAGGAGAGGTCGTACTCGTTGTTGCCCCAGTTGTTGACGCGTTCGCCAAACCAGTCTCCAAAGCTCATCCAGCCGTACTCGCCGCGTTCCCGACGCCCTTTTTCGAGGTTCTCGAACGACGTCCGGAACGCCTGTTCGTAGCCGTCGAACTCGCCCTCTGCGGCCGGGCTGACCGGCGGGAAAACGCCCACCGTGCAATAGTATTCCGGCGCACACGCGGCAAAAATCGGGTTTTGGAGATGCTCCCGGAGATGCTCGTCCTGCTCCATCCGCTCTTTCGACGCCCCCCAGAATTCGGCGGTGATCTCCATCCCGCGCTTGAACCGGTAGCAGCCGTCTTTGAGCCAGAAGTAGTTTTGGATCAGATTGTCGCGCTCGTTTTTCTTCGGATCGTCGCCGTAACCGTCGGGCAGCTGCGGCAAGACCTCATAAACCAAAGCGGGGCCGTCTTCGGGCGTCTCTCTGACCGAAAAACCTTTCGGCCAGGTTTGCCAGAAGTTTTTAAACAGGAACTCGCCGCAGGGCAGTTCCAGGTAGCCGTCAAACCGGTCGGTTTCCTGCTTTTGGCCGTTGATCTCGACCGAGGCGTGGTTGAGTTCGTCCTGCAGAATCTGGCAAGAGTATTTGTCGCCGTTCAAAACGATCGGATGGGAAACGGACGCGGAACGAATCAGCGTAAACGGTTCATCCAGCCGTTTGTTGCCGATCGTCCAGCGGACTCGAAACAGATCACCGTCCCGATAGTCGGTGATTTCCTGGCGCCAGACCATTCCCGGCTCCCCCGCGTCTTTGGCGGATTCCCGGGCCTGCTCCACGCTGTCGGCTTCGATGTAGTTTCCTTCCAGGCGGATGGTAACGCGCACGTCTTTGAGGTCCGCAACCTGCTTGTATTCCTTTTCAGTCGCGTAGAGTTTTCGACCGTCCGCCAGCACGATTTCCGATTCAAACGGACTGGGACCTTCCTCAACGGAGAAGTCGAAATTCTGGGGTTCAGCCGAATCCCGTTCCGGCAGGATCTCCAGCGTGTATTTCACCGGCTTTTGCGCGTCCGTATCCGCCCGAAAATCGACGACGAGCCACTGAACCGAACTGTCCTGCCACCGGGCGACCGGGGTAAACTGGGCTTTGAGCTCTTTGCCCTCCGGATTTTTCAGGCGGATATTCCAAACGGATTCATCGCCGTTCAGTACGCCCCGGGCCAACGGCACGCCGGACGTTACAGGCCAGTTTTGACGGGCGAAGCCGGTCGGCTCGGAAACGTACAGATCAATTGACGTCTGGACCGTTTTATTCGCTTCGGATGCGTCCCACTCCGGGAGCTGGACTGTCTTGGAAATCTTCTGGCCGGAACGGTTGACCGGGAGCGTTACGATCGCTTTTTCGTAGTCGTCCCACGGGCAGAGGACCGCGTGATTTCGCAGGCCGGAATCCGATTCCACGACCGTTTTGACTTCACCGCCTTCCCGTGGGATAAACGTCACTTCAGCCGCAGGCGCCGGGTCGCTGGTCGTCCAGGAGATCTGCACGTAATCTTCGCGCCCCTCACCCCCGAAATCCGGGTTGAACGGCGAATCGAAGGGGATGTAGAAGTACTGCGGGTCGTCGAACGTTACTTCCTCCGTGGTCGGGACAAAACGGATGTAGTCGCAGTACGCCCAGCCTTTGTTTTCGGACGCGTAGCGGTCATCGACCCAGAGTTCAAAAACGCCGTCGGAGATCTCGTAGATCCCGAAATTGTTCTCGCCGGAAATGCCGGACCTTTCCCACGTTTTCCCGCCGTCAAACGAAAGCGCCAGCGGACGGTTCGTGCCGTTCATGAAAACCCGGTACCGACCCGAGGGGATGCCGGTGATTTTCGTATGCAGGACCGGCGCGCCGTCTTCCGGCTTTTCCCGGTCCACGTCCGTCGGCAGGGTCGGCGTCGTAACCGACGCGCCGTTGGAGCGTTTGTGGATCACGTCGGCTTCTTTCGTCCAAATCTGCCAGTTGGACGCGCCCGACTTATCGAGCTGCATGGCGTCTTTCGGCTCCGACCAGTCTTCGAATTCATAGACCAGCCCTTCGAGCTGCTCGCGTTTCGTCTGCGCCGACGAGACCGCCGCGGTCCAACAGACAGCAAAAAACAGAATCCAGAATATTGTTCGTTTCATGGTAGTTTAAGGGGGGGTAAAAGGTAATAAACGCGCTACTCGAACTGATAGACGCGGACGTAATCGATCTCAAACGTTTGCGGGAAAATGGAGTCGTCGATCTCACCGCCCCAGCCGCCGCCCAACGCCAGATTGAGCTTCAGGTGCTGCGGGTAGTCGAACGGCCGGCCGACTGCGTTAAACTCGTTCAAATCGACGGTGAAGTACATCTGATCGTCCACGAAAAACCAGATCCGGTCGTGGGTCCACTCGATCGCATAGACGGCCATCCGGTCCTCCACGTCGGGAAGGCGCACCGAGCCGTGGCTGGAGCAGTACTGACGCCCCTCCTTGCCTTTGCCGTGAATGGTTCCGTGAACCACCGACGGCTCTTTGCCGATGTACTCCATGATGTCGATCTCCCCGGCATACGGGTACGGCGCGCCGGAACCGATCGTCCAAATCGCCGGCCAGACGCCTTTTCCTTTCGGGAGCTTTGCGCGGACTTCGATGCGGCCGTACTGCCACTCGTGCAGCCCTTTGGTGTGGACGCTGCCGGAGGTGTATTCGGCCCGGATGCCGTTTTCCTCGTACGCCTCCCGGAGCCCGACGATGACCAGCCGGCCGTCCTTCTGGTAAACGTTTTCCGCGCGTTTCTCCGTATAGAACTGCTTCTCGTGGTTGCGCACAAAGCCGTGCTCGTATTTCCAGTCCGCCGGATTGACCGGGCCGGTCCCGTTGAACTCGTCGTTCCAGACCAGCTTGAGCGTTTTGCCCTCATACGACTTGACCGTCTGCGGAATGGTCTCTTCGGCAAGCGCGGCAGACCAAACCATCGCGACGGCGATCAAAGAACCAAGAGCGATTTGTAACCAATGTTTTTTCATAAATTTTCCTCCTTCAAAACGTCGGCCCAGGTTTTCATCACGTTCCGGCCCAGCTCGCGACCGGTTTCCGGCGTGAGGATCGCGTGACCGCACAGGGCGTAGCCGAATTCCATGCAGAACGAATTGTACGCGTTCGGAAGCCTCCGCGCCCACATCGTCGCGCTGGCCTGATCGCCGTTTCCGGCAAACGTTTTCTCCTGATTGTAACCGACGCCGCCCGGAATGTCCCACCGGGACTCATATTTCAGCGTGCCGTCCTTCTGATTTTCGGCCAGTTTTTCGCGGAAACGGTTCCAGCGGGCGTTCATGGGTTCCCCTTCCGGCCCGAGGGAGTAATAGAATTCGTGCTCGTTCCCGCGGATCCAGGGGGAGTGAAGGTCCATGAAAACGACCTGCGAGCCGACGGACTCTTTCATGACCAGCGCCTTGAACGCCTTCACGGTCGGGTAAATGTCCTGAACGTAGTCGCGATTGTGGTCGTGCGGGCGGCGGTTTTTGCCCTGATCGCCGTCCTCCACGCCGTCTTTATCCATGAACGGAATGAAGACGATCTCCACGTTTTGCCGAAGCCATTGAGCCTCGGGGGCGTCGGAGAGGCAGAACGCGACCATCCCTTCCATGACCGGGTTGGCCGAGGCCTCACAGGCGTGGTGGCGGGCCGTGAATGCGATGTAAAACCGGGGTTTTCCCTCCCCGAGGTACGGAAGGCGGAAGAGTTCCACGTCGCGTTTTCCCGAGCGTGAACGGCAGAGCGTTTCAAAACGGACGTCCTCCCACGAGCGGTACGGCTTGACGAATTCCTCCCAGTTCGACTGCGTGTACGGCGTGCAGAACGCGAAACGGACGTCCGAGTCGCCGGGGCCGAACGTCCACGTGAACTCGTGCGCGTCGTTGGGAAATTCTTTCCCCGAGGCCAAAAAATCCTTTTCGCCGAGAAAATGCCAGGTTTTCCCGCCGTCCGTGCTCACGTTCGGGCCGAGTGCGCCGAAACTGATGGAACTGACCGGGAACTGGAACGTCACGGTGCGGTTTTCCGCTCCGGAGACCCGGAAATTGAAATAAAACCATCCCCCCTGCGTGTCGCGCAGATCGGGCCGGACACGGACCACGTTCGCCGCCTGGTCGATGGCCTCGACCTGGACGTTCCCCCCGGGAAAATCCGCATCGACGCGGATCTCCGCCCGAGCCGGGAGAGTGGAAAGAATTGCGAGGAGTAAAAACAGAAAAGTCTTTTTCATTTTCACGATTCCTGGGAGGGTTTTGCCAGCAGAGCAGCCCGAACGGGCCGATACGATAAAATTATTATACTGGATCTTCCAGAATTTGGTAGGCCCGAGAGGGAAAAAGGTTGGAAAAAACTCAAAATTTTGGGGAAAGAGAAAAAGCCGCCCCGGGAGGAGCGGCGTCTTTCTGAAGCCCGAAAATTCAATGCAAGGAAGGGGGAAAACCCTCCTGCACCTTAGTCACTCCGCATCCCGAACCAACCGCACATCAACCAGATCGCCCGTCATGACGCCGCGTTTGGCCGCGAATTTGACCGTGATCGAGTCGGCGTCCCGGTACAGTTCGGCCGGGATCGGGACCGTTTCCGTGAAGAATGCCGTGGAAATGGCCTCGGCCGTCTCCGGCGTGCGGTCCATCGACCAGACTTTCTGGCCGTTGACGAAAACCTCGGCGCCCGCCCGGTCCTGATCCGTGACGCGGATGGTGAAGTTCACGGCGATCTTCTCCCCGACCTGCGGCTTCTCGAACGTGTAGGAGAACCACCCGCCGTTGACCGCCCGCCGCCAGAAATGCTGCTCGTCCAGCGGGGAAAGTATGTTGCTGCCTTCCTGCCGAAACCCCCGCACGCTTTCCGATTTCGGCAGACCGATCAGGACCGACTGCAGCGTCCGCCCCGCCAGTTTCGGGTCCACGTCCCACGTGTTGAGCTGGACATTCTTTTTGTAATCGTCCAGGTCTTTGGCGTGGTTGAAGTAGATCGCGTAGCGGCTGAACTGGATGCGGTTGAACGGTACGAGCGTCGCCGTTTTGCCGTCCAGGCCGGTATAGGTGAAGGCGAGTTCATCGCCGGGTGCGCGGACGAGTTTCTGCACGATCTCGTCGGGCGTCCCGAAGAGCGTCGGAGCGTCGGAGATCGGCGCCATGACCGTGCCGACCGTCTTGCGCGCCTGACGGAAATCCGTGACGCCCAGGTTGGTGTTCGGGACCCGCGACGCCAGCACGATCGCCCCGTATTTTACGGAGTAAAACCGGTCCGTATCGACCAGCGGCGCGACCTCAAATTTCGGCTCGAAAGCCACTTTTACCACGTCACCGGAGGTCCATTTTCGGGAAAGCGTCACGTAAGAGTCCGCGCCTGATTTCGCCGCTTGGACGCCATTGACTTCGACCGTCATGGAGCCGGGCCGGATCCACCGGGGCACGCGGATCTTCAGGGCGAATTCTTTCGGCTCGTCCGTCCGCACGGTCAGCGTCGAGACGTTTTCGTCCGGGTAGCGGGTCGATTGCGTCAGCGCGATGCCCTGCTCCTTCCAGTGGAGCGTGGACGGAATGAAGAGATTCACGTAAAGGTCGCGGCCGCTGCGTGCGTAGATCATCTTCCCGAACTTGGCGGGGGCCTCGAACCCGGTACCGGTGCAGCACCAGAAGGAGTCGTATTTCGTCGAGTACATTTTGTAGTGGGCCGGGCGCATGGACGTGAAGTACACGCACATGCCCTGCTCCGTCTCGTAGTTCGCCAGAACGTGATTGAAGAGGACGTTCTCGTAGTAGTCCACGTGCTCCATTTTCGGCGCGCTCTGGTACAGGCTCTCGGTCAGGCGCATCATGTTGACCGAGTTGCACGACTCCGGCCCGCCGTAGTATCGCGCCTTTTCCTTGAACTCGCTTTGCGGGAAGAAGTGCTCGCCGCAGCTGTTGCCGCCATTGACCCACGTGTGCTTTGCGACCACGATGTCCCAGAAATTGTTCGCCGCCGCGGCGAGTTTCGGGTCGCCGTTGTACTTGCTCACTGCATTGAAACCCGTGAATTTGGGGATCTGCGTGTTGGCGTGCCACCCCACGAGCATGTCTTCCCCCGCGGCCATCGGGACCCACATTTTTTCGTCGTTGAGCTTTTCCGCCCAGCGCAGGTACTTCGCGTCCCCGGTCAGTTCGTACACATTGACGTACGATTCGTTGATCGAGCCGTGCTCGCAGTAGAGGAGTTTCTGCATGTCGTCGTGGCTCAGTACGTCGATGATCTCCGTACCGAACCAGTCCGCCATTTTGACGAGGATCGGCTTCGCCTGTTCCAGCCCGCACATCGTCACGGCATCGTAGAGGCCCAGCATGATTTTGTTCATGACGTAAACCGGCTCCCACGTGCACCGTTTGCTGCCGTCGATGGTCGTGAAGATGCACCCGCCGTTGGTCGTGAATTGGCCGGCCTGGATCTGACGGAAAACCTCTTTCCCCCGGACGGTCGCCAGCAAGTAGCCGTTCCCGTTCGCGTCCTGGCAGGTTTTCAGCTCGTCCAGAATGTACGTCAGGCGCTCGAGGATGCGCGCATCGCCGGTCGTCTGGTACATCATCGACATGGAGGAGAGGTAAAAGCCGAGAATGTGCCCGGCCAGCGGCCCGCCGCCCTTCCAGACGTCTTCCGACTCCCAGTACGGGTATGGCTCCTGCTTCTGCGTCAGCCCGGCCTCGCGGCGAAACCACGACAAAAGCCGGTCCGGCTCGAGCGTGAGCAGGTACTCATGATCCAGTTCCTGTACCTGCAAAAACCGGCCGTCCGTAATGCGGACGTCTTCCAGCGGGAAAAGCTGAATTTTGTCCTCGCGAACCGGCGCCGCGCCGTTTTGGGCGAAAACCGCCGACTGGCTTGCCGTCAAAAAAAGAATCATCGTCAACATGATCGGGAAATATTGCTTCATGGTAGTTACTCCTTTACGAGGTTGCTGCTAGTTGGCCCGACTTCTATTTCCCCGGGATGGCGATCACCGTCAGCGAGTGCGGAGCGAGCGTGACTTTGCCGTTTTGGACCTTCAAAGCCGTTTTTTGCGGCACGACGCGGTTTTCCGCCCCGACGTCGTTGAAGTCGTCCGGTGAGGCGCCGCACAGGACCGTCGCTTCCAGCGTTTCCGGGACGTTTCGGCCCCCGGCGAGGAAGTTCAGCTTGACCTCGGCCGCAGTTTCCGGGTCTTTATTCACGACCGCCAGAACGTACCGGGTTTGATCATCATTGACGCTCAGGACCGCGTCGAGTTTCGGCGTTTGTTTCTGGTTCCAGAGCAGCGGCTCGCAGTTGAGCTCGACCGGCAAAATGTTCTTTTCCAGCAGGTGGACGTACATCCAGAAAACGTGGTACGTCGTGCGCTTGACGAGGCCCTGCGGATAGACGTACAACGCGCCGCGCGTGTTGACGATCGGCGAGAAGCACGCGATCTTCACGTCGTCGCAGTGCCGCAGGCAGGAATTGAGGAAGCAGGCCGAAAAGAGCGCGTCGGCCATCGTGTAAGTGGAATTAATGTCGTTTTTGTCCCGCGCCTGAACATCCATGCGCGGAGGGATCATGCCGATACCGGGATGGTGCCAGCCGCGGAGGTTCCACTCGTCGAAGGCGATGAAAACCTTTCCCCGCATTTTGGTTTTCTCCAAAACGCCGATCGTGCTCAGAATGGAGGCTTCCGGGCGCTGCGTCCGCATCATGCATTCCATGTACGGCGACGGATTGTTATTATAAGACAGACCGTCCCAGTAGCCGTGAATGGAAACGTAGTCCAGCAGGTACCCGGCCTTTTCCAGAAGCGGGAGCGTCCAGTTCTCGTTGGGCAGCGCGGCGGCGAAGAGCTTGATGTCCGGGTCCGTGTTGAGCATCAGCTTGCCCGATTCGCGGACGAAGTCGCCCCACTCGCCGACGGTTTTGGCGCCCATTTCGTGCCGGCCCCAGTTCTCGTTGCCGACGCTCCAGTACTTGACGTTGAACGGCTCTTTGAACCCGTGCGCCTGACGCATCCGGCCGAACTCGCCGACGTTCAGGTTGCAGTACTCGACCCAGTCGCTCATCTCCTCGGGCGTGCCGGTCCCCGCGTTCGTGCAGATGTACGGTTCCGCGCCGATCAGCCGGCACCACTGGACGTACTCGGCCGTCCCGAACGTGTTCGGCTCCTCGACGTGCCACGCTTTGTCCCACGCGGGCTGACGGTCGGGGCCCACGCCCTTTTTCCAGTGGTACGCCGAGACGAAGCAGCCGCCCGGCCAGCGGACGATCGGGACCTGGATCTCGCGCAGGGCTTCGATCACGTCACGGCGGAAGCCGTTTTCGTCCGAAAGCGGGGAGCCGGGCTCGAAGATCCCGCCGTAAACCTGACGGTGGAAATGCTCGATGAAATGGCCGAAAATCATGCGGTCGTACGCTGTGGCCCGGGCGTCCTGCGCGACGGAAATGACGTTGGCCGCCGGATCAGGCTGGACGTCCGTCTGGCAGATGAAGTCCGCCTTGATGTGCGCCCAGTTGCCGCCGGGCTTGCGGTCGAAAATCACGATCCGCGCGGTTTTGCCCTGGAACCGGGAAACGTCCCAGAAGCGGAGTTTCAGCCCCTCGTCCCCCTGCTGCGGCACGTTGTACAAGCCGGTCTGCTCGGTGACTTTTTCACCATCCACGAGCAGCGCGATGCCGGTCTGGCCGGGGAAATTCCCGCCGCCGATCAGGAACGAGATGAACTTCCGCTCGATCCGGAACTCCGGCGAAGTCAGCGTCCCGGTCGCTTTGTCGTCGCCGACCGCCGCGTACGTGTTGACCAGTTTCTGGCCATGAAAGCCGTAAACCGGCCCCATCCCGCCGCGGTACGGGGCGCCGGCGTCCCGGAGCTGGAAGGCGCTGCCGTCGATTTTCCAGCCGTCGAAATCGTCGGTTTCAAAGTCCGCGATCACAAGATCAGGTCGTTCCGCCGAATTTTCCTGCGCGAAGATTTCACAAACTCCCGCCGTTGTTACAGCCAGAACCAAAGCGAATAATGCGAAAATTCTGTTCATGAGTTACGCTCACTTTAAGGTGAAGAAACGATTCGAATTTAGCCTTTTCAGACCATTATACCAGAACGAGGCCCTTTGTCAAGCGGCAAGTCAGGGGTGAAGTCCGCTTTCGTTTCCATTCACAGCCGAAAACCATCCACAAAAAGAAAAGCGGGAGTTTCCCCCCGCCTGACGTTATTTCGTGACGATCGCGTACTTGCTATTTACGGTTCCCTTTCCGCCAGTAAAGCAGGCCGAAAGAGCCGAGCAGGAGCAGCACCCAAGTGGCGGGTTCCGGTACGCCGCTGGCTTCGAAAAGGGTTCCGGTAATGGCGTACAGACCGGCATAATCGCCGTACTGGCTGCCCTCCAGGAGCCTGTATTCCAGATTCGTGAAATTGGGCGCCACGACGTAATTCTCGATGAAATTCTCCGCGAGCGCCGCACTGTTACTGCCGTGCAAAACCGCGATGAAGTCATCATTCGCGTTCAGGCCGCTGGCTCGATCCAGTTCGAGATAAATCAGCCCGCCCTCGATCAGATTCAGGTCGCCCGTGGCGATCAACGCATCGTTCTGGTTCGGGTTGGTGCCGCCGATCTCCATAACGACCGACCCACCGTTAGCAAGCGTAAACGCGCCGCCAACGTTTGCCGTCCCGACCGAATTTCCCGGTGAGAAGACCCCGTTTTCGATCGTGATCGAACCGGTCGTACTACCCAGGAAGTCCAGCCGGCCTGCGGAGACGGTCAGGTTGGCCGCCTCAAACCCTTGCGCGGCGTTGATCTTCAAATTACCCGCGCCCGTTTTGAGGACCGTTCCCGCAGTGCCGGAGACCTTGTTGGCGAACGTCTGGTCGGTGTCGTGAGCGAATTCCAGCGTCACGTTATTCACCACTTCGCCGGTCCCCAGCGAGCCAGCGCCGGTGAGTTTCAGCGTGCCCGCGGTGATCGTTGTTTTGCCGGAATAGTCTTCGGCGGCGCCGGAAAGCGTCAGCGTACCATCGCCGATTTTTTCGATGTTGCCCGTGCCGGAAACGCCCTTGGTCAGGGTCAGCGAATAACCTTCGCCAACTTCGACCGTGCCGTCGTCAGCCATCTGGACGGAATTGCCCGCTTCGACCGAAAGGGCCTCGCCGGAAACGAGCTTGACGCCCAGTTTGTAGCCGCCGTCGACTTCCCAGTCGGAAAACGCGATCGCTTCTTCGGTGTCGGCAAGCCAGTATTTACGAAGCCCGACGATGCTTTCGCCCGCGGTCAGGGCCCAGAGCCGACCGGCTTCCGTCAAGCCTTTGTCGCTCAAGTGGATCGAGTTGCCATTGGTTCCTCGCAGGGTTTCGTAATCCGGATCCGAGGCGTGCTCTCTGTCGATCGCGCAGAACTCATCGGTATTGACGCCCTCGAAGATATTCGGGTCGTCCGCGATGACCCGCCTTTGAGCGTTGGTCACGTTTTCGTAAGTATTGCCTGAGCCGTCGGCAGAGGCAATCGCAACACCCCACGGCAATTCATCGTCGCCGGCAGCTTCCCGAGTGCGGTCGATCAGCTGATTCAGCTTGTCGTAATAAACCTGCTCATCCGTTCCCTTGTCGGATTCGCCCTGATGCCAGAGGATCCCGGCAAAACCGTCGGCGTTTTCGTTGAGGAAACGGATCGCGTTGAGCATGTTGGTGGAAATGCCGCCTTTTTCGTCATTGATCCACTGCGAGATGTTGGTCCCGCTGAACCCGACGGAATACGTCGCCACCGGAACGCCCTCTTCTTCCGCCAGCGTATCGGCAAAGGACGGCCAGGTTGAGCCTTTGTTCGAGCCGTCTAATGGACCATACTGCACGTCGCAGTTTTTCTCCCACTGCCCCGTAGCCGGATTATAGGCGAACGCGAAGCCGGACGTGGACGTCTGACGAATGTCGCCGCAGTTGGTCGAGTTGGACTGCCCGGCCGTGATGAAGATTTCACCAACGCCGATTTGTCCGGCAGTGGTAGTGATAACCGCACCGCTGGCGTCCAACGCCTTGTACGAAATGCTGTGCATGCCGCCTTTCAGGGACATTGAATCAGAGCTGAACGTGCCGTCCGCGTTCAGGGTCATGCTGATCCAGTCTCCGCCGTCAACGGACGCCAAAACCGAGTCGATCGTAACGCCGTTGGTCGCCGCCCACGTGCCGGAAAGAGTAACGTCGGCGTAATTCGTCACATCCCGTTGATACATGGACATGGCATTGGTCGTCAGCAAAGCGTCCACCTGATGAACGAACGTATAAACGTTGGCGATCTTGTAACCACTTTTGCTGTAGTCAAAGGTGTAGTCCGCCTGACCGTTGCTGGAGTTGGCGGACGCGCTGGGATTGGTACCGATCCCGTAGGCTTTGGTGGATTCGTAACGGTTAAGAGAGAAAATCGTCTGTCCCGTTTCCAGAGAGTGGATCTGCATGGAGCCGTAACCCGCAGTGCCGGGAACGCCGGTAGGCGTGTCGCTGACGTCGTAGATGGAGCCAGATCCCACTTCGATCGATGGGTTGCTGGTATAGGTGTAACTGTTAGGCCAGAATTCAATGTACCCCTGCGCCTGCGAGTAGGTCGTATTCGCCGTCACCTGCTGGCCGGTAGCCGGGTCGAACAGTTTGCCCTGATTGGACGCCACGTTCGTTGTGAATTCCAGGTTGTTGACCTTCTGGGCGTAAAATTCTCCGGTGGAAGAAGTCGGAACGCCGATTTTGGAAAGGTCGTGCGTCATCGCGTCAAACGAAACGAAGACGTAGGTCAGCGGATCGCCGGCGTTTTGAGCGTATTCCATGTAATACCCGACGCGGTCAAACAGAACGCCCTGCGACTGCAGCGAGGCGAGGTTATCGACGATGTCGTAATTGACGCCGTTGGTGTGCCAGTTCGTATTCATTTGCGTCGTCAGACGCGCGCCCTGGACCATCGTGTAGTCAGCCGCGCTGGCAACGTTCGCCATGCACGGAGCGATGTCGCGTTCCGCCATGACGTACAGCGTCCGGTTGACGTACTGCGACGCGTTGGAGTTCGCTCCCACCTCGCCGTTGAACGTGTAGTCAGGAGAGCCGTGGCCGGTGTTGTTTCCAATGCCGATGTCGATCGTTCTGTCCGCGGAATTGCCGGTGCCGTTCCAGGCGTTCAGCGCCATGACCGTCTGCTTGTCGCCGTAGTTATGGATCTGGAAAGAGGCGTAGGAGCCGTTGGAAGGCGTATCACCGAAGTCGTAATCCGTACCGCTGGCACCGGGGATGTTGGCGCTGTTGCCCTGGGTGTAGTTCCGGTTCCACATTTCGATGTTGCCATTCAGCCCCGTTCCGTTGACGACGCCGGCGACGTTGGACGAAACCGTCAGGTTGTTGACCGTCGTTTGACGAACCGCCCCGTCAAGCGGCAAGCCGATCTGGGAGGGATCGTTCGTAATGGAATCGTAAGAGGCGTAAGCGTAATCGACGGAGCCGTCCGCCTTTTCCAGCGTCATGTAATACGCGACGCGTTTCAGCGGCATGCCCGCCAGATCGCCGAGATTGTTCAGGTTGTTGACGACATAATTATCCGCGGTGTACGTTCCGTAAAGCGGGCAGTCCAGCTTGTACACCAGATCCATGTTGGCGGCTTCCGACTGGATCGGCTGGAAGTGTTCCGCGTCCATATCCGACAAAACCGGCTTGGCAAACGTGTAAACGTTGGCGATGGCGTAGTTCTTTTTGGTCTCATTGTTCGTCCAGTCCGGCGCGCCCGTCGTGGTGGGGTTTGTACCAATGCCGAACTGCTTGGTGCCGTTGAAATGGTTCAAGGCAAAAATCGTCTGCTCGGTATCGAGCGAATGGATCTGCATGGAGCCGTGCCCGAAGCCCGTGCTTCCTCCCGAGTCGTTGATGTCGTACGTGCTGTCGCTTCCCTGGGTGATGACCGTGCCCCTGGTTCCGCTGTAGTTGGACGCCCAGAATTCCAGGTAGCCGGTGTTGTAGTTGATCGTGTTGTGAGCGGCGACCTGCTCGCCCGTGCCGGGGTCGGTGATCAGACCGTCAGACGCCGTCGCGTTGGTGGTCACATGCAAATTCTTGACCTTCTGCTGATAGAACTCGCCGGACGGATTGGTCGGGACGCCGATTTTGGAAATGTCGGCCGTCATCGCATCGAAGGACACAAAAACGTACTTCAGATCGTCGCTGGCGTTTTGCGCGTATTCCATGTAATATCCGACGCGGTCAAACGGTCCCATCGTCTGCTTCAATTCCGCCACGTTGTCAACAATATCGTAATTGACGCCGCCAAAGTCCGCGTTCCACTGCGTTGCCATCTGAGACGTCAGGCGCGCCCCCTGAACGATCTGGTACTTGGAACCTTCCACGACGTTTTGCATTTCCGGAGCGATCGCGGCCTCCGCCAGCACGTACAGCGAGCGGGTCTGATACTGCGACGCGTTGGAGTTCGCCCCCTGATCGCCGTTGAACGTGTAGTCGGGAGAACCGGCGCCGGTGTTGTTTCCGATCCCCATGTCGATCGTCTTGGACCCCGACGCCTGGCCGTTCCACTTGTTCAGCGCCATGATCGTTTGACCCGCGCCGTAGTTGTGGATCTGGAAGCAGGAATAGGAACCGCCTGTGCCGGCCGTGTCGCCGAAATCGTAATCGTTCGCGTTTGCGCCAGGAATGTTGGCGGCATTGCCCTTCGAGTAATCGTATTTCCACATTTCGATGTTGCCTGTGGAAATGTTCTTGCCGTTGACCACGCCGGCGACGTTGGACTGGACGGTCATGTTGGTGACCGTCTGCTGACGAACCGAGCCGTCGAAGGGCATACCGATCTTGGTCAGGTCGTTGGTCGTCGCGTCAAAAGACGTATAGGCGTAATCGGCCGAGCCGTCCGCCTTTTCCATGACCATGTAATAACCGACCCGGCTCAGCGGCATGCCCGAAATATCGGAATTGGTAACGTTATTGACCTGATAATTGTTGGCGGAATACGTCCCCTGCAGAGGGCAGTCGAGCTTATAGACCAGCTTCATGTTGGAAACTTCGCCGGAAATGGCGGAGAAATCCGACTCGCTCATCTTCAAAAAGACCGGCTTGGCGTACACATCCAGCTGCTTCGTTTCGTAAGATGCGGAATTATAATTCGTCGTCCAGTCCAAACCGTAGGTCGTATCCGCGCAGTTCCCAATACCGATCGAGGCATTCGCGCCGTCGTTGAATCGGTTCAGGGCAAAAATCGTCGTTTTGTTTGTGTAGTCGTGGACCTGCATCGAGCCGTGGGCGCCGCCGTAACTGCAGGAGTCGCCAAAGTCGTAGTTCCGGTTTCCGCTGGCGCCGCTGGCTCCCGGGATGTTCGCCGCGTTGGTGGTCGAATAGTTCCACGGCCAGAATTCGATGTTGCCCTGCGTGACCGTCGTTCCCGCGGTTGTCAGTGTCGGCGACTTCGCCTCGTAATACAGATTCTGGACGTAACGCTGCTCCTGCGTGTGCGACGTAAACGTCGGAACGCCGATCTGGGTCAGATCGCTGGTATAAGCGCCAAAAGACGTATAGCAGAAATTGTCCTCGCCGAGATTCAGCCGGTACGCGACGGATTCGAGCGGTCCGAGATTCAAACTGGAATTGTCGAGCGTGTACGGCGCGCCTTTTCTGAAGTTGGGCTGATCCGGAATTGACAGCGAATAGATGTGGGTGTACCCCATCGCCTCGATTTCCGCATCGGTCTTCAACGTCTGAGCAGACGCCCAGCCAACCAAACAAAACGCCAGTGCGGCAGCGCTTAAAATGACGGATTCTATACGCGTTTTCATTCTGATTAAACCTTACAGGTCGGGATCGCATCTCAAGGAATAACTTGCCGTTCCTTGCGATGTTAATTTATAACTTGACAAAGACATTTTATACCAAATTTCAGAATTTGTTGGTTTTTTGAGAAAAAAAGTTAAAAAAAAGTCAAAATTTAAAAAACCGGAGACGGGCCGTGTTGAATCTCTAGGGGAGGCCCGGAAAAACGCCGCAAAGATCGTTCTCACCCCGCTAAAACACGTACTCAAACGCCCCTGCCCGATCTCGACGATAAAAATTATGGGTATAAATATGGGCACAATTTCTTAATTGATGAAATCAATGGTTATTTCTCGAATCTAAGCAAAGAGGACGTTATCGTAGTTATAATTGATTTTTTAAAGACCCCGGACAGTGAGCTCTATCGGGGGTGATTTTTTCATTGTTTTCAGGCGCCTCAAAATTATTTTTCCAAAATCCGGAATCTTTACGGAATATTTACAAAACCTTTAAATTCGCTTTACATTCATCCAGTAAACTAATGCATGTAAGGTGAGGGCAAGGGTCCCACCGAAAACAATCAAAAATTTTCCAATAAGGAGACTGAATCATGAAAAAGATCACCATTTCCATCGTCGCACTGCTGGCCGCCGCCCTGGTTTTCACTCTGAGCGCTTTTGCCTGCAGCGAATCCACGCAAGCCACCGCCGAAGAAGGCGCGACCGCCCAGGCCATCGGCGAGCAGCCCGATGCTGGTCAGCCGATTTCGCAGCTGACTGAAGACGAAGATGACGATGACGACGCGGACGACATCGATGACGACGACGAGGACGAAGATGACATCGAAGACGCCGAGGACGCCGAAGACGCTGAAGACGAGGATGAAGACGCTGACGAAGACGAGACCGAAGTCGATGAGATCGACGACGAGACCGACTTCGAGCCGTCCCTGTACCGCGCGGCTGAGAAAGGAAATCTGGAGAAAGTCCAGAGCCTCGTCAACCAGGGTGCCAACGTGAACGGACGGACCGAAGACGGCGAAACCGCTCTCCACGCTGCCGCTGATGAGGGCCGGGTCGAGATCGCGAAGTTCCTGATCGAGAAAGGCGCCGATGTGAACGCCGAAGACGAAGACCAGAGCACGCCGATTTTTGAAGCCTGCGACGGCAGCAACCTCGAGATGGTCAAACTCCTCGTCGAGAACGGCGCGAAAATCAACGTCAAGAACGATGACGACGAAACGCCTCTCCACGCCGCCGCCGAAGACGGAACGCTCGAAATCGTGAAGTACCTCGTCGAAAAAGGCGCTGACGTCAACGCCGTGAACGAAGACGGTCGCACCCCGGCGGAAGAAGCGGCTCACGAAGGCAACACCGAGATCGCCGAGTTCCTCCGCAGCTGCAAGTAAGTAAAAATTTCCATTTCCTTTAACCACAAAAGGCACTCCTTCGTGAGTGCTTTTTTTATTTCCTGCCCCCCTTGATTTTCATGCGCTTTCTGGTATAATCTGTAAAAATTTGAATTGAATATGGTCACCGGAGGGCAGTGTGCCGTAGCACAGGGGATCGTTGGCGAACGCCAGCAGGCCGCCTGCCAGAGAAGGTGTCGAGTGCGCTCGGTTTTTTCGTAACTTGGTTACGGAAGAACCGTTTTTTTTTGGACAGGCGATCGTATGGATTCAGAAGATTTCGGCAAACTGCCTCCCACAAAACTCTTTTTCCGATGCGCGGTTCCGGCGGTCATCACCTCCGTGTTCGGAGCGCTTTATTCCGTCGTTGACGGCATTTTTGTCGGCAGATGTCTGGGGGAAAGCGCCCTTGCAGCGATCAATCTGGTCATGCCGATCATCTTTGTCGTGGATGCCCTGGCCAACATGATCGCCACGGGATCGTCCGTCAATATGTCGATCCTGATGGGGCAGGAGAAGCGGGAAGAAGCGTCCCGGGTGTTTTCTTTCTCGGTGAAGTTCATCCTTGGGTTTTCCTGCGTCGTCAGTGTGCTGGGGCTGGTCTTTGCGGAACCGTTTGTTGTACTGATCGCACCGGGAGCGAGCGAACAAGCAATCGAATTCAGCGCCGAGTACCTCAGAGTGTTTTCGATCTTTGGTCCCCTGATCCCGATTTATTTCGCCACCGACAATTTTCTCCGCGTCTGCGGGAAAGTCAAGTTCAGCATGATCATCGGCATCATGACCCAGGTCCTGAATGTCGTTCTCGATTTTGTTTTGATCGTGCTCCTTCATCAGGGCGTATGGGCAGCCGCAGCCGGAAGCGCAATCTCGATCGTCCTTGGATCGGTGATCACCCTTGCGGCTTTCCGCGGGAAAAGGATGGAGGTTTACTACACCCGGGAGAACATCCCGCTGCAGCGCTTTTTCCGGATCATCGCCAATGGTTCAAGCGAGTTTTTCAGCAACATTGCCGTGTCGGTCATGAGCGTGATCATGAACCTGTTTCTTCTGCGATACGGAGGAACGACTGCCGTGGCGGCTTTCTCTATCGTCATGTACGTCGATAGTATCGTCGGGATGCTGAATTTCGGGATCTGCGATTCGCTCCAGCCCGCCATCAGTTATTGCTGCGGCGCCAGATCGTTCGGCAGGATGAAAGCGATTTTCAGGCGTGTGCTGATCGCCTCGGTCGCAACCTCGGTGATCGCGTTTGGCTTCATGTTCTTTGCAGGTCCGTCCGTGGCAGCCATATTCATCAGGGAAGGCGATACGGAACTGATGAAGGTCAGCGTTACCGCAATCAAAATATTCTCCTTTTCGTACCTGGTCGGCTGGATCGACATGTGCTTTTCATCGTTCTTCACGGCAGTGGACCGACCCGTCCGGTCGCTGGTGTTATCGCTTTTCGGGACGCTCGTTTTCCCGGTCACGTTCCTGTATGTACTCACCGCCTTCTGGGAGCTGAACGGCGTATGGCTCATGTCCTGCACGGCTGCCTTTGCGAGCGCTATTCTCGCCCTGGCACTTGCGATACCTCTGAAGCTCGAAGCTTGAGCCGAAAGTGGGAGCGTTTTTATTTTTGTAACCCCTTGACACGCTGCGGTTTTGTATTATGATTAAGTCTCAGAGGATTTTGGAATCCGCGAGGGGATGAACGCGCCGGGGCAGTTGCCGGATTTGTAAATTATGATTGTGCAATCGGGGAACGATTATGAATACGCAGAATGAACTGGTTCTATATACAAGCTCCGATGGGATGGTAACATTGCCGGTTACTGTCGAGCATGAAACGGTATGGCTGACGAGACTTCAATTAGCTGAACTTTTTGACCGCGATGTTAAAACCATCGGCAAACACATTCAAAATGCCCTTTGGGGAAGAATTGGATCCTTCAGTTGTCGCAAAATTTGCGATAACTGCCGCCGACGGGAAACGCAAGGAGCAAAAACCCGACAAGAAGGAAATGCCAAATGAAGAAATCAAGTGAACTTGATATTAGAGGAACGGTTGTCCGCGTCATGAAAATCAACGGCGAGGACTTTGTGTGTCTTACCGGATTCTAAACCCACCGAATTCGAGGGGTTTAGAAATGATAATTGATTGGACAATTTATCCTTAGTCCAACAAAATGGATTTCAGCTGCGAACACTATCGGCACGGCTGCCCCATCGGGACGTTATGGAGGTTTGAAGGGCTTCATCATTTCGATCCGTAGATTTTAATGAAATACAAAATGAACAGACGTGAATTTATCGGTTCGATCAGCGCGGCGGCGTTGATGTCGTCCGTCTTTTGGGAGAAGAACGTACACGGGTTTTAATTTAGCCACAAAGAACGCAAAGAACGCAAAGGAGAGAAGAAAAAAGGAGGGAATTTTTGTGAACCGAAAGCCCTTTCGACGCTTTTTCCCGAGAAGTTGCAATGCAAAAGGAAATAAAGTTTCCCCTTTGCTCTCTTTGCGTCCTTTGCGTTCTTTGCGGCTTAAAAAAGGCACTTGGCAAAAGCGTGAAACAGGAGAAGAAATGATTTCAAATATGGTAACAAGGAGTTTCAACATGACCCGATTCATCATAGGAGCAATTCTCATGGCAATGGCATTTACCGCAAACGCTGCGGAGCCCGAACTGACGCAGGAGTGGGACAAGACGTTTCCGAAGTCCGAGAAGGTGGACCACTGCAAGGCGGTCTTTCAAAACCGATTCGGCATCACGCTCGCGGCGGACGTGTACAAGCCGAAATGGGCGGAGGGGCGGCTCGCGGCGATTGCCGTCAGTGGTCCGTTTGGGGCCGTGAAGGAACAGGTCAGCGGGCGTTATGCGCAGGAGCTTGCCGGGCGCGGCTTCCTGACCATCGCGTTCGACCCGTCGTTTACGGGAGAATCGGGCGGCGAACCGCGCAACATCAATTCGCCGGACATCAATACCGAGGACTTTCAGGCTGCGGTCGATTACCTCATCAGCCGGGACGACGTTGACCCGGAGCGCGTCGGTATTTGCGGCATTTGCGGCTGGGGTGGTTTTGCTCTTAACGCTGCCGCCATCGACACGCGAATCAAGGCGACCGTGGCGGTCACGATGTACGACATGTCCCGCGTCATCGCCAAAGGTTACGACGATTCCGCCGACACTCCCGAAGCGCGCCGGGCCATGCGTAAAGCGATGAACGACCAGCGGATCAAGGACTTCAGGAATGGTCAGCCGACCTACCAGGCCGTTCTGCCCAATCCTGACGAACTCACCGCCGACTCGCCTCAATTCCTGCGTGACTACGTGAGTTTCTACAAGACGCCGCGCGGCTATCACCGGCGTTCCCCTGGCTCCAACGATGGCTGGGCGGTCACTGCCGCACTCTCGCTTCTCAACACGAAACTGCTCGCTTACGCCGATGAGATCGAAAGCCCGGTTCTTCTCGTCCACGGTGAAAAGGCGCACAGCCGGTACTTCGGCGAGACGGCTTTCAAAATGCTCAAGGGCGACAACAAAGAACTACTGATCGTCCCCGGCGCGTCGCACTGCGACCTTTACGACGGCGGCGGAAAGAACGCCATTCCGTTCGACCGGATCCAGGCGTTTTACAGGAAATATTTGAAGTAGGGGACGGCTCGTCATCATTTCACAGACTTCAAGGAGAAAACATGAACAGACGTGAATTTATCGGTTCGATCGGCGCGGCGGCGCTGATCTCGTCCATCATGGCGAAGAAAAATACGCAAGGCGAGGAGATTGCCGAGGATGCGATCGCCCAATGGGACCGCGAGACGGAACTCGTGGCGCCGGAGGAGTACAAGGCGTATCTGATCGACGGCAACACGCGGGGTTTGACGTCGCTGGAGAAGCTGGAGGCGGCATTCGAAAAGGTGATGCGCGAGGTCAAAGAGACCGTCGTGACGGTCGATACGCCTGCCGTCTGGATCGTGTATAACATGGGCTACATCGTCAAGACGCGCGAGTCGCTTTTCTCCATCGACCTTTTCCACCGGCGGGCGCCCGAGTTCGCCCCGCTGCTCGACTTTGCGCTCATCACCCACAACCACGGCGACCACTGGCGGCAGGACTTCTACGATGCGATGGACGGCGCGGGAAAGACGGTCATCTCGAACTTCCTTGAGAACAAAGGCGCGAAGGAAAGCGGCCTGGTTCACGGCGTGAAGACGTTCAAGCTCCGGGACGTGGAGATCCGCACCTCGCTGATTGACCATAATCCCAAACTGATCGACTTCACGACGGCTTTCGAGATCAGGATCGGCAGCTTCATCCTCTACCACACGGGCGACAGCGGACGCGGTACGGAGCCGAAACTCGGAACCGTCTGGGGCCTCCCCGACCTGTGGCTTTTCTTCCCCGGCTGCGGGATCGACACGCGCAAGGCGGTGGAGATCATCAACGCCAAACGCATCGTGTTCGGCCATCTGTGGGAACTCGGCCACAAACGGGGGCATGTGTCAAGCCGCCTCGACGAACCGCTGATCCGCCCGCGGCTCGTCTGGGCCAAAGAGGGTGGCTGCCAGGACGTCTCCGTGGCGTTCTGGGGGGACCGGATTTTGTAGAATACAACCATAAAGACGGAACGTTCGCCTGCGTATGCCACGGCGGATTCACAGTCAAGTAACAAAGTGGAGGAAAAAATGAAAAAACTGCTGACAGGAGCAATCGTTATAGTCATGGCAATAGCGGCGGCCGCAGCCTTTGCAGAGCCGTACTGCGGGGTCGAGGATCTGCCCGATCTGATCAAGTGCCTTCCTGCGCCGCCGGAGCCGGGAAGCGCGGACTTCACACGGGACGTCGCACGCTACGAATGGGGCAAGGAGCAGCGCAAGGATCCCGAACGCGCCGCACTTGCGAGGCACGACTCCGTATGGTCGTATGCGACCATTGCCGACGCGTTCTCCAAACCGTTCGGAATGGAGATCTCCCCGACGAACACGCCGAACATCTGGAAGCTCCTCGAGGACAGTCTTTCTACCACGGACCAGATGCGTGTCGCGCCGAAGGCGTTCTACCACCGGCGCCGACCCTTCGCGTATTTCAACGAGGAGCCGCTCTGCCCCAAGGAGGACGGCGTCTGGCGCGACGAGGGCAGCTACCCCTCCGGGCACACGATGAGAAGCATGGTCGCCGCGCTGATGCTTGCGGAGATCAACCCGGCAAACGCCAACGAGATTTTCATCAGGGCCATGCAATACGGAGAGAATCGGGTGATCGCCGGCGCGCACTGGCAGAGTGACGTGGACATGACGCGCTTTGCCGCCGCATTCGCCTATTCGCAGCTGCAGACGTTACCTGCGTTCCGCGCTCAGATGGCGCTTGCAAAGGACGAATTTGCCGCACGTACAAACAACCGCCCGGAAGGGTTTGTGGATCTTGCCGAAGCCGTGCCGGACGCGATTCTGGAGATCCGGTACTACTCGACGTACAACTTTGTCGGGGAACGCATCGACGGGTACGAGCAGCCGTGCGCCATCCTCACGAAAGAGGCGGCCAAAGCGCTCAAAGCCGCGAGCGACGAATGCGTCAAACGCGGCTACCGGCTCAAGATTTACGACGCCTACCGTCCGCAGCGGGCGGTCGCGCATTTCGTGCGGTGGGCGGCCAACGTCGAGGACACCCGCATGAAGGCGTACTTCTATCCCGATCTCGACAAGTCCGTCCTGTTTGAGCAGGGCTACATCCTGGAACGTTCGGGACACAGCCGCGGCAGCACGGTTGACCTGACGCTGTTCGACATGAAGACCGGCAAGGAAGTCGATATGGGCGGCACGTTCGACTGGTTCGGCAAAGAATCCCATCCCAGCTATCGCGGCATCACCGAGGAGCAGTTCGCCAACAGGACGCTGCTGCGAGAAATCATGGTCACGCACGGTTTCAACCCGATCGAAGAAGAATGGTGGCACTTCACGCTCAAGGACGAACCCTATCCCGATACGTACTTCGACTTTCCCGTTTCAGCAAGAAAGGAAAGTGAACCGTGAAAAGCCCCCGGCAGCAGGAACCGGACGTGCCCGACGCCCCCCAGACGCGGAGGATCAGAGATCGTTTCAACAAAAAAACTCCGCGGCTCCGCATCTCCGCGTGAGGCAAAAACACCACGATGTTTTTTTAAGCCTCAAAGAGCGCAAAGGACGCAAAGAGGATAAAAATGAGACTTGATTTTTGTAGTTCATCATGGGTTTAGTGGTAAGGGTAAAAGTTGCTCGAAGGGGATCTCGCTCCCCGGAATCCTAATGCAATCGGACGACCGCCTCGACCGGGTAATGGTCCGACAGAAACAGACCGTTTGCTTTGTCTTTAATGACCCGGGAGGAAACCGGTTCCAAACCCGGAGACGTCCATACGAAGTCGATGCGTACCCCCGACGATCTTCTCCCCCAGCCGTGGTACGTCGTTTCGTCCGTGTCGGGATAAAGGACGCCATAGACGTCCTGCAGCTTGACGGGAGAAACGGCGTCGTATTCTTTGTCCTCAATTTTCGTTTCGATCCTTTCGCCGGCAAAATACCGCATCGGCAAACTGTCTTTGGCGCAGTTCATGTCGCCGGTAATGAAAACCGGATCGCCGTGTTTTCTTTTCGCAATGAATTCCGCCAGAATGATCGCGCCTTCCAGCTTCGCCTGAAAACCAAGATCGAGATGCGTATTGAAGACGTAAACCGCCCGGTCCGTCGGCTTGCCGTTTTCCAGACGAATAAACCGTCCCCAGCAGACCGTGCGCGGAAGTCTGGAGCCATCGCACCGGGACCCCGGCACGTCCGGCGTCGGGGAAAGCCAGAAAATGCCGTGTTCTGTTTCGTCCAAAACCCAGCGGGACCGATTGTACAGCAGCGGCGTCCCTTCGCCTCGATCTGCGCTTTCTCCGCGAGGCCGATAAATCATGCCGTAGCCGGGCAAGGCGGCTTTCAGGTGGTCCACCTGGTTCAGTCTGGCTCTTTGAGGGGAAAAGATCGCTTCCTGGACCCCGACGAAATCATAATCGCCTCGCCGAATCAGGCCCACGACCCCCCGACGACGATTTTTCCACTCCTCCGGCTTTCCCACTTCGCCTCTGGAAGTCCGAATGTTAAACGTCAAAACGCGTATTTCGAACGCCCCGGAATCGGCTTCGTCCGCCTGAACCGGCGACAAAACAAATGCCCAGGCCAGGAGCAGCAATCCATAAAAAAACTTTTTCATCGTTTCAACCCAGAAAACCGGTTCTGACACTTCATTGGCAAAGTCAATACGTAACACGATAAAATTATTATACCAGATGTTCCAGAATTTGATAGGCCTCAGAGGAAAAAAGCCTAAAAATAAATCTATGAACAGACGTGAATTGGGAAGTCGGTTGTTTCGCCTGACCGGTGCGGGAGTTGCTGCCGGGTCGTTTTTCTCGGCACCGTACGTTTTCGGAGTCGATTCGAACGGGTCCGCTCCATCGCACTGGCAACGTCGAAGAAGCTGTAAAGAAGATGCCCCAAAAACAACAACGGCGGCGCATTTGATTGCGTCGCCGCGTTTCCATCCTGCTATCGTCTATACATTTCAGTTAAAGGGAATGCCGATCCCAACGGGCCCGACGCCGACGTGAATACCAACGCCAACGCCATGACGGCCAACGCCAACGCCTACACCTACAGAGGGCCGAATCACTCGGGCAGGACGCGGGGCGGGCTGCATAGCCCGATGAGCATGGCGCGGGGCGGGCTGATAATGAACTGCCGCGGGGGGCGGTCCGGGGCGACCGTTTTCGGGATAACCGCCTTGAGCCATTGCCGAGCCGCTGAAAGCAATGCTCAAGCAAACGATGATAAGTGCTGCAAAAAACTTCTTCATAAGTCTGCCTCCTGTATTGGTAGGGCTAGGTAAAACCAAACAACGAACCTTTTCCTGAATGATCGCTCGGATTCAAACCTGACCAATTGTTCATTCTATTAGCAGTACGCACCGTTTGAAGAATAGTTCACACAAATTAACAATTATTTTTCGATAAGCATTAAAATTCTAAAAAAATCGGAACGGTGTGAGGCGCGAGGGGTTGACGCCTCACGCCTCATCGATCTCATTGCGGCTGGTTTCCGTCAAACTGCAAAACGCGGAGCTCGCAAGGAGCCAGTTTGAAAGTGATCGAATCGCCCTGCCTGTACGTCGCGTTCAGACCGTCCAGAGTGCCGACGACCGCTTTGACGCCGTACGTCTTTTCGTCGCCGGGGACCATGCCCAGCGAGCGGTCCAGCGTGACCGTGATTTCCCGGGCGTCGGTCCGGTTCGGATTATGGACCGACAAATACCCTTTCGAGCCGTCCCAGCCGGAATAGCCGTAAACCTCGCCCGTCGCCGGTCTGGCGCCGAACATTCGAGCCCTCGCGAAGCACGGGTGGATCTCGTCCGCCCACTTCAACCCCTCGGCCAGAACGTTCCAGTCGGAATCGCTCAGCACGCGCGGCTTGAGGTACATCTCGACGAAGCCCGTCCCGCGGGTCAGGTGCATGAAGAGGTACTCCCGGAACGTTTCTTCCGGCTCGCCGCTGGTGTTCTTTTTCGGCTCGTGGTTGAACAGCGCGTTGAGCGGGAACTGCGCTTTGTCCGTAAAAACGATCTCGTGGTAAATATTGTCCCGGTAGGTCAGCTCGCCCGTCCGGTCGGAGCCGCCAGCCGCGTCGCCGGCGTTGATCATCCAGACGGTATCGACGTACCCCAGCCACCACGGACTGAGCCACGCGCCGTTGGAAATGACGATATAAACGTCCGGATTCACCTGGCGCATTTGGGAGAAAATCTGCATCAGCCGTTCCGTCCCCGCCACCATGTAGTACTCTTTGAGTTCGTCGTACTTCGGGTCGTTCAGGCGCGCGTCGTTGAAGGCGAAACCCTCCGTTTCCAGCTGCGGCATGGCGGGGCAGCCGCGCCCGGTGATCTCGAAGTCCCGGACGTTCAGGTGCCCGAACAGCCCGTCGAGCTTGAAGAAGCAGACGCCCTGCCGGGTCAGCTCGACCATGCGTTTTTCCAGGTCCGCCGTGTATTTCGGGCCGCAGAGCGACATGTAGTGCGTGAGGGCTTCGTACCCGGCCTCGCGGTAGAGCTGCACCATGCCGCCGCAGTTGAACACGCACCCGGGACTGAGCCAAAGCCCCAAATGCGAGTGGACCGCCTGCATGTCGCGGAACGTCGAGCCGAAATCCGGGTCGAATTTCGAGTTGACCGGCCACGCCTGCTGGAAGATCTTCGGGCTGTTTTCCTGCCAGCCGTCGTCAATGACGTACGCCGAAAGCGGCTTGACGCCCCGTTTGACGCACAGTTCCTCGTGGATCGTATCGACGCTCGTTTTGAAGGAGTCCCGATTCACGCCCCGGCCCAGGTCGAACCAGCAGTTGTACTGCGTCTGAAGCCGGAACGCGTGGGCGCGGATCGTGTCGATGTACTGCTGAAAGCAGTCCGCGACGAATTTCGGATCGTCCGCCGCGCCGCAGACCGACCACCAGGTCGTGCAAGTCTGGCCGCCCGCAATCTCCCGGCCCCACAAGTAGCCGCACTGCAGGACGTGGTTTTCGACCGTGTTATGCGCCGCCGGGAACTCAACGCCCCAGAACGTCCCGGTCTGCGTCGTGTAGAGCGGCTGACCCAGATTCGGGCGCCAGTTGCTCGGCCCCTGAGCGGTCATCGCGCTGCACTGGTAAATCTGCAGAGCGTCCGCCGCCGGCATGGAATCGACTTCGATGTATTCGAGCGTGATCGGCCGTTCTGACCGAATCTCCAGCCGCTTGCGGAGGAAGAAGTCCGCCTCTTTGAGTTCGTACCGGACCGTGACGGTCAGGCCCTTCTCCCGGTTTTCCAGCGTGAACGCCGCCCCCGACCCCGCCGCGCCGTCCAGCGTGTACGGCTCCGCCTTCTTGCAGACGAAATCGGACGTCGAAAGGATCTCGTCGCCTTCCACGAACTGCGTCCCTTGGGAGACGCGAAGCCGGAACTCCGCCGCATTTTCAGGACGCCACGCCGTTCCCGCGCGCCGGTTTTCGATCCGGGTCGTCCGCAAAACGCCGTCGGAAACTGTCAAGGTCCGGCTCAAAAACGCGTTGGAAAGCGTGACGGTCTGCTCCTCCGCCGCCGTTGCGCTGAAATTCAGAATCAAACCGGCGATGATCGCCGCCGCAAAGATGGCAAATCGTTTCATGAGCGCAAATTCTCCTCTGAAGGTTACAAAGTCCACGGGGCGCGTATCGGGCGGGAGACCATGGCCGCCTGCTCCGGCGTCGGGTTGACCAGTTCGCGTTTGGCCGGGTCCCAAACCACTTTGCTTTTCGTTCGGACGGCAATGTCGCACAGGTGCGAGATCGTATCGCTGCGGACCGCGTCTTTGAGGCACGAAACCGGCGTGCGGTCGAACCGGACGGCATCGACGAAGTTCTGCGCGTGGTGCGTGCTGACGGTCAAAACCGGGTCGCTCAGATCGGGATCGGCGATCAGCTCGGGCGAGCTCGCCTTCAGGCCGCCGCGGAAAACGTCGATCCAGTCGCCGTTCTCGCCGATGAACTTGGTGGAGTCCCGATTGGCCGCGACGAATTTGACCTTCACGTCGCCGAGCATGATGTTCATGTCCCAGTCGTAAACCGTATTGTAGAGCGGTTCACCGATCTTGCCGGTCCCTTCAACGGTCACCAGGCCGGAAAGGTCAGCGTCGCTTCCCCAGACCATGATGTCGAGCGGGTGCGCACCCCAGCCGCCGAGGTAACCGATCGACTGGTCGTAGATCCAGTACGTCCCCTGCGGGCGGCAGCGGTCCGCGCAGTACGGCACTTTCGGGGCCGGGCCGAGCCAGCGCTCGTAGCCGTCTTCGCCCAGGTTTTCCGGGATCGGGCACGGGGTCGGATTCCCGCCGGTCCCGCCGTTGGGGGAGTAAACTTCGATCTCGCGGACCTTGCCGATCCGGCCCTTACGGACCAGTTCGCAGCCGGCGTGGCAGTGGGAGAGCGAGCGCTGCTGGGTCCCGTACTGGAAGTGGACTTTGTTCTCCGCGAAGACCTTTTCGCACTTCAGGACCTGCTCGAGGGTCAGCCCCAGCGGCTTTTCGACGTAGCAGGATTTCTTCGCCCGGGCGGCGTAAAGCGCGATCGGGACGTGCCAGTGGTCCGGCGTGCAGACCGTCACGGCATCGATGGTCGGGTCCTCCAGGATCTCACGGAAGTCCAGAAAACCCTTCCCGCCGCAGGCTCTGGAAATGCTTTCCCGGCGGCTTTTGTAGCAGTCCGCCACCGCAACGACCTGGGCGTTGGAGCAGCTGAGCATCATGCGAAAGACCTGGGCGCCGCGTCCACCCACGCCGATGCAGCCGATGTTGACGCGCTCGGAAGCCGCAGCCTTTTCGTCATCGCCAAGGCAGGAGGAAGGGATCAAAAACGGGGAACTGACGCCGGCGGCGGTCAGGAACTGAATGAAATCTCTGCGTTTCATGGTGATTAATGGGGGTTAGGGGTTAAAGTGGATGGGAACTGGGAATTGCTGGGAGTTTTCCGGGAATTTTCTGGGAATTTTCTGGGTGAAATGGCTGCGCTTTTTACTCGCTGACGGCCTTGACCTGCTGCGGAGTCAGCGCCCAGCTATAGACCCGGGCGTAAACGACCGAGCCGGGGAAGAAGAACTCGCCCGTACCTTTACCGTTGATGTCCGAGCCGATGCAGAACGACCGGCTTTCCGGCGTGGCCGTGTAGGTGATGCGGCCGGAAACCGCCTTCCGGACCTTTTCCTCGCCGTTGAGGTACACGACGATCGTCTTCCCGTCGAACACGCACGCGGCGGAGTAGTACTTGCCCTCCTCGATGGGCGTGGTGAGCGTGTGGTATTGCTTGCCGATCTCGACCCAGACCTCCAGGATCTTCTTCTGGCCGTTCACGCGGAAATTGTAGCCGCCGACCTGCGTGTTGCCAAACGGCACCATGATGCGCGGCTCCATCCGGTCCAGCCGGAACCTGGCCGTGTAGGAAATGGCGTTCGTCAGGCGCGCGTATTCCTCCTCCGTGAAGCGGATCTGGCAGTGGTTGGACGCCCCGTCAAAAACGGCCGCGACCGCGCCGGCGGCTGCGTCGGTCACGTAGGCGGGCGAGCCGATCACCTCGACGGTCTTTTGCGTCTTCCGCCGGTTCACGGGCGCATTGACCGGGCCGTCCGGGGTGAACGTGACGTTCAGGACGTTCGCATCCGGCTTTTCGGCGTTCTGATCGACGCACTCCTCCGGGTCGTCGGGGGTGGAAAACGCCCCTTCGAGCGTCTTTTCCGACTCCTTCCCGAAGCAGTTCAGCGCCGTCACGGTGAATTTGTACCGGGAATTCCAGTTCAAGCCGCAGAGCGCGACCGTCATCGCCTCCGGCATGTCGTTGAAGAAGTACTGCGACCACTCGTACTGGCTCGGCTGATCCACCCACGCCTCGGCGCCCGTCTGCGCATCTTTCACGAGCCGGGCCAGATCGACCCGGTACGAGTGAACGATGCTCTCATGATCGTCCCATTTCGCCTGCGGGAACGTGATCTCCGCGGTGACGGGCGTCACGTTCTGGACCGCCGCCGCTGCGCCCTCCGCCCAGTACGGGGGCTGGCTCGTTTCGTAGCGCCGGCTCGTGTAGATGAACTTTTCGACCGCGCCGGGCTGCGCCACGACGTAAACGCAGTCGAAAAATTTGTTCGTCACGGCATCGTAAACCTTCAGGACCACGCTGTTGTCGGCGTGGATCTCCATGACGTACGTGTTGCCCGCGTTCCGGTACGCCGCCGGTCGGGTCAGTTTGTCGTACCGCATGAGGAAGTAACTCATCGTGCCGGTCCCGAATGCGGTGTATTCCCCCTGCCAGGCGGAGCGCGGGTCCACGGTCGGGTAGTGCGAATGCCCGGCGAAGTCGATCAGGCGCGGGTAGTTCTTCAGCAGTTCGCTCAGGTCGCCCGTGCCCCACGGGTCAGGCGGGCAGCTGCCGTAAACCGTGCCGCGGACCGGGTAGTGCTGGATGAGAAAGACCGGCTTGTTCGTGTTGTCGGCGCAGGCGGCGTCGAGCTGCTCCTTCAGCCACGGCATGGCGTACTGGAAATCGCCGTCCCGCATCGTTCCCTTTTCGCAGGAAAGCGTGATGAACTGGAACCCGTTGACCTCGACGCGCTTGTTGGCGGGCTGCTCGAAAAGTTCCTCCCAAATCTGCCGGTTGCCGCCCCAGTGGTCGTGGTTCCCCATGCAGAAGATCCACTTCGTTTCGGGCTTGAGGTACTTTTTCAGCGAGTCGCGCAGCAGGCCGCTCTGATCGACCCGGCCGTTGTCCGACATGTCGCCGCCGATCATCAGAACGTCAAAATTCTTGTACGGCTGCGACGCGGAGTACTCGTTGACGAACTGGAGCATGCGCTCAAAACGATCGACTTCCGGCGTGTCGCGGCGGTTTTTGTAGTGGACGTCGCTGACGATCGCCGCCCGCAAAACGACGTCATTCGGGGAGTCGGCGAAAACGCTGCGCGGGATGAAAAACAGACCGGCGGACGCCGCGGCCGCGGCGAGAAAACTGCGCCGGCTGAACATTTGAGGGTTGGGGGATTTTTTCGGATTCATGATTTCGCCTTGAAAATTTATTAAGGGGTGGGTTAAAAAAGGAAAAAGCGGGTCTCTGCCAGAGGTCACTGCGAAACTCCCGCGCCGGATCCGGACGGTTTAAGCCTGAGGTTGGTCAGTGAGTTTGCCGCCGCTTTGTACGTGAAAGCCGTGCCGGACGCCCGGAACGCCGAGGTCTTCGGGGCGACCTTTTCCGGCTCGTCGAGCGAGTTGCGGTCCGTGTTCTTTTCGGACGTCAAAACCGTCTCTTCGACCGTGAATTCTGTCTTGCCGGCCCAGTTTTCCAGCTTGATCTCCACTTCGATCGGCTCGGCTTTCGAGTTGACGATGCGGACGAGCAGCTCGCCGGTTTTCGTGTCGCGATGGGCGAGGGCGAAGACGTCGCTTGCCGCCTCGTTCAGGTTGGACTTGATGAACTGCCTGCCGTTTTCAAAAGCGACCAACGAGTTCCTGGCGATGCGGATCTCGTACTCGTACCAGACGTTCGTCTCTATCGGCTTGAACGGACCGATTTGAGACTGGAGCGTCATTTTCACGCCGTTGCGGGTCTCTTCGATCGTGTCCTTCGTGTTGGAAAAACCGCCGCGGTTGATCCAGGTGAAGTTCTGATCGTCGAAATGGTTGATCCCGATCAGGAAGCCTTCGTCACCAGCGAGCTTGCGCGCCTTAAACTTCAGCGTGTAGCTTTCGCCCAGCTTCAGGTTCGGAACGACGACCATGTTCGGCCGGTCGATTTTGGACGTCAGAGGCGCGAAAAGCGCTTTTTCCTGCGACTCGTCCAGCGTGATCTCCTGGCCGTCAGCGTCCGTGATCACGAGGTCTTTGAACTCCGCTTTGGTGTTCCACGTGGCCATCGCGACCGAGCAGGCGGGTCTGTCGGTCTGGGCGGCGTCCACGGTCAGGGCCGTCGGCAGGACGCGGTCTCCCTTTTGCGTCGAGAACATTTTCTGAACGTAGTACGACGGCTGCCCGAAGCTGCGGCTGTTATCGAACCCGATCAGGTTGACGGGCCACGCCTCGTCGTTGACGTTGAAGAACAGCGGCGCGAACGACGCCATGGTCACCAGGTCCGCATTGCGCTCCATGCCGATCATCATGGCGGCTTCACCCAACGCGCCGTTGAGGTTTCCGTGGCCGACGTCTTTCGTGACGCCGTATTCGCCGACGTAGATCTTGCGGGCGGTCCTCGATTCCCGGTCGTACCGCGTATTGAGCGCACGGAAATGCGCGGGCGAGCTGTAGTAGTGGTCGTCGCGGTAATCGACGTCGGCGTCTTCGATTTCGATGCACGAAACGTACTCCAGATCCGGGTATTTCGCCTTCAGTGCCGCCTGAAAGACCTTGTACCGGGGCTTGTATTCCTGGCCCCAGTTTTCGTTGCCGATCTCGACGTACTTGAGGTTGAACGGTTCCGGATGCCCCGCCGCGGCACGCATCGCACCGTACTTGCTCGTCACCGGGCCTATGGCGTATTCGATGGAATTGAGCGCGTCGTCAATGTACGGCTGGAGGTCATCATCGGAAACCATGCCGCCGTCGCGGTATTCGCACGTCATGCCGCAGTTGACGACGAGCATCGCCGCGGCGCCGATGTCCTCGCAAAGCTGGTAATATTCGTGAAGCCCCAATCCCTGCGGAGAGCGGTAGCCCCACAAAATCCAGCGCGACGGACGGGTCTCCACCGGGCCAAGCGTCGTGGTGGGCTGGAACCGGTTGGCGAGCGTGCAGCCTTCAACGATGCACCCGCCCGGGAAACGGACGAAGCCCGGTTTCAGGTCGTAGAGCTTCTGAACCAGGTCTTTTCGCAGACCGTTGGGGCGGTCGTTCCACGTCGGCGGGAAGAGGGAAACTTCGTCGAAAAAGACTTTGCCGGGCTGCGTAAACACCAGTTCCAGCCGGGCGTTCGTTTCGGTCTCCGCGGCGGGAATCGTGGACTCGTATTTCGTCCATTCGGCAGACGCGACGTCAATCGCCGCTTCTCCCAAAACGGCGTTTTCCTTGCCGACGAGACGAACCTGAACGGGCGTCTTTTGCGCCGACCGGGCGAAAAACGAGAATTTGTACGGCTCGCCCTTTTTGACCGCAATGCCCCAGTAGCCGTCGTTCGAAAGGACCGCGCGGCCTTCAGGCAGGACCGTTCCGATCGTCACGCAGGCGTAGGACCGGTTGTTGGGGTGGATCGGGTTTTCCGTTTCGAGCGTCAGGTACGCCTCCAGATTGCTGGCCGTGAACTCCCAGTGCGGGAATTTGTCCCCGGAATCAAAACCGACGTGCCAGCCCTTGTTCGGCCCGACGGCGTTTTCACCGCGAATGGCCGTTCCTTCGGGGAGGCGGTAGTCCTCGAAACTGCGGTTTTCGATCAGCTCGGCGTAGATCCCGCCGTCGCCGGAATGGTTGATCTCCTCAAAGAAAATGCCGTACATGCCGGGGTTGAGCGGAACGCCCTCCGCTCCGGTGTCGATGGTCACGTGAGCCGTCTGCCCCAACGCCGCACAAACGGCAAAAGCCCAAATCAGCATGCTGCCAATGAACGTTTTTTTCATGGATCGCCTCTTGAAAATCTGTGTATTATCGAGAATTCAACGACGCCGACGCCGTGGAATAATTCCATTATAACAGAGAAAAATTAATTTTCAAGAGGCTCTTTCTCAAGAAATGAAATGAGGAGCGCCCGTTCTGTGCTCCTCATTCCCGATTCAAAATTTACTTCCGTTTCCGCCAGTAAAGCAACCCGAAGGCACCGAGCAGGAGCAGCGCCCACGTCGCAGGTTCCGGCAGAGCGTTACCGTCGAGCGTACCCGTAATAGCGTAGAGGCCCGGACTGATCTCCGTGTAGCTCAAATCGATCAGGTAGTACGGTGCCTGAACGTAAGTATTAATGAAGTTCGACTTATAGGAATCGCTGTTGCCGGACGAGAAGACCGCGGTGAAACTTTCGCCCGGGTACAGGCCGGACCCCTCGGCCATTTCCAGAACGATCCGGGCGTTGTTCAGTTCCAGGTCGCCGGTGACGACCAGCTCGTCGTTCTGGTCCCGGCTGCTTCCGCCCAGCTCGATGATGACTTGCGCTGCGTCGCCGTCCACCCCGGCCTGACCGAGCGCAACGCTGCCAGTCACGTTCAGTTTTCCGACGGAATTGCCGGGCGAGAACATTGCGCCGTTGTTGATTTCCAGCCGGCCCGTGAGGTACGATTTCATGTCGAGCCGGCCCTCCACCACGGTCAGTGTTGATGCGTCGAAGCTGCCTTCGGCGGCATCGATCTTCAGCGCGCCGGCGCCGGTTTTGAGGACCGTACCCTCGCTTGCGAATTTCTTGTCCGCGTCGAACGCCAGGGTCGGCGTCGGCTGGTCCCCGGCCAGAGCGTATTCCAGCGTCGCGCCTTCTGCGACCGTCATCGAGCCATTATCCCGCACCGCGTCGTCGGTGAGCTTGAGGTACCCGCCCGAAACCGTCGTTCCGCCGGTGTATTCGTTGGCGTAGGTCAGCTCCATCGTTCCTGCGCCAGCCTTGGTCAGGCCGCCGGCGCCGTGGATGTTGGCGCCCAGAACGAGTTCCACGCCCTCGGCAAGGTCGAGCGTCCCGCCGTTTTCCTGCAGTTCGATTTTACGATTGATCGTCTCGCCAAACGATTCGGCTATCTGGATCGTGCCGCCGTTGAAATGGATGTTCGTAGAACCGTTCGACGAATAGGTCAGCCCACCCAAACTTGAGTTGCCGGCTTCATTATAGCCAAAGTTGTTGACCTTTAACGTTCCGCCGGTATTGACATTAACGTTGGCGTCGGTAATGTAATCTCCCGTATAAAGCGCTCCGCTTGTCAGATCCAAAACGCCGCCGTTAATGGTAACATTCTTTTTAAACGGACTCTTTCCCGTCAGAACCAGTTCGCCGGCTCCGGCTTTGGTTATTGCCACATTGGACGTATCGTTAATTATAGACGATATTGTCAGCTTGGCTCCTTGAGCAACGTCAAACTGACCAGCAAATTCCCCTGTCGTAAAATATGTATCTGCAATAGTACGAAGTTGAATTCGCGTTGCAGAAATGAGGTTATCTTCTCCACCTGTTACATGAATTGTATTATCAAAAGTAAAGTTGCCGGCGGTTTCATTTCCATCGCCTTCAGCGGCGGTAATAAAACCGTGGTTCATATAAACAGCGTTATTGACTGTAATATGATTGGTACCAGATTCATTATGCAGTGTTCCGCCTTCGAGCAAATAGAGACTTCCAATCGCTCCGGTGTTCTTGCTGCTTTTATATTTATATCCCAAAACGTCGTTTCCATTACCAGACAATACTGAGGTTGAACCGGTAACAGTTACTTTCGAGCCGGGTTTTAATGTTCCAGTTTCTCCAGCCTTGGATAACTTCAAGGTGCCTTCGTTAACAACGGTTTCACCATAGGTGTTGTTGGCTGACAGTTCAAGCGTTCCCGCGCCGTCTTTGACAAGTGAGCCGGCGCCGCTGACAACTTTACCAAATGTTGTTTCTTTTCCTGATTCTACGTCAATCGTAAGAGCGTTGGCGGTTGAAATCGCAGCATCCAAAACAGACTCTCCCTTGAAACTGATTGTAACGGCGCCGGTATTCGCCATCGTTCCAGCCACGATTGTAGAATTATTGAGCGTTATTCGGCTTTTATTATTCAGCGTGGCTGCGTGAAGTTCCGAATTGTTGAGCGTGAGATACTTTCCTTCCACGTTTACAGCGGTAAACGCAGATCCGTCGTTGACGACGTTGTTGAGCGTCAAAGATCCAACCGTTTTACTGTTCCCAACAATGACCGTACCGGAACCGGTTAATTCTGTTGCAGTAAAGTCAATGTCGCCGTGATCATTATTTTTATTCCGACAGCTAAAGTCCAGAGTAGCGCCATCGGCGACGTAAAATTGAGTTGAAGAATTCTTAACGCCAAAGAAAAGACAGCCTTCCAATACGGAGGTTTTGCCTGTATAAGCCTTGCTGAAGTCGTAAGTTTTTTTGTAATCCGTTAGCCCAACTTTACCAGAACCGGTTTTAATCAAATTGAGCTTTCCAGCAGGATTGTCTATTACCGTGCTGCTGTCAATTCGCAAATCTTCGCCTGCACCCACTCCGCAAACATACAGATCGTATTCTCCATCAGCGTTTTGATAGCCGGAAGTAATTGTTCCGCCTCCTTGCACCCAATGGCTGTTCCCATTAGTTTTTGTCTGAAGCGCCATCATGCCGGAGGTAATTGTTAGGGCGCTGTTGTTTACGTAGTCAAAAGAACTGGTCAGCGAATTCAGCGTACGCGTCGCATTATCCGTGATTTTGGCGGTGACGTTCAGATCCATTCCATCCGTCGGAGACGCAGCATACTCCGGCGTAATAGCGACGATCTGACCGTTTGTAATTCTGGCAAAAGACACCGTTGAACCATCGACAACATAAGCTCCAGAAATAGCGTCCTGATTTGCAGTCGCATCAGAAACAGAAACGCCCGTAGCGAATTTGACAACGCCCTGCGGAACGACTGCTACTTTATTCGACAAACCAACGGAATCGCTGTAATCGTCAGCAAAATTGGAAACGATATTTGTTTTACCAATCGTTGTAACGCCGTTGGTAAAACTGATCTTGCCAATTCCAAATGTTTTCAAGTTTTCGAAGACTGCCGTAGAACCGCCTAAATCGATAGTTGGATTCACGGTCTCATCAGTCGCATTAATAAGGCGATAGCCAACTGCTGAAGGATTGTACGCCTGCTCTGTTTCTCCTGTCAGGTCATTAGTCCATGCGGAATCATTCCACGTGAAATCGCCTGAAACAATTCTTGACTGCGAGTCTGCGGTATTGACGATCTGCACCGCGCCGAAGCTGCCGCGATAGTTGCCGCTTTTAGGAGCGCCGTAAATCGAAATTTCAGGATCAGAAGAAGAAACTTTCAGATAGTTTACGCCTTCCTTTAAATCGCTGGCGTTAATATTCCCCGTTACCGGCGTTCCCCAACTGCTTGTTCCCACTATAGTTCCTGTACTGGCGCCGCAGTAATTGACAGAGTTGATCGTCGCATATCGATGTGGAGAGCCTGAGGTTACATCAGTAGCGGCATAATAGTAAATGTCGTAACTGAAATACGGAGCCGTCATGCTAAAATAAGCATTATGAGAATTGACCGCTCCATCGTCCAGATAGCCATAGAACAAAATCGCGTTGTTGTCTCTTGACGGGAAGGTTTTACCATTGTATGTAGTTGAACTTTCCCACGCTCCAGAAACGCCAGTTGCTGCGCCGGTATTGCTGATCAAACTCATTGATCCTGTTTTACCGCTTGCATTATTCCAGTACTGGTAGTTGACTGGAACCGCGCCCAGGTCGCCGCCGTTCGGCGTTGCTGTACCACTGTTCCTGTCCGCACCGAAGTTGATCGAAATGGACACGGGCTCCGCCGCGGCGCGGGAAACCAGTCCGCCCAGGGCGAATGCGCAGACCAGAAGAGACGCACCGGTCAAAAACCGAAGAGAATGGATCGCGTAATTTGCAAAGGAGGTTTTCATGAGTATTCTCACAGGCTTTTAAATAACTAAAAATGATTCGTTCCTGGGGCCGGCTTTCGACCGTTCCCGTTTATTGTTTCACTTACTTTCTCTTCCGGGAGTAAAACAGCCCGAACGCTCCGAGCAGAAGAATCACCCACGTGGACGGTTCCGGAATGGCGTTTCCGTCAACCGTCAGTCGGACGATGCTATTGTTGAACACCGACAGATCCATGTAATGCGGCAGGGCTTCAACCAACTTGCGCATCCAGAAATCCGGAGTGCTCTGTTCTGGCGTAAACCCGGTTTCGGACGAATTGGTGATCAGGTCTATCTCCGCGGCTGCGCCGAAGGTGCCCAGCGCCAATTCGATGCGAGTGGCTTCGTCAATGTTAAACTCAAGGGCGGTCAGCGAGTCCACCTGACCGTTCGCATTCCGTTCGAAGCGGAGTGTCGAGCCGGCTTCCGCCGTAAATGTCCCGTCAACTGTTGCCGCTCCGACATCATTTCCGGGAGAGAACGTCGTGCCGCTTTTAACATCGACGTTGCCCGTCACGGTGCCGTTCAGGTCCAATTCACCTTTGGAAACGATCACATTCGCCGCAGTTGCGGGAGCGTCCAGGATCAGCGTGCCTTCGCCGGTTTTGGTCAAATTTTATTGCCGGTGACGGTGCCGGACTGGGTGAGCGTCAGGCCCTCGCCAACATCGAGCGTCGTATCGACTTCCATGTTCAGGGCGCCGGTGTGGTTAATGTCCGATCCCTCGGTGACATTCTCAGCGTTAAAGACGATCTCGCTCATCTTGTCCTTGCCGTTTGGCGACCAGTCGCGGCTCAGGTTCTGGATCCGGGAAACGTCATAATTCAGTTCCGCAGAGGATTTCACGACGAAGTCGTCCATAAGGGTACGCTTATAGCTGCCGCTTGTGTCAGCGGTGTATGCTTCGAGCTGGATGTAGTTATCCGTAAAACCTTGTGACGTCAGGAAAGACGTTACGAATTGATCGTTCACGTACAGGCTGCCTTCGACCTGAGACGTTCCATCAAAAGCAGGGACATAATAGACAACCCGGACATCCGCCCAGTTGTTCGTCAAAGCGAACGTACCTGCGGCTAAATCGACGATTTTTGAATTGCGGTCAAAAACCTGAATTCCACCGTTTCTGCGGAACAGAATCCCCACGCCGTCCCCGCTGTTCACGCTGGCTTCGGTTTGTTTGTCTTCAGACAGTCCGAAAATCACAGCCGCCCAGTTGCCAGAGGTTACGGCTTCCTCGTATTGCGGCGCGACGCGGAAACTGATGTCGTACATTCTTCCGCCTTCTTCGGCAGCCGACATGGCGCCAACGTTGGCAAAGTTATAATCGGGAGAAGCGTGACTGAATTCATAACCATTATTATGGACTGCGAAAAACAGGGCTTCCTTATTGGCTCCGTTCCCGACCTGAATTTGGTCATTGCTTTTAACCTTAACCTTGTAAGCCAACCCGCCCAGCAAACCGCCGGCGAAACGATCGTCAGGGTCGTTAGCGTTTTGGCCAATATTCGGTCCTTTCCTGTTTCCTGCAACGTGGTAATTGTCACTGAAGAACGTCGTCAGTTCATACGCCTTAAGTTGAACGTTGTCGATTAACAGAGTATTGTCGCCGTTGGTATTATTTCCAATGGCAATAGCTTGTGTTTCCGCGTTCGGAGCGAAAACAGCGCCGTATGTAGTAAATTTTCCACTCGGAACTTCTTTAGAGGAAATATACGCTTTTTCAGCAGCCTGATCTTCTCCAATGTATAATGAGAAACTTGGTTTGTTAGATCCTCTTGTTCCTAAATCCATCGAAACTCGATAAACGGTGTCTTTGTCTTCGGGATTAAAACCGTAAACGTTCTGATACATACGAGAATCGGTATTGTGGCTTTGAAGCCAAGCAAGCTGTTTGCCGTCTGGAATATTTTGATTTCCCAGAAAATGCTGGCAGGGACCGTTTTCCCACGCCAAACCGGCGCGCATTGATGTATCGGTCATGTTTGTAAATTGCCAGCCGGAAATGACGCCTGTATTGCTTCCGTCCAAATAAGCGTGCCCGTTATCGGCATTATTAACAAGAGTCCACTTGTCCGCTTCAAAGCTGCCGTTATAAATCGTAGGCGTTACAGCCTGACGCTCAGCGCTTGATTCAATGAGCATGACGCCGTAATTGTGCCATGGCTGGTTACTGGTGGCTCCTGATAAAAGATTGATCGTTGCCGTATTGCTTTGAGCGGTAAATGTAAAATCGACCGCATACGCGCCGGCGTAGGTCTCGCCGGAAAATGGCTGATCTTCACTGACTAACTGGGAAGTTACTTGATTTCCGCCGTAAGTAAACGTATCGCCGATTCCGTCCGCATCCAAGTCAATGGAAAAAGTATGCTGTCGATTCGGGTTGTTCGTTCCCCAAGAGCGCGCCAAAATGCGGGCTGTGTAGGTTTTACCCTCATCCAGATTGCCAAACGTCAACGTCGCATAAGTATTGGCATACTGACCGCCTGTAACATACATCATGCTGCCCAGCAGTTTATTCAACTCATCCGATTGAGTCCCGCTGTAAGTATTGCCGCCGTGAGACGTTGTTCCTTGCGTGCCGCGTGAAGTGAACGACTGCTGAGGAGTGTTGTAGCCGTAACGAACATCGTTTTCGTTTTCATCTTTGTAAGTGTAAGCGGTATAGTAGTTTGTTCCGCCACGGTTGACGAACGTAACGCCGCCGATGGGACCTGAAACCTGTTGTCCTCCGTAGTTGATGGCGTACTTGACGCTGGAATAATTGGCGACATTGGTCAGCTGGGCTTCAACGGCTTCTGACGTATCGCCGGTAAGCTTTGTCAGCGACATGACCGTGCCGGCCTGGCAGGCGACGCTCCCCAAAATCAGTGCGCCGAGCAGGAAAGAGATACGAATCGCGTTGTTTACCAAGGTGTTTTTCATCCTGTATCCTCAATGTAGGATCGTAGTTTATAGTTCGTAGTTGTCAGTTTTCAGTTATGTGCGGGCGTTATACTCCTAACCCCTACCCCCTAACTCCTAACTGCCACCGGCCCCCGCTTGCGCAGGCAAAGCAGCCCGAACGTGCCAAGCAGAAGAATCACCCACGCGGACGGTTCCGGAATTTCGTTTGCATTAAAGCGTCTGCCCGTGATGGCGTACAGACCAGCGAAATCGCCCTCCGTCAGTTTCACGTAGTCCAGTTCCGTGAAAACGTCGCTGCGGAGGTACTTGCTGGCAAAATCACTCACGGGGGCATAGCCCGCTGCCTCACTGGACAAAACCGCAGTAAAGCCCTCGCCGAGCCCCAGGCTGCAGGCGTCGGTCATCTCGAGATAAATCAGGCCGTCATTCAGCGTCAGACCGCCCGAAACGAGCAGCAGGTCGTTCTCGTTGGGGGTCGCGCCGCCGATCTCCATGACGACCGACGAGTTCTCCGACGAAAGCGTAAACGCTCCGACCTTTGCCGTGCCGATCGAGTTGCCCGGAGAGAAAGCCGCGTCACCAACCGTGAGCCCGCCCGACGTACTGCCGAGAAGGTCCAGCCGACCGGCCGAAACGGTTATTTTGCCCACATCAAAACAGTTCTGGGCAGTATCGATTTTCAACGTGCCCTCGCCGATCTTATTGACCTGTCCCGCGCCTAGGATCGGGTTGGTCGTGTCGATCGTCAGTTTTTGGGTTTGATTTTCGCCAGGATTGAATTCCAGCGTTCCAGCGCTTTCAACCACAATCTGCCCGTGAGTGGTCAGGGCGTCGCCGGTGAGTTTGAGCGTTCCGGCAGAAATGGTCGTCTTGCCGGTGTACGTGTTGGCGGCGGTTAATTCCATCGTGCCAGCCCCGGTTTTCGTAAAAGAGCCGATCTTTCCTGTTCCGTTTGTGTTGGCCAGGACCGCGCTGATCACGAGGTCAGAAGCGTCTGATTTGGTAATATCCGCCACTTCAAACACAGCGCCAAACGGGCAAATCGTCGCATTTGTCAGCGCGGCTCCAGATGCAGTACTGGCGACTTCAAACACGACCGGATTTTCAGCAGCGGAACCGTCACCGGCGAAGGCGACCTTGTTCGTCCCGGTAAGCATGAACGCTTTCCAGGTTCCGTTTCCGTTCGCTGCGACAATCTTCGCGCCGTTGTAAAATTCCGTATTGGTAAGATTGTTGAAAACCGTGCCTTCATTGGTGATCGTGCCGCCGTTGACGATAAACTTGATCGCGGTCGTGTGGTCGGCATTAGTAACTACATCCTGAGAGGCAAAACTCAACGTTCCGCCTTCGTTAATGGTAATGGTTCTGGCTTGATTCTTTCCGAGAACCGTCGTGCCAGAGGTTCCGCCCGCCCAGCCTCCAGACGCTTTAAGAATTCCTTCGTCAACCACGATGTTACCGGTAAAGCTGTTGTTTCGGTTTGACAAAGTCAGCGTCCCGACGCCCTTTTTGGTCAGTTTGCCCGCGGCATCGCCCTCGCCGGTTCCCTGTTCCAGCTTGGCGGAGACCGTGACGTTATGGCCGTTCGTATCGAAGATGGCTCCGCCCTGTTTGACATAGAAATTCATAGATCCAGCCTCAGTAAGAAAACTGGTTGTATCTCCAACCGCCTGAAGGGTTCCGCCGTTGAAATTAAATGTACTGCCGGCTTTAGGACCGTTATTGTTCATGCCAAACATGGAAACCGTTCCTCCGTTGAGGTTGACGGTTGACGTTCCGGCGCCAAGCCACAAAACGCCGCAAGCGGGGTCGCCGCTGGTTGTATATGATCCGGGAACGCCGAGCGTGAGCTGCCCGCCGTTCATCGTGAGCGTGCCTTGGGCGCCGGATTTATTCGCCGCAATGAGGATTCGGCCATCGACCTGCATTGTTCCGCCGTTGATGGTAAGCTCGCCGACCGTGGTGTCGGAGTTGGTCCCCAACTGAATGCTGCCCAGTGTGCCGCTGCCGGAATTGTGAATGGTCACGTTTCCGGAGTTCAGGGTGAGGCTTCCGCTGGAGCCGTTCCCAATCATTACAGAACTGTTGTATCCGTCGGCAGACATATTAACGACGCCCGTTTCACCCGCGTCGATCGTCGCCGAGGCGCCGCCGTTGATGATCAGCCGCGAGGCGAATGCGGAACCCTTAATATTGAGCTTCCCGCCGGAAACGGTCGTCGTTCCCGTGTACGTGTTAGCACCAGAAAGCTCCATGGTACCAGCGCCGGTCTTGGTAAACGAACCGATCTTTCCAGTTCCGTTTGTATTGGCCAAAACCGCGGAAACAACAAGGTCTGCGGCATCGGACTTGGTAATATCCGCCACGTCAAACGTTGTGCCGTACGGGCAGATGGTCGCGTTGGTTCTGGCGTTTCCGGTTGCCGTACTGGCAACTTCAAAGACTACCGGATTTTCGGCAGTGGAGCCGTCGCCGGAGAATGCAACTTTGGTGGTCCCGAAAAGCATGTACGCTTTCCACGTTCCTTGACCGTCTGCAGCAACCAGTTTTGCGCCGTTTTTAAATGTCGTATTGTTCAGAGCGTTAAACACTGCCGCATTGTTGGTAATCGTTGCGTTGTCAGCGACTATGGAACAGTACGGCGCTCTGTCCGCCCATCCAAAAGCATCCTGGAGGCCAAACGTCAATGAACCGCCATTGAGAGTAATAACGCCCGAATAACTCTGACTCTTTGAAGTTACTAACAAATCGCCGGTGCCGTTTTTAGTCAAACTTCCCGCGCCGGTAATAATGCCATAAATATCGACTTCCTGATCTGTATTAAACACTACCGAGTTGTCCGTGGGAATCGCTAAATTGCTTAACGGAAGCCGTTGTTTCGGTTCGATCGTCATCTTGCCGGTACCGGAAAGAGAAAGGCTGCCTCTGTTAAAGTTGATGCGGTTTAAATCAATGGTGGTATCTCCGGAAAGGGTAAGAGCCAGCGTGCCGCAGCCCATAACCAGCGTCCGATTGACCGCGTTGATTTGATCCAGCGTTGCCGTCAGTGTCGCCTCCGTCGTCGTACCGCCAACGTAGATTCCCAACGGGGTTTCAGGAGCGTCGCTGAGATTGGCAGACGACGTGCGAAGCCACGTCGTTTTAGTGGAAGCGCTGCCCGCCATGTTGTCGATAACGTACTCGTGTTCCGCAGCCAGCTGACCTTCATAATAGGCTTGTTCGCCGGCGGTCAAAACGCGATTGAAAACCATGACCTGACCGCTGGTTCCGTTAATCACCGTTGTTCCGGTAACCGTCGCCGGTTTGACCACCCCGCCGACCCGGTCGATCGTTTCATTAGCTTTCCACCAATTGGTCAGGCCGTTATAGGTATGCGCCGCGATGTTGACAATATCTGAATGCTCCATCGCGTCGTTGTAAACCGACGCATTGTCAATAGAACCGTAAAGCGTTTCCGTGTTGTTATTAATAGTATTTCCAACAAAAAACGCCCGATTCTCTTCGTTTCTGTCGCCGCCCGCATTCCTTGTGCCAATTAGTTGTCCATTGAGGTAAAGGGTTTGCGTCCTGCCAGATCCCGTTGCAACGACGTAATTTTCAGATCCGGAATACACCTCTGGATAACCTCCTATAGCGAGATCATCACCCCACCAATAATTTTTAAGTCCAGCCCCATCTGTACGGAACGAGTTAGTTTTATCAGTTGAGCCGCGGACACCCCACGACATAATGCCGACCGAGCCGTTTCTCGTAGTTGTCAAAAACGCTGAGAGCGTATAACTGGAGGTCTTGGTAGGAAGCGCTACCCCCGTTCCGTTGTTTGTTCCCGTACCCTGAGCGTAGCCGCCGTTGGCAGACAGCTGACCGTCTACAATAGACGAGTTCACCAGCTTGAGCCGCTCTGAATGAACGGTGTCCGTAACGTAATTGACGCCGCCTTCGGTTGTGTACTCGTCAAAATTCCAAAACAGAAGCAGATCGGCTTTGACGGGACGGGACGAGCCTGTCAACAGCGCTGCGACAAAAAAAGCAAAGACGCATCCACGCATGAAAACACGACTCGAGGAAATTATATACAGCTTTTGAGCTTTGGTCATTTCTTTTTCTCCAAAAAGGAAAAAATGAGAAGCATGGGGTGTAAAAATTTACTTCCGTTTCCGCCAGTACATCAGCCCGAACGCGCCGAGCAGGAGCATCAGCCACGCCGCAGGTTCCGGGACGGCGTTGGCGTCGATCGTCGCGTAAACCGTATCGCCCAGAACGGAAAGATTCCAGTAATACAAATCGGAAGGGACCAGCAGCGAGGTCCAGAAATCGGTGCCGTAATCCTGGCCGAAATCGCCCGACGTGTTCTGAATGATCGGGTAAGTCATCCCCGGCAGAATGTCGCCGAGATCCAGGTCGATGGTCCCCGAAGCGACGTCGAAGGAACTGGCCCGCAGGAGGTCCATCCCGTTGTTCGCGTCCTGCTCCAGCAGAAGCGTGGCGCCGGAATCGAGTTTGAACTCGCCGCCGACCGTTGCCGTGCCGATCGGATCGCCCGGTGAGAAGACCTTGCCCGGGTTGACCGTGACGCCGCACGACGTATTCCCCTGCAGGTCGAGCTGCCCGGCGGAAACCGTCAGGCTCTGCACGTTGATCATCCCGGTCTCGCCCGTGTTCAGCTGGAGCTTACCGTCGCCAGTCTTCTCGATCGACGCAGCCGTGATCGACCCGTTGAATTCGGTCGTCTCGTCATTGCTGAGCGTCAAATCCTTGCCGGTCGCATCGATACTCGCCGCGGTTTCCTCGCTTCCGCCGGAAAGATTCTTCAGCGTTCCGCCCGTGGGCAAAACGAGCGTGCCCGCTTCGACCGTCGTCGGGCCGGTGTAGGTCGGGCCCTGCGTCAGAGTCAGCGTCCCCTCGCCCTTTTTCGTCAGTCCGCCCTCAGCGTCGCCTTCGCCCGTTCCCTGCTCCAGTTTGGCGGAGACCGTGACGTTATGGCCGTTTGTGTCGAAGACGGCGCCGCCCTGTTTGACGTAGAATTTCATCGAGCCCATCGGCGTGAGGAACGACGCGTCATTATCGGCGACGGCCTGAAGCGTTCCGCCGTTGAAGTTGAACGTACTGCCGTCTTTCGGGCCGTTATTCTTCACGCCGAACAGGGAGATCGTTCCGCCGTTGAGGTTGACCGTGCTGGTGCCGTAGCCGAACCAGAGGTTGCCGCAGGCGGGGTCGCCGCTTTCGGTGTACGCGCCAGGAACGCCGAGCGTGAGCTGCCCGCCGTTCATCGTAAGCGTGCCTTGGGCGCCGGTTTTATTCGCCGCGATGAGGATTCGGCCATCGACCTGCATCGAGCCGCCGTTGATCGTCAGGACGCCGACTGTCGTGTCCGAGTTGGTCCCGAGCTGAATGCTGCCCGTGTTGTTGCTCGCATTGTGGATCGTCACGTTACCGGAGTTCAGGGTGAGGCTTCCGCTGGAGCCGTTCCCGATCATGACCGAGCTGCCGTACCCGTCGGCGGGCATGTTCAGGACGCCGTCTTCACCCGCGTCGATCGTCGCCGTGGCGCCGCTGTTGACGACCAGACGGGAAACGAACGCCGAGCCCGTAATATTCAACGCGCCGGCCGAAACGGTCGTGACGCCGGTGTAAGTGTTTGCGCCCGAAAGCGTCAGCGTGCCCGCGCCGGTTTTGGTGAAGCCGCCATCGCTCTTGACCGTGCCTGAAATGGTCAGCGTGTCCGATACGACGTTGATCGTCGCTTTGGCCCCGCTGTTGATGTGGACTCGGGATTTGATCGTGGAATTGCCCGTTGAAGTGATGGTGCCGGTTCGCGTGGCGAAGTCCAGACCGGTTCCGCCGCTTGTATAGCCGTATTCTTCCTCGATCACACCGTTTTCCAGCGTTACGTTTTTAATGTGCGTATAGGTCTGGGGTTTTAATGTTCCGCGAATGACGACGTCATTGGGATTCGCGCCGTAGCCAAACTGATTCGCATTCCGCAATTCGAGCGTGGCCCCTGATTCGATCGTAACGGTTCCAGTGCCGAGCTGACTGTTTGACTGGTTTTTGCCGGTCGCACAAATCAACGTACCTTTTTGGATGGTCAGCCCGCCGGAGAACGAGCCCGTCCCCGTTAGCGTCACCGTTCCCGTGCCGGTTTTGATCACTTTTCCCGTTCCGGAGATGGCATTCGGAAGGGATTTCTCTGCCGTATGCGCGAATTCCAGCGTCCCGTTATTAACGACCGCGCCGGTTCCCAGCGTGCCGTCGCCGGAAAGGATGAACTGGCAGTCGGAAATCGTCGTTCCGCCGGTGTAGGTGTTCGCGCCGGCCAGAGTCATCGTCCCCGCGCCGGTTTTGGTCAAAGCGCCGGCTCCGGTCAAAACCGTGTTAATGGTGATCGATTTCCCGGAATCCGCGTTAAACGTTATGTTTGTGCCGTCGTTCAGGGTGGCCGTCATGTCGGCGCCCCACGTATGGCTTTCGGTCGCGTTGATCGTGGCGGTTCCCAGTTTGATGATCGGTGCGACCGAACTGCCGGCGCCTCTGGCATTGCGCAGAACGCCGCCCGAGCCGAGGTTCAGCGTTCCGCCGGTCACCGTGAGCTGGCCGCGGGCGGCCGAGTTGTTCGAGAGGCTGATCCCTTTCAGGTTGGCCGTCCCGCCGGAAATGTTCAGCTCCGCGTAGCCGTCCCAGGCGACGTACGTCGTCGTATTCAGGACGCTGAACGTCCCGCCGGAAAGATTGTACCGCGACGGGTAGCCGGTGTTGGGGTAGTGACCGATGCGCACGCCGGAAGCCGCGTCCGTGGTAAACTGTACCGTTCCGCCGCTTTGGTAAATGTTGCCTTGCGCGTTTTTGGCCTGATTAACGTAGGCCTGACCCGAAACCGACAGCGAGGCGCCTTCGTTAACGTAAACGTTGTTCGTCCACTTGTTGCAAATGTAGAAATTCGTCGTCGTGAGGCTGCCGTTGAGCGTCATGCTGCTCCCGTTATTCGCGGCATTGGTCATGAAGAACGTGCCCAACGTGTTATTCGTGCCGGCGGCAAAAACGAGCTTTTCCCCATTTTGGCTCAGCTGCCCGGTGGTCACGACGTTTTGGGTGAAGGTGATCGTCCCGCCGGAATCAGGCGTCACGGTCAGATTGGACGTCGCGTTGACCACCTCGGTGTAATCGCCGCTCCCGGTAAACGTCGTACCGTCGAAGGTCACCTCGGCCTGTACGCAAGCCGCAAGGAGGAAAACCCCTGCCAAAAGAAGAACGGCACGCCCCCGCGTAAAAGCACGGAGGGAGGAAATTTTTGCGCTATTTATAAAGGACGATTTCATTTTTACGGCCTCAATGTTTTGAACATCACGACGGTCTGTAACCGCACGAACTATGGTAACACCAAGAATATTATAGTCCAAATTCCAGAATTTGTTGGCCCAAAGATGGAAAAATGTTAAAAAAGAGTGTAAAAATTTAAAAAAATGACGGAAAAGTTTTTGAAGTACGGCAATACAGAAACCGAAAGCATCCTTTGCCGCTTTCACCTGGCGACCGAAAACATGGCGGCAAAAAAGAGTTTTCCCTTGGGAAACGTCCAGCGTACTTCAGCGGCAAAGGGAAAGCGGTGAATGTCGCTTGCGCGATTGTATCACCGCACACCCAATTTACTTCTTCCGCCAGTACATCACCCCTGCCGCACCGAGCAGGAGCATCACCCACGTCGCGGGTTCCGGCATGGCATTGGCGTCGATGTAACGCAAGTCCCCCATGTAAAACGTGCTGTAAACGTCCGAGACAGTAAAGGGCGTATCCCCGCCGACGTTGTAAACGTTCAGCGTCCAGTCGCCCGTTGGGTCTTCGCCCCAGAAGGCGTTGGAGGAGAACGACCACGTCAGTGTGTCCAGGTAGTGGTAAAAGGATTTCTTGTCCGGAAAGGCCAAAATGCTTTCGCAGCCGTCGTGGTCCAGCGTGATTTCCAGGTAACGCGCGTCAAAGCCTCGTTCCTCGTCATTCCCGGTGATCGTCAGTGTCACGACCACTTCCTCCAGGTTCTGTTTCTCAATGCCGGCGTTCAGGAACGTGTCCTCGGTAATCGTTTGGGTCTGCGTATAAACCAGCTGCGACGGCGAGGCGGCCAGGGGCTGGATCTCGCTCAGGGTCACGTAAGCCTCGGTCCCCGTCTGGTTTTCGGCGGCGGCCGCGAGAATGCCGTTTTCCGAACTGCTGTAACGGGTCGAATAAACGGCGTCGTCGGTATAGTTCATTTCCTTCAGGCTGGATCGGTAAATCAGCTTTTCGTCAGGCGAAACTTCCGTGGTCGCCCAGTTGATCGTGGCGATTGACTGCTCTGTGACCGAATTGGCCCACCCGTCCAGGACCGCCTCCGGGGTGAGGATGGCGTCGATCAGGCCCCCGGCGTTGATCTGCCCGAACCCGTAAGAGGGCGAGAAGGAAATGCCCGCGGCGTTCCTCGTCCACGCGACCGGACTCTTGGTCGCTTCGGTATCGATTTTGGTGGACGTTCTGACGAGCAGATGTTTGATGTATCGGGCGTCGCAAACCTGGCCGGGGTACGTGTCCCTGTACGCCCCGATCGCCAGAGCTATGACGCCGGTCGCGACCGGGCAGGACGCGGACGTGCCGTTGAACTCGTCAAGCACATTGCCGACCGCGAACCCCTGATATTCGGAGTCAGCGACGAATTGGCAGTCGTAGGTGAAGACGTTGCCGGTCTTGATGTCTTCCCGGTCGGAGGTCTGGATACCAACGCCCGGCGCGCAAATAAAGACGCAGGACCCGTAGTCACTAAACTCAGCGTGAGCGGTGTAATCGGTCGTATTGTTTTTTCCCGTGGCGGCCACGGTGATCGTATAGGGGTGCGCGGTATAAACTTTCTTTGAACTGTCTTTGCTGTCGGAGAAAAAATGCCCATCGCGTTCGTTGCCGGAGGAAAACAGCAAAAGCGTGTTGTTGAGCCTGGCGTCGTTGATTTCGTCCAGATTCAGGTCGGATCCGGAGCCGATGTATCCCATGGCTCTGCCGTAACTGTTGTTTTTGATGTCAATGACGTCGTTTCTGTAAACCAGGGCCTCCCCCAAATCGAATTCCCTGTACGGGATGCCCGGCGCGATTTCCGCATTAAAATTCTGACAGGCGAAATCGATCCGGATGGGGACAAGCGTCGCGTTGTAAGCGGAGCCGTAGGTGTTCGTCGCGCTGTCGTAAGCGGCAATACAGCCCGTGACGGAAGTGCCGTGGCAGTCGTTATCGCTTATGGCCTCCTTGGAGGCGCCGTTATACAGAACGGTCGCTCTTTCCCAAACGGCAGACGTGTCGTTTGGCGACTGCTCTGGCAGAGTCGGTAAAAATTCTTTGAAAACAGGTTCATTATAGAGTACGCCGGTGTTGTATGCCAACCTCCTGTCGATTTGGGAGCCGTAGAACGGGTGGTCCATGTCCACGCTGTCATCGATGATGCCTACGACGGCGTTATGACCGGTGAAGCCCAGATTCCATGCGTACGGCACGTTCACGGCGTCGAGCCAGGAGCTATACGTCGTCGGAACGGCCCGCTCCTCCGCGAACACGCTGGCGTTGAACAGGAGCGCAAGGGCTCCGAACAGGCAAAAACGATTAAAAAATTCAGGTGTTGGCATGATATTTACCGTAAAAAGTCTTTCTGCGCTGGATCAGGACCAGCCCGCACGAGCCGAGCAGAAGCAGGACCCACGCGGACGGTTCCGGAACGGAATTTCGCAGCGTCCCCATGTAGAACGTGCTGAAAATGTCGAAAACCTGAAACGTATCCGTGGTACCGAGGTTGGCGATTTTTAAGGTCCAGTCTCCCGTCGGGTCTTCACCCCAGAAGGAGTTCGAGGAAAACGACCACGATAAGTCGTCGATGTTGTCCTGGATGCTGTTTTTATCGGAAAAAACCAAATAGCTTTGCAGACCATTGTGGTCCAGAATGACTTCCATATAACGCGCGTCAAAACCGATTTCGGGGTCGTCGGCCTTGGCCGAAAATGTAACGACCACTTCCTCCAGGGGCTGCTTGGTAATTCCGGCGTTGAGGAACATTTGGTCGGTGAACGTTTTAGTTTCGAAATAAACCTGTTCATCGCCGTCCGCCGCCATGGGGGTAAGGGTAATTTCATCAGGCTGGAGGGTGATTTGACCGGGCTGGTATTCTTCAAGCATGGTATAATAACCGGTTCCACCGGACCCGCCGGTCTTGTTGAGGGAAAGGACCGTCGAACGGAAAGCCAGCACTTCTTCCGCCGTCATGGCCATCGTGGACCAGTCCAGGGTGGCGACGGTCTGCGGTGTTACCGTGTCGAACCGCCCGCCCAAGACCGTTTCCGGGTCGAGAATGGCGTCGATCAGTCCCTTGGCGTTGATCTGCCCAAACCCGTAGGAGTGCGAGAACGAAAGACCCGCGGCATTGGTTCTCCAGACCGCCGACAGTTTGGTCGTCTCGGTGTCGATTTTCGTGGACGTTCTGGCGAGCAGGTGCTTGATGAACCGGACGTCACAAACCTGACCCGGGTAGGTGGTTTTATAGGCGTCCAACGCCAGCGCCAAAACGCCGACCGCGATGGGGCTGGACGCAGATGTTCCACTAAAGGCTTCGTTCACGTTACCGAGGGCAGCCCCCTGGAATTCGTAATCGGACTCGAATTCTTCACGGTAGGTGAATACGTTCCCGGTCCGGACGTCTTCCCGGTCAGCGGTCTGAATTCCAACGCCGGGGGCCGTAATGAAAACGCTTGATCCGTAGTTGCTGAACGGCGCGAAACTGGTGTAATCGGTCGTCTTGTTTGCTCCCGTCGCGGCTACTGTGATGGTGTACGGATGAGACGTGAATAATTTCTTGGTACAGTTTTTGCCGTTGGGGTAAAGGAGTACGTTGCGCTCGTTCCCTGCGGAGTACAGCATGATCGTATTGTTCGCTTTGGCGTCCGCGAGTGCGGCCAGTTTTTCATCCGCCGCAAGGACGTAGAATCCGACTCCCATGCCGTAACTGTTGTTTTTGATGTCGATCTTGCTGTTGTGAAGTGAGATCGCCTGAGCGACGGCTAACTCTCCGGCTCGGGGGCCGTCAAGCTTGAGGTCAAAAGCCTGGCACGGAAAATCCACCCGTATGGGAGCGATCGTCGCATCGTAGGCCGGGCCGTAGGTGTTTGACTCGGCGTCGTAGGCGGCAATGCAGCCCGTGACGCAGGTGCCGTGGTGATCGTCCTGGCTGGGCGACGTTAACCCGGATATGGGGTTTTTGACGTTCGCTTTGTCCCAGACGGCCGACGTGTCGTTTGGCGACTGCGTTGGCAAATTCGACATGAACTGTTTGTAAATTTCATTGTTGTAAACCACTCCGGTATTGTACGCCAAAGAGGTGTCAATATTGGAACCGAAGAACGGGTGCGTCATGTTGATGCTGTCGTCAATGACGCCCACGACGACGTTCTTACCGGTAAACCCGAGATTCCAGGCGTACGGCGCGTTCACGGCGTCGAGCCAGGAACTGTACGTCGTCGGAACGGCCCGCTCCTCCGCAAACACGCTGACGTGAAGCAGGAGCAGCAAGGTTCCGAACACGCAAAAACGATTAAAGTACTTGGCCGTTGACATGATATTTACTGTAAAAAAGCCTTTCTGCGCTGGATCCTGACCAGCCCGAACGCACCGAGCAGGAGCAGGAGCCACGCGGACGGTTCCGGCACGGCGTTGGCGTCGAGGATGCCCGTGATGGCGTAGAGGCCCGAATCGAGGCGCTCGTAGTTCAAATTGGCGAGATAGGCTGGCGCAATGACGTAATTATCGATGAAGGTCGGCGCCAATGTCTCGCTGTTGCCAGCCGAGAAAATCGCGGTAAAAGTCGCCCCCGGGTTCAGGCTGGATCCGTCCGCCAGCTCGAGGTAGATCTGGCCGTTATTCAGTTCCAGGTCGCCCGTGATGAGCAGCTCGTCGTTCTGGTCCGAGGCGGAGCCGCCGATCTCCATGATGATTTTCGCAGGATCGCCGGTGGCCGTCAGCTGTCCGAGCGCGAGACTGCCGTTGACCGTCAGTTTCCCGACCGAGTTGCCCGGCGAGAACTCCGCGCCGTTGTTGATCTCCAGCCGGCCGGTGAGGTACTCCTTCATGTCCAAGCGACCGGTCTGAACGGTCAGGGTCGTCGCGTCAAAACTGTTCTGGGCGGCGTCGATCTTCAGCGTGCCCGCGCCGGTTTTGAGGATCTTGCCCGTACTGGTCATTTTGCTGGTGGAGGCGAACGCCATGGTTTTCTCCGCGCTGCCGGCCACGTCGATTTCGAGGGTCCCTGCTTCGCTGATCGTCACGGGGCCCGTTCCGAGCGCACCGCTGCCGGTCAGGAGGATCTTGCCCGCCTGAATGTCCGTTCCGCCGGTGTAATTATTGCTGCCGGAAAGCGTCAGCGTCCCGGTGGTGTTTTTGATCAGGCCGAGCTTCCTCTGGGATGCGTTGACCCCGCCGATCACGCCGGAAAACTCGCCCTGACCGACGGTGAGCGTGGCGTAGTTGGTCGTATTGGCGTTTACGTAGCCGCTGGCGCGGACCGTCCCGGTGCCGTTGAGCGTCCCGATGACCAGGTGGGTAACGGCCGCGCTGTTCCCCTGATGGATCAGGCCCAGGGTCGAGCCGGAGGCCATGGAGACCGTGGCGCTCGGAAGGTACACGTCGGACGCGCAGTCAGCCGAAGTGGTCGTGTAGCCGAAGTGGAGCGACTGATTGGCCGCGATGCTGATCGTGCCGCTGTAGGTCTGCGCCTCGCTGGTTCCCAGGTCAAACCGGCTCGTCGAGGTGACCGAGATCGGCCCGTTTCCGGTCAGGGCGGTAATGCCGTGCAGCCCGCGGTTCGCACCGGCCAGTTCCAGTTTGGAGTCGGACGGAAGGTTCAGCGTCCCGCCGCCCAAAGTCGCGTTGGCACCCTGCAGCTTGATCGTCGCTTTCGTGGGGACGACGCTCCCGAAGTAATTGGGCGACTCGCTGGTGAACACGACGATCGAGTTTGCCGCTGCGCCGCCGAGAAGATTCAGGTTTCCCGAGCCGGTCAGGACGGAATTGAGCGTAAGCGTTCGGGTGCCGCTATCGTCAAGATCGATCGTCGAGTCGCTCGCCACGAAAAGGCTTCCGCCCAGGGAGTACGTCGTGTTTTGGACGCCGTGGTGCATGAACCCGCCGTCGAGGATCAGGTCGTTTGCCGTCGCGTTGGATTTGAGGAGCAGTCGGGAACCGGTCGCCATGACGAGCGTTCCCTCGAAAGGCGTCGTGGTGGTTTCGAGCCAGTAATCCGTATTCATCGCGGTCGCGTCGGAGCTGGTCACGTAGCAGACGTCGCCCGCCGCGGGGGTCCCGCTTGTGCCGTCCTTTTTGACCCACCTGCCGTCGAGGAGCCACTGCGCGCGGCCGCCGGACCAGGTGTAGTCCGAAGTTTCCGCGTTGATTGCCTGAAGTTCCAGCCCATTGAGCATGGTGTACGTCTTGCCGTTAAGCTCCGCCAGGAGCGACGCGCTGGACGTGCCCGGCTTGATGTACTGCGAGAAATACCACGTTGAAGGATCGCTGAACGTCACTGTGTGCTTGTAACTGAAAAGCGTCTGGCCGCTCGCGTTGGTCATCGTCCAGAGGCCCGCCGACTGGTCGCCGCTCGGGTCGATCGAGTGGACCGTCAGCCGGTAAAGCGTATCGGCCGAGAGATTCCCGAGCGTGGTCGTGAAGGGGACTTTGGCCGAGGAAAAGACGAAGTCGTTGTAGAGGTTCATGTCCGCCGTGGCGTTGGTATATTTGCGCGTGCGGGAGTTGAGCACGCTGTCCGATGTGACCGTCATCGTGATCCCACTCGGAGCCGTTGCCGTGGCTGAGCTGGCTGCAGCGCCGTTTTCCACGTAAAGCTCGGTCGAACGCGGCGACATGATGCGGCTTTCCGTCCCGTCCTTGTGGTTCGAGTTGACATCGAACCGCGTGTAACCGGAGGCGGGGTCGTACGCTTCGCTCAGGTCGATCCCGTTCAGGAAGATGAAACGGTCAGTCGCCAGACCCGTCAAAACCGCCGTGCTGTCCTGGGCCGTGAACGTGTACGCGAGGTACGTGTCAGAGTCGGTGGTCTTCAGGCTGGGATTCGAGGTCGCGTTATAGACCGAGTTGGTTTTGACGCCGATTTCGGAGGTCGCGCCGGCGTGCGTGATGGACCACGTTCCGTGCGTGCCGTTATTGGCGGTAATGTCCTGCGAGAAAATCTTGAGCGAATACTCCTTGCCGACGGTCAGGCCGCCCAGCGTGACGGTGATCGGGGCGTCCGTGGTCTGCTCGAAAATGAAATCGTTCGTGACCGCGTCGCCGCTGGCGTGGTTGCGGTCCCGGTTCTTCGAGGTCGAAACGCGGTCCACTGTGACCGTGATCCCCGGATTGACCGTGACCGTGCTGGTGAGCGTCGCGTTGGCGAAGTTCATCGTGTTATAGCCGGGCAGCGTGCCGGAGTTCGATTTATTCGCCGAGTTGTCGTACCCGTTGACGTCCACCCGAACGAACGGGACGTAAACCGTATCGGCAAGCGAAACGGCCGAAAACACGCAGACCGCACCCAAAAACAAAATTGCGGGGGCGCCAAGACGGAAAACGTTTTTGCGTGTTAATCGAAGGTGAAATTTTGCGTTGTTCGCTAATATGGATTTCATTTTCATCGTTCAATTTCAAAATTTATCATAGTAATCGGGAGCGATGCTGAAAACGCCGTCCCCGCTTTTATTGACGTTTACGCCAGTACAGCAGCCCAAACGTACCGAGCAAAAGCAGGAGCCACGCCGACGGTTCCGGCAAGGCGTTCGAGTCAGCGATGCCGGTAATGGCGTACCCGTCACCGTACGGCACGTATGCCAGGTTGGTGAAGTAATACGAAACGACGTGATCATTGATGAAGTTCTCGCTGATCGAGGCGCTGTTGCTGCCCGAGAAAACCGCGGTGAACTCACCGCCGGGCTGCAGGTCGCAGGCGTCCGCAAAGGTCAGGTAGATCTTGCCGTCACCCAGGTTCAAATCTCCCGTGGCGACCAGCATGTCGTTCTGGTTCGGGGCCGAGCCGCCGATCTCCAGGATGACCGACGCGCCGTCCGTGAGCGTGAACGCGCCGCCGACTTCCGCCGTGCCAACCGAGTTGCCGGGGGAGAAGACCGCGCCGCTGATCGTCAGCCCGCACGTGGAGCTGCCCTTCAGGTCCAGACGCCCGCCCGTGAAGGTCAGGCTGGAGGCATCGATTGTCCCGTTCACCTTCAGCGTGCCTTCGCCGCTCTTCGTGATTCCCGCGGCCGTGATCGAACCGGTGAATTTCGTGTCATCGGTGTTGATGAGCACCAGATCCTTGCCCGCGGCGTTAATGTTCGCGGCTTGGGTCTCACTTCCGCCGGAGAGGTTATACAGCGTTCCGCCCTCGGTCAAGCCCAGCGTTCCCGCCTCGACGGTCGTCGCGCCGGTGTAGGTATGTGCCTGCGTCAGAGTCAGCGTCCCAGCGCCGGCCTTGGTGAAGCCGCCCTCGCCCGAGATCGCACATTCCCAAGCGGTGGTCTGGTCTTCCGCGACGTTGATGGTCAGCGTTTTGCCGCCGTCGATGGAGGTCGAACCGAAGGTCACCGAGCTAAACCCACCCACGTCGATCATCGAATCCGCCGTCACGTGGATCGTGTTGGCCGAGACGAATTCGCCGGTCGTTACAACAGTTGGCTCTACGACGTCGGGACCGACGTTCCATTTGGTCGCCAAGTATTTGGAAACCGCTTGAACCTGCTCGTCCGTCAGGGCTTCCGTATAAACCAGGATCTCCGCAATGTCGCCGCGCCAGCCTCGGGCAGCGGTCAAATTGGTGCGTTCCCGGCTGATCGCGGAAACGGGAACGGTTCCCGTCGCCTGGATGGAAAGCACGTTCCAGCCTGTACCAATATTCGCATCGGCATGAGCAACGGCCGTACCATTTAACGACGTCACGCCGCTGGTTTTGATATTGCCGTCGAGATGGCTCGTATTCCAAAGTACCGTGCCTGCGCCGCGATGGAAGCAGTACGGATTATGGCCGTTTACCGAGCCGTTGCTGTTGTTTCCAAACAAAAAGCTGTAGTCGCTGGGAGACGTGTTTCCGTTGTCCGACATCACGGCAAAAAACGTTTGTCCGTTCACGACCGACGCCATGTTGTAGTACGCGGTTCCGTTTGCCGGGAACGTCATGACATTCAGGCCGTTTTGCCCCCCTTCCGTCACGCAGGCGTGCGAGGTGCTGCCGCCGTAACCCTGGAAAGTCAAACTGTTGCTGGGGTTCGCCAGGTTTTTCCACGTCGTGATCGAGGACGAATTGTCGAAACTGCTTGCGTCGGATGCGTCCAAATGAACCGCCAGGCTGGAAATTTGCGGCAGCGCAGGCGCTGTAAACTCTTCGTAGGAATTGATCGACATCGTACCGCCGTTGAGCGTAATGGCCGCCTGTTCCGCCACGTTGGCGCCGCTGATCGCCGCGTTGCCGCCCGAGAAGGTGAATTTCGCGGTGTTGCCCTGCCGGAACGACTCCGTGACGGTGACCGGCTTCGCGGCAGAAACGTTGACGCTTGCGCCGGGCTTCACCTCAAAACTGGCGGCAGAAACCGTCGCGCCGGACAAATCGTAAGTGCTGTTTGTCTCGACCGCAAGCGTTTTCACGCCCGTCATCGTCCCCGAGAAGGCGGAACCCGCAGGACTGACCAGCGTCACGTTTTTGTTGCTGACGGTGACGGATCCAGAGCCGGACAGATTGCGGAAGGTCTGGTCTTCGGACGCGGTAATTGCCGCATTATTGACCACCGCGCTTGAATGGGCGATGGCGTCTTCTCGTGTCAGATCCAACGTTCCGCCAGAAACGGTCGTCGTGCCTGAATACGCCGTGACGCCCGAGAGCGTCAGCTTCCCTGCGCCGGTCTTGGTCAAGGTCCCCGAGCCGATGCGAATGTTGCCCGCGTACGACGTATTGTTCTCATTGCTGAGGATCAGGTTTTTATCCGTTCCCGTAATTTCAGAAGCCGCGGTGGTGCCGGAAAGGTCGTTGAGTTGCATCGCGTCCGAGCCGGTATAACTCGTGAAATTGAGCTTCCCGTTGACAGTCGCTGCGCGAGAATTAACCAGATTGGCGTCCGCTCCGGACAGGTTCATCGTTGTGCCGGCATTGATGGTCGTCGCCCCGGTATAAGACAAAGCGCCGGAGAACGTATGGGTGTTGGAAACGATTCTTAACCCCAACTTTCCGCCGGAAGTTCCGTCTGAAATGGCGCCGGTATATGTCCCCGCGCTTGCGTTCTTCGTTACCGTTGTTCCGTCGGTTTTGCCGTTGATAAATAAAGTCGTTTCCCCGCTGGCGGCGCCGGAAGTGATCGAGCCGGAAATCGTTCGGGCGCCGTCGAATCCAATGTTCGCATTTGCCGCGACGGCAATATTTCCGCTGACTGTGCTGGCGATACGCAAAGAGCCGCGGTTTTCGCTGTTGCCGTTGCCGGCGATCTGAACGTTGCCTTTGAACTCCGAGCCGGAAATGAAAATCGAGGTCCCGCTGTTGACTTTAAGGTTAAAATCTTCAAACGTTTGGGTATTCGTATAGACTTTATTGCTGCTGGCGCCTCCTTCCTGGACCAACGAGATCACGCCGGTAAAGTGGTCGTTGACGAGGTTCGCCAGCTGCGTATCGCTGTTTCCGCTGGCCAGCCGCAGTTCCAGATCGCCCGAGCCGGACAGATTTACCACGTTCAACTTTTTGTTTGTTCCATTCATCAACACGGAAACCTTGCCGCCGTTGATGGCCATGTCTCCCGTGGTGGAAAACGCGCCGTCGAGCTTGACCGTGTTGGTTCCGTTTTTGATGATCGCTCCCTCCCCGGAAATGGCGTTGGTGAGGGTTTTGTCCGCGCTGTAATTGAATTTCAGCGTCGTGCCGGCAGCGACCGAAGCTGCACCGGTTCCCAGCGTACCGTTGCCGGTCAGTTCGAGCGTACCGCCGGAAATCGTCGTCGCGCCGGTGTAGGTGTTCGCGCCTGAAAGCGTCAGTGTGCCCGCGCCGGTTTTGGTCAAAGCGCCAACGCCGGCGATGACGGACGGGATGGTGATCGTTTTGCCCTCGTCAGCGTTAAACGTGGTCACGCCGCCCTCAACGTCCGCGGTATCCGTGGCAGAACGGCCGGTCAGGGTAATAGTCAGATTGCTTCCCCAGGTTTGAGTTGCCGTGGCGTTGATGGTCCCCTGCCCCAAATAGACTTCCGCGGACGCTGGACCGGAAGCGTTTCTCTTGTTGCGCACAACGCCGCCGTCTCCGATATTAAACGTTCCACCTGTAAGCGTGAAAACTCCTCTGCCGTCTTTGCTATTTGAAATACTAAGACCTTTCAAACTGACCTCGCCACCGCTGATATTCATCTCGGCGCGACCGTCCCAAGCAAGATAAGTGGTCGTATTGGGAATGCTCAACGATCCGCCGGAAATATTATATCTGGACGGATAGCCCGTGTTGGGCCAGTGCCCGATGCGGACGTCGGTAGCGCCGCTGGTGGTGAAGGAGACCGTTCCCCCGGTTTGAGTAATGTTGCCCTGGGCGTTTTTCGCTTCGTTGATCCAGACTTTACCGGAAACGCTCAACGCAGCGCTGTCTGTAATATCCAAATTGGTTGTCATAACATTGGCAACATGCAATTCGGCCAGGGTCATGGAACCGTTGAGCGTCATTTTTGCGCCGTTGGCGGAACCATTGTTGACATAAAGCGCGTTGAAGGAATTGACGGTCCCCGAACCGAAAACGACGTCCGCCCCGTTCTGGGTAAAATTCCCCGTGGAAACGATGTTGCCGGTGAACGTAATCGTCTGCCCGGACGTTGGTGTCGCCGTCAGACTGATGGTGGCATCCACGTCCTCCGAAAAGGTTCCGTCGCCTGTGAACGTTCCCGCCTCGCTGTCGTAAGTCACCTCCGCCATCGAGGAGGCAGCCAGAACCAAAAGCCCTAAAACAAAACTAGCCAACCGGCCGCGGATGAAAATGCGGGGGGCGGAAAGGTTTGCGCTGTTGGTGACGTGAGTTTTCATTTTGTTACCTTATTTGAAAATCAGGAATGATTGGCAGTTCTGAAGGAAATCTTACTTGCGTTTACGCCAGTACATCAGCCCGAAGGCGCCGAGGAGGAGCAGGAGCCAGGTGGCGGGTTCCGGAATGGCGTTCGCGTCGAGCGTGCCCCTGATGACGAAAGTCCCGCCAGACAGCGGCTCGTAGACCAAATCCGTGAAGACCGAGGAGCGGATGTAGGTGGTTATAAAATCATCCTCCTTGAGCTGGGCGCTGTTGTTGGCCGACAGGATCATGGAGAACTCGTCGCCGGGATTCAGTTCGCAGGCGTCCGCCAGGGTCAGGTAGATCTTGCCGTTCGTCAGTTTCAGGTCGCCGGTCACGATGAGCGCGTCGTTCTTGTCGGCTGTGGCACCGCCGATCTCCATGATCAGCTGCGCGTAGTCGCCGCCGCCGGCTTCGCCAAGCGTCAGGTCGCCGGTGAGATTCAGCGTCCCGACCGAGTTGCCGGGCGAAAATGCCGCGCCGTTATTGACCGCCAGCTTGCCCGTGAAGTACTCTTTCATGTCGAGGCGGCCTTCCTTAACGACGAGGCTCGTCACGTCCATCGTGCTCTGGGCGGCGTTGATTTTCAGCGTGCCGTCACCGGTTTTGACGATCTGCCCCGTGCCGGTCACTTTGTTGGCGGTTCCGACCGCCACGGTCTTCGCCGGGCCGCTGGTGACGTTAAATTCGAGGGTCCCGTTTTCATTGACCGTCACCTTCCCCGATCCCAGCGTGCCGGCGCCGGTGAGTTTAAGAACACCGCCGGAAACCGTCGTCCCGCCGTCATAAGTATTGGCGGCAGTCAGCTCCATGGTCCCCGCGCCTGTCTTGGTCAGCGAGTTATTTGCCACAACGCTCTCGCTCTTGTTGCCCAAAATCACGTTGACGACCAGGTCGGAGGCGTCGCTTTTGGTAATATCATCGACGTCGAGCGCCGCGCTGTCGAGGACAAAAATCACGCCGTCGGCGCCGTTGAACCGGACCGGGCTTTCCGCCGTTTCGCCGTCGCCGGCAAAGGAGACCGTATTCGGACCCATGAGCCAGAACGAGCGGTAAACGTCGCGGTTGTTATTGCCGTACACCTCGGCGCCGTTCTGGAACGTCGCATTATACAACGGGTTGTTGTTCGTCCCGGATAGTTTGCCGCCGTTGAGGATCAACCGGACGCTGTTCTCGTTGAAATTGGACTTGGCGCAGCCGCCGAGAATATCATTCGTCCCCAAAACCAGTTCCGCTCCGGCGTTCACGGTGATGGTTCTGCCGCCGGTCGTGGTAAACGCGCCGAGATCCGTCGTGGAGTAGCTGGCATGAGCGGTCGTCGTTTTTACTGTACCGCCGTTGATTGTTACGTTGCCGGTAAAGTTGCTGGTGTTATTCGTAAACGTCTGCGTCCCCGCGCCGCTGGCGTTGATGATCAGTTCGACGTTGCTTTCGATGGTTCCAGCGTACGACAGATTCTGGGAGGTAATATCGAACGTTACCGTCGATTTGTTGGCGGTAGTATTGTAAATCCTCCCCTTTTTGTTGTTCGCGCCATCGTCCACAACCCCTTTGAATTTCTGGCTGAAGCCGTTCATGTCGAGGTAGCCGTAGTTGTACAGAACGCCAGCATTCGCGCCAAGGGGCTGTTCCGCCGCCAGCTTCGTTTGACCTCTGGATGACGTGCTTGCCCAACCGGTTTGGAAGGGACCAGTAAACGCATCGTTGTCCGAGTGGGTTTGAAGAATCAGCCAGCCGGAGTCGGAAACCTGCTTCAGTTTGGCGGAGCCGGTCACGTTGCCGGTGAGGGTGATGTTCTTTTTCCAACCGGTTTTGAAGCCGGTTTCGGACATAACGTTCAAATCGTTTGTGATCGTGAGGTTATTGTTGTTGTTCTGAATCGTTCCGCCGTTGAGGTTGATCACCTTGCTGCCAATATATGCCGAGCAGTCTGACGAGTCTGTATTAGCCTTGCCAATTCGCATGTTGCCTTTGACAAGTAACGACCCTTGGTAATTGCTCCCATTGCCGGCAAATATAAGCCAGCCGGAGTCGCTGCCAACGGTCAGTGACGCGCTGCCTTTTAACGCGCCGGTGTGGGTCAGCGACAGTTTCCAGCCCGCCTGCATGGTCGAACCGTCCTTGGTAATTGTCAAATCGGAAGCCAGAGTAGCATCGTTATTGTTGTTTAATATTGAACCGCCGTTGAAATCGATTCCGGTGGTGGTGTTAAAGTTTGTTCCAACGCGAATGTATCCGCCGTCCAGCTTAATGGAACCAGAACCCGTCCAGGAACCGTTGCAGGCGACAAATCCGGAACCGGCAGATTCAAACACCAGGTTGCCGTCAACGCGGACCGCCCCGCCGGACGCCGTGATGGAAGCGCCGCGCTTGACGGTAATGGTATTTCCCTCCGTCCCCAGTACGAGCGTACCGCCGGTCGCCGTCATGGCCGAAACCGGAAGCGTGTCACAGGAGAACTGGAGCGTTCCCGCCTCGACAGTCGTCGCGCCGGTGTAGGTGCTGTTCGCCGTCAATTCCATTGTTCCGCCGCCCGTGATGGTCAGGCCACTGGTTCCCGAAATGGCCGCGGTTTGGGTAAACGTCGCGCCAGGTTCGATGCCGATCGTCGTGTCGCCGGTGAGCGTAATGGGAGCCGCGCCCTTCAGGCTCTGTTTGAATAAAAGCGCCCCGGTGCCGTCACTTCCCGAGCCTTCAACCTGGAACGACGTCAATTCCCGGATGCCGTTGGCTGTGGTCGTGGAATTGAAAACCAGCTGCCCCGTTCCGGAGATGGAAAGATTGCCGGAGTTGGCGCCGCCTGTGCCGTAGATGGCGCCGGTAACTTCCACGACACCACCCGTGATGGTCAGTTTGGCGGCTTCGCCCGCGCCGGCACGCCCGATCTGGAAGTTAGTCGCCGTGACTTTCCCGCCGGAAACGGTCATTTGCCCCGTGGAATTGGCTTCGATCGCGATACGGATCGCCCCGTTCACGTTCATTTCCCCGCCGGAAATCTCCATTGAGCCGATTTCATTGGCATGGTACGCAAGACCTATATTGTCGCCGGAATTGAACGTCCCGCCCGTCTGGATAAACTTGGCTTCTCCGCCGCCGGCGTAACTGACGTACGTGTATCCGCTTGTGGTCACCGTACCGTCGTTAAGAACGAACTCGCCGTTCCCGCCCTCGAATCCGATGATCAAAGAGCTGACAATACTATTGTGTGTCTTTCCGCTGAAAACGTTGTCGCCGCCGTTGATCGTCAGCCGGGCGACGCCGTCGTTACTGTGCCCGACATAAACGCAGCCCGTGGCGGTTAAAGAGCCGTCAGCGCCGATAACAGCTTCGCCATTGAAAGTTCTCGAATCGGATGTAAGCGTATGGTTGATTTCGACGTTGGCGTCCACGCCTGGAACGACGCCGCCCGCCCACGTTGAGGCGTCCGTATAAACACCCGCCTGGGCTGTTGTTGCAGACGAAGCCAAATTAATCTGGCTTGCCAACGACGTTCCGTTTTTCTGGGCCGTATAGATCTGATTGATTTCGTCAACCGACAGCGCGCGGTTCCAATATCCCGCTTCGTCAATACTCCCATTGAAATAATAAGTACCTGAGTTTTCAATGCCAATAAACCAATAATTAAAGTTGCTCAAAAGAGAGTCAATACTACTTGTATTTCCAGTGCCTTTAAGTTGAAGATCGCCATTTGCTGTCCCGTAATACAAATTCGCCTGATTCGTCGATAAATCTGCGGTAATTGCAACAAACTGCCACTCGCCAACGACTGAAGGAACGCTGGGATCGGGAGTGATGTTGACTGCATCTGTACCGTCGCCAAAGTTATAGCGCAGACCGCCGGCGCCAGAGTTCTGAGCGTCTATAATAGCGCCGGGGTTCTTCCCTGATTTCCAGTCTTTGTTCGTTGTTAAGGGATGGCCTGCAGTATCGAATTTTGTGGGATTATACCAGCATAGAAAGGTCATTTTCCCATCTTTGCCATCGGCAATGCCAAAAGCTGTTTTGTACGCGTCTTCCATCCGAACGTAACCTTTATCCTGGATTGAAACCGCTTGTCCGATAAAACCGTCATTCGTGAAGGAAATAGTTCCGGAGCCTATTGTCAAAGGTCTTCCAGAAGTTGACCCGGTAAGGTCGGCATAACTGTTTTCAAACCCGTAGCCGTGAATAAAGCCGTCGGCGATACCCTCCGCATTCGCAACAGAAAAACAAAACAGACCTAAAACAAAAAGACCTGACAGACCGCGCGTCAAAATGCGGGCGAAAAGGCTGTTTGTGATGGGTGATTTCATTTTATATTCTCACATTCAGGAACAGGAAAAATGCTTGCTCTCGGTGCCAGTGCAGACTGGTCCCCAAATAACTCAAATATTTATTATACACCAAATTCCAGAAATTTTGAGTCCTGAGAGGAAAAAAGTCCCAAAAAAGGACAGAATTTTAAAAAATTTACGGGGACAACGCGCTCAAACGCCGTCCCCGTATTTCAGGTCAAACCGGTTGCGGACTACTTCTTCCGCCAGTACATCAGCCCGAACGCACCGAGCAGGAACATCACCCACGTCGCTGGTTCCGGCACGGCATTGGCGTCGAAAACGGCTCCCGTGATGGCGTACTTACCGGCATACTCGCCCTCCGTAAGCTGCTCGTAAGACAAAAACATGAAATCGGTCGTACGGATGTACCGGTTGATAAAATCGTTCTCCGAGAGGGCCGCGCTGTTATTGCCGTGCAGGACCGCAGTGAAACGGTCACCCGGCTCCATGCCGCTGGCCTGATCCAGTTCGAGGTAGATCACGCCGTTGTTCAGCTCCAGGTCGCCAGTGACGATCATCACGTCGTTCTCGCCCGGGTTTGAGCTGCCGATCTCCATGAGGACCGCCGACGTATCCGAGCTGAGCGTAAACGTACCGTTGATCTCCGCCGTCCCGATGGAATTGCCCGGCGAGAAAACCGTGTTCGGGCCGACCGTGATCCCGCCCGTCGCATTGCCTTTCAGGTCGAGACGCCCGCCCGAGACCGTCAGGTTTGGCACGTTGATCAGGCCGGTCTCGCCGGAGTTCAGCCGCAGCGTGCCGGTGCCGGTCTTTTCGATCGATGCGGCCGTGATCGAGCCGGTGAATTGGGTGTCCGCGTCGTTATTAAGCGTCAAGTTCCCGGAAGAGATCAGCGTCGCGGCGGCCGCATCGTCGGTAACGGCCAGATTGTTAAGCGTCGCGCTGCCGACGTTCAGGGTCGCCCCGTTCCCCAGCGTCGTGGAGCCGCCGGTCTGCGTCACCGCACCGGTCAGATTCGCCGTTCCGGCCGAGACGAGAATGTCGCCCGTGCCGGAAATCGCGGACGGGACCGTTGCGGTCGAATTTTTGAATTCCAGCGTCCCGTCCGCGCCAAGTGCCACCTCGCCCGTGCCGAACGTGCCGGCGCCGGAGAGACGGAGCGTGCCTTCGGAAATCGTCGTCAGGCCGGTGATGGTATTCGCGGCGGTCCATTCCATGGTTCCCGCGCCTTTTTTAATAATTTGGGTCGCATTTTTCTTGCCGCCGCTGCCTGTGTGCACGGGATCAGCGATAACGGCGGAAATGATCAGGTCGGACAGGTCGTCCGCGGAACCGTCCTCGCTCGTAATTTCGCCTACGTTGACGGTCGAGACCGAATTGTTGTCTCTAACTTTGATCACATTGCTTATATCGCCGAAAGCAATCGTGGCGTTGGCCGCCCCCGCAAACGCGGTGATCGTGGCCGGCGTACGGTCAGCCCTGTCGCTGCGTTCCACATTCAGATTATGCAGCTTGAAAGTCTTCCACGTAGCGTTGCCGTCGGTCGCGTTGAGTTGCCCGCCGTTTTTAAAGGTAAGATTCGTCAGGTAATTGTAATTCGCGCCTTCGTTAGAGATCGTTCCGCCGTCCAGAACAAAGAGGAGCGGATTCTGGTTATGGGCGTCAGTACAAAGGTCCTGCCTGTTAAGAATCAACTCGCCACCACTGTTGACGGTAATCTTTCTGCCAGACTTCACTTCACCCAAAGCGGAATACGACCCGGAACGTGCGGGAGTGAGCTTTACTTTCCCCTCGTTAATGGTGAAGTCCCCGGTAAAGGTGTTGCCGCCGTTGGAGAGCGTCAGCATTCCTGCACCGGATTTGACGATCGGAGCCGCCTGTTTGACGGTGCCGCTGGTGGAGGGGTCCACGATTTTCGCGGAAATGGTCAGGTCCGCGACGTTATCCGGCGTGCTGGCGTTGGCGCTGGTAATATCCTCGACGTAAATCGTCGCCGGGGTGGTGGTGATCGTACTTGATTTCGATCCAAAGGTGAAAACCGCGTGTTCTTTGCTCGAAGCGGTCAGCGTCACCGCAGAGGCCGCCGAGCCGTCGCTGTTGCGTTCGACCCGAAGGTTCTGGATCTTGTACGCCTCCCACTTATCGTTACCATCGGCCGCATAAATATTGGCGCCGTTTTTCAAGGTGACATTATGAAGGAAATCATAATACGCGCCGGAGTTGGTGATTTTCCCGCCGTCCACAACAATAAGAAGCTGGGAATCGGCATGAGCGTCGCAGACCACATCCGTAGCCGCAAGGTCGAGAATGGCGTTTTTGTTGATCGTGACCGTTCTTCCAGCCACATTGCTCGCGCCCAAGGCGGAGCCGGTTCGGTTGTCCGCGTTGGAACCGATGGTCACCTTGACCGTTCCGGCATTAATGGTCAAATTCCCGGAATAGGAGCTGTAGACGTTTTTCAGTTCCAGCGTCCCGGCGCCGGTTTTGATGATCTCGCCAGGGGTTTTAACGCCCGTGTTGACCGTGGTTGCGTCAACGATTTTAGCGGAAATGATCAGGTCAGAACCGGCGCTGGCGGTGATGTCCTCAACGTAAATGGTGGACGGGATGGTGGCAACTTCGTCGGATTTGGCGCCGAAGGAAAAAACGGCGTGGGTGTTATTCGCGCCGGTGATCGTCGCCGCAGTACCGGCCGAGCCGTCGGCGTTGCAAACGACGCTGAGGTTTTGAAGTTTGTACGCTTCCCACGTATCGTTGCCATTAGCGGCGTGTAAATTGCCGCCATTTTTTAACGTAACATACTGAAGGAAATTATAATTCTTTCCCTCGTTGGAGATTTTTCCCCCGTCCACAACCAGGGCAATCGGGATGTTATTGTGAGCGTTGTTAAAGATGTTCTGATTGGCAAAGATCAACTCCGTACCGCTGTTGACGTTAATCGTTCTGCCAGCCTGAACTGTGCCTAAAGCCGATTTCGTTCCAGTCCACGCTGCCGTGACTTTTATTTTCCCGCCGTCAAGGAAAACGTCTCCGGTAAAGGTGCTGCCGTTTTTATTCAGCGTCAGCGTTCCGTCGCCGGTTTTGTAAAACGCGCCGGAGCCGGACATCGTATAAGCGTACGTTTTCGCCTCAGAAAGCTGGAATTCAACGCCTTCCGTCCCGATGGTAATATTCGCGGTCGGAAGCGTATCGTCTGTATAAACGACCGGAGCCGCAAAAGAGGCGCTGCTCCAAAAAGCCCCTAACAAAAGAAAAGTGATCCGCCCTCGCGACAAAATGCGGGTGGAAATTCTCTTTACTTTATTTGCGACGTGCGTTTTCATTTTGAGTTTTCAGGGTTTGTAACTGGAAAAGGATGACTCGACGGTGCAGTTTAAACCACACCAAGGAATATTTAGTATTATTATATACCAAATTCCCAAATTTGTTCGTCTGGCGAGAAAAAAATTCAAAGAAAGTCAAAAAATTTGGGGAAACGAGAGAAAACAGAAAAGGCAGTGAAAAGTGCGCGGGCTTCTAAATCCAAAAAGCCGGTTTGAGACGCACAAACGCCCCAAATCGGCTCTTTCTTTTGAAGGAACAACCGCCCGGAATCCTACTTCTTCCGCCCGTACAGAAGCCCCACCGCGCCGAGCAGAAGAATTATCCACGTCGCCGGTTCCGGCACGGCGTTGGCGTTGATCGCCGCGAGAACCGTATCGCCCGCCCCATTAAAGGACAGGATCCAGTAATTCGCGTCCTCCTCCGACAGCAATGAGCTCCAGAAATCGATATTGAGATCATCGCCGAAAGCGCCCGACGTGTTCTGGATGATCGCGTAGCTGCGGCCCGGCTGGACCGACGCCATGTCCAGATCAAGGATGGCACCCGGAGCAACATTAAAGGAGCTGGCTTTCAGCAGGTCCATCCCCTCCGGCCCCTGCTCCATCAACAGCGTGGCGTCTGAACTGAGCGTGAACTCACCTCCGAGCGTAGCCGTGCCGACCGAGTTGCCCGGAGAGAACGTCCCGCCTGAGACCGTGATCCCGCCGGTCGTATTGCCAAGGAAGTCCAGCCGGCCCTCCGAAACGGTCAGGTTGGGCGCCGTCACCGCGGTCTGAACGGACGGGTCCGCGTTGATCTGCAGCGTCCCTTCGCCGGTCTTGATGAGTTTTCCGGTTCCGGAGATCGAGGAGTTGATCACCGCCAGCTTGCCTTCGTCCACCTGGATGTTCGTTCCTTCGGCAGAGGTCAGATTGATGCCAACGGCCCTCCACCATATCGAGTCTTTGCTGGGGACGTCACCGGTGATCACCGTGCCTTTTCCAAGGTTGACCGTCGCTATAACATTGTTGGTATATGAGCCGCCGGTTCGAGGATACGTAACGTTGAGAACCGACAGCGTTCCGTCGTCAAGCGTGAGCGTCGTGTCAACAGCGTATGTTCTGTAATTTACGTTTCCAAGCTGGAGAGTGCCCATCGTCAAAGAACCGCCATTGGTGATCGTCACGGTTCCGGTTGCGTTTTGTCCACGACCGTGCAGAGCAACGGTATTTGCCGTAACAGTCCCTCCGTTCACATTGAGCGTACCGGGCATCGTCACGCCGGGGTAGATCACGTTGGCGGAAAGCTTCGCGTCTTTATAGACGTTGACCGTCCCGCTGCCAGAGGCTCCATCGCGTCCAATTTTGACCGTATCCGTCACTTCGATCGTCCCGTAGTTGTCGACAAGACCAGTTCCATTGGAACCCACTTGAATATCCAGACTCTTGAGATAGCCGCCCTTTTGAACGGTGATCGTTCCAGATTGCCCCGCGATCGCTGCAAGTTTCATGTTGACGGTGGATTCAAAGCTGCCACCATTTTCTACGAGGATGGTTCCGTTTCCGTTTGAACCGACCGTAACGCTCCCATTCGCGGTGACGATCCCGCCGCTTTTAACGTCAACAAGACCTTCGCCGTAGGAGCCGACAAACAGGTTTGTATTGCTCGTCAAAGAGCCGCCGTCGTAGACGGTAATCGTACCCACTGACCCGCCGGAATGTTCCGCAAGGCGAAGCAGCGCGCTTGTGGTCATCGTGCCGTAAAGGTTGATGTAACCCGTTCCCCAAGAGCCGACCTGAATTTCCTGACTGCCCGCAGTATAGGTGACGCCGCTGGCGATGTTGACCGTACCGACCGAAGCGGCATCCGCGCTGGTTTCGCCGCCGATGTAAAGTTTCAGATTGCCGAGGTTGCCGGACGTCGCTTCCGTTGCGATGCTGCCGCTGTTGATGTTCCACGTGCCGCTGCCGGTTTTCCCGACGAACGAGGTGCCGCCGCCGAGGATCGTCATGACGCCGGACGTCCCGCCGTTATAATTGACGGTCGCGCCGCTGTCGACTCTCAAATAGCCCAAACGAAGCCCGTTGGCGTTGGGAGCGTCGGCGGTTCCGAAATTCGTTACGCCAGCCGTGGTTTCAAAGCCCGTGCTGGAAATATTCCCGGAGAAGTTGAGCGTTGCCGCGCCGGACTTGATCAATCGTCCGGTCTGATTCCCGCCCGTTGCGGCATTGGAATACCAGTTGCTTTTCACGTTCCGCGCAAAATCGATCGTTCCGGATTCCTGAGCGAATTCAAGCGTCGCATACATGTCGGCGGCGGACGACGTGACCGTGATGTCTGTTGTTGCCGAGCCGAGCGTGCCGGCGCCCGTCAGCCGAATCGTACCCGCTTCGATCGTCGTGTCTTTCGAGTACGTATTCGCACCTGAGAAGACCAAAACCCCTTTGCCCTTCTTAACCACGTTGGGTCGGTTATTGGCGGCGATTTGGCTGTCAAAGATGACGGCGTTTACCGTCAATTGGGCGTTTTCAGCCACGTCGAACAGACCGCCGCTTTCAGTATGATTGTCATTACGGATCGAGATCCGGTTCGCGTCAATTACGTTCGTCGTTCCACCCGTGACGTGGATGCCGTGGTCGATGATATAGTTGCCGTAAGCGTCGCCCTGGTCGGTGGCGTTGGCTATGGTAAATTTGCCGTCGTTGAGGTACATGACGCAGCCCATCGTAATGTGCCCCGAGGTGACGTTGATCGAGCCGCCGTTTTCAAGATTGAGCCGGCCAACGGCCCCCGTCCCGTAACCCAAAACCGTACCGGATCCGCTCAGCACGGAAGACGATCCTTTCACGGTGATTGTACTGTCCTTGGGAAGCGTTCCGGTACCGCCTGTAGCGGTCAGCGTCAGCTTGCCGTTATTGACCGTAACGCCGCCGGAAACCGAGTTTTGTTTCGTGAGCTTCAGCTCGCCCGCGCCGGTTTTGGTCAGCGTGCCGTTGCCGGAAATAACATAATCGTAAGATTTCGTCCCCGAAATGTCGATGGTGACATTGCCGACGGCGCCTTCGCCTGTACCGGTGACGATGTTCGCCCCGGGAAGTGAGTCGTCGTTGTAGGTTACATCCGCCTGAACCCAAGGATTCACGGCCAAAAACGCCGCAAAAAACGCTGCCATCAAAATACGTGAAACGGAAAGGATCTGGAAACCGTGGTGTTCCTTCATTTTAATGCTCCGGAATGACTCCGAGTAATTTTAAGCTCAATCGATACGAATACGTTAAGAATATTATACGCCAAATTTCAGAAATTGTTAGTCCCCTGCGAGAAAAAACGAGAATTTTTAAAAAATTTACGGGAACGACGCGCATAAACGTCCTCCCCGTATTTTGCGCCGTCCTTCCGCCGATACAGCAGCCCGAAGGTTTCGTCGATTTGTGATTGAAGGTCATCTCGACCTTTTTCCAGTGAAGCCACGATTGCTTCTCTTACAAATTCGGAAAAAGTGATTCCCTTTTTCTTGGCCGCTTCAGTCGCTCTTTTTTTGAGATCTTCTGAAATCCGAAGTGCGAGGAATTTTCAGAAGAAATTGAGTTGGTCTTAATGGACTATCAGAACTCGATTCCTTCTCCGAGGTCGCTGGCGTATCTTTTCGCGCTCGGTTCCTTGAATTTTTGGCCGCGCAGGAAAAGGCCACCAAGATCGCCTGGGAGAAGTATCGGCTACGGTCGTCGGTCCGTCTTCCTAAAAGCCGTGAAGAGTCCTGGCAAAAACTCGCTCAGGCATTTGGCAAGGTCTGCACCTCGCAAGTGTTCGATGTGGTTTCTGAGAAAGAAGTCGCCGGACAAAAGACAAAGGTCTGCGAGCCGGTCGTGTTCAAGGTGGAAAGTAAAGACATCATCTCGGTCCCCTACCCGGTCCTGTTTTTGCAGAACGCCAACGGTGCGGACATTTTCATCTACCCGAACTTCATCATTATGGAGGACGGAGATACCGTGGCCGTTATCGACATTGCAGAGTTGAAGATGACCGAGAACATTGAGGACCGTTACGAATTCACGCTTGAGACGGACTCGGGATTGAATGAGATGTACCAGATCGAAGACCGCGACGCCGGCAAGCGTTTCGGCGAGGCCCTGCGGAACCACGTCGCGCTGAGTAAGTAACTTACTGCAATATTACAACAGGTTACCACACGCGGACCACGTGTTTTCCAGCCTCAAGTCCGTTTCACTTGCTACAAACTTACTACAAATTACAACTAATTTACAACAAAACCCCACCCCTTCTGACCTTCTATGACGCCACGCTGGTGATTAATTACGGAAGGGGTCATCAAATTTGACCTCACCATGAAAGAACGGCTTGCCAGAACGACTTGGGGACGCGAGGTAAAGACCGTGAAGCAGTTTTTCAACCGCGCCGTCGAGATGGGCTGGATCAAGACCAATCCGTTTGCAAAACTCAAAGGGAGCAACGTGGCGAACAAAACACGATTCTACTTCGTCACTCTCCAGGAAGCCCGGCAGATCCTGGACGCCTGCCCGAACGCCGAGATGCGGCTGATTTTCAGCCTCGCCCGGTTCGCGGGATTGCGAATTCCATCGGAACTGAAGTTCATGGAGTGGTCCGACATTAGCCTCAGTGGCGACCGTTTCATCGTCCGGATCCCCAAAGCCACCAACAGGAAAGCGCAGGAAGCCGGGCAGGCGCTCACCAGCCGATTCGCCAAGATCCTGAAACGGGCTGGGATCGCCAAATGGCCGAAATTCTTCCAAAACATGAGAAGCACCCGAGACACGGAACTCCGGCGCAAGTACCCGGAACAGGACGTCAACCTGTGGCTTGGACACACCAAAGAAGTGGCTCTGAACCACTACATGCAGACGACGGACAGTTTGTTCTCGGAGGCCTCAAAAGGCGAGATTTCGGGAATGGGGACAAATCCGGGAGTAAAAATATGGCAAAAAGTGCAGTTTATCCCGGAAAATACGGGCTCA
>JAFSMO010000022.1 GCA_017447865.1 Thermoguttaceae bacterium
CATCATCGCGTCCACGATGGCCTTGCCAACGTCTTCGCTGGTGTTCCGCACGTCGTTCCAGTGGCACCCCTCAGGAATGATGAACGTGTGCAGCTCATAATCACAGTACTCCTCGATGAGATCGCCCAATTCCTGTTCAGCATCGGCCGTTTCTTCGTCATAGACGTCCGAAATGCGCTTGAAAAACAGGATCGGAATGACGTACGATTTGTAGTCGTCCTGATCGATCGGGCCTCGGAGAATGTTGCAGGCCTCGTACAGATGATTGTACAGCGCGTTCGCCGTGGTCTCACGGTCATCGACCTCTCCAGCGTGCTGCGCTTCTTCGGTCACCCGGACGGCTTCCGTCATGGCGTCCTGGCTCGTGGGGGAGACGGTTTTCGGCGAATACGCCGCCGCTCGGGAAATGCCATCACCGGCAGCCTTTTCCAGAATGACGCCGTATCGGGATTCAAACGCGTTCAGGATTTCGAGCTGGGCCGCGTCCAGGAACGTCAGCGCGAGCTTCCGAATGTCGGCCGGAATACCGTAATAAGCCTCGGCAATTCCCCCCGCAATCGCCGCGATCGTGTCGCTGTCTCCGCCGATGGAAACGGCATTCCGGATGGTGTCCTCGAAGCCGGTGGATTCGAAAAACGCTTCGAGCGCCTGCGGCACCGATCCCTGGCACGAGACGTCAAATTCATACGTCGCTCGGATGTCTGCCAGTTTGAAATCGATCTTGTAATAGTGCGCCTCGATGAAATCGCGGATCTCGATCATGCTCTTCCCGCTTCGGGCAAGAAAGATGGCTGCGGCAACCGCTTCGGCTCCCTTCATGCCTTCCGGATGATTGTGCGTGACTTCCGTCACCGCCGCCGACATGGCTTTGGCGTCATCGAGCGTCGAAGCAGCGAAACCGCACGGACTGACGCGCATCGCCGCCCCGTTCCCCCAGCTTTTATACGGTTGAGGATCGTCGTCATAAATCCATTTGCGGAACGAACCGCCATACCCGGCATGAGGATATTTACGCCCAAGCTCCTGCATCCGCATGACGGCTTGCCGACTTAACGAGTCGCAGCTGCCGCCGCAGTCCAGGATCGCTTGCGCGACCGCGAGCGTCATGACGCTGTCGTCCGTCGGCCTGCATCCTTTGAGATGAGAAAGCAGCTCAAAGTCCTTTGATTTCCTGTTTTTCCACTCGAATCTGGATCCGGCAATATCGCCGATGATTGCTCCTAACATTTCGTTGTCACCGCCTTATTCAGAAAATAGCTCGGCTATGCTTTTTATACCGTACGATCACTCCATGGGGATACATGGAGCTACATCATTATCCGAAGAACGCTGAAAGGACCTGTACTGTACTCGTGCCACTGCTGTACTCAAAGGTTGCATTGGTCGTTTTTTGAAAGCCAGTCTCCGGCAAAATAATTATAATACAAGAAAATCCACTGTCAAGGGGGCGATCTGAGAACTGAGATTTTTCAGGAATATTGAAGAAATGGACCAATCGTGGAAGTGTGAGCCGTTCCTGTTTCCCTGGCGTACTGCCCGATTGGGAAAAGTACGCCAGACGACGGGTCACGGTAGTAGCTGATTGGTGAGAATGGGCGTCAGCAGCCACGCTGGTCTGCCAATCGTGGAAAGGTGAGCTCGGCAACGGACTCCCGGCGGGCCGATTGTGAAGAGTGAGCCGTCTGCAGCCTCGCCGGCTTGCCTATCGTGGAAAGGTAAGCTCGGCACGGGATCCTGGCGAGGCTGATTGGGAGAGTGAGCGTCTGCAGCCTTGCCGGTTTGCCCATCGTGAAAGTGTGAACCGGTCCGGCTTCCTCTGACGTGTTGCTGATTGGGAGGAGCACGCCAGGCCACGGGAGCCCGGCAGGCCTGATTGGGAAGAGTGAGCGTCAGCAGCCTCACCGGCCAGCCAATCGTGGAAGTATGCCCCGGTCCGGTTTCACCGGCGTACTGCCCGATTAGGAAAAGTGAGCCGTCAGCAGCCTCGCTTGGTCTGCTCATTGTGGAAGTGTGAGCCGGTCCGGTCTCCCCGGCGGGCAGATTGGAAAGAATGAGCCGTCAGCGGCTTCGCGGGTCTGCAGATCGTGGAAAGGTATGCTCGGCGCGGGATCTCGGCGGGCTGATTGGGAAGAGTGATCTGGTCCCCGTACTGCTCGAAGGGGATCTGAAGCCACTCAGTTTGTACGTGAGAAATTTAATTGTAAAATGCTGGGCAGATTTCCGGCTGCGTCATAGGCGTCATAGGTGTCATAGCAAAATCCGAAAAACTTTTTTATATATACGGAATCACTTATATTTAGTCTTATTACTCCCTTCTTTTTTCATTTTAATTTCCTTATGCAATATTTTTAAAAAAACCTATGACACCTATGACGCCTATAAAAGGGGAAGTGATCGCGTGTCGTAAAATACGACACTTGTGAATATAGGACAGTTTTCGTAGGCGTCATAGCTGTTGTGACATGCTATGACGTACCTATGACGCCTTAGGCCCGGAAGGTGCTTCTTCACGATCTGGAAACTGCCCATTTTGTTCACGGTCTGCATTTTGACACGCCTGTCTATACTTCCTAGTTTTCGCATAATTAAACCTGCTCGGAAAAAACACGCAAAGCGTCACGGGTACGTCATAGCATGTCCAATCAGCCGTGACGCATTTGGCGGAGATGGAGACGATCAAAGACCCATTGTGAAATCGGCGTTTTTAATTATTTCACAATTGCTTTTCGCATCCGGTCAGAGTCAAACCGATCCCTCGCGAGAGTTGAAAAGACAGAGTCGCATCACGTTCCAATCTGAGCCACGGGGGTGAGCTGCCTTTTCCCAATCTGGAAAGGCGAGGCCCAGTTTGAGAGCAAATCGGCGGGGCAGTCTAGGGATCCTGCCGATGCAATATACGGCAGTTGGGAAGATGGGGATTTTCGGAAAAAGAGAGAAATTATTTGCGAGCGATAAAAGACTCGCGCGGACCTCAATCGTGCTTTGAGAAGCCTTGCAAAATCGCAGAAAGAACCTATTTTTCTGGATTTTTGATTAAAAAACCGCTTTTCAAACTTTTCAATTTTGCGCCATCTCTCCCTATTTTAACAGTTTTGCAATGGATTTTAAGTATTTTCACTGGTTTTGACCTTGTGAAACCGTCGGGCTGTCGGTCCGGCTGGCCTCTCGTCCTCTGTTTCGCGGTCTGCCTATCGTGGAAAGTGGGCCTCCAGGCCTTGTATCGGGCGGTTTCGGCGGCGTTCTTTAGGTCTGCGTCGCCACGTCCGCACAATCGGCCCTGGGTGGCCGTCTGCGTGCCGTCGTGCCGGTCGTGGAGTGAACGGTCCGCCCGCGATCCGCGAGCCGCAGGCGGCGTCTGGCGGGTGCTGCTGTCGGTGGGTCGCGTATACGACTTTGCCTGGAAGCCGCGGGCCTGCACATCGTGGAAAGCGAGCGGGCGCGGGGGTAGAGATACCGCCTCGGCGATGGGGGTAGAGATACCGGCCCAGTCCCAGATTTCCATACAGTTATTTTGAATCGTCTCTCTTTTATTCATTTATCGATTGTCGTCCATTTTTCGTACAAGCCGCGCAACGGTCGGAGGGGTCTCTCCGGTCGTATTTGGGGTTCAAACGGCCTAAAATGGCCCATTTTGGCCGTTTTTGAGGGGTGTAGGGAATTTTCCTTCCCTCCGGCTGTAATATCCCGCCGATCGTGGGGTTGATGGTCCCTCCACCCCGGCGACCCGATTTTGGCTCCCCTAGCCGATCGTGAAAATTTAGCCGATCCTGTCTCCCCGTCTCGAAACTTGCGCCCCGGATGCCCCCTTTCTTCGCGCGTTTCAGCCAATAATTTTTGAGGGGGGTTTTTTAATTTAATTTTTAATTAATTCGTTTACTCTTACCCCCTCTATAGCCACAATAGGGAAAAGAAACGGGGCATCCGGGGCATGAAAATTAATGCGATAATCTTTACAGCCGTCGGAGAACGATGTGAAACGCCCCTCGTTCGAAGTGGCTCTTTCCGAAAATATCCGGGGCATTTTCCGGGGTGCAAACGGGGCGCTGAGGTCAATATCCGGGGCGCATAATCAATTTTTAATCAAAGCCGGAAGGTGTCGCAAAATCGCAATTAAAATTAATTCTCAATCTGGGGAAAATAAAAATTCTAGGAGTTTTAGGCGAAGTTCCAATTACTTGAATAACGTATGTTAGTTTTCGCAATAATGAACCGTAAATGCCCCGAAACGGGCCTCTTGCCGAGTCGCAAATTTCCGGCATTTCTTTTTTCTTGGATCGGCAATTTCAAGCCGTTCGAGAATCATTATTCAGTCGTACAAAATCAAAACCCAAAAGCCGGTTTTCGGGGCAGTTTTCGGCTCGCCGGGAGTGGTTTTTCTTCACGATCGGCTGCCCCTTTTCACGATTGGCCAGCGCCGCCGGGGTGAAGATGGAGAATTTGAGGGGTGTGGGGGAGTGAGCGGCGTATACGAAATTGCTGGACGTGGGGCTGGGTGCGGGTGATTTTTCACGATCGGCATGGCCGTCAGGCGAGATCCGCGAAGCGCTGGAGGCGGGTGGCGGCCACTTTTCACGATCGGCTGGCGCTCGGTGGGGTGTTTGGCGGGTAGGCTCGTATACGAAATTGAGAAACGGCGCCGGGTACGGGGCCATTTTTCGCCGATCATGCGGGATCCGGCTGCGGGTTCCGATGAATGCGGGCAGAAAAAAACCTCCTTATGTAGTCCCTTCGGAACCAATCAAGGAGGTGATGAATGTGAACAGAAGGGAATTTTTTCAAGAGCTATGGAAACGGGTCTCACAAACCTTCAAGCTCGCGATTAGGAGAATCCTGAAAAAATTCTTCTAAAAAACAGGGGCCTCGAAAGGGGTCCCACCCTTCTTTCTTTTTATATTATACCTCATCGGCAGGAAAAGTCTAGCGCATTAGCAAAAAATACCCAAAATTTCCGAAGGCCCAGCGCCGGTGCGGGCGGTTTTTCTTCACGATCGGCGTGGCGGGTAGGCTCGTATACGAAATCTACCGGCGGCTCGGGGCGTGCGATTAAAAAAAGCCCAGCTGGGCTGGGCGCGTGCGGGGGCGGGGCTGCTACCAAATCTGGAACGCTTCGGTGCTGAGCCAGGTTTCGGTGATTTCCTGGACCAGGGCGGAGAAGCAGAAGGGGGAATCCCAAAGCTCCGGCAGATCGGGGTGATCCAGTAGCGCCTGCCAGATTCCGGCGATGTGCTCCGGCGTGATCTGCCAGCCGTGATCGGCGGCGAGGTTCGCGGCGTGGGTAGTGCTGATCCGGGCGAGGTCTGCGTAAAAGTCGGGGGTCTGCATCTTAGTTTTCTCCTTTCTGCTCGAGGGCTTGCTGGCGCTTCTTTTCACGATCGGCGTACCATTTATGGAGGACGTCGAATACCTGCTGGCGGTCCTGGGACCACATCGTGGTGATTTCTCCGGTTTGGGTGTTGATGAGTGCCCCGCATGCAGGCAGGAAGGACCACTCGACTCCGTCCAATA
>JAFSMO010000001.1 GCA_017447865.1 Thermoguttaceae bacterium
AATGACCAAAATTTCACTTTTACGTTTGCTTCACTACATCTACACTTTGCAGAACCGCCGGTCAACGGGGGCGGACTGGAATACGTTCCAAGGCTATATTGATGCACTGAAGGACAATGGTATCATCTCCCCCATTCAGTATTGTGAAGTGGTGAAGAGGGCAAACAGTTGCCGTTTGCACCTGCTCACCCACTGCGAGCCTTATGAGAAAATCCCCTATCCAGAAATTAAGTCCGAACTGGCTAAAATCCTTAACATCGAAACGGAGGAAACACATGAGCAAAAAAAATAGGGAACCTAATCCATATCGTTTGGTGATTTGCACGATCGAAACTAAGAAAGATGTTTTATTCTTTTTGAAACTCTGTTGGTTGGACATGATTGAAGGTCGGTGGTTAGGATTACCACCAACTGCGCCTGAAATTCAAACGTTTTGGGACCTGTTCAATGAAGCAAAAGAAAAGAGATGGTTTCCCAAGAAAAAATTGTCCAGGTTTCTGAGAGCTTGGGACGATTATGGCAAGCATCCGGGCGATCAGGAATATGCAACATTATGGGCGCGTTCTGGAATGGATTTGTTCGGAATTAAACAGAAGGAGGAAACCACATGACGTTCAGAGACTACATGATCCAAAAGCTGGAGGCTCTTAATCCAGCCCCAAAGAAGAAAGAGACGAAGAGTTCCATCATTTTTTACATTCCCCGAAAATACTCTGCCGGTTTTTTTGAACTCAAAATTCCCAAACCGGGATCAAAAAACTTCAAGAAGGAGATGAGTTACGCGATGGAGCATTTTGCGATCCATTTTACAAACTGGGGGAATTCCATCGCACTTTCCCTGGCCAAACACTTTCTCGACTATGAAGAGCAGGAAGCCCAAACCAAGGAGGAAACCAAATGAAACGCAGATTTGGACTGGACGTTTTCTTCAATGAAAAGAAAGATCTCATCGAGTGCTTGAAAAAAATCGTCAAGGAAGAAATCGAAGAAGGTATTGAGAGTTTGGGCATTCAACCCATCGGAAATTGTATTGCCAGTTACGACATTTGGGACGAGGAATCGTCTGACGAAGTACACGCGGATTAAGGAGGAGTACCAGGATCAGAAATACCATACCTCTCCCTTTATCCCCCATTTCATCCATTTTTTATACCTCACCACTTTTAGAACGATCCCCGGCAACGGGGATTTTTTTATTTTTTTTGAAAAAAATTTCCACCTGTACTACAGGTGGACAAAAAGCAATTTTAAAACCCTTCCAATACTCAAAATTTCTGTTATGATACGGGTGTTGAAAGGAGATTTCCATGAGTGACATAACCCAAAACGCGGAACTGTCCATTTTGGACACCATTTCGGCCACGAAGAAAAGCATTATTGAAGGCGGCGTCGTTTCGGTCAATTCCGGCGGGCATTCCGTCGGGATGATTCCATTGGATACTCTTTCCAAGCTGGAACAGAGAGAGGAACTGAAGGCAGCGGACGGGATTTACGCGAAAACCATTCAAAGCACTCCCTATGACACGAAGTGGTAAAGCCGATGAAAATTTTTTCAATTTTTACCAAGCGCGACTCCAAGGCCCAAACTTCCACGGTTCAGGCATCGGAACTGGCCAGGATTCAGGCACAGATTTTTGAATCGGCCCTTCCACCCAAGCGGCTCGAAGCCTACTTTTCAGACGCGACCGACGAATACGCAGACGTGATCACCCAGGAAGCGACGCTGCGTCAAATGCGTGCCAACTCCCGGAAAGTTTACTTGAACGAGGGCACGTCGAACCACGGAGCGTTCATCAGTGGGATCCATGCGACCGGCGGAAAAGGCCCCTCTTTGAGAATCATTTCCGCGAAAGAAAAAGGAAGAGGCGGCTCCGATCCCACAGCCCCGGAACTCAGCGAGGAGGAACGGGAGCATATTGAGTGGGAGTGGTACTACTTCAGCGAGGCGATCGATCTGACGGAGCATATTCGCCAGGCGGTCGAAGCCCTTCAGTTCGACGGCGAACTTTTTTTCAGAATGGTTTACGATCCAGAGATTGAAGACGTGCAATTCAACCTGGAACAGATCGAGGCCAAAAGAGTCCGCTTCCCGATCGAAGGCGAAACCCATCCCAATATCGTCGGTGGAATTTTGTTCAAGGGACTTCACCCCAAAAGTTTTTTTGTGATCCCCAAAACGCTCAATCCGAACTTTGACTGGAATTGGCAGGCGGTTCAGGTCCCGGCGTGCGACATGATCCACTTTTTCATTCCGCGGCTTCCCGATCAGCATCGCGGCATGCCGTGGATGCAGTCGGTGCTGAACGACATCGCGGAAACATCCATCTACGAACAGTACCACCTTGGCGCGGCCAACGCAGCGGCTCGAAACAGCGGCGGCGTGGTCGAGTGCCCCGCGGACGCGGCAGTCGGTCAAAAGATCGAACTCCAACCGACTTACACGGCCCCGAACCCCGGAGAAATCAAGCAACTTCTCCCAGGTCTCACCTACAAGCAGGGATCCGCGAACTGGCCGACCAGCAATTACGGACCCTACATCGAGTCCAAAAGAGAAAAACACGCGGCGGGCATGCAGCTCACCAAAGCCATGCTCACCAACAATTTTGAGAAACATAACTATTCCTCATTCCGCGGCGAAATGATCGTTTACTGGGAAGTCGTTTCCTTCATACGGCAACGGCTCGAAAAAATGGTCTTGAACCGTGTATTTGAGAGGTTCATGGAGTGCCTGGCAGCGGTGGACGACATCGCGGCTGAAATCGTCAAAAAATATCAGTTCAGGCTCAGTCGTATTCCGAGGTATTGGGTTTGGCCCCCGATTCCTGCTTATGATATGGAGGCCCAGGTCAAGGCTTTAAGCACGGCGATGGCGGCTGGATTCATGTCGCGGAAAATGTGTATCGAGGCTTTGGGAAAAGACTTCGAGCAGGTCGAGACCGACAGAAAGGAGGACGATTTTGCTCAAGATTCAGGTTCAGGCGGCATTCAGCCTGACAGACAAAAAGTTTGAGTTTTCGCCCCTCTATTCCGGCGGAACCCTTTGGATCAATGGCTTTACCACTGGGGTGATTCTGGACATAGAGGGGATGAAAACTCTCCCCTCAAAAGTCCCATGTTGCTTCGACCATGACGGTCAAAGAGTGGTGGGAGAAATCACTCCACAAAAAGTCATGGTCGATGGAAAACCGCAAATTTTCGCCGAAGGCCACTTTCTCGATACCTATTCAGCTCTGCAAGTCCTTCAGGAATACCGAGGGAAAAACACGCGATGGGAATGCAGCATCGCAAGCGAGCCGTTTGACAGGGATCGCGATGTGGAGTACATCGGAAAAAATCAGAAAATCAACGTCAACAGACGCGATTTTATAGGCCCTCTGGCTGTCGTTCGGCGATGGTCACTCCAAGAGGGGAGTTTCGTTAACCATGGCGGGGATGCGCGAAATGCTGTCATTATCCACGCCAGAGCAGTGGAAAGGAAAAATTTGAAAATGGACCCAAATCTCAAAAAGTTCATTGAAGAAGCGGGGTACGACCCCGAGGCCCTGACGCTGGATCAGATGTGCATTTTCGAGAAATCCTATGCACTTTATCAGAAGCGTCTGGAAGAGAAACCGGCCGAAGCTGAAGAAGCAGCCGAGGAATCGACCGAAAAACCGACCGACGAACAGTCGGAGGCCGAGGCGGAAGAAACGGACGAAACGGAGAAAAAAGAAGAGGAAAACACCTCTGATTCCTCCTCTGAAGGTGCCGTTGAATCTGAATGCGGGGATCCCGAAGACAAACAGGATCAGACCAAGGCCAAAGCCAAGGCTCAACGAGTACGCGCCCACAGCCGGACGAATTCGCGTGCCTCCCAGATGGGGAAAGGCCAGGTGAGAGCATCAATGGGATCTCCGAATCCTCTTGACGTTTATTCCGTGGCGATCCTCCGAAATCTGGGTATCTCCGAAAACCAGGTCAAGGCGGCGGGTTTCAGCAATAACGCGATCTGCGAGGGTTTGGCGAAGCGGTTTAATGGCTTTTCGGTCAAGGCCATGGCTCTTGAGATGATCCGTCAAGCGACCGGTCAAATCTACCAGGGCACCGAGGATGGTTTCGTCGAAGCCTTTTTCCGTCCCCAGACCGTTCGCGCGAATGCCTACAGTACGCAAAATCCTTTGGGCATTTTGTCCAACGTTCTTAATATCGTTTATCTCCAAGGCATCCAGCGCGTCGAAGATGCGGTTTCCAAAATCTCCAAGCGACAGGATGTTAAAAACTTCCATGACGCCAAATTCACCCAGTACGAGGTTTATGGACTCCCTGAAGAAACGGCTGAAGATGGTCCGCTGAAGCATGCGACGATCGTTGGCGAAGACTACGACATTGCCATGACCATGACTGGAAGCCGGCTCACTCTGACCCGAAAAGCTCTCATTAATGATACTGTCGAAGGTTTCGTTGACATCGTTATGAAGCAAGGCATCAAGCATCAGCGCAAGCGTCAGAGACGCGGTATGCGGAAGCTCATGGACGCTCTCACTGGCGATTCGACCTTCAGCATCGCGAACGGCAACAAAATCACGGCGGCACTCTCCATTGCCGGTCTCGACGCGGCATCGGCTGCGCTCCGACTTCAGACGGCTTTGGGAAGCGACCCCGACGAAAAGGAAGCTCTTGAACTGGATGGGAAATACCTGCTTATTCCGCCTCACCTTGCGGGAACGGCAAACAAACTTTTCCAGGAAACGAACATCATTCCTGGTCCCGACGGTTCTTCTTCCGTCTTCAATAATACGTTTTACAAGTTTCAGCCTATCGTTTCCAGCTACATTTCCAGTGGTTTCCATACCAACGGATCCAACACGGGCTGGTTCTTGCTGGCTGATCCCCAGGAACTTCCGATCCTTGGAGAAACGCGACTGCAAGGCGCGTCCGAACCTCACATCACTCAGGTCCAGCCACCGGAAGGAGTCATCGGCGCGAGCTGGGCGACCTTCTTCGAGTACGGTTTCGGAATCCTCGACCATCGTGCGGCGGTTTACTCCGACGGCACGACCTGAGTTCAACCACACTTTGGCTAAAATTTAAACCACGGTTTTGTCCATTTTGGACAGAACCGGCAATAAAAAGGAATATTTAAGATGAACGCGATTTTTTCATCGGATATGGACGTCATTGACTACATCCCCGGTTCCGACACGGAAAGTGGTGTTTTTGTGGTCATCGGCTCCATTGTCGGTATTACCAAAAGCCCGATTAAAGCGGGCCAACTTGGGACCATCACTACTCGCGGCGTTTTCAAAAACGTGGCGAAACATAACAGCGCGAACCCCTTGACTGTCGGTCAGCTCGTTTACGTGAATCCTGCGAATGGCAAGATTTACAACAGCTACGCGGCGGGCTTTTTGCCTTGCGGGTATGCGCTGAAGGCGGCGGCTGCTACGGATACGACCTGTAAACTCCTCCTCGTTCCGATCCAGTGCCAGAACAGTCACCACATTCCCCATACTCCCAGTGCCAAAGTGACGGCTGGTTCTTTGGTGGTCAGCGGCTCTTTGGTCGGGTACGCGGAAAACACGATCGAGGCGAACGCCCCCGGCCTGTTGGCCACTTCAGGCGTTTTCACGGTCTCGAAGTATAACGTCTCGAATGCGCTGACCGCGGGGCAACTGGTCTATGTGAATCCTTCCAACGGAAAGATTTACAATGCGTCCGCGCAAGGCTACATTTTGTGTGGTTACGCGGCGGAAGAGGCGAGTGCGACGGCTACGAGCTGCACCATTTATCTCACTCCGTCTTGCACGGCGGCGGCAGCGGCTTAGTTTTAGGTGGAGTTTGGAGAGTGGAGTTTGGAATTGAGTTTTTGCGATTCCTCATAGTTTCTCCTTAAAGCTGAAGGCTTTTTAACTTCACTCTTCAGACTTCACACCCAAGAAAGGATTATTTATCATGGCAAAAGCATTATTCTTTGAATTGCTCAAAAGGCAGTTGCTTGCAATGACTTATGAGGTGTTTACGGTCGAAAATGTCCAGGCCGTGTTCCAGCGTCTCTTGAGGGCACTGAAAGCAAAAGCTGCGGAAACGAGCACGGAACTCGACGACTGGATCGTCAAGACGATCGAAAACCTGGCGAACGATACGAACGCTGTGGAACGTTTCGTCAAGCTGGTCAGAGGCATCATCGAGCAGAGCAATCTCAGCGGGGTTTCTTGCGGTGCTCCGAAAGAAGATACGATTTATAGTTCCGAAAAGCTCGAAACGGGTATGGCGATGGATTTTGCTCTTTTGTGGGGCATGAACACTCCCTGGAAATAAAAATTTTGTGATTATGCGAAAATTACAGTTTTTTACATTTTGCTTTTCCCTTTTTCTTCCCCTTTTCGGGATTTCGGCCACTTTGACCGGTCCCGAGAAGGCGGAACCAGGGCGGCTCACTGTTTTTCAGTCTGACATTCAGGGAGACTGGCTGATCTACCCCCCAGAGGGGGCGGATTTGGCAAAAGACTCCAATGAACGGACCTTGTATTTCGTGGCTCACCATGAAGGAAAGTTCACAATCATATTTTTTGGAGTCGAGGATTCCAAACCGGTCATCAGCCAGACGGCGATCCAGATCGGTACAGCACCGGACCCCGAACCGGCACCTGCCCCTTCCCCTTCACCGGTCGTCAAACTGACGGACCGCGAAAAGGCTGCTGCGCGTGCTGCTCTGGAAGCGGTCATTGACGGAGTGGAAAACGGCTCGATTAAGACTCCCAGTGGTGCGCGTTCGACTTTTAAGCAGACCATCATGGCCAAAGGTCAGGTTTGCGACGGTCGTTCCTGTCACCTTTCACAAAACCTCCAGACTCTCACTGAAGCCTGGACTGAGAGAACGGACTTTTCGACGGCGGAAACCGTCAAGACCTCTTTTGAAACTTTTCTGAAGGAGGTTGAGTGATGAAAAATCCGATGTGCGAGTATGGCTGCATCCCCAATTCCCAGACCCCCGAAGTCATGGATGAATTGCGTGCTTCGGCGGTCCCTTGGGACGGTGATATTACCAAGACCCCGGCGGTCGTTGAGTGGCGCAGCTTCGAGGCGGCTCTCAAAAACATGCCCGACATTGAAACTCATTGGTGGACCCGATTCAACTGGCAAGAGTATTTTACTGCCAGTCAGGAATATCGTCCCAATTGCGCTGGCTTTGGTCTCTCCAACGCGGCGACGATGCGCACTCTGATCCAGACGGCATTCCAGTATTCAGAACAAAAGCCCCAGAAATACAACCCCTTCATGACCTGGCTTTTGTCCAAGGGCGGAAGCGTTTACGGAGGTCAGTCCATCAGCATGATGGCAAAGTACGGCAACGAGGTCGGTCTTTTCCTCACGTCCGACGTTGGAGACTATGATCCGGCCAAATCATCGACCCACCGAAGCGACCAGGCAAACGAAAATGCCAAAAAGCATCAGGTTTCTTTTTGCCTTTACGAAGGGAACGATCCGGCCGAAGCGATTCTGGAAGCGTGTCGAAAGGGATTCACGGTCTTTCTTGGAAACTCCGTCGGCATCGCCCCCGGGCGCGTGACCGACGAAAATGGTGTTGAAGTCGTGGAGATCTCTGGGGCCTGGGCACACGCTCACGCGGGAGGTGGTTTCCAGATCGTCAACGGTGTCCGTTACCTTTACTGGATGAACTCTCATGACGCGATTTATCCGGCCAAGGACGGTACTCCACCCATCGGCGGCTGGATGAGTGAACATACGCTTCGGCGTTTCCTGAGTGGGTCTTTCGCCGACGTTTGCTTCATCATTTATGCTGAATGTCCTTACGATTTGACCTTGAAACCTACATTGACCATAGCCTGAAAGGACGCGCAAAATGGACCAGACGCTCATTCAATACCTCACTGATTACGGGCTGGCGTTCGTCGTCATGGCTGGAATCATTTACTGGCTTGCAAAGAGCCAGAGTCAACGACTTGACAAAAACACCGAGTCGGTTCAAATGCTCACTCAGGCGATCACGGCCTTGGTTCAATCAAACGAGCACATGTACGAGATTTGCGAAAAAGCATTTAACGACAACCGGGAAACCATACAAATCCTTATGAATCACATTGAAAAAGGAAAGGAGTAATCCATGGCAAAATCTACGTATGCAGGTTATTTGACAGTCCCCGGAGATGCAGGGGACCCCATTGTGGGCAGCCCCAATACCGGAGTTGGCGGTGATATTGTTGCCAATTTCAAGGCGATCGGAGACGTTGTTCAGAAGAAAAACAGCTCCGGCGGGGTGACCATTGGTTACAAAGACGCCAGCAACAGTGTTTCAGGGGCTTCATGCTGCATTGTCAGTTCTGCATCTCAGGCTTATGGGAGCAAAACGGTTATACTTGGAAGTGATTCTGCACAATCCTATATTTCCAACTCAGTCAATACCATGAAAAACAGTGAGTCAAGCTATGTTCAGGGTATTGCAGGCTGGAAGGGAATCAGCGGCGGCAGCTATCCGGGAAGTTCCTACAGTACGACAGATCTGGGAATTGAAGTAACTTCCACCGGATATGCCGTTCTGGATGTGGAGGCGATCTTTGTAGATACGAATTACAACCGAAGCGCAAAAAAATACCGCGTTGTTGTTGATTACACCAACTATCCATCGGTTATTTCGGTGTCGCTCCTTCAAGGAACAGACTCTTTCGCATCGAGCCGGTTTTCTGTCAGCAATGGTTCCATCTATTTGGAAAACCCGGATTATCAATACAGTTATTTCGTTTTGAATATTCATTACACCATGCTGACATACGCTTTTTCGTATAACAGCGGGTCTTATTCCGGTTCCTATTACGGCTCTTGAGCAGCTTTTTAAGGAGGTTAATCCATGAAAGTATATGTTATCAATGTTCCTTCTCATACGGATCGTTTGGAAGGTTTTCAGGCGGCGTATCCGGCAGGACTTCCCGAGCCGATTGTTTACGCGGCCAAGACCGGAGAGGAAGTCGAAGTTCCGGCTTGGTGGAAAGGAACCGCGAACGCTTGGGCCTTGGTTCAGAACCTTAAAGCAATTTTAAGCCAGGGACATTCCGAGCCGGTTATGATCTGCGAGGATGACTGCGCGTTTTACAGCGATTTCGCCAACGCGCTCGCAGATTTCACCGCGAACGTCCCAAACGACTGGGACATTTTGTTCCCGGGCGGGCGGCATGAAGATTTGCTTTATGCCTATCCCGTTAAAGTAAACGATCATGTTTTGAAGTGTCGTTATACACCAGGTAATTTTTGCATTATCGTAAACCCGGCTTCAATCCAGAAAATTTTGTCCATTTTGGACAGCGAACGTTGGCCCTGCCGTCATGTTCACGATGACTTGCTGGCTTTGGCCCAATGGTCGGGCCAGATCAAGGCTTATGCCCCGCTGCGGTTCATTGCCGGTCAGCGTGGGGGAATTCCTTCCACCTTGAAGGACTGGACTTTCAGACAGACCACATTCTTTAATGAGTTCAAATATTTCGACCCGGAAAACCAGGTATTTTTACCGGCAGGTGCTCTTTATGATGCAGAAGCCGAAGAAGAGGAGGAAGAAGCATGAAAGTCGTTATTTGTGCGAATGGCAAAGGGGGCCGTTGGAACAACTATCTCGGTGTTAAAAAGCAGATGATTCCCATTGACGGTGAACCGCTGCTTCATAGAACGGTCAGGCTTTTGAAACAGCTAGGAGTTTCCAAAATTCTGATTTCCTCCTCTGATCCTGCTTTTGAGATCGAGGGAACCACGCGATTCACGCCGAAACGGAACACGTGGCTCATTGATCAGCATCCGACCGAGTGTCTGAATGAACCGTGTACTTTTGTACTGGGTGATGTTTACTGGACGGAAAACGCGCTGAGACAGGTGCTGGAAACCACCCCGGAACGATTCGCTTTTTTCCACACGATCAATCCGGTTAATGACTGGGAAGAAGAGGTCGCAGTCAAGGCTGTTGATTACGAGTCTTTCAAAGCAGCAGTCAAAGAGTACAGGCAAGACCTTTTCAAAGGCTTGGCGAAAGACCTTGGCGGTTACGAGCTGCGTATGAAACTTCTTGGACTTCCCTATTCAGAGTGTCACCAAAACCATGATCTTGTAGTCTGGCTCACCCCGGACGAAACATGTGATTTCGACTGGCCGGAAGATTATGATCGTTGGATGGCGAAGTTTCGGAATAACCAATAGGAGTAAACCATGACGGTTTTGACTTATGGCGATCTTGCCTCAAAATCCTACGGGGATCTGTCCTCTTTGGATTACAGTTTTGAAAATTCCGGCGGTTCGGGCATCACGGCGGCGGATATTGCCGCCATTGCCCAGGCGGTCTGGGAGTACGTCACCCGGACTCTGACTTCCAGCGGGAGCGGCGGGGCGACGGCGCAGGAAGTGTGGACCTACGCTTCCAGAACTTTGACCGGTGAGGTTTCTCTTACGTCTGCCTACAACGCGGCGAAAACCGCGGCTCAGGCGGGCGACGCAATGACATTGACGGCGGCTTACAACGCGGCGAAAACCGCGGCTCAGGCCGGTGACGCAATGACATTGACAGCGGCTTATGACGCGGCGAAAACCGCGGCCAAACCAGGTGACGCTATGACGTTGACCAATGCCTACGACGCGGCCAAAACTGCGGCCAAGGCAGGCGACGCGATGAATTTGACGGCGGCTTACAACGCAGCGAAAACCGCGGCTCAGGCGGGCGACGCGATGAATTTGACGGCGGCTTACAACGCAGCGAAAACCGCGGCTCAGGCGGGCGACGTGATGAATTTGACGGCGGCTTACGACGCGGCCAAAACCGCGGCCAAACCAGGCGACGCGATGACATTGACAAACGCCTATGACGCAGCAAAGTCGGCGGCGGCTTCATCCAGTATTTCGGGAATTGCAGACCTCATTGAAAAGGTTTTCGCCTTAATTGCTCGCTGGACGGTTTCCGGCAATACCTTGACGGCTTATGATTCCCAGGGAGAAACTCTTGGAACCTTCACTCTTACCCGAAATACATCCGGCGAAATTACGAGTATTTCGGAGGCTGAAGAGGTAGAGACATGAAAAGTTTTTTCAGCGCGGCAAGACGGTTTTTCTGGACGGCTTTTTCCGTTCCTCCGGGTCAGCCACCATTTCACTTTGATTTTAAGGAATTTTCCAACCCGATCCATATCGGATTTGTGGAATTTTTCTCCCCACTTCACTTTGAATTCGTGGAGGCCGTTGCTGATCCCAATTCTGTCTCGCCCCCTCAAACGGATATTCATGGAAAACTTAGAATTACATTTGTTGAGGTTCACGCATGAACGAGATCATTTATCCTGTAAGTGCCTATTCCGGAAAAACGTTTCGGCTCACTGTCTCCGACTGTAATGGTACACCCATTACTTCCAACGATGTTGAGTCAATCAAATACTCAGTATTTAAGAAGGACATGGGAACCCGAACACCGGTTACCGGTCATACGAATGTTTCGATCCCCCTTTCTTCCATTTTTTCGGAACTTCAGACCTCAGCGGATACGGGGAATACCTACAATTTCGAGTACAGGATTTCCGGCCAGAACGTTTTGCCCTTTGCCGACTATGGGGAATACTACCTGGTAGTCTTCACCTTTTATACCGATGGAGAGCCATACTCCTTTTCCATTAACTGTTTGAGTGAGTAGAAACCATGCTGCCTAAAGTCACGAAACATTTCGCGTTTGGCTACTCCAAAATTTTTGAGCAGTTTGGCGAAACGTTCAGCATCACGCCGGTCGGTGCTGAAAAAACGGTGGACCTTCAGGGGGTTCGTACCCTGGTTTCTCCAGCAACCGCCGGAGAACCGGCAAAACGGTTTTCGGGCCGAATTTTCCAAATTACCTTCATGTATCAGAATTTTATGGATACGGTTGGCCGACTCCCCCAGGAACGCGATACCCTTTGCGACTCTACCGGGACGAGGTTCCAGGTCGTTTCCATTCCAGGACATTTTCGGTATGAGTACTGCGATCCCTGGAAAATTGCTTTTAATGTGACAGTCACGGAGTGTTAAATGCCCGAACCAGAAAAAGCCATTACGATTGAAATATGCGAAAAAATATTGGAGTTGATCCAGTCCCATTCCACCACTCTTTCCGAAGTTTGGACGGATCCATGGACGGCGGAGATCCAGTATCAGTTTTATAATGATGCATCTGAGTTGGACGATCTGGAAGTTTCGGTCGTTCCTGGCTCATTGGTTTGTGAGAACCTGACGCGCGACGGCGGGCGGGTTCAATTCACCGTTGGTGTTTCCATCGGCAAAAGACTTTTGAACGACTCTGAAATTCCGCTGCTTGCGGCATTTTCGGAAAAGTTACTGCTAATCCTTCAGGGATTTCCCTCTTTTCGTCCCGCATCGGCAAGTTGCCGCGGGGCGGAACTTGCGACGATCTCGACGGAAAGCATTTACTCGAATCAGACGCTTGAAGCGGTTCGAACGTTTGATTCACTTATTGTTTTAACTTTCAATGTTTATTTCAAGAAAGGAGTCATCTCATGACTACACCCAAACTTGGCGACTTTTGCAAACTTTACTGCGACACCGGTTCCAGCTCCACCCCGGTCTGGACTGAGTGGGGAGAAATTGACGGCGTTGACTGTGGCGATCTGGCTCGCAGCAGCGTTGAACTCAATGTGCGCTCGCTCCGCTGCAAGCCGTCCCTTCCGGCAAAAATCAACGCGCTGTCCTTCTCCTTCAAATACTATCCCGGGTTCAATTCCACGAATTACACCCAGCTCATTTCGGACTTCTTCGACGAAACGAAGGTTCGCAAGTGGGCCATGGTCGATGGTGACATTTCCACCGCCGGGACTCAGGGCCTTATGATGCCTGCTTACGTTGAAGGGATCCCCTACCATCAGACTTCCGGTGAAGCCGTTTCCCATGACGTGACGCTCAAGTACGGCTATCTCAAGAGCGGAAATACCGTGGTTGAACCGGAATGGATGACGATTTCCGCTTAATTTTGAAAACAGAGGAAAATAACTATGGATACTATGCAAATCGCCTGGCAATCAGGCAAAACCGTTACGGTCGCGGAATCTTTCGTTCCCAAAACCGTCCAGGAACTCAAAAACCTTTGTGCGACCCGACCGGATCACCCGACGGCGATCGACATCATGAACGCGATCAAGGAACTCCCTGACGACGCAGTGAGTTACGTTCTCCCCATTTCCATTGCGGCCATTGAGGAGAATCGTCTCGTTGAAGTCATTTACGAGATGAAAACCGTCGCTTCCCCGACCGACGGCGGCCAGACCTCGAAAAAGGTCCGTCATTTCCGTCTTGGTCCCTCTCTTGACTCCCGTCAGGAGGTCCCGACGGCATGAGTACTACTTTCAGGACCAAATCAGGCAAAGAATACGACTTGCGTCTCGATTTTTACATCGCGCGCAAGCTCGGACAGTGGGATTTTTCAAAGGTTTCGGATACTCCTTTCAGTATTATGAATCCTGCGAAAACCGCTTTCAACCAGCTTTATTACGACATGGGACTTTTGGGAGCGATTGCTTTCGCGATTGTTTGGGAACGTCAAAAACTTTCCCAGCCCGAAGGCGATTTCTCCCCGACGGCCCAGACCGCGGCGGAGCTGGACTTTACCCGGGAACTGGACGGAGAGACCCTTGACGCGCTGCAAAGCGCTTTATGGGAGTCTTTCACCGATTTTTTCCGAAAACAGGCGAGCGATTTAAAACGGATCTGTCTCGCCCAAAAAACCGCCGAAGAAGAGAACGCGAAGCTCAGCAATCAAATCGTTCTGTCGATTCAGAAAGCGGCAGAGGTTCAACTGGAAACAATTCAGAAGAAACTCAAAGTCGCTGGCGAACTGTCTGGCGAATGGCCGGTCAACTTGGATGGAGCTGGAACGACTTGAAGTTCATTACCTGGAAAGAGCTGAACTGGGCGTGGGAGGCTTACACCGAAAATCGACTGGACGACCGAACGTTAATTCGCTACGAACTTCAGAAAATTTTCGCGGCTTTTGTTGCCTCGAATGGTGTTAAGGCTCCCATGCCTTCCCTGGACGAACTCAACCCACTCCAATCCGAAACCCCAAATGCAAAATCCCGTTTTCGTCAATAACTTTGAAGGAAAAATTTTGACTCGCGCGGTCATGAAGGCACAAAAGAAGGTCCTTCTTCACCAGGGAGCCTTGCTTCGCCGAAATGCTGCGCAGCTCATTCGTTCCAAAAAAACTCCTTCAAAACCCGGTAAGCCGCCACGGTCGGTTACCGGGGCATTGAAAAGTGGGATCCGTTACTCCTACGACAGTAGAACGGATTCAGTTTTCGTCGGTCCGATCAAGTATGAAAATTCCCATACGCCTCGAACCCTCGAACACGGCGGAACAGTCAAGATCCCGAAGGTTTGGCAGAAACCACGTTTCGGCGTGGGTCTCCCAGCAGGGAAAGGCGGAACGGGACCCGTTTTGCTTACGTCTCACGACACGGCACCGGAAGAGGATTGGTCGGTTCCCTGGGGAATAGGGACTCACGATCCGAAAATTCCAAAACTTTCAGCGGGATGGAGTCAAACGATTTATGTGGTTTGGCGTCACCTGAGAACGGAAAAGGAAGTCGCTCTTGCGGAACGTAACTATCAGAAAATGCTTGCGCTGCGCGGCACGGTTCCAACTACCAAAAAGGTTGGCAAGGTGGAACCGCGACCATTCATGAGCGCAGCCCTGGAAAAGAGCCGGGAAAAATTAGTGGAATTGTGGAAGGACTCGATCGGTTAATGATCCTGATTGTCCTCGGAGTCATCAAGAGGAGGAAGTTTATCTTCCGGTATTTTGATAAATTTCCATGGTTGATATATCATGGAATAAACCATCAATGCGATTCCTCCAAATAATACAGTGTAAAGAAGAAACAGTAGTGAACCAAAAAAAATTCCTGCTACTATCAGTGCTACTTTTGCCCCGGGGGAAATCGGAGTCCCTAAATTACATGTAATGATTCCCCACATAGTTGCACAAGCTGCTATCAATGCCAACGGTGATGTGTAAAGCATAAACCGTAGGGATTGTTTCCCATCCTCACTTAATTTTCTTATCTCAGGCTTAACCGATGCCTGTCTTAAGAATTCCTCCCGCTGTTTTTGCCATATTTCCTTTTGGATTTTTTCCTTTTCGTCTGGATCCATTTTCATGACCCGGCGAACATAATTTTTGGGTGTTTTGCCATTGGAAGAAGATTGTGAATTGTTTTCGGAATCTTTTTTCGGCGGACGAAAAAGCAAATAAAACATATTGAACTCCTTTATGTTAAAGTAATAGGAAATTATAATTATTATAACAGAATTGTTTTTTAAATCAAGAGGGGATATATGAGTACTCAAGCGATTCAAGCAGGTGAAGCCTTTGTTCAACTGAACATTAAATCAGATGAATTTCAAAAAGGACTTTTGGATATAGGGAAAAAACTCGAAGGCGTTGGTAGTGATGTCAAGAAGTTTACTTCTTTGATCAGTCAAAATTTCAAGTCGATTTCTCAATCAATTCAGCCGATTGCTCCCATGATTGAATTGACTGGTTTCAGTTTTAATGCGTTTGCACCTGCGATTTCCCTTGTTGAGAATCTTACGGTTTCATTTCAGAAGAATATTACTCAAATTATTGCATTGATTTCAGAGCAAGGGTTTGCGGCGGCTGCAAACCAGCTTTTAACTGCTTCAATTAATATGTCAACTGTTGCAGTCGAAGTTAATGCCGCAGTTTGGTATGCACACCCTATTATGTGGATTGCTGGAATTATTGCCGGCGTTGTCGCAATTACCGTAGCGGCAGTATCCGTTTTTGATTTTTTAACTATAAGTGCTGAAGAAAATGCCAAAGCCATGGAGGACCTTCGCAAAAAGAACGAATCCTATTTAACTTCTGCGAAGAGTGCCCTTGCGACTTTGCAGGAGCTCAGCAATATTGACCCATGGCAAAGTGATAAAAAATCTGTTAATCTCAGTGCTTGGAAAGAACTTCAACGGACAACGGAAAATCTTGGGATCAGTCTTGAAGAACTTGGAGTCAAATTTGATGCAAACACTGGTAAAATCGACGCTTCAGAGCAAGCGATTGCTAAACTAAAGGAGGCCATGCGGGTCAAGGAACTGAACGACTTGAATGCAGCGATCGAGGCGCAGGAAGAGCATCTTGACGATCTCCATTCCAAACTTGATAAAAATGGAAAAGTCGGGTGGAGGCGTTGGGCTCTAACTTATGTCACATTTGGTTATTATGACAATGCCGAAGAGATCCAGAAAAAGATTGATGAAGAAAGTCAGAAGTTACAGGAAAATCAGGACAAGAGAAAAACTGTCGTTGATTTTTCTGCTGAGTATAAAGAGAATGAAGCAAAACTGAAAGAGATGTACGACAAAGAGGCCGAAGCCTCCAAAAACGCTCTGGCAGTTAAAATCGACAATATAAAAACAGAGTTTTCAGAACGTGAAGCGATTTTAAGACAGCTCATTCAAGAAGCCGAAGTCAGAGATTCCCTTTCTTTTGAAGACATGGAAAAACTTCGTGAACGCCGTGCGGCCCTAGCGGGACTTAATGCGGAACAGGAAGAAAGAATCAGGCTCTTGAGAGAGGAACAAGCGGCAAAATATCAGAAAATCCAGGAGGATTACGAAGCCAAAAAAGCTGAAAACGAGGAGAATAAAGAGTGGCATGAATCTCTTGAATTTGATCCGAAAGTAACTAAATGGGATGCTGAAAACAAATTTAAAGAAGCTGATAGTGCTTTTAATGCTGCGATCGAAGCCGCAAAAGCGATCGACGAAAACACTTCCAAGGAAGAAATCGAACGATTAAACGCTGAAGTTGAAAGTACACGTAAAGAGGCTGACAAATGGTATGCACGACGTGAAGAAGCTGCGAAAAAAGTCGCCGACATTGAAAAGAAAGCGGCGGAAGACGCAGAAAAAGCCGCAGAAGAACAGGCAAAGGCTGAAGAAAAAGCCGCTCAGGAACGTTTAAAAGCCGCTGAGGAAGAGAGAAAAACCAGAGAGTCTCGCTTTAAGCAAATTGAAGACCTGCGGACCGGCAAACAAGAGGAACGTGACAAAAAAGCGGAACAGGAAGCCTGGAAAAAAGAAGTTCAGGATGATCCCACTTCTGCCAGAGAAACAGCTCAGCAGCAGCTTGACAATCTCAAGGCCAATTCTGATATGGAGTATTACAAACTTCAGCAGTTGGCCCAGAGTGGTTCAGATGAAGATTACCAGGCCCAGCTTGCCGCCGTTCGCAAGATGGAGGAAAGTATTGATCTTTGGCAGTCGCGACTGGATGAATCCTCTATGAAAGAAATGGAAAACCTTAAAGATAATACTGAAGCGGTTTCCCAGAATGTCACGAGACCCGACGTTTTACTCTCTGGGTCCGTTGATACCCAAAAGAAATTCCTGGAACTTCAGCAGGCCACCAAAAATCCACTGGAAGAAAAAATGGACGAATCGAATCGTCTTTTACGACGTGTTGCGGAATCCTCAGAGAACCTTGAAGGTCAAATGGAGGCAGTTTAATGGCGACTTTAATCGGTGTTCCAACAGGAACAAACAATTATAATACGGACCTGAAAAAAGGGAAAATGATTTGGAAAAAAGAACGTTCTTTTTCCAAAGAATATCTCATTTTGGCGGATCATATCGACGAATCAGCCGAATCAATTATGAAACTTGTACCCTCTTTGGGTTCCGTAGTTTACGGCTGCGTTTGCAAATCGGTTCACGTCAGCGAGAATGAAACGGTGGTTCACCCCCGCTCGAATGAATTGACCATTCTTGTTCATGTCACATGTGAATTCAGCTCCGACGCGAAACTCGACCCCACGGAATTTCCGCCTTCCATCAAGTTCGGCGCTTCCACGGTCGAAGTGGCTATGGTTCGAGACGTCAAAGGGAAGATGATCGAAACCGTCAACCATGAACGTTTGGTTTGTTCCCGGCCCCACATCATGCCTTCCCTTGAGATCAGTCGGTACGAGGCTTACCCCTGGAATCCGAACGTGAACTTCACCCACGCGAATCATCTCAACGCCTCACCCTTTTGGGGTGCGCCAGCCAAACACGCCCTTTTGCGGCCCATTTCCTGCGAGTATGTTCAGCTTGAGTTAATGGATGATCAAAAAACGTGGTTTTGTAAAACGTCCTACCACATTGATTTCGATTTCAAGGCGGATACGAACGAACCATGGAAACTCAGACTGCTCCACTATGGGAATTACGTTCGGGAGAGCCAGAGCACGACCAACATCATTCAGGCGATCGACTCCGAAGGCAGACCCCGCCAGGTGAATCTCGACCTGGACGGTTTCGAGCTTTCCCCATCGGCGACAGAGCCAGTTTTCCTTGAGTTTGACCAGTACGACACGGCAGAATTTAACGACCTTGGTATTAACGCGAACCAGCTTGGTTTCGCTCTTAGTTGAAAGGATTTTTCATGATTTGGGGATTTTCAGATCGAGCCATTGCCGAAACACTCAAAACTTTGGCTTTATCCATCGGTAAAGGACCGAACGCGGTTCCTGATCCACTCCGAGATAATGGTTCCAGAATTTTTGTCGTTTCGCTTCCCGAAGCCCTTGATCCTTTGTCTAAAAACGGGGGAACGGATTTGACCCCCTCTTCAGGGACGGCCAAACTTTTTAAAAAGGACCTTTCCACAGACGCGCTGGCTTTACGTAAGTCCGGCAACTCCGAAGAAGATTACACTGTTCCCATTTTCAATCTTTCGGGTCATTCCATCCCCGAAACCCCCGAGGAACCCAAACCGGAAGATTTACACCTTGCGATCCAGGACAGTTTCGGCGCACTTTACCTCTTGCCGGAAGTTTCGGAGCTATTCGGAACTCTGGCTGAGAGCTGGGAGCCAGGCGACACCGAGGCGAAAACCATTACCCTTGACGAAGGGTTTGAACGTTCCGAGGATTTTGCCCCATTCCAGGCATTCCCGGCCCCGACACTCTCTGAAGGTCTCAGTACCGGAACTGCTGTTACATGCCGTTACGTCAAAGCGGTCGGGAAGTGGTTTTTTTTTAGACCCAGCGGGCGAGAAAAACCTTGCCATCGAATCGTCACATGTTCCGGGGACGCTCTCAATGCTTTCGGCACGGCGGATGACGGTCTGGAAATTTGGGCCACGCAGCTCGCAGCGGCCCCAACACCCAATGACGTGGGGAGTTTGACCATTACAGCGGTTTACACTGAGAAACAGGCTTATGGTTCAGACGATGACACCCCATGGATCGACTTTCCCACATTGATGATCACCGACCCGACCGGGAATCAGCCGAACACGGATATTAAATACGTGCGCGGAAACTTCTACATGGAGGCCAAAAACGGCACGTACAAAATTTATCGGAAAGAGGATTTTCGGGACGCTTACAGCCTCAATAACCAGACTTACGAGGATACTCTTTTCTACTTCAACAATCATCCCTGTTATTACAATTCCATCACCACGAATTATATTTATTACGATGGGTATGAGTACTGGCGTTACGGTTCCCTTGGGGATCTTTACAATGATACAAATAGGATCGGGCAACAGTATCAGCAGACCGTCCCTGCCACCCCGATTGTAAAAACTTACTGGGAATGTAACTCGGAATTTGGGGTTTATCAGCTTCACCTGGAGGATACTGGGGACAATACTCTTCCACAAACCATTCTCCTTGGGGTGCCAAAGTGGACTTCCACGCGGAACACTGTTCCGGCGGGTGATACCTTGACTGTTTACGGTTCAATGCCTATTTTTGCACGTTCCATACGGCATGACAATGACAATCATTGGGTTTATCGTGGGGTTTTAACACTTCAGAATTCCGTTTCCGGAAGGAAGTTTGTGTATTCAAATATAACCTGCCAGGACGGGACTTGGATATTTGGCAACAAGGATAATGGGAGCATCGGGTGGTATTCTTTGAGTGGTGAACCTAATGTCAGTTCGACCACGACAGCGACTTTTCAGGTGGTTTCCAAACCGAACAAAACTGAATTGATTACCAGTTTGCTCATTTGTGAAGAAGGTTTATCATTCCAGCTCTCCGATATTGAAACCACAACTGAAGGACAGAATGTTCTTTACTTTATCCAGGATACCGAAGTGGCGAGGTGGACGGCGAACAGTACGACGCTGAACGCGGACATTACTTTCACTTTTGAGAAGCCAGAAGATTCCGAAGAGGATGACCAGGAAGATTTGGTTTTTACTCTGAAAGATTTCATTGATAATGACTGCGCGATTCCAGACACGGCATTCCCAGAGGGTTGGGAAGGCTCGAAAACGATCCAGTTATGGCAGGACTCCAACGAGGAAGAGTTTTTGATTGTGGGTTCCGACACTGACACAAAAGGTTATTGGACTCTGAAAATTGAAGACTTTACCAACACTTTAACCTTAACCCATGGTCCAGTTCCAAGGGCATCATTGACCCTAACTTTCCAGGAATATGGCAGTCTGGAAGAGGACAAAGAACCGATTTGGTACATCAGCCCCGAAATTATCACATGAACCTCAGCAACTTCAATACCACTATCAATTCGATTAACCATCGGCTACTTTGGACAGGTCAGAGGCAGATCCTTACGGCCAAACCGGACAGCCATATTACGCTTAATAAACTCCACGATTTACAGGCACGGTTTAAAGTACTTGTTCCATCGGGACCACTTACAGCACGGTTTGTACATACCGTTCCTGCTCTGAAGCCATTCTACGCCGACCGTTACGAACGGATACCGAACGATCCGAATGGCTGGAACCACGTCGGCTTGGTAAGCATCGGCCAAATTCCCGACAAATTCGGAGTTTGGCAGCAGTTTTGGGACCAGGATCGGTTGTTTGAGCCGATGCAACCCATTGCTCCTAGAATCTGGCTTGATCAGCCTAATAACACAGTACTCCCCAACTGGGATTGTATCCTTGTGGACCTTCGTACTGGTATTTCACACTTGAATTTTTTGCCCTACACATCATGGCGAGTTGACACCTACGAACGCACTGAGACCGGCACGGGCTTCTTCACTTTCGGCGAGGGAACCAGCTTCCGTGAATCCCGCTCGACGCGAAACGGCAGTGTTTACGACTACACCGACTACACCATCGGCATCGGGCAAGGCTCCGAGATGATGTGCGACACTACCAATGCGCCCACATCGACCTCCAACACTCTCCGAGGCGGTTTCAGCACGCTGACGATGAAAAACCCCCACCTCTATCCGATCCAGATCACGCTTTTCGTGACCATCATGCCGGGCAGAAGTGGCGGCCATTATTTCGTACCCGGCTGCGGGGATTGCACGATCGAATACACGATCCCGGATCTGACGATCGAGACCATCAACGGGACAGAGATCATCTCACCGAACTGCTTCGTTGCGGAATACGAAAACTCGATCCGTAATGCAACCTACTTCACCCAGACGTTCACGCTCGCGCCAAACACGGAACAGACCTACGGCCCGACCGAGCTGAACGATTTCGGCGCCCCGGCCTTGTGCCGCCGGATGTGGAACCTGGCTCAATCCCGCGGAATTCAGTCATACTGTGAATGTGCGGGCGGGCGGGCGTTCGAGATTTTGGCCTATTATCATCCACTTACTGAAAGCGTTTAATGCACCAAAACACTTCCCAGAAGCCACTCCCTCACATAGTTTGCGACTTTTACAAGACGGTCATCATTAATAAACTGTCTGTAAACACCCCCCATAGAGTAATCGGCATGTCCCATGATTAAATTAATGGCCGGAACATCGCCGGTTTCATCGGCGATCGTGCGGAACGTTCGACGCAGCGAGTAGAATGACTGTTCCCGAAGTCCCAACTTTTTCGCGGTCCGACGAAAAGCCAGGCCAAGGGAATCGACCCGGCTCTTTTCGGTATCATAATTCCAGAGCGTTCCCTCCGAAGTCACGAACACCTTTTTCTTCAGTTCTGTTTCCGGTCTCTCCTTTTCGAGATACTCTTTGATCGCAGCCACGGTCTCCGGCCAGAGCGCGGCTTTTCGGCCCATTCCGGTTTTCCCTCTTTTTTCGGCGATGAAACCTTTTTGGAGGTCAACCTGGCTGAACTCCAATTCCGCCAGGTCGCGCGAACCGAAGCCGCAGTTGATCGCGGTCAGGATCAGCGCCTTCCACTGAAGCGGATACTTCCCACCACACTCTGAAAGTTGAAGGATTTCTTCAGCGGTAAAGAAGTGCGGGGTCAGGTCCTTTTCTCTTTTTAACGCCCCCCTCCCAGGCAAGTCCAGCCACTTCTTGAACTTCGGAAGTGCTTCCAGGTAATCCGACTCGTATGCCCATTCCACCATCCGCAAAATCCTTTTGATTTTTTCTGCAAGGCGTTGAAGTTTGCACCCTTGCGAAAGGACTTCACGCAGCTTTTGGCAGTCGGACTGGGTGACAGCAGCGACTCTCTTTTCGGATCCAAACACATTGAAAACATCAATGTAGATCCGGCGGTATTCATTCACGCGGCGAGACGATATTTCGCCGGTCTTGATTTTTTGCTGAAGATGTTCCAGAAAAAGCGTGATCATCTGTCCGACCGTCAGACGGCCCTTCAAAATTTTTTCACGATCTTCATCTCCATTTAGTATTCCAACGAGACGTTTTTGGTAATCGGCCAGCGCATCCATTGCGTCGCCGCTGCCGAAATACCGGATTTTTCCTTTAAGATATGCGTACCACTGACCATTACGATGTTTTTTCAGTGGAAAACCAGACGGAACTTTTGCCATTTCAACCTCCATTTTTTAAAAAATCCTTGTCGTGAATACTTGTCGTATTATAAAAAGTCGAAGATTTTTTGCAATGGGGGGCTTTTTTCTCCCTTGTTTTTCCCTTTTAATATTATGTTTTTATGCTTATTTTAACGAGTTACACAATAAAAAAAGACCGGAAAATAATTTCCGGTCTGAAGTGGGCACGCCAAGATTCGAACTTGGGACCTCCGCCTTATCAGGGCGGCGCTCTAACCAACTGAGCTACATGCCCGAA
>JAFSMO010000023.1 GCA_017447865.1 Thermoguttaceae bacterium
AGTCTCAGAACCCTACAGGTTTGTAGAGTTATCTTCCTCTATTGAACTACTTCGACCAGAGGATTAGAGTCTCAGAACCCTACAGGTTTGTAGAGTTATCTGCCTACGATGATGAATGGGTGGACACAAATACAGTCTCAGAACCCTACAGGTTTGTAGAGTTATCTGCCGCATCTACTCGAAACTGTATCCTACGTTTAAGGTCTCAGAACCCTACAGGTTTGTAGAGTTATCTGCCAGCGAAAATGGATGGAGATGAATATGGTGAGTCTCAGAACCCTACAGGTTTGTAGAGTTATCTGCCTAGGTGAGGAATTAGCACGGCGAGAGGAAAGTCTCAGAACCCTACAGGTTTGTAGAGTTATCTGCCCTATTAAAATAATTACGTTATAATTATTTTTCCGCGAAACCAAATACAAAAAGTGCAAAATCGGGAGGGGGCTGTGATTTTCCGCTCTTTGGGGACCGATTTTTGAGGCCGTTTTTGTGTTCGATTTTTCACTTTTTTTGAGGGGGAGATTTCCGGGGCGGACCGTTTTGGAAATCCCATTACGAATATCTGAATTTTACCATATTTTCTCCCGATGTCAAGCCCCCACAATCATTTTAATTTCCCAAAAGAAAAATTTCTCCACCTACTTGACAAACTTACAGAAGAAATATAAAATAAGGGTATTTGATTTGGAGAGTTACGATTTTCAAATTTTCAAAAACCTGGTGGAATTATGAGCAAAGACAAAAAAACAAAAGCGAAACGGATGGGAGTCAAAGCCCTGTTGGCTCACGGGGAAGATAAACTGACGATGACCACCTTCGGGAAAGGGAACCGCTCGCAAATCGAGTTTACGGAAGGATATCACGGCCGAGCGCTTGAAACCCCTAAACGCTTTGGAAAACGCGGCTTTGAGGTAAGGAAAATCGATGAAAACGTCGATCTGTACGGGGATCTCGACGAGGGGAAAACGATCGAGGCCCTGCTGGTCAACCCGTCCGAAAATGTCGGCGAAGACTACCTCAAGCTTAAAAGCACGCTGGAAAATTACTTCTTCGGCCGTGAATTTCCGCACGACAACATCCGGATCCAGCTCATCTACAATATTCTCGACATTTATAAGATTTTGGGGATGAATGTCGCCGATATTCTTTACACGCTGGGAAACCTGCAGGATGCTGAGGGGGATATTGACCTGTTCGGAAAGTCTTTGAACAACGAAGACAACATTAAGGAAAGTCTGAACCGAATGCGGCCGTATATGGGCTATTTCGGGGAGGTTTTCAAGAAAGACAACCGGGAACATAACAAAAAAGTTTTACGCTGTATATCGGCTTTACGCAATGCAACCGCCCACGGCAAACAAGATGAATATCCGTGGTTCAAGAGCAGCGACATCTACGAGAAGACTATTTTTAAGGCGGATAAGTGGAGAATCATCGAGGACCAATATCGGGAAAAAATTCGGAAAGTCAATAATGAATTTTTCTCGAAAAACAAGGTCAACCTGGCCATCCTGTTCGATCTTCTGCATGCTCGTGACGTGGAACCGAAGAAGCAGATCGCGGATGAATTCTATCGCTTCACGATTCGGAAAGACGGGAAGAATCTGGGGATGAATCTGGTTAAGATCCGTGAGAAAATCATTGACCGTTTCGCCAGAGACCTACGTGATAAAAAGCACGATCCTCACCGCCAGAAGATCCATGTGATCGCAGACTTCCTGATTTTCCGCGCTCTTTCGCAAAATCAGGAAGTCATCGACAAGACCGTTTCCCGTCTGCGCCTCACGAAAGACGAGGAGGAAAAAGACCGCGTGTACCAGAACGCCGCGGAACTGGTCTGGGGGATGGTCAGCAATTGTTTGTCCCCGTATTTTAAAGACCCTAAAAAGTATATTATTCAATACAAATCGGGCGGGAAAATCAAGATCTTTGACGACTGGATCACCAGTAAAATCTCGGCGAAAGATGGGGAGCCGTTCGTGAAAGTGCTTTCGTTCCTCTGCAATTTCCTGGAAGGGAAGGAAATCAACGAGCTGCTGACCGCTTACATTCATAAATTCGAGTGCATTCAGGATTTCCTGAAAGTGATTTCCAGTCTGGGGGAAAGGGCTCAGTTTCAGCCTCGTTTTGACCTGTTCAACAAACCCGATTTCGCCCAAAATGTCGCGGTACAGCTGCGTATCCTGGCGAGCATCGGGAAGATGAAACCCGATTTGACCGAGGCCAAACGCCCGCTTTACAAGGCAGCGATTCAGATGCTTTGTCCTCCTGAGAAGTGGGAAAAATACACCTCGGATGAGTGGCTTGAAGAAAATATGCTCCTCAATTCCGAAGACCGACAAAACAAAGAGAAGCGTGAGAAGGTCAACCCGTTCCGGAATTTCATCGCGGGGAATGTCATTGAGTCGCGGCGGTTTATGTATCTGGTTCGGTATTCCAAGCCGAAAGCGGTTCGAGCGCTCATGAAAAACCGGAGTGTTGTGAACTATGTTCTTCACAGGCTTCCGCCTGAGCAGATCAAGACGTACTCCAGGGTGTTTCCGGATGATTTTAATGACACCGAGGCGGAGATCGACTTCCTGGTGAACAAGCTCTCGGAATTCTCTTTCGAGACATTCATAACCAGTCGTCAGACGATTTTGGCCAACAGCAAACGGGGGTTCTCCCCGAATCGACGCGAGACTGCCGAGGAGATCGAACGTCTGAAAGCCATCACGGGGCTGTACCTTTCGGTTGCCTACATCGCCATCAAAAACATCGTGAAAGCCAACGCGCGGTATTACATCGCCTTCGCGGTTTTCGAACGTGACAAGGAACTGGTGAAAGCCAAGGACGCACGAATCCAGACCACGATCCCGAATACGACTTATACGAATTATTTCTGCCTGACACAGTATTACCTTGACCGCGATGAGGAGAAGAAATTCCAGGGTGATCCTCGAGATAAGGAGGCGTTTTTCGAGCACCTCCGCAAGAAGAAAACGCATTTCTCAAAACAGTGGCGCGAGTGGCTGAATGAGAAAATTGCGGACGCGAAAAGTGCCCAGGAAACCGGCCTTTTGTTGACCGAGGCCCGAAACGACGTGGAGCATCTGAACGTTCTGCGCGCGATTCCAGATTACATCCAGGATTTCCGCCATGGGGATAAAGGGGAAACGCCGATGAATTCGTATTTCGAGCTATACCATTACCTCTTGCAGAGGCTGATGCTCAAAAACAGATTACTGGATTTGTCCTCATGGCGCAGCTGGATCGAGCGTTCCGGCCGTCCGGACCGGGATTTGATCCAGATCGCATTCGTTTCATTGGCTTACAATCTTCCGCGCTACCGTAACTTGACCAAGGAACACCATTTCGACGATACGGTCCTGCAGAAAATTCGTGAGAGAAAATCACTGGACTAAACCAGGAGGAAAAAGATGGGCATTTCACAAGAACAGAAAAATTTATTCAATCAGATTCGTAATATGGTGTCGCGCAATGAAGTGTTGAATGAAGAAGAATTCTCTCAGAAGCTGTCAGAGGCAGGATACTTCAAGCCCAAAAAAGTTTTGCGCAAGGCTATTAAAGAAGGGGCATGTTTGGCTTCAGCGAAAAGTATTTGGGAGGAAGGGGGTAGTTTGGAAGAGGGGAAACAGAAGGCGGAGGCAGAGCTGGGCAATCCACTTCCCACTTATTTGCAAGGGATATTAGAGAGAGAGTACGCTTCCATCAAGGAGCAAAATCGACAGATTAATACACAGAAGCGTAGTGAAGATAACTTTAAACACAGGAGGGAATTAAAGGATAATCCAACATTTAATACGACTTTTCAACCTGTTGAAGCCAACGTGCCAGAATCAAAAGTCAAAGGAGAACCCCCTATGATTTCCCATCCAAACTCCCTGTCAAGACTCGATCCTTCGCCAGAATGGTGGATTTTTGTTGATGAAACGGGTATGTTCTTTGACGAGAAAATGTATTCTTCCACTTCAAAAAAGAAAGATCAAGGACGAATTGCGGCGGTCTTTCTGACAAACGAAACGACTCTTCCCTGTCTTGTAAATTGGCACGCAGTGAATGAAAGTTGGGAAGAAATTCGAAAAGTTACTCAAACACTCCTTCAAACAAAGAATTGTGGCGTGTTGGGTATTTCCCTCGCGAGTACCAGCGTCATCCACGGGGATCAGTGGCTTCCTGGCATCGAGATGCTCTTCGAAATGGCTATCCGTCTTCTTCCGATAAATAAACTAACCCAACTGCATTTTTATGTCGAGCAGAGGGGGTTAAAACCAGAGGACTCGAAGTACCTTCAGCTCGTTTGTGATGGTGCGCTCAAGCGGTTCGCCCGTGTTGATCCGAAGAAAGCGGAATTGTTCAATGTTGACGCCAAAATCATCAGAAAAGGAGACAGCCCCTATCTTGCGTATGCCGATGCGGTGGCGATGACCTGGAGCGGTCCCTCGGTGAGTACGATCCTGAAAGATTCCCAGTGGAAAGGCACGTGTCTGCTCGAAACCAACGTCGAGCCCCTTTTGGAAGCACTGAGCGGCTCCCTGACTCCGGAAATGTGGGATACGCTGGTTTCGTCACCGGAAGCTGAATCTGAATATTCATTCGTTTCGGCCATCCTGAAGACATTGGGCGATAAGGTTCGCAATAATGTCGAGCAGTGGCAGAACTTGATGAACCTCGCCTTGAAAGAGCTTGAGTCAAAACGAATCAATCTGAAAAAAGTCGGTATGCAAATAGACTGGCTGAAACGGTATTGCCCTGATCAGATTCAGATCGTACCTCGCCTTGAGCTCATCTGGCTGGCGATTCAGCTTGCGAATGCAAACCACCATGGCGGTGTGATGAACAAGCCGGAGGAATTGGCCAATTTTGAGCGTCTGCTGGAATTGGTCCTTCCCGAGGACGCAAAATTGGCGTGCTTCGCGGCCTTGCATCTCTCGGTGACGTTCACGAATGATTTCCGATTTGAAAAGTCACGCGAAATTCTCGAAAAGTGGGCCAAATATGACCCCCTAATTATCGGGCGGAATTATGTCGGCCGGCTTGAATCGTCGTTCGGTCAAATTGAGGCGTTTGAGGAAAACAAAGAGGCGGCGCTTGAACGTTTCCGGAACGCGATCGCAATTTTTAACGAGCTGACCGACCCACAGGAAGCCCAAAGTGAATGCAGCCAGACCAGAGCCTATTTGATTACGACGCTGATGGACTGCGCGCTGCATGACTCCAGCTACCGGCCCGAACTGCGAGACGAGCTGGGACGGTATTTCCCATGCCCGTTGAATGAAATGGCAGAGCAGTTTGCGGTCTCAAACGACGAAGAAGAGAAATACCAGCACTGCCTGTTTTTGAGGCTGCTGGCGCAGGATCCGTCGGAGGAATTCGAGTCTGCGTGCCAGAAATACCTGTCCCTCCGCTCGGAATGGAAGACGGATGATGGCCACCCATGGGAACTGATTGAATTCTATCGTGGGTTCCTTTTTTCCGATCCGGCCGATCGTCTGGATTGTTTCCGTAGGGCGTATGAGTTGGTCCGTAATGAATTGGGGGTCCTTCGTGTGATTGCGGCCGTGATTTTGGGCAGTATTTTGACGCTTGACCCGAGTGTTTTGGACGAGTACAAGAAACTCGTGGGAGAGCTTTATGCAGAGTTTCCGCACGAAGCGGCCCGGATCGCGATTCTGGAGTCTCAGCCAACGGAGCTGCTTTTCCCGCTGGACCTCGCTGAGCGTGTTTTGCCATTCAATTTCCGTTAATTGTTTTGGTAATTCCTGCAGCGAAAGGGACAGAGGTGATGAGTATTTTCGAACCGCAAACAGCGTGGTTTTTTACTGTGTTTGAGGTTCCAAATTGTTTTTAAAAAGATTGAAGTTCGTTTTTTTGTCCAAATAAATGCTTGAGTTTGGACAGAATATTACACAAGTATTTTTTATGGAAAGGAACATTGTGTCTAAAAATTTTGACATTCAGAAAATCCAAAATCATGATCCCGGCTGGGAAGAAGAATGGGGGCGTGTTTCCGAGGCGCTGCTTATTAAAGAAGGCTACAAACCCAAGGATCGTGAAGATGATTTAAGTCTTACCGGTCCATTAGGACATGTATGCCGAATGGCTTTGGAAAATGATGACTGGAGGACGGAAGAATTCGTCTTCTTCGTCTATGAGCAGTATTGCAAAAGAGTTGAGAGGCAAACCCTTTTTCTCAAATTTGACCAGGAAAAAGGCGACCCGATTGCATTTCTTTGCTCGTACAATTACATCAATGCCTATTTAAAGAAATTCCGGTCGGAACGTGTGCAGAATGTTTGGGCCGATGGCGACAGCGACGATGGCGAAGAAATCCCTGGTTTCGATGGACTGGAAGATTTCAAGGTTCTGTCTCCTGAAAAGGATATGATGCAAGCTAAAATGACAGAACTTTTCGATTCACTTTCGACCGAGATCGTAATCAATTGTCCAAAAGCCGGCTCCCGTTTGTACGAGATGGCTGGGCTTCAGCTGTACGATAAACTCTCGAAAACCCACGAACAAATGGTTCGCCTCCACGATGACACAATGCATGAAATCGCGGAGATCCACGAGACTTCGGAAGCGGAGGCGGATTCGAAGATCCTTGAGAGGCACGTGCGTGATTCACTTGTAATCCAGGAGAAGATCTTTGAACTGAATTTGAGCCTGAAAGCCAATCTATACCGCACTGTAGAGAGCCGTGAAAAAGATAATCGAAAGGTGGTCAGTCTGACCCAAAAATACATTTTCTCTCCGCTTTTAAACCCAAGTCTTGAGATGCTTCTCAAGATGTCGGCTGATAACGTCGCCAGGTGTTTGTCTCGTTACATCGAAAAACTGCCGGAGTTTTGCAAAAGTTATCAGAAAATGTACGATGAAATTGCTATGACGGGAGGAGAAACCGAAGATGAATGAACAGGATTTTGATTATCTCAGCGTAGAGATCAAGGAACCATCGGGAAAACTTCGTTTTTCTTCATGGAAAAGTCTGGTTGATCACGTTATAAAGCACGTGGTTGAAAAATATAAAGAAGAAAAATGGCGCCTGCTTGATGGGTTTGACGCGAGCACGATCCGTGAGGTGGATTTGGAAAACCCTGAATCCTCAGAACTGAGGCTTCTGATCCGTAAATACATTGCTCTCATTAGGGAGACCGCCATTCAAGCCTGCACAGAAGGCAGGGACCATTTGCATCAGGTCGCTTTTTACCCTTTAAAAACGATGAAAATGTACGGGACTGATGATCCGGAACCTGCTCAATTTATAATAATTCAGGATTTTTCAACAAAATTGTTAATTGTTTTGGCTTCGAATGTCAGAAATGGTGTTTCGAGTCCCTATGTAATTATAACGGCATATAGAGTATTCCCTCATCAGCCGCTTCATTCCTGGAAGATACATACGAGAGGTCGAGTGGAAGAACTCTCGTTTATCCGTGATGGGAAGAAATTTGTCCAGATTGCGGACCACATGAATTCTGAAAATAATAAGGAGATGGAATCATGAACAGAACCGAGGAAGGTATTTTAAAATTGAAAGAAAGGATTGAAAAAAATCCGCTTGAATATGATGAGGAACTCCTCCAATACATTCAGCTCGCCAGCCGTATGAAGGCGTTGGGGGATTCCACGGCATTTGATAAGCTGCCCGAAATCTTCAAAAAAGACCAATTTAATGGGAAGTTAGACCAGATTTTGTTAGAACGCTGCCAGCGCGGAATGTGGGATATTGATGAGCAGGAGGGGGAGGATCTCGCCCTTTCGATCATCGAGGCCCAGGATTTCAAACTTTTTTATATTTTTTCGTGTAATACCGGTTGGTATTCTAAAAATATTCATAAAATGTTTGAACAGTGGGCGGAAGAAACTTCTCTGAAAATTATTAACGAGGAAACGGAGTCGCTTTTGAAGGACTGGCTTGACACGTATCCTGTTCCAGAGGAATATTGTCTTCCGGTCGTTGCGGTGCCCGTGACTGAATTCGCTTACGACATCGCGGGGAAAATCGCCTCTTTTTTGCCGCGTAAAAGGATCCAGGGAACCTGGAGCAAGCAAGTAACGGAAATCGAGAGAAGACCCCATGCGCCTGCTTACAATCCGGCCGTTTTTGCGGCATGCGACGATGGTACCCCGCCTGATTCATTGCGCGAGCAGCAAGCGAATTTGGTGTACATGATCGACAACGGCAAGATCCAGATTCTGCGAAGGCTCAACGACCGCTGGCAAATGGGGATCGAGATCCGGGATTCCAAAGGAAATCCGGTGATCCCTGTGCAGGTTCGTGTCGGCGCTTTTGCAGCCCGGCGGGATGATAAACATCCTGAACGTTGGATCCTCGACATGAAACCCTTGAGTGGAGTGCTGCGCAATTACCTTGTAAACGCTCCAACGTCGGTTTTGTTTACGCCTGCAGGGGAATTGGTAATTAAATTTTCGGAGGTTTGAACGTGAAAATTCCTGCGTCTGAAGACTGGAATTGGTTTGGTTCCCAAACTGCCGCGGAACTGGAATCTTTAGGTGTTGATTCGTTTAATGACACATGGATTTTGGAAAGTTATGCGTGGTTTTGGTCCCGCCTTCCCAAGTCCGCGCAGGAACGTTTCCAGCCTCCGGTTGACGGGATTTCGCCCCAGGGGCCTCCTGCAAATCTCGTACCATTTCCATGTGCGAAATTGGGAGACGGGCTTGACTCGGACGCGGGAATCATTAATTTTGTCTCGGTAGATTCCAAAGGCAGCTTGAAGTGCGAGGCGGAATGGGAAAATTCCAGTGCCTGCAAGTTTGCGCATGAAGCCGCGCTCTTCGTTTACCAGATTTTTCAAAAATACGATCCCACGGTGGGGTTTCCGAACGTTGGGAGACTCCCTGGATCCGTCGAAGGCGGAAGCATTGCCCTTTCTGCCATGATTGCCGCTTTGTGCCGCATTTTGAATGTCGCGGTCCCCGATACCATCATTGCGACCGGCTGTTTTCAGATGGACGAAAATGGAAGAGCGTCTCTCAAGACGGTCGAACCCGAAACGCTTGCACAGAAACTCATCGCATCGGCGCGTTTGGGATTTCGGAAGTTCTTCTGTGTAAAAGACCAAAAGGGCTTTGGGGGTACGGAAGTCATGTCCGCCAAGGACCTTTTGGAAAAGCTGAAGGAAAAGGATTGGATTCCTTACGACTCGGAGTTGGAGATCCAGGAAGTCTCGCCTCGTCCGTGGCTTGCTCTTTTTGAGATTGCTCGTGAGCTTCCGCCCTCAAGCGGGAAGGAACTCGCCGAGTTTTTGGCGGAGCTGAGTCATCAGTATCTTTGGTTTGAACCAAGTTTTACGGATCTTCTGGAAACGCTCGCTGAAAGTTCGACGCGGCTTGTGAAACACGTCGCTCTCGAGATGCGCAGCCGTGCGGCGCTTCATCAGGGAAAAACTCAAGAAGCCCAGGAATTCCGCCAGAAAGTCCCGCCGCTCGAGCCGACAGATTTCCCGTTTGGCCCATTGGGTTCCTTCCTGAAATACGAAGAAACCTCTTCCCGGGTCATTCAGAAAATCGATATGGGAATTTGGGACGAAACCGATCCTGATGTCGAGCGCATGCGTCGTATTTTACGGCGTCAAAAGGACTCTATCGAGGACAGAATCGCCGATATTGAAGACTATCGGTCGGCTTTGTCGGCTGCCAATACGGAAGCCCGGCGTCTGTTTTTCCTCGGACGCCTGTACCGGGATGAGAATCTTCTGATTCGGGCGTGGGATGAACTGACGGCTTTTCAGAAGTATTGGCAGGACATTTTTGAATATACGAAGCGGCAACATCGTTCTGATGAGACGCTGCAGCGTCAGTTGAACCAGTGTTTTGAGTGTTTGGAAGACTACTGGGTTTTGACCGGAAAACTGCTGCCGGCTCCCTTCATCCCAGAGGACTTTAACTTTTCAGATGATGCCCCCGCGTACGATTTGGTCGCATGGCTCGACTGGGTTTTAATGTATGGAAAACCCGAAAACACTTCGTTCGGGCGTTTCTTTAAAAGAGCTGATGAGCTTTGGGGGAAGTATTCCGGCTATCCAAACTTCAAACCTTATGAGAAGTTCCTGATTTATAAACTCGGAACCCCCGAGGAACAGGAACACGCACGCAGCCAGCTCGCTCAAGCGAGGCATTTGAATGAGCCTGAAGACATTCTGGCGGTGATCGCTCTGAGGACGGCCTCGGTTTTAGGAAATGAGGCTCTCTTCCAGAAAGCATTGCAGGCGGTCCCTTCGTCCCTGCGGTGGCTGGCAGATGAATTGATGAAAAAACCCGAAGAGATCGTTTTTCGGTGTCCGTACTGATCCCTTTCTCAATGGAGAGATAAAATGCCGCACAATAAGAAATCGACAATCAAGCGTATTGGTGTCAAGTCTGCCTTTTCGCATGGAAGCAGCCGTCTGACGATTACCAAATTTGGCCGCGGTAACGATGCAGAGATTGCTGTCGATACGGATTCCCGTGGGCAAGGTCTCGCAATGCCGCACCGTGTGGAAAAGAGTTTTACCATCAACAGGATTGACGAGGAAATTGACGTCCAGCGCAGTGGTCTCCTGGGAACGCTCCTCAACCCGGCGGAAAATGATCCAGCGGACTACCTCGGTCTGAAGTCCACGCTCGAAAAGGAATTTTTCGGCCAGGAGTTCCCGAACGATTCGATTCGCATTCAGATCATCCACAACATCCTCGACATCCAGAAGATCCTCGGGATCTATATCAACGATGTGCTGTATTCCATCGCGAATTTACAGAACAAGCAGAACCCGAAGGAAATTCTGGGGCAGTCGATGAATTCCGAAACCATCGAAGGTCTTTTGCCAGGTCTCAGACCGTATATGGGGCTGCTTGGAGCGGGTTTCAAGCCCTACCTTACAGGCCCTTGGCGCAACGACAAGCAGCACAAGGAAGCGGACGAGTACAACGCAAAAGTCCTCAAAATCTTGAGCGCGGTACGTCACGATCTGGCCCATTACAAAAGAGACTCCGTTCTGTTTAGCCGGAAGCTCGAGACGGGGATCCAGGGAATTAAAAAGGACGACTGGACCATCATCAACGAGCATTACTCCGGGATGATCAAGAGGATCAACCGCAGTTTCCTCACGAATTCCAAAACCAATCTGGTGATCCTGTTTGAGATCCTGGCCACTCCGCCCGCGGAACAGAAGAAGATCGTCGAGGAATACTACGGGTTCTCCATCCTGAAACAGGGGAAAAACCTCGGGATCAACATGAAAAAACTCCGCGAACTGATTACGGAGCAGTTCTTCGCGGAGATCAAAGACAAGAGTTACGACTCGATTCGTCAAAAGGTTTACACCATCCTGGATTTTGTGCTTTTCAGGATCGTGAGAGACTCCAACGATCTGCCCCAGATCCTCCAGGAGTTGCGTGATTCCGAAAATGACGAGAAGAAGGAGGAGGTTTACAAAAAATCCTTGTGGGTTTACGGGCCGCGCCTTAAAAGTCAGATCGGGGATTTCCTCGAGAAGATCCGGACCGAGATCTCCGTTTTCACGACCACGAAATTGGAAGTGGAGATGGACTCCAGAGCCTTTTTGACCGACGAAGCGGAACCGCTTGTGAAGCTGCTCGCCTTCCTGTGCAACTTCTGGGACGGCAAAGAGGTCAACGAGATTTTGTCGGTGTACGTCCACAAATTCGAGAGCATTCAGTCGTTCCTCGATACGTTGAGAGATTTGAACGACGAAGCCGTCTTCACTTCGAAATTCGACGCGTTCAACAGCGGGAATTTTGCCGGCAATGCCGCGGATCAGCTGCGGATTTTGGCGAGCATCGGCAAGATGAAGCCCGATCTCGCCGGGGCCAAACGTGCTTTGTTCCACGACGCGATCGAGACGCTTGGGATCATCGAACATTCAGATTGGCTCGGGGAGGACGGTGTTGTCAATGATGAGATGATTGACCAATACATTCTTGCCGGAAGTAAGGTCTCACAAGCGGAAAGAGAGAAGATCAATCCATTCCGAAACTTCATCGCCAACAACGTGATCGAGTCCCGGAGATTTATCTACCTGGCTCGTTATTCCAAACCGAAAGCGGTACGGGCTTTGATGAATCATCCAGAAATCGTCAAGTACGTGCTGACCCGCCTTCCGGAGAAGCAGATCGATACGTATTTCGCGAACATCTCCGACGACGAAAATATCTCCGTGAAACTGAAGATCGAGAAGCTGAAAGACCGCCTGACGGGTTTCTCCTTTGATTTATTCCTGAAGAACAAGGAAGGGATCATCGATAATACGAAGCTCAGCGTCGGCAACAAAAACGTCGAGATCGAGCGGCTGAAGGCGTTGACCGGCCTTTATCTGACCGTGGCGTTTGTGGCCGTCAAGAACCTCGTCAAGGCCAACGCGCGTTACTTTATTGCGTTCTCCGCTTTTGAGAGGGATTACGCCTTGATGCTCCAGAAAGACCCGGACCTGAAATCTTTCTCTCTGGTTCCTGAAGGGCGCAAGCCGGAAAACATTTACGCCCTGACGGAGTATTACCTCAAAAAGGAGGAGGAAAACGACTATCACCCCGAGCCCGGCCAGCCTTTCGACAAGGAGGCCTGCAGGAAGCATCTCGATTCCATCCGGCGCCATTTCACCAAAAAATGGAGGGATATTTTCCGCAAGGAGATCGACGAGGCTCTGCAGATCCATCCGACCGGCCTGCTTGGGAGGGCTGCGAGAAATCAGGTCGAGCACCTGAATGTCGTGATGGACGCGCTGCCGAAATACGTCGGCAATTTCGCGCGGAATGAGGATCGCACTAAGAAATGGAGAATGACGTCGTACTTCAGGCTGTACCATTACCTCATGCAGCGGATCTTCTGCGACGCCGCGGAGCTCAACATCCCCGAGGAATGGAAGAAAAAGATCCTCGAAACGGGCCTCCCGTCCAAAAATTTGATCCACGCCTGTTTTGTCTCGCTTGGCTACAACCTGGCGCGGTACAAAAACCTGACGACGGAGGCTCTGTTTGACGAAGACAGCGAGCCGGCCAAAGAAGGGAAGAAAGGATGAATTCTACCCGCTGGCGTTCCATTGTTATTGGAGAAAACAGCCAGTTGAGTTGTACCGAGGGACAGATGACTGTCCGAACGTCTGAAAAGAAGGATGTGTTGATCCCCTTGTATGATGTTCAGACGGTCATCGTCACTTCGACGCGAATGGGAATGACTCCACTCCTTGGAAACGGTTTTGATTTCGAACGACTGACAGCATCGGTCATTGAGATCGGCTGACAGAAAATTTTCGAAAAATTCGCCTGTTGAAAGAGAGGGAGGTTGACAATCAATAAAGAATCAGGTATAATTTAAAAAGTTAATGAGGAATCTATCATTAACTGATGGCAAAAAGACTTGTCAATTCGGTTTTTTTCATGGCTCGAAAGAGTCAAATTTTTGGAAAATTTGCCCTCAAAAAAGAGGTCAAAAAAGAGGTCAAAAAAAGGCTTTTTTCACGACTTTTCCGAAAAATGAGAAAAATGTATGTGTTTGGTCAGTTTTTAATTATTTTTTTGCCGTTTTATCTATACAGCAGCCCTACAGATTCGTAGGGTTCTGTGACCTCCAATCGTCGTCCATTATAAACCTTTCTGGATACAGCAGCCCTACAGATTCGTAGGGTTCTGTGACCGCTCCGCGGCGATGCGAGCAAGGATGTCTTATACAGCAGCCCTACAGATTCGTAGGGTTCTGTGACTTTATACCTTCTGGAATAACCACAGACGTTATACAGCAGCCCTACAGATTCGTAGGGTTCTGTGACTCTGCTCTAAGGAAGTGACCTCCGACTCTCGATACAGCAGCCCTACAGA
>JAFSMO010000024.1 GCA_017447865.1 Thermoguttaceae bacterium
GAACCATTTCCTGACGAATGGCTTCGTCGGGATTGTACGTTTTTTTTCATAAATCAACCACTCCAAAAACAAAATTTTGAAAAATTCCAGTATAACTGAACGCCAAAATTTTGTCAACGGGTGGGGGCTTTATGCTTGCACCTGACCAATAACGAATAATGAGGAGAATGAGTTCCAACTCAAGCGGGTTGGAAAACCGGGGAAACGGTTAAACTCTTTCTTCCCATTATTCGTTATTCGTTATTCATTATTCATTTCTACCAAGTACTTCCCGGACGATTCCGAGCATCGAGAAAATGAGGTGCGTGGAGATCTGCGTGTCGTCGATCTGGTAGTGGAGCTGGAGCATTCTTCTGTAGTCCCGCATCTGCAAACTGTGCGAGCGGATCTTTTCTTCCAGAATCTCCGGGCTGCTGATTTTCCGCGTCGTTTTGTAGTCCACGCAGTCCGCCCAGAAAACCTGCGCGTCGTTTCTCAGCAGGATCAGGCGGTCGAGCGTTCCGAGCAGAAGCTCCGTTTCGGTGCGGATCGCCAGTTCTTTTTCGCGGTACACTTCCCAGCGGATCTCGTTCGGGTCGCTCGGGAACCTGCGGAAAACGTCCATCGGAACCAGTTCCGGCGGAAGGATCCCCGCCCGCAAAACCTTCTCGCGAAGCATCGGGATGTACGTGGTCCAGTGCAGCGCTCGATCGACCCGCGGCGACTTGAGCGAATTGTGGAAGCTCTTCAGAAGCCGCTCCAGCCGGTCTTTGTTCAGACCGAACGGCCGCGCGTAGGCGACCAGCTCGTCGTCCGACGGCAGACTGTTTTCCATCCACGCGATTTTCTCGTACCACCCGTGCAGGATCGTTCCGTTCACCGTGTTTTGCTGGCTGAATTCCAGCTTGCGGCTCAGATCCACAAAGCGGCGGTCCTCGATATTCGACGGCGCGCGGCGAGTCAGGTCGCGGGTCGAGTCCGGATTCGGCAGGAAGCGGATCGGCTCAGGAGCCTGAGATTCTTCGGGCGTTTCCGTGGTTGGTTGCGGGCTTTCCTCTGGCTGCTTCTGCGCGAACTTCACGGCCTGCGGCGTTTTTTCGTACCACTGCGGGTCGCCGCCAAACGCCAACCGGGTCTTTTCTTTGGCCGAATACGCGCCGGAAAGGGCCGTCCGAAGCAAATCACTCACTTGGGCAAACGGGACTTTCTGGTCTTTTTCCCTCGGCGGAATAAAGAGGTACATCGCGTAAATGGCGCGCGTCATCGCAACGTACAGAAGCGACCAAACCTCACTGATCCGTTCACGCGTATTCAAATCCGTCGCCTGGCGGATCGGAGAATCAAGCGGGAAAAGAACTTCACGGATCTCCTGAGCAGGAACCGGAGTGACGAGCGTCACGTCTTTCAGAACGTCGTCATTTTCGTATCCCGGAACGAATTGGGGCGGCGTTCCGGCCACTGCAAATTTCAGGTCGGGAAGTACCACGACGTCAAACTGGAGCCCTTTCGAACGGTGGATCGACATCAAAATGATGGAGGCTGCGGAGGGGTCTTCCAGATTGAAGTTTTTAATATACGAGACAAAATCCGAAATGCGCTCCAATTGGGAAACCTGCGAGTACGCCGCCGCCAGGTTCAGCAGCTGCTTGAGCCGCCGGGATTCCTCTTCCGTGCAGTATTCCATGAGGAACTGCGCGATTTCTTCCAAAAACTGCGCGATACCAAACGCCTGCAGCCGTTCCCGAAGCGAGGCAAGGCACCGGGTCCGTTCCAGACGCGACATTTGGCGCTCTTCCGGGTTCATCTGCCTTTCGTTTTCCCACTTGAGCGCAGGGAAAAGCCGGCGCAGGATCGAGTTTCCCACGTGGAACCACGCAGCCGAATCGTCCGGAAAATCCATCAGGCTCAAAAGCGAGAGCGTCAGGCAGACCGCGTTCGAGTTGGTCAGCGGGTTTTTCCCTTCTTCACTCACCGCCACGCCAAGCTCACGGAGAAAACGCGCGACTTTGGGAATATTCTTGTTTTTCCGAAACAAAACGCCGATCCGATGGAGCCCTTTTCCTTGCCTGTAAATCTCCGCGATCCGCTGGGCGACCCAGCGAAGCTGAACGTCCTCGGGACTCGGCTGGAAAGCGTCGGCCGGTTCATCTGAATCGTTTTCAGCATCAAAGGAATCATCAGATCCCCCCTTTTCGGGCATCGTGCACAATTCCCAGTAACCAGGATACTTTCCGGATTTGGGAGAGGCCACGTGCTTCTGGAATTTCCACCCATCCCACGCTTCACGAACCAAATCGCTCATAAGCTCCCGAACCGGCACCAGTTTGGCTTCCGGGCCAAGGTCTGACTGGACCGGAGCGCAAAACTCCGCGGCGGGAATTTCCGGGTTCTTTACCGGGTCGAGGAAGAACCGGTTCACGCAGTCCAGAATCGGCGGAGCACTGCGCCAGCTCGTGTTGCTGCTTTCCTGCTCGATCCCGGGGAAAGTGCTTTCGATTGCGTCGAAAATCTCCGCGCGGCCGTTTCGCCAGCGGTAGATTGCCTGTTTTACGTCGCCGACGCAGAAAAACGACCGGTCTTTTCCCTCGGTGCAGTAGTCGCCAATGGGCCGAAAGATCTTCCACTGGTCGAGCGAAGTGTCCTGGAATTCGTCCAGAAGCAGATGTTCGATCGGCGAGTTCATCCGCCAGTAAATTTGATGGAGGTCCCCGTACTGAATGAACTCCGCGACGTACTGCGTTACGTCGTCGAACTGCAGGCCGTTCGCAGCAATTTTCCCGTCTTCATAGTTCTTCGCGAATCCGTCGATCAGCGTATGGACCGAACGCGTTTGTTCCTGCAGGAGCCTGATGTAAGCCGCAGCCGCATGATGGGCGAGGCGGTACAGAGCGTCGTTCAACCCGGCCGAGTCAAGCGGTTTCCCGTAATAGGTTATGCCCTCTCCGGGAAGCGCCTGCAATGCGTTCTGAATGATCGCGGTTTGCATCATTCCAACCCAGTCATTGACCCGCAGCTTGGAGCTGATCGACTCGATCATGCTCACTATTCGTTTCTTCCCGGCATTTAACTCCAGCTCATTCTGCAAAGTGTTCAGAATCGAAACGAGTTCAGATTCATTCAATTCTCCCGGTCGCGGCAGAGCCTGGATCGCCTCCCACGCCTCCGGGCCCGCCTCACGCTCCAGAGAAAGAAGACTTTGCATTTTATCGTAAATGTCGTCAGCCATTCGGTTGATTGATTCCCCTTTGTATAGCCGACGAATGAGCGTAGGCGTATTTTCCTCGTCTTCTTTGAGCGTTTTCTGAATCGCGGTCCAACGCAGATGTTCGTCCTCCACCGGGTCAAGGATCCGCCAGCCGGGCTTGATTCCCATCTCGTACGGGAAGCAAAGCGCGATGCGGTTGAAGAAACTGTTGAGCGAGCAGGCGCGGATCTGGTTCAGCCCCGTCACGAGGCGGCGCAGTACGCCCTTCATCTCGTCGGCCGTGACTTCATGACCGACCATTTGGGAAAGCTCTGCGCGCAGACCTTCTTCCTGGCACGCCTGCGCAGCCGTCAAGAGGATCCGGTTCAAAATCTCACCCGTCGCTTTACGGGTAAAGGTAGACGCAAGGATCGTAGGAATCGAGGCCCCGCTTAGCAAAAGGCCGATATAACGCAGACTGAGCTGGCGCGTCTTCCCCGACCCCGCGGAAGCGCGAATTAGTAAATTGGGTTTCATGACAAAAAAAACGTGAAAATACTTTCAAAACATAAAATCGTTCAAACGTTCATAGTTCGCTCCTTTTAATTTTAGTCGAGAGAAAAATTTTATCAAGGGGGGGAGAGAGATAATTAGGAATTAGGAATGCGGAATTAGGAATTTTAGTTTGGAGTGTGGAGTGTGGAGTGTGGAGCTCGGAGTTAGAAATGGGGGCCGAAAAAAAACGAATAATGAGGTGAAACTCTTTCTCCCCATTATTCGTTATTCGTTCTTCATTATTCATTTATTTTTTAACGGCGTCTTTGACCCATTGCATGATCTGGGCCGATTTTTCGCCCGTGGCGTGGCCGCGGTGCGGCTCGATCAGCATTTCTTTGTCCTGGGACGGGATCATGTTGAACGCCGCGTAAACCGAGCTGGGGCTGCACGTCGTGTCGATGAAGCCGACCGAAAGGCGGATCGGGCAGGTAATGCCGCGCGCAAAGTTCACGCCGTCAAAGTACGGGCCCATCTCAGCGACTTTCGGGTCCTGCACCGTGTCGTAGAGTTTCGGCCAGCCGGGACTCCGGTTCACGATCGCGCCGCCGTGGTCGCAAAGGGCCGGAACGTTCCCGGAAATGTGGGTGAATTTCCCGTTCAGCCCGCCGAGGATCAGCGCGCTGCCGCCGCCCTGGCTCGTGCCGAAGTACCCGACGCGGGTTTTGTCGGCGTCCGGACGTTCCAGAACGTAATCCATCACACGATCAATGCCGAGGTAGGCGTTCCGGAAGAAATATTTGTCACGGTCCGGTGCGCCGTAGTAACAGTAGCGGATCCCGAGCTTTTCGTTGTACTCGTCGTACTGTTTCTGCCGCTCCGCGTAGTCGATCGCCACCGCGTACGGGAAAATCGGCATCGCGAGGACCATGAACCCTTCGTTCACCGGGCCGGTCGCCTCAGGGCCAAAACCAACTCCCGCCCAGGAAACCGTCACGAGCACCGGGAACGGGCCGTCACCCGCCGGGACCGCGAGGAAACCGTACGCGCGCTGGCCGTCGAACGTCGCCATACTGATGCGGTACGTCGTCTTTTTGTCGTTGGACCAGGAATCGATCTTTTCGAGCTGAAGGTCGGCGGGAACTTCCGCGCGCAGCTTCTTCTGCAGGCCGCGCCAGTAATCCCAGAAATCGTCCGGCATCGGCTGCGCCGGTTCGATCTTCTCCGGCTCAAAAGCCGCTCCGCCGAGTGCCGAGACGCCGTTGAACGTGGCGCGGAGGCTCAGGAAGCCCGGAACGCCCAGATTCCCGGAGACCGTCGCGGGGTTGGACTGGGAAAGGTCCACCGTTTCGCGGTTCAGTTCGATCCGATTATCGTTTGTGAAGACACACTGCAGCTGGCCCTCTTTGACCAGTTCGCCGTTTGCGTCGGTGACTTTGACGGTGAACTGCGCGTTCTCGTCGAGCGTGTACGTGTGATTTTCCCGGTCGAGATCGACTTCGACCTTGATTTCATCGGCCCAAACCAGCGAGACGCAGGCGAGCAGGAAGGTGAGAGTTAAAAGTTTTTTCATTTTCGTACGTGGGGTTAGAGACTAATATTGGGAAGGCCGGCATCACGCCGGCCCAATTGAACGAAACCAACCACTTTGATGGTTTTTTATGCGCGGTTGAACTTTTCTTTGGGCTGTCTGCAGCGCGGGCAGCGCCAGTCGGCCGGAAGGTCTTCGAACGCGACGCCGTCATGTTCGGCCGGATCGTACACGTAGCCGCAGACGGAGCAGATGTACTTGCCGGTCGGCGTCTTGAAAATGATTTCTCCCGGAGGAATGACGGCCGGCGGATTGTTGAGGTCCACGACGCGCTTTTGCTCGAAGCTTTCCAGGGCTTCGGGCGTGTGGGTGCCGAGATACACGGTCGGACGGGCGCTGCAGAAGGCGCGGACGCGGTCGAGCGTTTGGCGTGCGGCAGCCAGATCCTCAAAAACGACGGAAAGCCGATTTTCGTAGAGCGCCACGTCGGTGTAGGTCACATCGCCGTGAATGAGATAAAAGAGTCCATCCGTCTCGACGGCCACGATGCAATTCCCCGTGGTGTGGCCCGGCGCGAAGATATACGTCACGCCCGGCGCGATGCGCTGCGAGGCGGGGAACTCGTAATAGGCGCCGTCGGTAAACGTCGCCACGGTCGGATTGTACGGCTTGATCTCGTCCGACTCCGCTTCGGCCGCAGAGCAGATGATCTGGGCGTTCGGGAACGCGCGCAGTTCGCCCGTGTGGTCGGCGTGCTTGTGCGTGATGAGGATCTTCGAGACCTGCTCCGGCTTGTAGCCCAGATCGGCGAGCGCTTCGAGGTACGTCTTGATCTTCGAGCCGATGAAGATCCCGGCGTCCGGATCAGCCGCCATATCGGGGTACTCGGCGGGGAGGCCCGTATCGACGAGGATGACCTCGTCACCGGTGTCGATGACCCAGTTCTGGAGGCAGGAACGGTACTTGACGGCCGGGTCAAGCCCCTCGGCCCCCTCGCCGCCAAGGGCGAACGGCCGGGTCATGAAGCCATTGTCGGCGAAACGGACGGGTTGAATTTTGATGCTCATGAGGTGCTTCTTTCTGGTTTTGTAAGTGACGGGAAATATTATGGTCCACCCGGTAAACGCGGACGGGCCGACGTAACGCCGGCCCTTTTAATTTCATTCCGCGAAAACGCGCGTGCTTTCTTCTTTGATGATCGGCGTCTGGAACTCGCGGCTCGAAAGTTTGACCACGACACGCTGGTCGCCGCTCGTCACACCTCGCAGGGTGAACCGGTAAACCTTCGTGGCTTTCGGGGCCAGGCTTGAAATCGGCTGGAAGACGATCTGCGCGCCACTCTGCAAACTGACCGAACGGGCCGTTTCCTCGCTTGAAACGATCTGGAGACCCGATGGAATATCAATCGTGACCTGAACGTCCTCGGCGGGTTTGGAGCCTTGATTTACGACTTCGACCGTGTATTTCGTGTCTTCGCCGATCTGGACCGGGTCGTTCGAGTCCACCACCTGGAACATCAGGGCGGCGATCCCTTCCACGCTGAGGTTTTTCGTTCCGTTGACGGTCTGGCAGGTATCGGCCACCGCGCTGTAACTCATCGCGAAATTTCCGATCTCCTTCGGCACAAGCACCAGCTCAGCCTCGGCAGTCGCCGCGGGCCCCAGTTCTTCCAGCTTCCAGACGACGGTCTGATTTTCCTCCAGATAAGTCCCCAAGTGATTGGCGCTGAGGAACTGCCAGCCATTCGGGATCCGCGCCTGCATTTCGACGTTTTTGGCCGTGGCGGTTCCCGTGTTGGTCGCGATCAGGCGGAAAGTCCCCTCTTTGTCGAGGAAACGCTTCGAGGGGCCCTTGATTTCCATCTGGATGGCCGGCGCGGTGACTTCCATCTCCAACGAACTCGCTGTTCCGAGATTGAAACCGCTTTTCGCCAGGATCCGATTCTGGAATTTTCCGGGACGGACGGCAGTCAGCGGGAGTTTCACCGTTTTGGACTCGCCCGGCTTCAAATCGCCGACTTCGTAACGCAGTTCCGAGCCTCCCTCAAACTGAAGTTCCGCCGGAACGGTTTCGCTCAAAATGACGTCACGGGCCGTGCCGGTTCCGGGGTTGGAAACCACAATGCTCAGTTCCGTTTTATTGCCGAGCAGGACCACCGCGTCGCCGAACGTTTCGACTTTCAGCATGGGGCGCGTGGCGACGGATTTCGCGGAGGTTTCCGATCGGGATGTGACGCTCGCAACGCTTCCGATTTCCCCCTCGCGCATCGGCGTGAGTTCCATTCTTACGGTGGCCATCGTGCCGGACGGCATATTCCCGACGGTCCACGTGATCTCACCGTCCGGGGAGACATTCGCGGGCGGGTTGGTGCTTACGAGATGCGCTCCCTGCGGGATCACGTCGTGGATCTGGACGCCAACGGCGGTGATTTTGCTTTCATTCCTGACGGAAATCGTCCAAACGGCGGGCTGACCGACCTGAATTTCTTCCGGCGCGATTTTCTGAATGCTCAAGCGTGAAAGCTGGACCCCTTCAATCGCCGCTTCGCCAGGTTTGCCGGAGCCTACCGTCACAGTGGAGGAGCCAAAATCCGCCGGGAACTCCGATGATTCTGCTTTTTTCAGCCCGTTTGCCGAATGACGATTCGACGAATCCGGTTGCGGTGCAAAATCACTTTCCGCCATCGGAGCAGTATTCATGGCAGAATTTTCCAAAGGCGAAGAAGCCGGTGCCAGGTTCGGAATCGAGTCGGAACTGACTTCCCGCTCCCTCAGAGGCGCAGCAGAAATTTCCCCTAAACCTTCCGACGGCTCGGAAATTACGGCCTCATTTTCCCCATCCAGAGCCGAAAGGTTTTCAACCGTCTGAACGTTCGGGATTTCCATCGAATTTGAGGCGGCAGGCTCCGGACTGGAATTCAGAAGCGCTTCCTCGGCCGATGCGTCCGTGAGGTTGATTTCCGGTTCATCCAGCGTCATTTGCTGCATGGAATCTGTTTCAGGCGCCAGGTCAAGCGTCATTTGGTTCGAAACGTCCAGATCTCTGGTCAAAGAATCGGCGGCCAGTTCTCCCGAAGTCTGACGTACCCCTGAGCCGGAAACGGTCGTCGGGATGATGTTCGCCCGATGGACCGTCTTCGCCGGGGCGGAATTACTCGCCAGACCCGATTGCTTCTCGAGTTTTGACGGCAAATTCAGGCCTAATCCCTGAATCAATCCGACCGTTATAATTCCTTTTTGAGGAGGATTTGCTGACGCTTGAGGAGGATTTGCTGACGAAACGGAACCGAATCCGAGCGAAAGAACGACTCCCAAAAAAATCCCGACGATGAAGGAAAAATGCGATTTCATGACCCCAGTACCTGGTTGAAGTTTTGTTCTGTTTCGAGTTTTATTCTTGAAAGGCCCAAAAGGACGAACGGACTCCGATGGCGTAAAGATTTTACGGATTTCGGCGGAGCAAATGGAGCGCAAGAGGAAAAACGTTTCGGGGATTTTCCCCATTCGCCCTCTGGAGGCTCGCCTCTTTACGTCCTTCCATCCTTTTATTCATTCATTCTTATACCTGAAAATCCAAATCAGGGGAAGAGCAATTTGAAAGTTTTTCCGAAAAAGTGGGGCAGAACACCTAAAAAATGATTGACAAAAAAGGAAAATTTAGTATAATTAAACCAAATTCACCACTTTAGATTGAAAGGAATTGCACGATGAATTACATTAATAGCCGCCGCAAAATTTCTGCTTTGGCTTTCTTTTTTTCATGGATTTTTATTTCAACCCTTTGTTTCGCACAAGGATCCGAGACCAAAATGAACGCTTCCCAGGCAAACGCTAACGCTCCAGAAACCGCCTCGACTTCGTTTTCGAAGATCCTTTCCCGCCAGTCGTACCCGAACGACATCACGGTCGCCAAGCTGGCCAATGGTCTGACGGTCATTGTGCAGGAAAACCACACCGCCCCGGTCGCGACGGTCCGCTGCGCGGTCAAAAACACCGGAAGCGTCAATGAGACGAAGTACCTCGGCGCCGGCCTGAGCCACGTGCTGGAGCACGTCGTCGCGGGCGGTTCCACGACCAAACGCTCCGAAAAGGAAATTCGGGACCTGATCGATACTTTCGGCGGAGTCACCAACGCGTACACCTCACTGAACGTCACGTCCTACTTCATCGACTGCCCGGTCAAGAACGTGGAAACCTGCATCGAGCTGATCGCCGATCAGATGCAGCACGCCGCGTTTGTTCCCGAGGAGTTCGACCGCGAGCTGGAAGTCGTTCAGCGTGAATTGGCGGACGGCGAAGAAAACCGCGGCCGCGTCATGTGGAAACTGGCGCAGGAAACACTTTACCAGGAAAGTCCCGCCCATATTCCGATCATCGGCTACCTCGACGTTCTGCGCCAGGTGAAGCGCGAACAGATCATCGACTTTTACCGTGAACGCTACATTCCGAACAACATGGTCTTCGTCGTTTGCGGCGACGTGCAGACGGAAGCGGTTTTGAACCAGGTTTCCCGCGAGTTCGCCGGGACGCCGCGCGGTTTTGACTCGAATGTCTTCGTGAAGCCGGAACCGGCCCAGAACACTCCCCGGGAAGCGGTCCGTGAGATGGACGGCTCCACGACCGACATCATGCTTGCCTTCCCGACGGTGGACCTTTACAGTCAGGACCTTTTCACCCTCGACCTTCTTTCCTACATTTTGAGCACCGGCGACAGTTCGCGCATGGTCCGTGACATGCAGTACGACCAGAGCCTCGTTCTTTCGGTCAGTACTTCCAGCTTTACACCGACTTACGCGCGGGGTTATTTTGCCGTCCGCATGAGTGTTCTGCCTCAGAATGAGCAAAAAGCCATCGCAGCGGCCCTGAATCACATTTACCGCCTGAAGACGGAACTCGTTTCGCCTGCAGAACTCGCCAAAGCCAAGAAGCAGAAAGCCGCCGAGCTGATTTTCGAGCATCAGACGGTCCAGGATCAGGCGGAATCGCTGGCGAGCAGCTACATGTCGACCGGGTCCCCGATGTTCGACGAAGCGTACGTCGCGGGGATCCAGAAAGTGACGGCCGAGCAGATCCGCGCCGCTGCGAACAAATACTTCCGTCCGGAAGTCCTGACGACGCTCAAAATCGTGCCGCAGGGGACGCTCGCCGCGCAGAAAAAAGTGAAAGAAGCCGAAAAGAGCGCAAACGACGTTCAGCAGTTTACGCTCCCGAACGGTCTGAAGGTTCTGGTCAAGCGGGACACGCATCTCCCCATGGTCGATATGAAGATCTACGCGCTGGGCGGCGACCTTTTTGACTCGGAAGAAACGGCTGGCCGGGCGAACTTCATCGCCGCCATGCTCGACAAAGGCACGCCGACCCGGACCGCGGAGGAAATTACGTCCTGGTTCGACTCGGTGGGCGGTTTCCTCTCATTTTCCTCGGGGCGCTACACCTACTCCGGGAGTTTTTCCGTTCTGAAGGAGGACTACCCCAAGGCGCTGGAAATCATCGCGGACTGCTGGCAGAACGCGGTCATGCCGAAAGAGAAATTCGATCAGGTGAAAACGCTCCTCCTCGGCAGCATCGCGCGCCGCAAGGAGAACCCGCAGTCGGAACTGTTCGAGGCATGGGCTGACGCGCTTCCGAAAACCACGCCGTTCCATCTGATGAGCGGCGGAAAGCTGGAAACGGTCTCCCGCATGACCCCCGAGTCCCTCCGTGGTTTTTTCCGTGAAAACGTTTTGGACCCGGAAAATACGATCCTGGCGCTCTACGGCGATTTAAATGAAGCCGAGGCCCGGGCGCTTATCACGAAGTACTTCGGTTCCATGCCGAAACTCAGGAATCACCAGGAGGTGAATTTCGCCCGTTCCAATGCCATTCCGGAAAACGTGAAGATCCACAAAGTGACCGGTAAAGAAACCGGCATGGTCCTGATCTCGTTCGCGGCTCCTCCAATCGATATTAATGAAAAAGATCTGATGGCGGTCCGTCTCATGAACGCGGTCATGGCAGGTTTCGGCTACCCGGGCGGCTGGCTCCACGAGGAACTTCGCGGCCAGGGTCTGGTTTACGCCGTGCACGGTATGACCCGCAGCGGCGTGGTGCCGGGCTACATCATTTTCATCGCCCAGACCTCGCCGGACAAAGTGGACGAAGTGGTCGGCCGTCTCTTCAAAAACATTGAAAAGGCCAAAGCCGGCCAAATCACTCCGGAAGAACTGAGCATCGCGAAGCAGAAACTCTGCTCCCTGCACGCCCAAAGTGATACGACGATCGGCGAGCAGGCGACCCAGCAGGGTCTGAACGTTCTGTACGGTCTGGGCATTGATTTCGACCGCACGTACGACGACCGCGTGAACGCCATCACCCTCGAAGACGTAAAAGCCGCTGCACGGAAATTCCTCGGCGGGAATTACGTTCAGGTGACGACGAGCAATCAAGAGAAGTAAAAATCAGAGATCAAGCGCAAGCGAAAGAGTGGCCCCCAGGAACGCGCTTTTTGCACGTTCAAGCCTCTTTTTCGCTTGCGCCTGATCAATGATTGACCTGAAAAACCAACCATCACCCTAACCCCAACCGCAAAACCATGGCGACCGATACAGCGTCTAATAATACGGCCGATATTCATTCCCCGGATTTCGACGGCTTTTTAAACGAGCCTCCCTTTTGTTACGGCTGGACCACGAACGCAAATGGGGTTAAGGTTCCCGTCTTCCCCTACGTCATTTCCGTTTTGGGGCATTTGAATCTGAAAAAGTTGGGGGTTCCGCCAGAAGAGGAAGAACGCTCGACCCAACTGATGAAAAACACCCTGGCGGTGTATCTGGAACAGGTGATCAAACGATGGCAGGCGAAAAAGCGTTTTTGGCAAAAGAAGCCGCCGGAGCTGCCACTGATCATTCTTATTAATATTGCGGACAAAATCGGGGAACTGATTACGGACGTCGTTGAAAAATTACAGGAAAAATATCCTTTTGTGCGTCTGATTGCCGTTCTCCCAATGCCTAAAAATGAGTTCGTTCAGCAGCTCGCAGAAGAGGGCGAAATCGACGAGAGCATCGAAGCGTTTGAACAGCGCTACGAAGATTTTGAAAAAAACGACAACGAGAACAACCAGAAATACATTTGGGAATTGTCTGAGCGCGAAATGCCGCACATTGCAGGGCAAACCAAACAGAAAAAATGGCGCATGTTCAATGAATTTGTCGCCCAGCATTCTCATTTGATGATCGTTTTTTGGCAGGGGAAAGATGACAAATGGAGGGAACGTGACGACAGTCTGACGTGGGTGGTCCGATATAAACTGGAAGGCTATCCCGGCCTTTCGCGTAATGACCAAACAGACCTGATAACCTACCCGGCCACAGGACCGGTCCTGCATATTCAGACAGACGCAGAAACGCTTAAAAAATCCCAAAACTTTCTGCCCGTTTATTTTTATTCGGATCGGGAGATCATTACTAAAGAAGTCAATGAAAAACGCGAGTTGATCATACCCGATCCCAAATTTTGGGATTTGGAGCAGCTTCATCACACATGGTTTAACAGGAGGTTGTCTGATATTGGTCATCGTTCCGAGATCGGCAAGAATTGCAAAATTTTAAAAGACCTCAATTATGCCTGTCAAAACAAAAATATTCAGTTAAAGAACAAACCTCTCCGTTCCTTCATTGAAGAATATGTACGTTTAAGATACGAAAGAAGCCAGAAACCCATTGATACTCGAAATATTCCTGACACCGATAATCCGACAGGACAGCTTATAGCCGATTATATCATCCTGGAGCAGATTGTCAAATATTACAAGAGTAAGATGTATCAATTAATTAATTTGTTTTGCAAGGCGTTTTTGATCCTCCTGATTTTCAATGCCTTGATCATTTACTTAAACGACATCTACACGATGGGGTATGGCGAGAGTATTTTTGATTTTCATCATTCTGGCACTTCGCAGTTAAATCCGGATCAAAAAGAAAATGTTGATGGGGATTTTGAGGGCCTGCCTGCGGACACGCTGGAACTGACTCTTCCTCAATCCTTGCCGGATGAAAAATCGAACACATTGACAGAAACCAGGACGAAAAATCACTCCAGAATCATATATGCCTTTTGGGGAAGCTGCATCGCCATTTTAATATGTATATTAACAATTTTTTATTGTCTTGTTTCTTACATTCGAGATTCCTGGGATTACAAATACCATCAGTTCAAAACTCTGTTGGAGTGTTTGAGAATCCAGATTTTTTGGCGAATCGCGAGCATGGATTACAAAGTCAGCGCCAATATCCGTTCTCACCAAATTCCCGACATGGATTGGCTTTTGGTCGCCTTAAACGGGCTTAGCATTACGATCCCCAACAGTCCGAAAATCGAATCAATACCCAAACTCAAAGAACGCATCAAGCTGCTGGACACGATTTGGCTCGAGGCTTATATTCTGTCATTTGAGCAGGATTTCAAAATCAATATTGCTCAAAAACATTGGGAGAAACTCAACAAGGCCCAAAAACGGACGGCTATCGTCATCGCTTCAATTATTCCCTTTTTAACCGCATTCTTTACGGTGGATATTGGTTCGTCCTCCAACTTTATGGGGGGAATATTGGGAGCACCAAAATCGTTTTATGAATCCATCATTATTGCCGCGCTGGCAACCATAGGCCTGTGGCTTTTAATTGGGCTTTGCTTTTTCATCAAATCCAGGAAGGATTGGCTGCTTGAGCATTTAAAATGGTCGCAAACTTGCTACTCGGGCTTTTCGGGGTTTTTAGGAGATCTTTATCGAAAAATTCAACATAAAAGTAATTCGAAACATTATTTCCTTGTCCCATACAGAACCAGATTTTTCCAGATCTGTATCATTCTGGCAGTCTGTTTGGGAGCGTTTTTTGAAATTAAAAAATCGAACCTGATCTGCACCGCCGCCCAAACCCCATCCGTTGAATACCTTTACAGCAAGATGATGGCATTTCGTTTGATCGTCCAAATACTTTTATCCTCCATGGCAATTTGGTGGCTGCATAATCGTTTATGTCTTTTTGAAAAAAATCAACGCAGAAAAGAACAACTGTATAATCCCCTGGTAATGACGGATTATTCAGTCGATATGATGCTGGGAGATGATGAAGCATTTAAAAACTTGCGTGATAACGTTCGCTGCAGACAAGATATTTCCTCAAACAATACGAGTACGGAAGAACAAAGAGTCAAACTCTGCCAGCAGGTTCTTCTGGAACTTGGGCAGGAAATTTTGGCCAAACGCGCCGAATGGCTATTGGAGGTTTCCGACCGGAATTTGCAGTCGCCTAAATAACGTACCGTACTTAATCCTGATTCATTGTCCTGATTCCAATTTTAACCTCATCAAGGAAACTTAAATGTCCATCAAAAAACACTTCACAAACTACAATAACTGGCGCAAAACCCAGCCGGACGCCCCGGCAGTCAAACTCCCTCTTTTCGAGGAATGGATGAAAGCCGCGTGCGGCGATGAAGCGATCGCATCGAACGACGCGCTTGACTCGTCGAAGTACCAGGAATTCGTCGCGTGGAAAGCCGCCAAAGACGCCGCGGAAGAAGAGGCCAAGGCTCAGACCGGCGCCATTCAGCTTGAAGCCTCGCGCCGCGAGAAAATGGCGAAAATCGTGGAACTCGGTTTCGACCCCTGGGGCCACCGGATCGATGACGTTACGACGCTCGCCGACGCCCGTGCTCTGGAAAGCCAGGTCCCTCCGGCGGAAGAACGTGAGGCCGGGGCGCATGGTCCGCACGTCCGCGTCCAAGGCCGCATCATGCTCCAGCGCCCGTCCGGAAAAGTCATTTGGCTCAACATCAAGGACCGCACCGGCAAAATCCAGATCATGATCGGCAAGAATCAGGTCGGCGACAAAAACTTCGAGCTGGCGCAGTGCTTCGACCTCGGCGACATCGTGATGGTGGAAGGCGAGCTGGCCCACACGAAGACCGGCGAGCTGACCGTTTTCGCGTCGAATCTCGATTTCATGTCGAAGTCGATCAACACGCCCCCCGACAAACACAGCGGTCTGAACGACCTGGAAAGCCGCCAGCGGATGCGCTACGTCGATCTGATCCACACGGACGGCGCGATGGAACGTTTCGTCAACCGCACGAAGATCATCAAGTCCGTCCGCAAGACGCTCGACGACCAGGGCTTTTACGAAATCGAAGGCCCGACGCTTCACGCCGTAGCTGGCGGTGCCGCCGCGCGTCCGTTCACGACGCACCATAATGCGCTCGACATGACGCTCTACATGCGTATCGCGCTGGAGCTTCACCTCAAGCGTTTGCTCGTCGGCGGCATGGAACGCGTTTACGAGATCGGCCGTGTTTACCGGAACGAAGGCGTGGACACACGTCACAATCCTGAGTTTACGCTGATGGAGACGTACCAGGCGTTCGGCGACTACCACTCCATGATGGACCTGACGGAAAAAATCATCCTGAACGCGATCCAGGCCACCGGCCGTGAAGTGGTCGAGGGTCAGCCCGTGATCCTGCCGTGGCGGGAAACCCGTAAAGACGAAAACGGAAACGTCCTCCGCGACGAGAACGGCAAAGAGATCCTCTTCGATACGACGCTGGACTTCACGCCGCCGTTTGCCCGCCGGAAGTACTACGACCTGGTGGACGAATACGCCGGGATCGACTCGCACGACCCCGCGCAGGTGAAGGCGAAGGCGATCGAACTGGGCGTCGAAGACGTGGAAGTGAAGCACCCCGACGTGCTCCTGAACGACGTTTTCGAGGCGACGGTGGAGGATCGGCTGGAAGTTCCAACGTTCGTGTACGACTACCCGGCCAGCATTTGCCCGCTGACGAAGCGCAAGACTTCGGACCCGAGCATCGCGGAGCGTTTTGAGCTTTTCGTCAAGGGGATGGAGCTTGCGAACGCGTACACGGAGCTGAACGACCCGGACCTTCAGGAACGTCTTTTCACTGCGCAGCTTGCGGGTCAGAAAGACGAGGATTCCATGGCGAAGATGGACCACGATTTCATTCGTGCGCTTCGGTATGGGATGCCGCCGGCTGGCGGGCTTGGGATGGGGATCGACCGGTTGGTGATGCTTTTGACGAACTCGCAGAGCATTCGCGACATCATCCTGTTCCCACTACTCCGAAATGAAAACTGAGAAAAAGCACTTCCCCATTTAAACATCAAAAAGTTTTTGAAAGAGGGGGTCCCTCACGGAGGAACAATTTTCAAAATGTTCCTCCCACCGCGGCGGTAAACTCTTAACGGGCGAGACTTTTTTCTCCCGAAGGGTGAAAAAAGCGAGGGAGTTTACCCGAAAACCTCAACGCGCACCAAATTTTTTTCGGGGCCATCACTGACCCCGCTCGCCCATTTTTTCGGGGTCATTACTGACCCCGCTCGCAAACGATTTTAACCTTTAACCATCAAAATCCCATGGACCTTAAAAACTACATCACCTCCATCCCGGACTTCCCGAAGCCGGGGATCATTTTCCGCGACCTCACCACGTTGATCCAGGCCCCCGAAGCGTTTGCCGAAGCGTGCCGCCTCATGACCGAAGCCGCGCGTGAACTGAAACCGGACGTCATCGTCGCGCCGGAAGCCCGGGCGTTTCTGTTTGCGGCGCCGATGGCGATCAACCTCCACGCCTCGCTCGTGATGATCCGCAAGCCGAACAAGCTCCCGCGCAAAGTCATCACACAGGACTACACGCTGGAGTACGGCACGAACACGATCTGCATGCACGAAGACTCGATCCAGCCCGGCAAGCGGGTCCTGGTCGTGGACGATCTGCTCGCGACGGGCGGAACGGCGGACGCCTGCCGCAAGCTCGTGGAAAAAGTCGGCGCGAAAGTGGTCGGCTACGGCTTCGTGATGGAGCTTTCGACCGAATGCAAAGGCCGCGAGTTCCTGGAATCCCAGAGCGACGCGAAAGTTTTCTCGATTTTTGAGTATTAATCCCAATCCACCCCGGGAAACGCCACCATGCTTTACGCTTTCCTGCTTTCCTTCGTCCTTGGACCGTGGAACATCACGTTCAACGAGCAAACGTCCGACCTGGCCCTGACCTTCACCGAGGACGGCACGCCGTCGGTCCAGCTGGACGGAACGCTCGCGTTTCAGCGTGAAACGGACGCGCTGCAATTCGTCCTTCCGCGCGATAATGGCCCGAGACGCCTGATGGCCGTCGATTCCAAGGGCGAAATTTGCGGCTACATGACGTTCCAGCAGGACGGCTCGCGCCTGGAGTTTTGCCTTCACACGTGGAACCCGGTCCTGGCGAAACTCACCGGCGAGTTTTCCTGGACCACGACGTTCAAGGCCGAGCCTCGCGCCTTTGCGTGCCGCGTCCAGCCCACGCCCGGCGATCGGGTCATTTCCATGGCGACGCCCGGCGGCGATTCCCTCCGGAATAACGCAGTCTTCCTTCCCGAAACCGACACGCTGATCGAGTTTTTCGGCGAAAACGTCCGCGTCGAGACGCCCGAAGCCGGGAGTTTTCAGGTCCGAGTCTCCGGCCAGAACCGGGGGACGTTCGGCGTCCGCGTCGTGAAGAACTACTTCAAAAACCGCGAAATGCCGTACTACGCGCCGCTCAACCGGACCCGCTGCCCGCGCGTTCCGACCGGCTGGATGGCGTGGAACATTTACTTTGACCAGGCGACCGCGGCCGACAATTTAAAGGAAGCCCGCGTCGGGAAGCAATTCCTCCAACCGTTCGGGCTGGAATTCTGGTCGATCGAGTCGTGGCAGGGAAATTCCGACGTTCTGCCCGTCGCCCATTTCCACAATCTGGACCTTTCCTGCAACGAAAAGCAGTTTCCGCAGGGCATGAAGGCGGTCGCTGACGAGATCCGCGCCCTCGGCTTCCGCCCCGGAATGTGGGTCGTGCCGTTTGGGACCGGCGACGACGAATTCTACGCCGCGCACAAAAACTGGTTCATGCACGAGCCGGACGGCCGCCCGGTACGCACGTGGAGCGGCAAATATACGCTGGACCCGACCCATCCCGAGGTTTTGGCGCACGTCCGGAAAATGCTCGAAACCTGCTCCCGCGCTTGGGGCTACGAGTTTTTCAAAATCGACGGGATGAGCGCCTCCTGGCCCTACACCGCCCAGCAGTCGAGCCGGCCCGAGATCAAAAAGGGGCTTTTCGACCCGAACGCGCCGGACCCGAACTGGACTTTCGTCCATAATTTCCGCGAAGCGATCGGTGACGACCGGATTTTCCTGGCGTGCGGAGCCGCGCTGACCGCCCCCGGTTTGACCGACTGCGACGCGACGCGCATCGGCGGCGACATCGTAAGCCCGAACAAACCCGTGGACTGGGAGCACGTGAAGCACCAGACCCGCGCGACGCTGGCGCGGTACTACTCGCATAACATCGTGGCGTACAATGACCCGGACACGCTGATGGTGAACGAGGCCCTCTCGCCCGAAGAGGCGCGCATCACCACGACGGTCGTTTCCCTGCCCGGCCAGGTCATGTTCAGCGGCGACAAACTTTCGGAACTCCCGCCCGAACGCATGGCGCTGATCCAGAAAACGCTCCCCGTCGCGGACGTTCACCCGATGGACCTTTACGTCCGCGGCGAGCTGCTCCCGATCTGGAATCTGGCCGTCCACAAACCGTTCGGCCGCTGGAACGTGACGGCCCTTTTCAACTGGTCGGACGAAAACGAAGAAATCGGCTTCGACTTTTCAGAACTGGGCCTTCCAAACGACCGCAATTTCGTGATTTACGAGGTCTGGACGAATTCGTTCCAGGGAACCGCCCGCGGTCATTTCGCGATGGAAGTCCCGCCGCACGCGGTGCGTCTTCTGGCAATCCATCCCACGGCGGACCATCCGCAGTTTCTCGCCTCGGACCGCCACGTCGCCCAAGGCGCGGTGGAACTGGAATCCCTGAACTGGGACGGCGGGAAAAATCGGCTCTCGTTCCGCGTGAATCTCATCGAAAACCACCCCACGACGCTCCGTTTCCACGTTCCGGCCGGCTGGACCTGCACTTCCCCCGGCACGATTCAGGAATCCAACGACCGCGTTCTGGCCGTGACGTTGAAGTCCGAAAAGACGGAAACGGTCGAACATGTCCTGGAGTTTCAAAAGACCTTTAAAGATTAAGAACTTTTCCATTCAATCCTTTTTTTACGCCGGCCCATTCATTCAGGGCGGCCCTGATTTTACTCATGAACTTGCACGAACTTTTCCTTTTTCTTTCTGCTGAACTCGTTTCCACCTCCGCGCCGGAGGAGATTGAAATCACCCGGGCGGTTCCTTTTGCTGAGGCGGAAGCCGGAAGCGTGACGCTTCTGGACGACGTGAAGAAACTCTCCAGCCTCGCCGAGTGCGCCGCATCCGCCGTGATTTTGCCAGCCAAAGCCAAGGAAAAACTTGAAGGAGACGGAATGGCAAAGTGGAACCCGCAAGGGACCGCGCTCCTTTTCGCCGAAAATCCCCGCGCCGCCTTCACGAAAATCGTGGCCTTTTTCAACCCGCCGATCGCTCGCCCAAAACCGGGAATTCATCCCCGCGCCGTGGTCGATGAGTCCGTGAAAATCGGGCCGAACGTGACGATCATGGCTAACGCCGTCATTGGTCCGAACGTGGAACTCGGCGCGAACGTGATAGTCCACCCGAACGTTTGCCTCATGGAAGGGGTCCGGGTCGGTGACGATTCTATCATCTTTCCAAACGTGACGGTTTACGAAAAGTGCATCATTGGCGCCCGCTGCATCCTCCACGCCGGTTGCGTGATCGGCGTGTACGGTTTCGGCTACGACTCCAGCTCCGGCGAGCACGTGCTCGAGCCCCAGCTTGGGAACGTGGAACTCGCCGATGACGTCGAAATCGGCGCCAATGCGACGATCGACCGCGGGACTTTTGGCTCGACGCGCATCGGTCAGGGGACCAAGGTCGATAATATGGTCCAGATCGGGCACAACTGTCAGATCGGACGCGCGAATCTGTTTTGCTCCCAGGTTGGGATCGCGGGAAGCACCACGACGGGCGATTACGTCGTACTGGCGGGCCAGGTCGGAGTCACCGACCACGTTCATCTCGCGGACGGCGTAATCGTCGGGGCCCAGGCGGGAGTTCCGGGAAATCTCACCGAAAAGGGGACGTACCTCGGTTCCCCCTGCGCGAATATTCACGAGGCGAAGCGGCAATTTGTCTCGATGAAACAGCTCCCCGACTACTGGAAGACGCTGAAGAAACTGGCACAAGCGGCCGAAAATTAAGATTTTTTGAAAGATTTGAGAAAAGCACAACGCGCGGAACGGTCCTGAAACATCGTTCCGCGTTTTCGTTTTTTAACCGTTGAACCTCAAATTGCTGTACGCCTCCTCGTAAACGTCGTACAGCGAAAAAAGCATCTCGCGCAGGTTTCCGTTATTCTGGCGGAAATGTTCCTCCACCACCGAATCGGGGATCCGGACGATCGTGTTTTCCAGCAAACGCGAGACGATCAGTTTGGCGGTACTCAGTTCCCGGGACGTCTGATAAAGGTTCGGGTACTCCAGCGGCTCGTGCCCCAGAACGATCACACCGAATTTTTGTTTCTCAGACTTTCGGCGGATCTTCCTGCGCACCCAGTACGAGAGCTGCTCGTAACCGTCGATCGCGAGCTGCGTCTTCTCATCCATGCTGGCGAAATCCTCATCCGAAAGCGGCAGATTGCGAACCCCATCCTGAAGTTCCAGATGCACGATCCTCCGTCCGCACTTTTCCAATTCTGGCAAAAGCGAGGCCAAAAGCGTCGATTTCCCGGACCCGTGCGGACCGATAATTTGCCCACACCAGGCGTTCAGGCAGAGGATCTCCACCAGCGTCTGATTCGACATCCCTTCCGGGAAGTAGAACGGAATGGCTCCCGGCTTGATGCGGCGGGAACAAAAGGGGTTTTCTTCGCGCATTACGCCACACCTAATTCAGCTCAACGTGGACGGGTGGGACTTTTCCCACATTAAACACGCGCTCGCTCATCACTTCACGGCCACTTTTAAGAAAGAGCCGTACACGAACGCACCAAAATATTTTCAGGATTTTCCCGTGCCACGTCAGCGGCGAGGAAGGCAGGTTCACCGAAAAAAAGTAGGTCAGGCCTTCCGCCTCAGAGGAAAGCAGATAAACCTGGCCCGTACTGCCCGCCGACTCGGGTTCCGGCCCGGCATCGGCTTCTTCCTCCGAGTTTTCTCCTTTTTCCAGTTCTTCCGGGGTTCCAGCACCTTTCACCTCTTCCAATCGATCCAACGATTTAAAGAAGTGCACGCCCAAATCCTCGTCCCCTTTTCCTTCCGTAAACCAGAGGACGGAAAACTCAAACCGGGCAATCTCCTCAAGGGCCACATCGACCGTACGAAACGTTCCGGTTACGGTTTCCCTCGGCATGAAATCGTGCGGCTGGCGATCAAACTGAATGATTACGGACGCGATCATTTTTCCGCCTCCTGAATTTCAGGGTAAACAATCAACGGGAAAACGCGCTCGAACATCGGGAACTTTCCGACTTTTCCCTGAACGATCAGCCGCCAGTTGATCTGATTGTGCGGCGAGATGAATGAGTGCATCGCCTCGTTCGGAATCTCCAGAGGAAATTCCACGTCAAACGCGCAGTCCGGCGTAATGTCCACCCGCTCCTCACCGAAAATCAAACGCTGATAAATCCGCAGTTTTTCCCGCCGCGTGTTGGTCCCATGCGTGAAAACGGCTTCTTCCTCGCAGATCAGAACCACATTGAGCCACTGCAGCGGGCGTTCCCCTCCCTGCGAAAGAAAAACGCGCACCTGCTGACCGGGAATGAGCGGGAACGAACTGATTTCGGCAATCGTCGGCCCCACCATCGTCGCATTCCGGAACTCGACAAAAGTGTGAACAAAAAGCCAGGTCCCAACTCCAAGGAAGGGGAACAGGTAGAAGAAAAGAAGCCAGTCCGCGAACGTCTGGAGAAAACTACACGCGATGATGGTCAGAAAAATGACGCATCCAGCATTCCACGTCAGCGTCACCGCCGCCAGAACGCCCAGAGTCCAAGCCGGCGAATCGATCATCGGGAGGCGGTACGGAAGACGAATCCCCGGACTGTCCATAATATCGCCCACAGATGGAATGAACGGAAATTTCTCTTCCGGAACCTGATCATTTTCAAGCCGGTTTCTGGTCAGGGTCTGCACCGCCGCCAGTTCCTTGGAACCGCCAATCCTTGGAACCGTCAACGCATGAAGCATCATCCCCAAACCCATGAAAATCAACGAGACCGGAATCGTAAGCGCGAAGAAATTTTCCCAGTGCCAGCCTCGCATCATGACCACCTGGTCAGGGGCTTCCGGATTGAAGAGGCAGTAATAATTTTTTCCCTTTGTCCACTGGCCCAGAAAAACCTGGGCACTCTCCCGGGTCGCGAAACGTGAAGACCGGGCAAGCGCTCCAAAATTCGACGTCCAGTTCGTCCGTTCGACTCCGTTCACGCTGTACTTCAGCTGCATCTCCGGCAGGTAGTAAACGTCCTGAAGTTTGGAACGAAGATTTTTGACGTTGAATTTGCTCCGTTTCGGCTCAGAATCCTTTTCATTCGGAGCGTCCTCAAAAAGAGATGGGGTTTCCGTTTCCTCCGGCAGGGGATGATTGCCCAGCACCGTACGCGGGACGATTCTGCTGTCGAGCAGCGTGCAGACGGTTTTCTCGTACCGCTCGTGAATTCTCCACTCCGGTAAAACGCTGAAGAACAGCAGCCAGAGCATCCCGATCACGCCCGCGAGAACACAGAAAACTGCAAACGCGAACTCCACGATGATTCCCATGAGTCGGGAATCCGTTCGGAGATTGCCTCGTTTTTTGGTGTATAGCCAGGAGTGATCTTTCATTTTAAAATATGAATCGCGAAAACGCCGGATTTTGGCCGACGCTCACGTTTGGCAAACGTCGTTTCGGATTCCAAAACCCGGGATTCCCCGATCAATTACCGTTTCGTTTCTCTCGTAAAATCCAGTTTTTCCAGCGCGTCGTAAACTTCGAGGAGAGTTTTGTTTCCAAAGTTTGAAATCTTCAAAAGCCGTTCCGGTGAACTGTTCAAAAGGTCGCGGACCGTGAGAATGCCTTCGGACTCGAGGCAGTTCGTCGTACGAACCAGCAGGCCGATCTGCGCGATGCTCATGCTCAGAATTTCCTGCCGTCTCTGCTTTCGGACTTCCGCCTCACTTAAACGCACCAGCGTGGAAGCGGGTCTGAGTTCCTTCACTTCCGATTCTTTATTTTCTTCCATTTTTCCTCCTTGAATAAAAAAAGTTAGATCAATTATAGCACATCTTTTAAAAAAAGTCTAGTATTTGGAAGAAAAAAAAGCAGAATTTTTGTGCTTTCAGAAAAAAACAGCGGGGTCCCCGTTTTTCGCGAGGCCCCGCTCAAAAAAATGTAGCATTCCACTGAATGTTCAGCGCCTTAACGCCCTGCCCGTCTGGAATTTCAGTCGAAAACGCGGTCGTGCTTGTGCGGCGTCATAATATCAAAAACGATCTCACGCAGATATTCCTGCGCTCCGCCTTCACGCATCGACTGGACCAGAAGCTCGATCTGTTCCTGGCTCTTGTACATTTCGACCGCTTTAATTTTCTTTTCGAACATTTCGTTGTTCGTGCGAATGCGCATCGTCGGCGGCGTAATGAAATCACTGTAGCAGGAATACTCGTACAGATGCGGGATCTCCGCGATCGGTTCGCCAAGTTCCGGCCAGATGTTGCCCTGTGCGTGGAAAATGGAGATCATCATTTCTTTCGTGGTGAGCTGATGATCCGGATGAAGGTCCGTCGGGGTCGGAAGGAACAGGCGGGTCGGGCGAACTTTGCGCAGAAGCCAGACGTAAGAGTTCTGCAGGCCCGTGGCTCCGGCAATGACCGGGGCTTTCGTATTTTTATCAGCGAAACGACGGCCGGCGTTCAAGTAGAAGCTGCAGTCGTCGAAGCCGAGGAAATTCAGGTTTTGGGGTTTCATTCCCAGGAAAGCGTAGGATTCTTTCGCTTCCTTTTCGCGGATGGCCGCGATCGTGGTCTTGTGTTCCGGACGGCAGTACCCCATACAACCGTTGGCCGAAATGCCCAGATGAACGTCCACATTCTCGTAAAGGCCGGCCTGGAGCGTCAGGGATGCGCCGCACGTGACGTCATCATCATGGGCACCCATGAAAAGCCAACACTCCTTTCCTGCCCGCCAATCCGGGAAAATGACACTTGCACGGGGAGAGCGTTCCACTATGGTTTGTACTCGACGTTCGTAAATCACAGGTGAATTATTCATTTTAGAACCTTTCAAAAATATGAAAAAACACTCACTCCCATCACTGGGGGAAAGTCGTGCGCAACGAAGAACGATTCTTCGTTTTTCTTTTTTGTTCAAATGAGGATCTTCTTTTCCAAAGATTCTGTCTGTTATGAGACAGGAACATTCCCATAATGAAAAAATCCCGGAACAAAAACAATCTCATTTGTTATTATTTTATCAATTATTGCGAATAAGTCAAGCACCAAGAGACAAAAAAAACCAAAAAAAGTCACAAAAGTATAAAAATATCAAAAAAAAAAACGATTTTTTTCATAAACTTACGGACTTTCAGGAACAAATACTTCATTTGGGCCGGATTTCTTCCACTTTTCGTTTGCAGAAAACCGCCCAGGCCCGCGTGGTGGTCTGAACGAGAATAATCGTTCCGGATTCTCCCTTTTCAGGCCCACGGAACCACTTGCGAACGATTTCCGGCCCGGGAACTTTGCCGCGTTTTTTGATTTCGGGATTCGTCCAGCCCAGTTTTCGAGCCTCCTGAATGACGATTTTTTTGTCGAGAGGCAAAATCTTCAAAATCTTAAAACAGGAAATTTCCGAATCGGGAATAAATTCCTGCCCGGTCAAATAAACCGTTCCTTCACCAAAACGGCGCAAATCATACTTCCGCGCCAATTCCCCTTCCAGATCGGCCGCCAAAACCGACGAATCCACGTCATAAATATACTGTCCCGGAACACCCGCCGCAGGAACAGGAACTCCCGCTCTTCCGCAAATCGTCCCGGCGACTTCCGACGAATGGGACTTCAAAACCGTAGCCCGCCGCAGCGCGCCGTCCGGATGATGTACGCCCTCGCGGAACCAGACCACCAGTTCCCGGCACTCGCGCCCCCGGCTGATCCATTCGAGTTCGTCGGCCCGGTAAAGCCAGGTCTCCGGCACTTGCGTCCCCGGAGCGAGTTTGACCGCCGCGGTCTGCCGGCCTTCCAGCAATTCCTCAATGACTTCCAGCCCCGGGGAGAACCAGAAAAGCTGCGACGTGCGCACTCCCTCGCTCCGGCGGTCGGGATCGATGTGAATGGAAGGAAAATCCTCCGGTCGGGTCTGATCCAGAAAATCCTCTGCCGTGATTGCCTGGACCCGGGACTCGGAAGAGGCGTTTTTTCCTACGGTCGTCTGAAGGTTCCACTCCGCAATGGCCGCGGTCAGAGGGTCAGCGTCCACCCCAAGGACGGGACGATCAAGTGCCAGAGCGGCAAGGTCCCCGCCGATTCCGCAGCAAACGTCCGCCGCCGGAACCCCCTTCGGGAATCGGGACGCTTTGTACGCGGCCACCCACGCATCGGTGGCCTGCTCCAGTCCAACGGGCGTGAAAAACCAACGGTCGGCCGATTCAGGAAATTTGGCCTTTGCCCGCTCGCGAAGGTTCATTTGTTGAACGACCAGAGCCGCATATTCAGGCGCCAGATGAAATTTTTCCCGCAGAAAGGTCAGGATTTTCAGTTCGTCACGAGTCGAGAGACTTTCCGCAAGTTTCAGGGCTTCCTGACCTTCCGGTGAGAAAAGCCATTTCCAATCATCAGGGAACCGCATGACCACAACCTTTATATTATAAGACGGTTAAAAATCTTTGTTTCTGTTTAATCATCAGACGTTAAAAAAGAGAAAAAAAAGGAGTTTTTCTGAAAATTTGAATAAAATCCGGGAAAGCCTAAAGTTCAACCCATCAAAACACGAAAAATTAAATGCAGCTGGTAAAACTGAAATTTTTCGTAAAACCAGTTCAATCCTTATAGATGGCCACAAGCTCATAAAAGGATCGTTTACAGAAAAAGGCGGAGACCGAAAAGAATCCGTATCTGTTTTTCTGTAATGCAAGCCAGGCTATTGCAGATGGAATAATCGAAATTAGCAAGTTTTTTTGACAAATTTGAAAAATTCCGATTTTTCCTCAACATGAACCGTTCCCGTGCCGATGATAAATCAAGCATAGGTGCAAAAACCTGCAAAACAAAAATTGATTGAAGCAGTTACAGTTCAGACCCTCAACCCAAGCTGGGTTAAAAGGACTTTGGAGTACTGTTAACTCCAGAGAAATGATAATTCAGGGGGGATCTGATCCTGAAAAGCCCAAGGGGGGCGATTCAGGTAATTGAGTCGAGGCGAGTTGTTATATCGGAGAGCCTACCATGAAGGTTTTCACAACTGGTCAGGTTGCCAAAATTTGTAAAGTGGCCCCGCGTACCGTTAGCAAGTGGTTTGATTCAGGTCGTCTGAAAGGTTATCGTATTCCTGGCTCACAGGACCGTCGTATTCCGCGTGAATACCTCCTTCGGTTCCTGAAAGAACATGGGATGCCGACTACCGAGCTTGAAGATGCTGCTGTTGCTAAAGTTTTGGTCGTTGCACAGGATCAGGTTCTCATCGAGAATCTTCGTCGTGAACTTCCGCTTGATCATCAGTTCAAAGTTGAAGTTGCCGCGAGTGGTTTTGATGCGGGTATCCAGGCAGAAAGTTTCCATCCTGACTGTATTGTAGTCGATTATTCAATCGGCAGAACGGAAGCTATGCAGATTTGCCAAAATCTGCGGCGCAATACTGAATTTACTGACATTATTCTTATCGCTCTTCTGCCGGATGACGGCAGCGCCAATGCGGTGGACCGCTCATTGATCAATGAAACGTTCCGCAAACCGTTTGACGCTTCTCTGCTTGCTGAACGTCTGAAGACTTTAGTAGGTGTCAGAAAAGAACTGGTCTGATTTTCCGGACCTTAAAATTCAAAATAAAATAAGAGACGGGCTTTTTGTCCCGCTCTTATTTTTATTGAATTTCCATATAAAAAGTCGGGAAACCGGCTTTTTTTGTTTTCTGATTCTCCTTGATTCTGGCCCGCTGACACTTTCTGGCGTGTTCTTATAATCCACACAACCGAACCAAATGGAACTTTGTAACGTAAAAAGACAGGAACTTTTTAAACGGGTCTGATTATCTTTTCAGAAAAACTGGAGGAGAAACGATAACTGGTAAAAGATGTATTACCATTATCTCTGCTTGTGTACCCTTTTGGACGCACAGCATATTAACGGGTATAAATTTCCCCAACGTTTTTCGTGAGGGGTTTTGATAATTGGGAGAACGGCTCGATGAACCTTTTTGGGAAAACACTCGTCGTTTTGATTTTTATTTTCAGCCTGCTGCTTTTCGCAATGTCCGGTGCAGTGTACATGACGCACACGAACTGGCGCGCGAAAGCCGAAGCTGAAGCCAAAAAAGTCGATGCGGCCACAGCCAAACTGGAAGATTCGGCCGAAGGTCCCGGTTTCCGCAGCCGTTACAAGCAGCTTGAGGAAGAAATCGAAATAGAGGAAGGCCTCCGTGATCAGGTCGTCGATGCGTTGGCGTCCGAAGTCAACCAGCGCAAAGAAGAGTACGAAGGCTACCGCGCGACGGCTAAAGAACAGGAAGACAAACTGGCACATCACTCGATCGAGATGCTTCGTTTCACGATTTTCATGCTGAAAGCGCGTATTCAGGCGGACGAGCTGGTGGTGAAGGTCCAGAATGAACGGAACTCACGTATTCGCGCCATGCATGAGTACATTAACAATATGAATAAAATCGAGGATTTGAACCAACAGATTTTGACGCTCCAAAAACGCGAACGAAGTCTCACGTTGGACCAGAAGACCCCGCAAAACTAGCTCTTCTGCGCAAATCACTTGTACCATAAAAAGCGCTAAAACCCAAAACGCGCATAACGCAGTAATCGGTAAAAAGGACTCCCATGAACCTGGTTGGAAAAATTTTCGTTGTGCTCACTTTAGTACTGAGTCTGGTTTTAATGTCCCTGACCGTCGTCGTGTACATGACCCAGGTCAACTGGATGCGAATGGCCAACAATACGGATACGAAAAACGGGTACCCGCTCGGACTGATTCAGCAGTTGGAAAACTGCCAGAAGGAAAATCAGGAACTGCGTAACGCGTATGCCATTCTGGTTGGTACTTATGAAGTCGCGCTTCAAAAAAGCACCAACGCCGCCAAAGAAGTGGACGTCGTGAAAAACTCGCAGGTCGAAGAGATCAGCAAACTTAACGAGACGATCGCCAACGCTTATCAGGAAACGAACGGACGTCTGGAAGGAACCCTGACCGCGCTGGTTAAAATGAACACGATCCATTCTACCCTGCGCGATTCTGTTCACGACCTCCAGAAAGAGATTTCCAGCATTTCTGACAAACTGGCGACGAGTACCGACTACGAAAACCAGACCGCTCAGCTCAAGCTTCAGCTGAAAGAAATGAAGGAACAGAAGGAGGATCTGCTCCAGGAAAACATCCGCGCGAAAGAAGTCCTTTCGTATAATAACATGGTCAACGATCTGGATTACTATCGCAGCTCGGCCCCGCCGGCGATGATCCAGGGGCGTGTCATCGAAGCCGCCGGCCGCAAGATCAAGGTGAACATCGGAAGCGACGATGGAGTCCGTGTTGGTCATAAATTCCAGCTCCTTTCCCAGGATGGAAGCCGGTATCTCTGTGACGTGGACGTCGAAAACGTAACGTCGGATACGGCGACCTGCACGTTCGCCAATCTCCGCAGTGAGCAGAGCATTAACGTCGTGAACGGCTGTATCGTCAAACCCCTCTAATTCAAAGGTGACCCATGAGCAGCGAACAAGATGATGAATTCCTTCCTGATGATGAGATGATGGAAGAACTTCCCGAAGACGGTTTCCTGCCTGAAGAAGAAGGGGGGGAAACTCAGGAAGACGCGGAAGTACAAGGAGACGCAGAAAGCCCGGAATTCTCGGAAGAAGAAGCGCCCGAAGTTACCGGAGAAGGTGAAGAAGGAGCTCCTGAGTTTTCAGAGGAAGGCGAAGACGCAGAAGAAGGTGAAGGTTTCGAGGAATCCGAAAAGGATAAACCCATCGAGTATCGTCCCCCGCGTATGGACCTTTACACGATGCTGTTGGTTCTTTCGTTGATTTTCATTATTCTGGCCACGGTGATCCACTGGCTGGAGGTTCCGCCGACCGAGTACGGCAATCCCCCCTTTAAGAAAGGCAGCCCGGTTATGACCGCGCCGAGAAACCCGTAAAACGCGAGGGTTTCCGACTCTTTTCAGTTATAAATTATTACCGCGGCAGACGATTTTCTGAAATTCGTCGTGCCGCTTTTTTTATCCCGGTTCCTGAAACACTTAAACCTGACGGATTGTCAGTGTATTTTTGTGAGCGGGAGAAAAATACCGCATCAAGCAGAAATTTCAGGCACAAAAACTTGTTATTTTTTAAAAAACAGAAGAAATTTTGGGAAATTTTCAAATTTTTTTAAAAAAACCCCGGGGAAACCATTGATTTTTTTAAAGTTTAGTGTTAAATATAATATACATAGAGAGAGAATAATGAGATTGTGATCTTTTCAATTTGGCTTGTCCTTATCCTTCTAATCCATTGTTCCGTCAATCGTTGTTATAGTTGTTGTAGTAGTCTTATCGTTTACAGGCTTTCAATTTGGAGTGAATTGAAATCAGGCTGGTGATTTATTGTCATTTCGGCTGCTTTCATTGACTTCAGAATGGGTGTTTGTTTACTTGTCTCCTTTTATTTGAGGTATTATTATGAAAAAGCTCAAAGAAATCGTTAAGGCGTTTTTCCAGGAAGCTGACTGGAATTACGAAGAACTGGATGAAAAAGTCATTCGTTCTGGTATTAAAGGTGATGAGAGCGACTTTGATCTGCTCTTTCACTGCAATGAAGACGCACAGCAGATGGTCCTGATTGGCATTAAAACCAACCTCGTTCCCGAGCCGTATCGCCCCCAGGTCGCAGAACTCCTGACCCGCGCCAATTACATCCTGAATCTTGGCAGTTACGGGATGGATTATTCCGACGGCGAATTCCGTTTCCGTATCGGAGTTGACGTTGAAGAAGGCAAACTGTCGGTTGCGATGGTGCGGAATATGACCTTCATCACCTGTAGAATGCTCGAGCAGATGTACCCCTGCATCATGAAGCTCGTCTATGGGAATGGTAAAGTTGAAGACCTTTTCGAAGAATGGAAAAATAAGTAATGTCTTGTCTGGCCACGATTAGTGACGTTTCGGTTGGACGAGACGAACTGGATCGCGCAGCTCATACCCGGATGTTCGTGTTTCCGGGGAGCTGCGTTTTTTATGGCATACGACCAAAACTCCGGCGCTTTCTCCACAAAAAAAGCCTTGAGATCAACCCAAGGCCGTGAGCGGAAGACACGAGACTCGAACTCGCAACCCCTTACAGGGGCACCTCATTTCCAATGAGGCTGCTAGCCATTCGCTTATCTTCCGAATTTGTATCTTTATAATAATCGAAATCTGAAAAATTGCAAGCCCCCCCAGTGCGATTTTCTTGAAAATTCCCGAAATTTCCTCGGGTCTGCAATTCATTCCCCCTTAAAACGCCGATTCGCTTTTTTCTGGGCGTTTCTCGCTTTATTTTCGAGCCGGCGGAAGACCGAACCACGAGTTGGTTTGGTCGCGATCCGGTGCTTGGGCTTTTTGAGCGACTGGATCAGCAGGGCCTGCAGTTTCTTCAGGCATTCCATCTTGTTTTTCGGCTGGTCGCGTGAAACCTGGCTGGAGATCACGATCGTTCCGTCTTTGGCGAAGTAGGACGGGTGCTGCTCCTTCATACGCTCGATTGCCTCGACCTGTTCGCCAAAAACCGCACTTTGGGACGGATTCCAGAAAAGAAAGACCTTGCTGGAAACTTTATTGACGTTCTGTCCTCCGGGGCCGCCGCTGCGGGCGAACGAGAAGGTGATCTCCTCAAGGGGAATTTCAAGGCCGGGACGAATGAAAAGGGACATAAAAAACTCCTTAAAACCAATTCTGAGCGCGGTCGTTCCCGCTTCACAAGCTATAATTTACCCTTTTTCCCTCATTTCGTCAAGACCCACGCCCCGGATTTCAGAAAATTCTCCCAATATTCCGGAAAACCCCGCTCCCTTGCTTGACGTTTCTCCGCTTTGTGGTATAATTCCCATTATTCGTTATTCGTTATTCATTATTCATTCTCGTTGAGGAGGTTTTCATGCACACTGAGCTGCTGCCGGGGATCGATTGGGTCGGATTCGTTGACTGGAATATTCGGGACTTTCACAGTTACAACACAGAGCGCGGCGCGACATACAATTCGTACCTGATCCGTGACCAGAAAGTCGCCCTGGTGGACGGCGTGAAGAAGGCCGCCGCGGGAACGCTTCTGAAAAACGTCCGTGAGCTGGTGGACCTCGAAAAAGTCGATTACATCATCTGCAATCACGCCGAGCAGGACCACGCAGGCGCCATGCCAGCCCTGGTCGCCGCGATGCCCCAGGCCGAGATCGTCTGCACGGCCAAGTGCAAGGAGATCCTCAGCGGCTACGCCGACACGACGGGCTGGAAATTCCGTCTGGTCGCCAACGGCGAGACGCTTTCGCTCGGTGAGAACACGCTGACGTTCATCCACACGCCAATGGTCCACTGGCCCGACTCGATGTTCACCTACGTCCCCGAGAAAAAGCTCCTCTTCTCGATGGACGGCTTCGGCCAGCACATCGCCTCCAGCGAGCGGTTCGATGACGAGCTGCCGCTCGACACGCTGATGGAGGAGGCGAAAATCTACTACGCCAACATCGTGTACCCATATGGAGCGCAGGTCCAAAAAGTTCTGAAGGCCGCCGCGGGGCTGGACATTCAAATGATCGCGCCGAGCCACGGCGTCGTATGGCGCAAAAACCTCCCGGCCATTCTCGCCGCCTACGAGAAATGGTCCACCAAGACCGCCGACAAAAAGGTCGTGATCTTCTACGACTCGATGTGGGAAAGCACCGAGATCATGGCCCAGGCGATCTACGAGGGCGTTCTGAGCGTCCCGGGCGTGACGTGCCAGATGATGCACGTGCGGAAAAGCACGCTGACCGAAATCTCCACGGCCGCGATGGACGCGAAGTGCTGCGCGCTGGGAAGCTCGACCCTCAACGGTCTGCCGCTCCCGCAGATGGCCGCGGTGATGAACTACCTGCAGGGGCTTCGTTTCCCGATCCAGCACACGGTTGCGTTCGGCTCGCTCGGCTGGGGGAAAAATGCCGTGGATGAGATTTCCGCTTGGTTCGAGAAAGTGAGCTGGACCCCCGCCGCGGACGCGATCAAATGCAAGTGGCGCCCCACTCCTGAGATTTTGGCCCAGTGCGTCGAAGCAGGAAAAACGCTCGCGCTCAAGACGTCGGAGTGACGATTTCAGAACGGTTTCCCATCTTTCCCCAAAAGGATTTTTTCAGATTTTTTGAAAAAATCCTTTTTTTATCCTTGCATTTTCACTGAAAAAGGGTACAATAGAGAAGAGAGGATATTTAAATACTTTATGGATGGAGCCCCGACATGAAAATCGAACTATTCGTCGTTGACTGTGAAACCGATTCCAGTCGGGTGCTTCTTACTTTGCCTGCGGTAATTGGCCGGGGAAATGACGCGGATCTCGTGGTGGAGCATCCCGAGGTCAGCCGCCACCACTGCCGGCTCTTCTGGTTTCAAAACGCGGTACACATTCAGGATCTGCGCTCACTCAATGGCACGATCGTCGGCTCAAAACGGATCCAGAATTCCGAAAGTCCCATCCAGCCCAACGAGACGTTTACCGTTGGCCCGGTTCAGTTCCAGATCAATTACAGTCCCCAGGAAGTCCCGGCCTCTGACGTCAGCGGTTCTACTTCACGCAGCCGGGCGCGCGTGGTCTCGAATTCGACCAACTCGGGCAGTGCCGCATTGAAAAAATAAAGCAAAAATCAGGCCCGGCCCAAAAGCCCCGTTTCTCGTGCTCTTTCTCTAAATCTTTCGCGCCTTCCGGCCATTCGGCGGTTTCTCTCAGCACTGGCGTTCAATCGCGTAGCTGGCGAACCCCTCGATCGCCTTCTTCGCCTCGGAATCCGGAAAAACGCTCAGAAATTCCAGCCCCTGCTGAATGTGGCCGATGGTCGTCGCACGCACCGAATCAAAAATCTCGTGTTCCTGAAGCATTTCCTGAATTTTCGAGTAAGTCCCGGTCGAGAGCCGATTCCGAATCTCTTCGATTAATGTTTCACGTGAAACCTCATCCAGCGCCTCCAGAAGACGGATCATCGGGAGCGTGAGCTTCTGTTTCGCCAGGTCCGACCCGAGGGTTTTGCCCATCTGCTCCTCAGTCCCCAAAATATCGAGCAGATCGTCCGCGATCTGGAACGCCTGACCGAGACTGCGCCCAAACAGAGCGGCATTTTCGATTTTCTTCCGGTTTTCCCCGGAGATTTCCGCCAGATTTCCCTCGGGGCTCAGGGCACACAGAACGCCCAGCCGGCACGCGCACTCGAACAGAGCGGCAGTTTTCCCGGTGATGATGGCGTAATATTCGTCTTCCGTCAGTTCAAACCGGCCGCGGCTTCCCACCTGACGCATTTCCCCCTCGCACAGCGAGCAGCTGGTTTCCGCGACGATTTCATTCACGGTCTGATTCTGGAGCCGGGCCACGGCCAGCATCGCCCTCGCGACCATAAAATCGCCCATCAGGACGCTCGTTTCATTGTTCCAGACGGCGTTCACCGTGGGCAGATGGCGGCGCGTTTCCGCTTCGTCCAGAATGTCGTCGTGCACGAGCGAAGCGGTGTGGATCGTTTCCAGCGCGGCCCCGATCGTGAAATGCGCCGGCAGCACATTCCCGGCCATTTTCGCGAAAAGAAGGTGCAGGGCCGGCCGCATACGTTTTCCTCCGAGACGAAAACCGTGTTCCGTCACCTGCTGAATGAAAGGATTTTCACAGGCCAAAAAATCCTTCAGAAGGCGTTCCACCTCCGCCAAATCATCCTGAATGACCGCATAAAACCCCTGAAGTGCCGCTGGAATCTGAGTCTCGGAAATTGTTTTGTGCATAGAATCCCCCGCAATGGAAATAAAAACGATTTAATTATAGCACATTTTGAGAAAAAACACAGGGGGGAGGGAAACTCAGGCCAGTTTTTTTGTGTGAAAATCATCATTTCCGTAGTCCCAATATTGGGTCTGCTCATGAATTTTCATCCGAAGGAGCTTCAGGACTTTGGCATACTGGAAAAATCCAAGCAGGAAAAAGCCCAGAACGAGCGTGTAAAGAAACGATGAAAGAAGCGTCGCGAGCACTAACGAGATCAGCGTGAAAAAAATCGTCCGATGAATTTGACGCACAAGAAGCAAAACTCTTTTTTCCCCAAGCAGGAACGACAAACGGAAGAAAAATGAAAGCCAGTACTGCCACGCAAGCAGGAAAAAAACCAGAGCAAAAGCATTCAGACCCGGAACTCCGTTCAGCAAGCATACGCCAAACCAGACCAGACCGTAATTTTTGGCTCCTGAAATGGGCGGGCAGTTCATGCAGAAAATCGTCCCGGCAACATTCAGCAGGACCCCAAACAAAAAGCAAAACGAAACGATCATCATCGGAGGAAGCAACTCCTCCAGCGGAAGAACCTCCGAAAAATACTGCTGCTGTTCCTGAAGGGAAAGCTGCTGGACTTCCATGATTTTCTCGGGAGTGATTTCCTCACAGAAAGTCTGAAACTGCGGCGAGTTGGTCGAGAACCAGAAAATCACGGCCGCCATGAGCAGAATCGCCCCCACAATCAGAGAATCCGCCCAGAAAAGAAGCCTGAACCCAATGGCGCACGAGCGTAAATCGTGTGGGTTGCAAGGAAAAGCGAGGGAATAGTCCTTAAAATCGCGAATAATCTCAGGCATTTTTTCTTTACCGGCCGAAAGAGCAAGTTCCCGGAATTGAATATAAAATCACGTTTCAAAAGCCGATTTGGGAGGGAATGAGGAAGCGCAGCCCCTCCAAATCTTTTTTTATTATAAATAAAATTTTCAAAAAGTCAAACGCCCCCCCTGTAAAAAGTCAAAAAATTTGTTATAATACCAATACAAAATATAAATTTATGTTTTTCATTGGCTGTTTCCCTTCACCTCGGTGATCGGGACTTACTTACAGGAGATTTATCGTGGGAACAAAAGTTTCTGGAAAAGGTCGTCGCAAGATCGGTCGTAAAAAAAGAAAAATGCGTTCGAGAATTCGTCATCGCAAATGATTTTTCTGTACCAGGGTGAGAAATTTACGTTTCTCGCCCCGCGTGAGTTTTCATTCGTTTATGAAACTTGGCGTGGTTGATTTTTCCGACTTTCGACTTTTGTTCAATCGGAGATCTTAACTGTTTTGATACAATATCCGGTGTGATTTTTCCACTGGATTTTTTTTTGGAAAGGCGCGTTATGTCCCCCCTCCCCGGCTCAGTCAGCGTTCAGCACCAGAAAAAGCGCATTAATATCATTGGCGCTCGGGTGCACAATCTGAAAAATATCAGCGTGGACATTCCGCGGAACCGGCTGGTCGTGGTCACCGGCCCGAGCGGTTCCGGAAAAAGTTCCCTCGCGTTCGACACGCTGTACGCCGAGGGCCAGAGGCAGTACATCGAAAGCCTTTCCGTTTATTCCCGCCAGTTCTTCCACCAGATGGAACGGCCTGACGTGGACCGGATCGAGGGACTTCAGCCGACCATTTCCATCGACCAGCATTCGGGGATCAACAATCCGCGGAGCACCGTCGCGACCGTGACGGAAATTTACGACTACCTCCGTCTCCTCTACGCCCGGCTTGGAACCGCGTCCTGCCCCAAGTGCGGCCGGCCGATTCGCCCGCAGCTCCCCGACCAGATCCTTGAAACCCTGATGGGGTACCCGGAAGGGACGCGCATGATGCTGTTGGCGCCGATCGTGAAGAAGCGCAAGGGGAACTGCCAGGACGTGTTCGAGCTGATCCGCAAGGCCGGCTACGTCCGCGCCCGTGTGGACGGCGTGATCGTGGAACTGGACCACGCCCCTGCCCAGGACGTCCGCCAGCCGCATACGGTGGAGGCGATCGTGGATCGTGTGGTCATTCGGGAAGCTACACGTCCGCGCCTGACCGAAAGCCTGAATCTCGGTCTGCGTCACGGCGGCGGCCTGATCATCGCGACGATCGAGCACGTCACGCCGCAGGGAAACGTCTGGAAAGACCGGATCTTCAGCACCAAAAACGCCTGCCCGATCTGCAACATCAAGTTTGACGTGCTGGAGCCGCGAATGTTCAGCTTCAACAGTCCGTACGGTATTTGCAAGACCTGTGAAGGATTCGGCTATTTGGAAAAATTTGACCCGGATCTGGTCATTTCCAACCGCAGTCTTTCGCTGGCGTCCGGAGCGGTGGGAATTTGGAAGAACCTCCCGGAGCAAACCCTGCGCCGTTTCCGCGCGCGGCTTTCGCCCTGCCTGGCGGTTCTGGGGATCCGCTGGAACACGCCGCTGGAACGCCTGAATGACACGCAGATGGACTTCCTTCTTTACGGCTCCGGGAGCGATCTTTTCGATCTGGAAGAGTACCTGAGCACCGTCACGGCCCTGCGCAGCGCGTCCGCATCCCTGAGCAAACTGCTGGATGACGTGGCAAAAGAAGAGGAGCGCAAGGCTTCCGACGAAACCCCGGCCGCCCTGCTCCAGCAGCAAAAAGCCGTGATGAAGGGGACGTTCAAGCCGACTGAGGTGCGCGACGACGATGGAGTCTCTGCCGTTTCCGTAGGAGATTTCCAGGAAAACGACCCGGACGACCCGGAATTTTCGGGGATCCAGAAGAATGATCGCACGGCCGCGGCCGGAGCCAAAGGCACCAAAACCAAAAAAACCAAAGCGTCCTCCGAGGCGGAAAGTGACGCGGACGCTGAAAACGAGGACGCGGACTCCGTACTGGAATCGGACGCCGACGCCGGCAAGCCGACGGATCCGGAAGGGTCGGTGATCGACTACGACGCGGACGTGAAGTATTCGGCCAGTCTGAGCGGCATTTCCGACCTGGCGGCCAAAACCTCTTTGACCCGTAAACTACCGGCCATCGGCGAGAAGGTGGAGGGGATTTTCGACCTTCTGAACGACGAGTACCAGAACGGCTCGTCCGTCTCCTTCCGCCAGACGCTCGATTCCTGCCGCGGCCGGGTGGAATGCCCCACGTGCCACGGTGCGCGGCTTCGGCTGGAGGCGCTGAACGTCCGGATCGGGGACCAGCGCCGCAAAGATTTCATGCGTCCGCACACGATTCAGGAACTGACCGCGCTAAGCATTCTGGACGCTCTGAAGTTTTTCCGGAATCTGAAATTTGACGAAGAGTTGGAGCTCCCGATCGCGGAGCCGCTCATTTCGCAGATACTGCCCCGGCTGGAGTTTTTGAAGCAGGTCGGGCTGGGCTACTTGACGCTGGACCGCTCGGCGGATACGCTTTCGGGCGGCGAGCTGCAGCGCGTTCGGCTCGCTGGCGGGCTTGGCTCCGGGCTGGTCGGGGTCTGTTACGTGCTCGACGAGCCGTCGATCGGGCTTCATCCCCGCGATAATCAGAAGCTGATCGAGGCACTGCGCCAGCTCCAGAGGATGGATAATACGGTGCTCGTGGTCGAGCATGACGAGTCGATCATGCGTCAGTCCGACTGGATCATCGACGTGGGCCCCGGCGCCGGCGTGCACGGCGGAACGATCGTGGCCGAAGGAACGCCCGAAACGATCCAGAACCATCCGCGTTCCATCACGGGAAAATATTTGAGCGAAGAGCAAAAGTACTCCCTGCGCCACAAGCGCCGCTCGGTCAACACGCGCACGCGGTACGTCACGATCGAGGGCGTGACGACGAACAATCTGAAGAACATTTCGGTCGATTTCCCGCTGAACCATTTCGTCTGCGTGACGGGCGTGAGCGGCTCCGGGAAAAGCTCGCTCGTGAACGAAACCCTCGCGCCGGCCATCATCCGGAAACTGGGCGGGATCTCGGTAAAACCCGGACCGTACGAAAGTCTCCGCGGCGCGCAGCGGATCGATAAAGTGATCCTCGTGAACCAGGCGCCGATCGGCCGCACGCCCCGCAGCAACCCGGCGACGTATTTGGGGATTTTCGACGAAATTCGCAAGGTCTTCACGGAAACCCGCGAGGCAAAGCAGCGCGGCTACAAAATCGGCCGGTTCAGCTTCAACGTGCGCGGCGGCCGCTGCGAGCACTGCCAGGGCCAGGGCGTGCAAAAGATCGAGATGAATTTCCTCCCGAACATGTACGTGCAATGCCCGGAATGTGAGGGCAAGCGCTTCAACCGCCAGACGCTCGAGGTCCAGTACAAAGGAAAATCGATCGCGGACGTGCTTCAGATGAAGATCGAAGACGCGGCCGAATTTTTCGAAAACTTCCCCGCGATCCACCGCCCGCTGGAGAGTTTGATCTCGGTCGGACTCGGCTACCTGGAACTGGGCCAGCCTTCCACCACGCTTTCCGGCGGTGAGGCCCAGCGCGTAAAACTGGCCGCGGAGCTTTCGCGCACTTCGACCGGGAACACGCTCTACATTCTGGACGAGCCGACGACCGGTCTGCATTTTGCCGACATTGAGCGGCTTCTGAACGTTCTGCACGATCTGGTGGACCGCGGAAATTCGGTCTTCGTGATCGAGCACAATCTGGACGTGATCGCCTCCTCGGACTGGATCATCGACCTCGGCCCCGAAGGCGGGAGCGGCGGCGGTGAAGTCGTGACGTGCGGCACGCCCGAGGACGTTTCGGAAGTCGCCGAGAGCCGCACCGGCGTGTTCCTGAAAGAATACCTGGCCCGTCAGTCGTGACGAACCGATCGTGAGGGGCCTCACTTCCGGCTGGAACCGCATTAAGAAAATCGAAATCTGGAGGGCTTCCTCATGAAAATCATCCTCGCCATGTCGGGTGGAGTCGATAGCAGCGTCTGCGCGCATCTTCTGACCCAGGCCGGCCACGAAGTCACGGGCGTTTTCATGCGCCACGGGATCCAGCTCCACACGAAGGACTCCGAGGGCAATTCCCTCCGCCGAAAGCACGGGTGCTGCAGCGAGGAGGACGCTCAGGACGCCCAGCGCGTCGCGGACCGCTTCGGGATCCCGCTCCACATCATGGACTTTCACGAAGATTTTCAGCAGATCGTCGATTACTTCGTGAGTGAATATTCTTCCTGCAGGACCCCCAACCCGTGCATCGTCTGCAACGCGAAGCTGAAATTCGGGAAAATCTTTGATTTCGCGGACTCTTTGGGCGCGGACTGCGTCGCGACGGGCCACTACGCCCGCATTCTGCTGACCGATCTACCGGACGGGACCCGCCAGCCCCTCATCTGGCGCGGGCTGGACGAGTCGAAAGACCAGTCTTACGTTCTCCACCGGATCCCGCGCGAAAAACTCTCCCGCCTGGTTTTTCCGCTCGGCGCTTACAAAAAGGAAGAAATTCGCCAGATCGCCGAGGAGATCGGGCTGCACGTCGCGCACAAAAAGGACAGTCAGGAGATCTGCTTCGTGCCGGACGGGGATCACGCCTCGTTCGTGAGGGACTGCATTTTCCAGAAAACCGGCGCGTACCCGAACACGAAGGGGGATTTCGTCACGCTCGACGGCAAAAACCTCGGCCCGCACGAAGGGCTGGAACGCTACACGATCGGCCAGAGAAAAGGCCTCCGGCTGGCGTTTCAGGAGCCGCATTTTGTCGTGCGTCTGGAACCCGAAACGAACCGCGTGATCCTGGGCCTTCACGAAGATCTCGCCCGGACGGAACTCACCGCTTCGGACGCGGTCTGGCAGATCCCGGACCCGCAGGAGCCGTTCGAGTGTGAGGTGAAGATCCGCTACCGCTCGCCGTCCGTCCCGGCCCAAGTGACGCCGCTTCCCGACCGGAAATTCCGCGTCACGTTCCACTCCCCCGTTTACGGCCTCGCGCCGGGTCAGGCCGCCGTCTGCTACTCCGGCGAGATGATGCTCGGCGGCGGATGGATCAATTAATTATGAATTAAGAATTTTGAATTATGAATTAGGAGTCGGGCTTTGGGAGTTTAAAGGGGAAGCAGTAAACCAAAGGTTCACCGTTTCGCCTTCATCCCTCGTTCATTAACCTCTGGATCAGCCGATCCATTTCCGGCGTGGTGTTTCGGGTAATGAGCCGAACCTCCGGATGGTTTTTCCGGTACACTTTAAAAATCTCGTGCGCAAACGGCTGGCCCAGCTCCGTAATTCCTTCAAAATCCAGAACCACTTCCTTTTTCTCCGCGAAATTAAACGCAAATCGCCGCGCCTGGGAGCGTGCGATCAAGGCCGTGCCGGTCAGCGTCATGAGCCTCAGCGGAAGCGTCACCCGGTAAAAACCATCGTCCGGATTGGCGTGTTCCGCCTCTTTTAGCGTCTTTTGCGTGTCGCGATGCACCGAAAAATAAACCATCGTCCCCCGATGAGGAATTTGCAGGTCCCAGCTCACCGGGTCCACTTTTTCGTAATCCCGCGCAAAAACTTTGTTCGACGAAAAAATGGCGAACGAGTCGGCGATCAATGATGAATTGTAAATCCCTTCCCCGCCGTGCCTCGCCCGGTCACTGGTGAAACCTCCCGAAACGAGCTGGATCCGCGCGTCATCGAGTGAAATTTCTTCGTTTAACTCTTTCCGGAAAAATTGGCGGATCCTTTCAAAAATCCCGATCCCATCGTCGATGATGGTGCAGCGGAATTCGATCGGCGTAACGCGAAGATGGGAAGTGACCCGGGACGCGCCGGAGTGTTCCAACGCATTATTCATCATTTCCAGAAAAATGTGCATAAAATTCCGCCGCGCCTGATCGGGAAACCCTTCAATGTGCGGGAGAAACTGCTGGATCAGCGTATCCTCCGACGGGAACGGGCCTTTGAGGGACTGGTGGATCCAAAAATCCTTCTCCTTCAGCCTGTAACCTTTTCCGTCCGGGCTCTTTTCAATCGTCCCATCATTCAGGAGCTTTCGCAAATAATTACTCGTGGTCGTCCGCGAAAGCCCAAACGTTTCGGAAACCTTGGCCGAAATGTGCGGCTCCCCACGGCCGATCAGCTCCGTAATGTAATCAATGGCCTGAAGCCTTTTTTTCAGCGGCAAAGACATAAACTTCCCTCCTCGATTTGTAAACTTAATTAATTGTACTCGTTAATATAAAATGCGCAATGGGGGGAGAAAAAAAATCCCCCCTTTCTTAAAAGAAAATTTATGGTAAAATGCAAGAAATGAGCATTTCCCACCCTTAACTTCAATTTTGAGGTTTTTCCAATGAAAAAGACTTTCCTGTTTTTCGGCCTCGCCTGCTGGTTTTGCGTTTCTGCGGTTTCCGCGGTTTTGGCTCAGGAGGACGGTTTTCGCCGTCTTTCGGTGGAGGAGTACCGCGATAAAATGAAGGCCGGCTGGGTCGGCCAAATCGCCGGCGTCTGCTGGGGCGCGCCGACCGAGTTCAAGTTCGTCGATCGGATCATCCCCGAGGAAAACGTTCCGGTCTGGACCCCCGAAATGATCAATAACGCGTTCGGTCAGGACGATCTGTACGTCGAAATGACGTTCCTCCGCACGCTGGAGCAGTACGGCCTGAACGCTTCCATCCGCCAGGCCGGGATCGACTTCGCAAACAGTCAGTACGCCCTCTGGTGCGCAAACAACGCCGGGCGGACCAACCTGCGGGCCGGCATCGCTCCGCCGGACTCCGGCCACCCGAAATTCAACCGCTGCCCGAACGACATCGACTACCAGATCGAAGCCGATTTTGCGGGTCTGATCTCCCCCGGCCTTCCGAATTCCGTCATTGCGCTGGGCGAGAAATTCGGGCGGCTGATGAACTACGGCGACGGGATCTACGGCGGCGTCTTCATGGGCGCGATGTATGCCGAGGCGTTTTTCACGGAAGACGTGGACCAGCTCCTTGACGCGGGTCTGGCGGCGATCCCGGCGGAAAGCCAGTACGCCGAAATGGTCCGCGACGTGCGCGCCTGGCACGCCGAAAACCCGAACGACTGGACTTTCGCGTGGAACAAATGCGTGGAAAAGTACCGTAAAAACCCCGAGTACCAGAAAGCCTCGAACGGCGCGATCGACGTGAAGATCAACGGTGCGTGCATCGTCCTGGGTCTGCTCTACGGAAACGGCGATCTGGACCAGACCATCGTCATCGCCATGCGGGCCGGCTACGATTCGGACTGCAATCCGTCGAGCGCGGGCGGCGCCCTCTTCACCCGGCTCGGCTTCAAAAAACTCCCGGCCAAATTCTCCGAAAAACTCAGGAATGAGCCGAAATTCTCGTACACCGAGTACAATTTCCCGGCGCTTCTGGACGTTTGCGAGAAACTCGCGCGCCAGACGGTCCTCGCGGCCGGCGGTCGCATGGAGACCGTGGACGGCGTGGAATATTTCGTGATCCCGCGCCAGAAAGCCGAGCCGATGCCGCTGGAACTTTCGTGGGACCCGAAGCCGGCGCTCGATACGAAATTCACGGACGCGGAAATGGCTCAAATCAAGTTCCGCGCGTACAAAGAAATCGAAAAGGCGGTCGAGCATTTCTTCCCCGGCTGGAAAATCTCGCAGTGCGGCCCGGACATGAACCCGGGAATGAAGGACCAGTGGAAAGGGGCGGCGAACGTCCTGATGACGCACCCGCTCAAACGGGAAACGCCGTGCATTCTTTCCCGCACTCTGACCGTGAAAAACGGCGTAAAAACGACGCTGAAACTGACGGTCACGAACCATCCGAACTACGACTGGCTCCTGAGGATCCGCGTGAACGGCTCGCCGCAGCTCGAAAAAGTGATCGAGGGTGACGCGTGGCAGGACGTCGAGTTTGACCTGACCCCGTTCGCGGGCAATACGATCCAGCTCGAGCTGGAAAACTACCCGGACGACTGGATGTGCGAGGCCGGCTACTGGAAAACGATCGAGATCGAGGAAAAGTAAAACCTCCGCGTTTTCCCCGGGAGAAAAAGGGCGGCGGGGCCATTCCTGCCGCCTTCACTGGAAGTTTTTTTGACTTTTTCCCGAAAAATTTCCAAAATCGTCAAAGTTTTACTCATTCTCTCTTTACAAAATCCAAATCTTTGCTAAAATATAAACCACGATAGGAAGTCGTTAAAAACTCACCATTTTTTCAAGGATGAAAAGGAGAAATCATGAACTTTTTCGATTGGATTCGTCAGGGCGTCAAGCGCTCGGTTCTGGAAGGCGTCGCGGACGCAGTGGATCACCTCGGAACTCCCGTAGAGCAGGATCAGATTCGTGAACAGCTTCTCGCTTACTCTTCGCCTGAAGCTCGTACTCCGATGATCGAAGCCCATCCGCAGGGTGGAATGCGCAAGCGCCTCGGCCGTGGAATTTCCATGGAGACTACCGAAGACTGAGCCTCAACATTAGCGCGCAATTAATAAAGGAACGGAGAAATCGGGAATCGGTTTCTCCGTTTTGTTTTGAATCATCAAAAACGACGGACGGTGGATCATCTTGGAAGATTGTAATGGAGCGCACCCGAAAATGAATGAATTCATCATTTCAGAAAACCTTTTCACTGACATTTGCCGAATCATCGATTTTGCAAAGCAAAAAACGGCCTCCGCATTTAACCAGAATTTGACCCTGATGTACTGGAATATTGGAAGCCGGATCAATACTGAAGTCCTTGGGAACAAACGCGCGGAGTACGGGAAGCAGATTCTTGAGACATTGGCTCAAGAATTGAAAGAAACGTTTCCATCCATGGATTTTTCAACCAGAAATCTTCGCCGCATGATGCAATTTGCATCGGGCTGCTCTGATTTTCAAATTGTGTCGACGCTGTCGGCACAATTGAGCTGGTCCCATTTCGTGGAAATTTTACCCGTCAAAGAAGACCTTCAGCGTGAGTTTTACCTGACGATGGCCGCTTCGGAACGGTGGTCTGTCCGGACCTTGCGGGAGAAAATCAACGGAATGCTTTACGAACGAACGCTTATCAGCGGCAAACCGGAAGAATTCGTGAAGCAGGAACTTTCCAACCTAAGGGAAAATGATGTACTGACCCCGGATTTGGTCTTTAAAAGTCCGTATTTCCTGGACTTCACGGGCCTGAAAGGGTTTTACAACGAGCGAAATCTGGAAGAAATGCTTCTCTCCGGACTTCAGCAGTTCATTTTGGAACTTGGGAATGGCTTCACGTTCGTTGAACGTCAAAAAAGAATGATCATTGATGGAGAGGATTTTTACCTGGACCTTTTGTTTTACCACCGAAAACTGCACCGTCTCATCGCTGTAGAATTGAAGAGAGGACGGTTTCGTGCCGAATATAAAGGTCAAATGGAACTTTATCTCCGCTGGCTTGATCGCTATGAAAAACAGCCTGGCGAGGAATCTCCGCTCGGTCTTTTGCTTTGTTCCGAAGGTGGGGACGAGCAAATCGAACTGCTGAGGTTAGACCAGGCGGGGATTCAGGTTTCGCAGTACTATACGGAACTTCCAGCCAAGGAACTTCTGCGCGAGCAGTTACGCAAGCAAGTCATTGAAGCGCAAGCAAGATTTGAGAAATTTTTGAAGTTTGAGAAAGAAGAATAAAGAAAAGCTGGTAAAATTTAGTCTTTTCAGTTAATTAATTCAATGTCCCCGACGAACCCCCAGGAATCCGCAAACGACCCGAAAAAAACCGATCCGAAAAACCGGGAAGAGGCCCGGCTGGACCGGAAACTGAAGGAGAAAAAAGCGCGCAGACGGCGTGAACTGAGCGTTCCGACGTTCGTTTACGACGAAGAACTCCCCGTTTCCGCCCGCCGGGAAGAAATCAAAAAAGCGATCGCCGAGAATCAGGTCGTGATCCTCTGCGGCGAGACCGGCTCCGGAAAATCGACGCAGCTCCCCAAAATCTGCATGGAGCTCGGGTTTGGCGTCCGGCGGCTCATCGGGCACTCGCAGCCGCGGCGAATCGCGGCGATTTCCATCGCGAATCGTCTGGCGCACGAGCTTTCCCAGGGGACGCAGCGGCCCGTTCCACCCTCTGAAAACGCGCATCTGAAGGAAGGGGAAGCCCCCGTTGAACTGATCCCGCCGGAAAAACTCGTCGGCTACAAGATCCGCTTCACCGACCACACGTCGCCGGAAACGTGCATCAAGCTGATGACCGACGGAATTCTGCTGGCCGAGACGCAGGGCGACCGGTTTCTGAACCAGTACGAGGTCTTGATCATCGACGAGGCGCACGAACGCTCGCTGAACATCGATTTCCTGATCGGGATTTTGCGCCGTCTGGCCGACCGCCGGCCCGATCTGAAAATCATCATCACGTCCGCGACGATCGACGCCGCCCGGTTCGCGGCCCACTTTGAGACCGGCACGCGGAAGGTCCCGATCCTGATGGTCGAGGGGCGCACGTACCCGGTCGAGGTGATTTACCAGCCGATTTTTGAAGAGGAAGATGAAGAGGCGGACGACGAACTGGACGCGGTTCAGAATTCCGGCCAAAAACCGAAAAAAGACCGGGAAAAGGACTCGGCCCCGCGCGTGGTCCACGACGGCGACGTGCATCAGGCGGTGATCCGGGCGGCGGAGTTTCTCGCCCAGAAAGGGCCCGGCGACATGCTGGTCTTCATGCCGACCGAGCGCGACATTCACGAGCTGGTGAAACTCTTCGCGGGGGAGGAAAAACGGCAAAAACTTCACCTTTTCCGCCATGAAAACGTCGAGGTCCTCCCCCTTTACGCCCGTCTGCCGGCCGAGCAGCAGCAAAAAATCTTCAATCCGACCGGGAACAAACGGCGGATCGTCATCGCGACCAACGTGGCCGAATCGTCCGTCACGGTCCCGCGCATCCGCTACGTGATCGACTCGGGAACGGCCCGAATCAGCCGCTACTCGGCGCGTTCGAAAACCCAGCGGCTTCCGATCGAGCCGATTTCCCGCGCATCCGCCGACCAGCGCAAGGGCCGCTGCGGCCGAATCGGGCCGGGCATTTGCGTGCGTTTGTACTCCGAGGAAGATTTCAACTCCCGCGAGGAGTACACCCAGCCGGAAATCCAGCGGACCAACCTGGCGTCGGTCATTTTGCAGACGAAGATCCTGAAACTCGGGCGGGTCGAATCGTTTCCGTTCCTCGACATGCCGAAGCTCGCGGCGATCCGGGACGGGTACAAAACCCTTTTTGAGCTGAAAGCGCTGACGAAAGCCACGCCGGACGGCGATTTGACCCCGCTCGGGATGAAACTGGCGCGGATCCCCGTGGACCCGCGCATCGGCCGGATCGTTCTGGAAGCGATCGAACTGGGGAAAAAATCCCTTCGGAAGGACGGCGGCTCGCCGTCCGCGGCCGGCCCGGCCGCGAAATCGGGGAATCGTCTGGCGCTTCGAAAATCGTCAGCCCCCCGGAAAACCGAGCCTTTAACGTCCAACCCGCTCCTGGAGATCCTGGTCATCGCGGCGGCTTTGGAAATCCGCGACCCGCGCGAGCGGCCGATCGAGAAGCAGGGCGCCGCCGACGCCGCGCACGAGCGTTTTCTCGACTCGAAATCCGACTTCATTTCCTTCCTGAAACTCTGGGATTTTTACGCCCAACTCAAGGAAAAACTTTCGAGGAACCAGCTTTTGAAGGCGTGCCGGCAGAATTTCATCTCGTGGAACCGAATGCGCGAGTGGTTCGACGTTTACCAGCAGCTCCGCGAGTTGGTCCAGCAGATTCTCAAGGAGGAAAAACTCCCGGAAAAGCTCCTCCACGGCGACACTTCGCAGCTCACGCCGGGGGCCGCGCCGGACACGAAGCCGGAGCAGATCAAGGCGAAGTACGAGGCGATCCACCGCGCCCTTTTGAGTGGTCTCCTCTCCAACGTCGGGCAGAAAACGCCGCTGACCCCCGAGTACTCGGTCGGTGGCGGTGGGAAGTGCTGGCTCTGGCCCGGAAGCGGCATTTTGCGCCAGGTCCAGGAACAGAAACCCACTTCGGAACCCGCCGTTCCAAAAGCCGGAAAAGAGGCTGAAAGCGCGAAAGACCTCCCCAAAGAGATCCGCCGCGAAAAGGCCGGCACGAAATTCTGGGGCCGGACGCTCGACGCTCAGGGCCGCATCATCGACACGCACGGGAACGTGGACCCCGAGACCAATTCTTCGGCCCCGGCGGACGCGGGAGTCGGCTCCGTTCTGGACGCGGCAGACGAAAAAAAGCCCAGGAAGAAAACCTTCCCGGAGTGGGTCATGGCGGCCGAAATGGTCGAAACGTCCAAGCGTTTTTTGCGGACCAACGCCGTGATCGACGTCGAGTGGATCGAGCCGCTCGCGGAGCACCTGATCCAGAAATCGCACAGCGAGCCGCACTGGTCGAAGCAGAATAATGACGTGATGATCTACGAAAAAGTGACGCTTTTCGGCCTGACGATCGTCCCAAAGCGCCGCGTTCCGTTCGCTCAGGTGGATCAGGCGCAGGCCCGCGAAATGTTCATCCAGCAGGGACTCGCCGAGGGAAATTTCCAGTCGAAAATCGACTTTTACGCTTGGAACCGCGCACTCTGGTTTGAGCTGGAGCAGACCCAGGCGAAACTGCGCCGGTTCGATTACCTCCCCGGGACGTGGAAACTCTACGAGTTTTACGACCAGCGGCTCCCGAAGACCGTTTTCGACCACGCGACGCTCGAAAAGTGGGCCAAAACCGCCGACCCGGAAACGCTGAAAAGCCTCGAAATGCGCGAAGAGGATCTGGTGCCGGAGAAGCCCGACGCTTCACTTTCCGAGCAGTTCCCCGACTCGTTCAGCGGCGTTTTCACGTACACGTCGAAGCCCGTGGTGATGAAGCAGGGCGCAAAAGCGGGAAATTCCCGCGAGAAAATCTCCTCGGAAACCTCGAAAGAGCCGGCCCCCACGCAGGAAACCGTGGAGGAAACGCCTTTGCGCGAGATCCGCCTTTTCGGCCAGGTGGTTCAACCGGTTTTGAAGACGAAAAAGCCCGCTCCGCCAAAAAACCCGCCGAAGCACACCGCCCCGACGCCGGTTCCAGAAAAGGCCCTCAAGGAGGAAAAGACGCCAAACGCGGAAATGACTTCCAGCTACCAGTTCCCGCTGGAGTATCGCTTTGAGCCGGGGAGCGACGCGGACGGCGTGACGATCCACGCGACGCTCGAAACGGTCCACCAGCTTCAGGAAAGCGCCCTGGAATGGGGCGTTCCGGGGCTTCTGGCCGAGCGCGTCACGCACCTGATCAAGGGCCTTCCGAAAGAGCAACGGCGAAAACTGATCCCGGCCCCCGACACGGCGCGGGAGGTTTGCGCCCGGATCCCGTTCGGAGTCGGAAATCTTCGAAGCGTTCTTGCGGCCGAGTTCACGCGCATCGCCGGTGAGCTGATCCGGGAAAAGGACCTCGATTTCAGCCAGATTCCCCCGGCGCTGCAAATGAATATTCGGGTCAGCGACTCGCAGGGGAATATTCTGGTCGAAAGCCGAAATCTGCGCGAGGTTTTGGAAAAGGTCGGGGACCAGGCCTCCGAGAAATTCGCGATGGTCAAAGACTCGAAATGGACGCGCAGCGGCTTCACCTCGTGGAGTTTCGGCGAACTGCCCGTTCAGGTCCAGATCGAATCGACGCTCCTCGACGCGGCCTCGCGGGCGGGGAAAATCTCGGCGTTCCCGATGCTCGTCGATGAAGGAAAAACCGTCGGGATCCGGCTTTCCACGTCCCAGTTCCAGGCCGAAATGAACACGCGGCGCGCCGTGATCCGGCTTTTCCGAATCGCCGCCAACCGGGAGCTGAACCAGCAGGCCGTCTGGATGCCGGGGTTCACCGAGATGAAAATGCAGGCGGACTACTTCGTCAAAACGACCAGGACACCGTTCGTCGATACGATTTGCGACCTGATCGCGCACACGGCCCTGGAACCCGAAGGTTTCCCGGCGCTGGCGGACCTGAAATCACTCCTGAATCGTGTTCCGAGGAATCGGGAAGAATTCGATCTGATCGTGAAACTGGCGAAAAAGCGCATTTCCATCGTGGTCCAGGAACTCCCCAAGCCGCTGGAGCAGCTCTGGAAGGCGTACCACGCGGCGATCAAGGCGCTGAACGGTCTTTGCGCGAAGGGAAGCCAGCGGCATGCCGTGAATGATCTGGCCTCGCGCCTGACCATCGGGACGCTCCAGATCAAATCGTTCGGGAATCTGAAGCCGGGGGCGCAAAACACGAAAGAAGAAAAGACGGAAAAAGCGGTCGAAACGCCGTCCCGCGTCGCACTTTACGAGCCGTTCCAGCCGATCGTGGACGATCTGGACGCGCAGATCCGGCGTTTGACCCCGCCCGACTTTCTCCTGCGGACCTCCTGGAAGTACGTGAAGCATTTCGCCCGGCACTTCCGCGGGATCGAGGCCCGCATTCAGGCCCTTTCCGGCACGAATTCCGGCACGCGGATCGCCCTTTCGCGTGGGATGGAGCAAATGCAGGAACTCGCTCATTTTCAGGAGGAATACGAGCGTCTGCGCCGGGATTTCGACCTCCGCGGCATCGAAAGCGAGCCGCTCGAAGCGTTCCGCTGGGCGATCGAAGAGTACCGGATTTCCCTTTTCGCACAGAAGCTGGGGACGGCGATGAGCGTTTCGGCCAAGCGGCTCGAGAAGATGCTGGAAGAGATTTAAGGATCAAGAAAGAAAAAACGGGGCCATTACTGGTCCCGCTCGCACTTTTTCATTTTCGGGGTCATTACTGACCCCGCTCGCCTCATGGTTTTTTACTGACGACGACCTGGCTGGCACGTACCACCCGGTCGAAGAGCATGTAGCCCTCCTGAGCCACGACGATGCACGTGTTTTCCGGCACGTCCGCGCTGGGCATCTGCGAAATGGCCTGGTGGAAATTCGGGTCAAACGGCTGATTCAACGCCTCGATGCGCGTGCAATTATTCTGCTTCAGCGCGTCGGTCAACTGCTGGTAAACCATTTTGACCCCTTCCAGAAGCGGATCGTCCGCGTTCTGCTGCGTCGCTGCGTCAATGGCACGCTGCAAATTATCCATCACGGGCAGGATCGCGCGGATCACGTCCATGCCGGAATATTTACGCTCCTCGACCATCTCCCGGGCGGCCCGGCGGCGCGTATTATCGAGCTCGGCGTAGAGGCGCAGCGTCCGTTCCTTTTCCTCGGCCAAAGCCTTTTCCAGTTCCTTGACCGGATCTTTCGGAGCGTCTTTCGGGGCGTCGTCCTCTTTCGGCTCGTCCCCCTTCAAAGCCTCATCCAGCCCCTCGACCTTCGAAGTATCGACCTCGGGGTCCTGCTGCTCCAATTCGTCCTCTTCCGTATTATCGCCTAAATCTTCGTAAATCTCTTCGTTATTTTTGTTCTTAAAAAACATAAGTTCCTCCTTTTTGAGTAGTCAGTGGTCAGTAGTCAGTAGTCAGCGTTTCGGCTTCGCCGAAATATGGGATTCATTTCATTCTGCCGAAGGCAGAACACTGACTACTGACCACTGACTACTGACTACTTTTTCTCCGAATCTGTTTCTTCTCCCAGTGACTTCAAGTACTCCGCGACGCGCTTGAAAAAGCCTTTCCGCTGGGGCGAGACGTTCACGTTTTCCGTCTCGGCGTACTTGCGCAGGAGTTTTTCCTGCTCGTCCGTCAGGGTGCGTGGAACTTCAATGGTCACAATGATCACGATGTCGCCGCACTTTTCAGGCCGGTTGAGCTGGGGAAGCCCTTTCCCCTTGATGCGGAAAATGTCGCCGTTCTGCGTGCCGGCCGGAAGTTTGAAATCCTGATGGCCGTCCAGAAGCGGAACGTCCAGCGTAGCGCCGAGGGCCGCCTGCGTGAACGTGACGGGCATTTTGCAGATCAGGTCCTTCCCATCGACCTGGAAAACCGGATGCTCCCGGAAACGGACGTTCAGGTAGCAGTCGCCCGGCTCGCCGCCCTTCGGACTTCGGCTTCCTTCCCCGACCAGGCGGAGCTGGTTGCGCTCGTCGATGCCGACGGGGATCTCGACGTCGATTTCCTGCACGCCGTCATAAAGGCCGGAGCCGCGGCAGGAGGTGCAGGGCTGGCGGATGACCTTTCCGGAACCGTGGCACGACGGGCAGGTGGTCTGCATGCGGATGAAGCCCGCGCCCTGCATGATCACGCCGTGGCCGCCGCAGTAGGTACACGTTTCGGGAGCCGTGCCGGGTTTCGCGCCGGTACCATTGCACGTGGTGCAAACCTCTTTTCGACGGATTTTGACTTTCTTTTTGACCCCTTTCGCCACTTCGCGAAGGTCGAGGTCCACGACGCAGCGAATGTCCTCGCCCCTCGGGGGTCTGCCGGATCGGGAACCACGGCGTCCACCGCCGAAAATGTCACCGAAAATGTCCGCGAAGCCGCCGCCCATGCCGCCGAAGGCCTCGAAAATGTCGTTAATGTCGTTGAAACGCGGTCCGCCGCCGGGCATCCCATTCACTCCCGCGTGGCCGTAGCGGTCGTAAGTGGCGCGTTTCTCGTCGTTGTTCAGGACGTCGAACGCCTCGGAGGCTTCCTTGAACTTTTCCACCGCTTCCTCATTGCCGGGATTACGGTCAGGGTGGTATTTCATGGCGAGCTTGCGGTACGCGGCCGCGATCTCCTGCTTCGTCGCGGTCTTTTCAACGCCCAGTACTTCGTAGTAATCCCGTTTGTTTTCTGCCATTTTCGATGCGTAAGGAGGAGTAAAAAAGGTTAAAGGAATCAGCAGTTAATAATGAAGAACGAATAACGAATAATGAAAACCCGTGAAAACGTCATCATTCGTTATTCGTTGAGCGGGGACGGCGTTTTCTGGCGCCGTCCGGATCCATTTCGTCAGACGGCGCGGGAAACGCCGCCTTTTCAATCAGCGCACCGCACCTTCCGCGGCGGCCTTTTTCTTGTCCTCTTTATCGAAGTCCGTGACCATGGTTTCGGTCATCAGCATCATTCCCGCGATGCTGGCGGCGTTCGACAAAGCGGTGCGGACCACTTTCAGCGGGTCGATGATCCCGGCCTCGAACATGTCGCAGTACTCGCCGGTCGCCGCGTTGTAGCCCTTGCCCGGTTCCATTTCGGAAACAAGGTCGGCCACGACGGTTCCGTCTTCGCCGCCGTTGTTCACGATCTGGACCATCGGCTTGTTCAGGCAGCGCAGGATGATGTCCACGCCGATCTTCTCGTCTCCGCGGGCCGTCGTGCGGGCTTTTTCGACCGCTTCACGGCAGTGCAGAAGGGCGACGCCGCCACCCGGGAGGATCCCTTCTTCCGCGGCCGCGCGGGTCGCGTGCAGGGCGTCTTCGATGCGGGCTTTCTTCTGCTTCATTTCGGCTTCGGTGCTGGCGCCGACCTGAATGACCGCGATGCCGCCGGAGAGTTTCGCCAGGCGTTCCTGGTACTTCTCACGGTCGTAGTTGCTCTCGGTCTTTTCGATCATGTCGCGCAGGACGTCGATTCGTTTTTTGATCGCTTCTTTGGTTCCGCCGCCGTTCACGATCGTGATGGAATCTTTCGTGACCGTGACCTGTTTCGCGGAGCCAAGCATCGTCAGGTCCACGTTTTCAAGCTTGATCCCGAGGTCTTCACTGACGACCTGGCCGCCGGTCAGGATCGCGATGTCCTGAAGCATGGCCTTGCGGCGATCGCCGAAGCCCGGAGCCTTGACGGCGCAGACCTTCAAGTTGCCGCGCAGGACGTTCACGACCAGAGCGGTCAGCGCTTCGCCCTCAATGTCCTCGGCGATGATCAGCAGCGGCTTGCCCGTCGGCACGACCTTCTCAAGGAGCGGGATCAGCTCGCGCAGATTGTTGATCTTCTTCTCGTGAAGCAGGATGATCGCGTCTTCCATGAAGCAGTCGGCTGTGTCGGGACGGTTCATGAAGTACGGGGAAAGGAAGCCTTTGTCGAACTGCATCCCCTCGACCACGGTGTAGGTCGTTTCGGCAGTTTTGCCTTCCTCGACCGTGATGACGCCGTCGTTTCCGGCCGCTTCCATCGCGTCGGCGAGCAGGTCGCCGATCGTGTGGTCGTTATTGGCGGAAATGGCGCCGACCTGAGCGATCTCGGCCTTGGTCGTGACCTGTTTGGCCTGTTCGCAGAGGGAATCCACGGCGGCGTTGACCGCGATGTCGATCCCGCGGCGAATACCGGCCGGGTTGCTTCCGGCGATGATGTTGCGCAAACCTTCACGGAAGATCTCACGCGCCAGTACCGTTGCGGTAGTGGTTCCGTCGCCGGCGGTGTTGGAGGTTTTCTGGGCCACTTCGTTCACGAGCTTGGCGCCCATGTTCTCGAAGCGGTCTTCAAGTTCGATTTCACCGGCGACCGTCGCGCCGTCTTTCGTGACGGACGGGCCACCGTAGGCTTTATTAATGATGACGTTACGGCCGCGCGGACCCATGGTCACGGCAACGGCGTCAGCCAGTTTCTCCACGCCGCGAAGCATGCGCTGGCGGGCGGAATCGGCAAAAAGAAGTTGTTTCGACACGGTATTTATTCCTTTCAATTTTAAAGCCGCCCCTGAAAGGGGAGGTGGCGACGCAGTCGCCGGAGGGGTTAAAGAACTGGGGAAAGTCATTTCCGCTTCCGGAACCCCCCAGTCTCGCTACGCGAGCCAGCCCCCCTTTCATGGGGGCCTTTAAATTATACGTTCCTATTTAATGATTTTTGCCAAAACGTCGCTTTCGCGGAGGATCTTGAACTCTTCGCCGGCGACTTCGATGTCACTTCCGGAGTATTTGCCGTAAATGACTTCATCGCCAACGGCGACGGCCATCGCGCCGCGGGTGCCGTTTTCGAGGAGTTTGCCCGGGCCAGCCGCCACGACCGTGCCGCGCTGGGGTTTCTCTTTCGCGGTGTCGGGAAGGACGATGCCGCCAGCGGTCATCTGTTCAGCTTCCATCGGTTTCACAACAATACGATCATCAAGAGGACGAAGATTTGCGTTCATTTTCAGGTTCCTTGTATTTGAATGTGGAGTTCTTGTTTTTTGTATCAAATCGGCCCGTTAAGCCTCCCCTGAAAGGGGAGGGGGACCACCGAAGGTGGTGGAGGGGTTCGGAATTGGGTTCAGGTTTTCACCGGGTTCGGAACCCCTCCGGCGCTTCGCGCCACCTCCCCTTTCAGGGGAGGCTTTAAATTATTACATCATGCCGGGCATTCCGCCCATGCCGCCCATTCCCGGGGCACCGCCGCCGGCGGGGGCTTCCGGTTTTTCGACCGGGATGTTCGTGATCACGCAGGAGGTCGTCAGGAGCAGACCCGCAACGCTGGCCGCGTTGGTCAAAGCCGTGCAAACCACCTTGGCCGGGTCAATGACGCCCGCTTCCACCAGGTTGCAGTACTTGTTTTTGTCCGCGTCGTAACCGTCGTTTTTGCCTTCCATGCGAAGGACGCGGTTCACGACCACGGCGCCGTCGATGCCGGCATTCTTCGCGATTTCACGAAGCGGGACCTGCAGAGCGCGTTTCAGGACCACGGCCCCGAGAGCCTCGTCGCCCTCAAGTTTCAGGTCGTCCAGGACCTTGGAGCTGCGCAGCAGAGCCACGCCGCCGCCCGGAACGATCCCCTTCTCAAGCGCGGCAGCCGTCGCAGCTTTCGCGTCGTCGAGGAGGAATTTTTTCTCTTTCATCTCGGATTCGGTCGAAGCGCCGCAGAGGATCTTCGCCACGCCGCCTGCCAATTTGGCAAGACGTTCCTGGAGTTTTTCGCGGTCGTAATCGCTCGTGACCGTCTCGATCTCAGAGCGGATCTGCGCCGCGCGGGCAGCGATCGCTTCTTTGGAACCGGCGCCGTCGATGATCGTCGTCGTGTCGTTCGAAACGATGATCTTCTTGGCGAAACCGAGCTGGGAAAGCTCGACCGCTTCCAGTTTGATGCCGAGGTCTTTGAAAATGGCGGTCCCGCCGGTCAGCGTCGCGATGTCGCCGAGCATGGCCTTACGACGGTCGCCGTAGGCCGGGGCTTTGACGGCGCAGACGTTCAGGATGCCGCGCAGCTTGTTCACGACCAGCGTCGCCAGCGCTTCGCCCTCGATGTCCTCCGCGATGATCAGCAGCGGCTTGTTCGCCTGGCTCGCGGCTTCGAGAAGCGGAACGAGCGCCTGCACACTGTTGATTTTTTCTTCGTAGCAAAGGACCAGGCAGTTTTCCAGCTCGGCGGTCTGACGGTCGTCATTCGTCACGAAGTGGGGGCTCAAGTACCCGCGGTCGAACTGCATCCCTTCGGTGAACTCGACGGTGGTTTCGGAGCCGCGGCCTTCTTCGACCGTGATCACGCCGTTCTTGCCGACTTTAACGAAGGCTTCAGCCAGAACTTTGCCAACTTCCGGATCGTTATTTCCGGCGATCGCGGCGACCTGGGCGATTTCCTTCTTCGATTTTTCGTCAACCGGGACGGCCATTTTTTCGATTTCGGCGACCACGGCATTCGCGGCCTTCAGAATACCGCGCTGGAGGGAGACCGGGTTCACGCCGCCGGAGGTCACAAAACGCAGGCCCTCGGTGTAAATCGCTTCGGCGAGGACCGTGGCGGTGGTGGTTCCATCGCCCGCGACGTCGTTCGTTTTACTGGCGGCTTCTTTCACGAGCAGCGCGCCCATGTTTTCGTTTGCGTCGTCAAGCGTAATATCTTTCGCGACCGTGACGCCGTCTTTGGTGACTTTCGGGGCGCCCCAACCTTTATCAAGAACTACGTTACGTCCGCGAGGACCAAGCGTACTGCGGACCGCGCGGGCCAACTTCTGAACACCTTCCAGAATGGGCTGACGCGCTTCATCTTCAAAAACCATTTGTTTTGCCACTGCGGATTCCTCCTGTTGTTGGCTGCTTTGGAGTAGTCAGTGGTCAGTAGTCAGTAGTCAGTGTTTCGGCTTCGCCGAAAGATGGGATTCATTTAAATTCTGCCGAAGGCAGAACGCTGACTACTGACTACTAACTACTGACTACTTCATAAAATCTCGTATTCCGTTTCAAAAATATGCCCAACCTGACAAATTGGGCTGAAAGCGTATGAGTTTCTATAAGTGCAAGAAGCGTGTCATTGACAAAGTGGCAGGGAGTTTCCACAAAACCGGCCCATTTTCCGGCTCTCCCCCTTGTTTCTTTAAAGAGGCGTGTTATATTTGTGAATGAATGGGATTTTCAGTTCGTTTTCATCCTTTCACCCCTTGGAGTCCACCATGAATCGCAGACAGTTTTATCGTTACGCCGCCGGCGCAGCCGGTGCCGCAGCCCTCGTATCCGTGTCCCACGCCGAAGAAAACGCCCCGGCCAAAAGGATCCGCCGCCCGCTGTGCGTGTCGTCCTACTCTTACTGGGGGTACCGTACCGAAGCCGCGCCCACCATGGAGCAGTGCGTCATTTGGGCCTCCGAAATGGGTTTCGTCGGGCTGGAGATCCTCGAGAAGCAGATGTACCTGAACCCGGCGGCCGGCGAGATCACCGAGTCGAAACTCCCCGGAGGCGGGCAGCTTTTCCAGACGTACCGGACCAATCGGGCGTACCTGAAAAACCTCAAACGCTTCGCGTTCACCCAGGGGATCGCGCTGTGCGGCTACGCGACCCATCAGAGTTTCGTCACGCCGGACGAGGAGTTCCGTCAGAAAAACGTCGATGCGACGATTGCCGGAATCGAGACCGCCGGCGAGCTGGGCATTCCCACGCTCCGCGTCAATACCGGCCGGTGGGGGACCTCCCGGGATTTCACGGACCTGATGGACCACAAAGGGATCGAGCCGCCGCTTGAGGGCTACACCGACGCGGACGCGCTGCCGTGGGTGCTCGAAAGCCTCGAAAAATGCCTGCCGACGGCCGAAAAGTGCGGCGTCATCCTCGGGTTGGAAAACCACTGGGGCCTGGCCCGGCGCGCGGAAGGGGCGGTGGAGATCGTCAAAAAGATCGATTCGCCCTGGCTCCGCCTGACGCTCGATACGGGAAACCTGCTCGACGACGACCGGTACGAACAGATGGCGCAGATGGCGCCTTACGCCACGTTCGTCCATGCCAAGTCGTATTTCGGCGGCGGGACGTGGTACACGCTGGAGATGGATTACCCGCGGATCATGAAGATCCTCGACGAAGCAAATTACCGCGGCTTCATTTCGTGCGAGTATGAAGGCCGGGAATCTCCCGCCACGGGCGTGCCCAAGGCGAAGAAAGTCTTGGAAGACGCCATGCCGTAGTTTAAAGTAGTCAAAACTACTCAAACGCGATCTCGTACGCTTCGCCTTTGAAATTGGCGCCGGCGACGTACTGGATGGCCGTCTCGGAGAAACGTTCCTGGTACGGGAAATGAAGATGGCCGCAAAGGATCGCCTTCAGGAGCGGCTGCTTTTTCAGGTACTCGATGAACTCGAGCGTAAAGTCGTTCGCGCGCTGCTGCTCGAACCGGTGCTTCGGGTAGTTCTTGATCAATTCTTCCGGCGCGCCCGTGACGTAGCCGAGCGTGTGATGCTCGTTGACCATCAGGTCGAAAAGCTTCGGCGTGTAGAGCGGCACGTGGCACATCATCACGATCGGAAGCCCCTTTTTCACCTCCGCCTCAAACCGGGGCAGGTGTTCCGGGAGGAAGTAGTAGTACACGTCGTCGATCGCGACGAAATTCACGCCGTTCACCACCCGCGAGCAGAATTTCAGGTCGTTCGGGTACGCTTTTTGCACGCGGTCGTAACTCTGGGCCTTGTACGCCTCGTCCTCTTTGGCTTCGCCGAGGTAATGGCTGAACTCGTGATTCCCGGAGGAGACGAAAGCGTCCCGGCCCTGGAAACCGGCCGCAGCGGATTCGAGGTTCTTTTCGCTGACGAAATCGATCAGGTCGCCCGTGTGAAGAAGCAGCTCGTTCTGTGCCCGGGCGTGGGCGAGCGAGGCGGCAAAACAGACCTCGGCGCTCTTAAAATGGCCGGTCCTGCTCTTGGCCAGCTCGATTTTACGCTCGGTTTCGCGCTCATCGGCAAACGCCAAATGCGTGTCGGAAATGTGAAACGCCCGGAACGGTTTCTCAAGGCCGATCGAGATGGTCAAGCGGTCGATTTTCAGAAGATCTTCCTCTTCGGCGAGGCAGAGAGACGGTAAAGCCGGCGCGGCACAAAGGCCCGCAGCAAGCTGCAAGAAATGACGGCGATTAAGTGACATGGCAAACTCCTTGAAATTCGGAATTAGGAATGCGGAATGCGGAATTAAAAAAAGCCTTCGGCTTTTTATGGGTTGAAGCCTTTCTGAAGGCAGCGTTACGCGAAGCGTCAATTACGAATTACGCATTAAGATTCCGTTTCAAATCTTGAAACGACTTTTTCCTGATGTTCATCCCGGGTCACGATCAGTGCGATGTCGCCCGGTTCAAAGCGGAAATTGGCTCCAGGGACCAGGTTCTTCTGGCCATTTTTCCGGCTGGCGCCCAAGATGATGCACTGCGGCGGCAGCTTCGCATCCTTGATCGGAGCCTGAGAAATCGGCGAACCGGGCTGGACCTCGATCTCCATGAGCTGGATTTGATCGCTAAAAATGGAATCGCTCGAAACGACTACACCACACTGAAGGAAATTTCCCACCCGGCGAGCGGTGGCTTCCAGGGGGCTGATCCAGGAATCAATCCCAAGCTTGACCCGAATCACGTCGCCGTAATCCACGCGATTGATTACGGAATAGGTGCGTTTGGCGCCCATTTCTTTAGCTTCCACGCAGCCGATCAGGTTGTACTCATCGAAGCCCGTGCAGGCGACAAAAACGTCGGCCATTCCGATGTGCTCCTCTTCCATGTCGGCACGGTTTCGCAGGTCAAGATTAATGACCTCGACCGAGCGGCCAAGCACCTCGGCGAGCATCTGCGCACGATCCCGATCTGTTTCCAGAAGACGGATCCGATGGCGTGATTTGAGAATTTGCGCCAGGTGCATCCCGGTTTCCCCACCGCCGGCAATCACGATGTTTTTCTTCTGGGGGAGTTCCCCACCGAGGCTTTTGCAGACTTTCAAAAGGTCTTCGTGGACGCCGAAAATGGCGATCTTGTCGCCCTGTTTCAAAACATCGTCCGCTCGGGGAATAAACGGAATTTCGTCCCGCCGAATCGCTCCGATCCGGACATTATCAGGAAACTTCAAATCGCGAATCTTGCGCCCCATTCCTCTGGCCCCGGACTCGATGCTGAACTCCATAAACTCGAGACTTCCGTAGAGGTAGGACTCCAGATTGAGCGATTCCGTAAAATTATCGATTGCCTGCGCGAGCCGGACGGCCGTAAGGTACTCAATACTCAGTACTTTATCGATTTTGAAATGGTCGCAGTAGTTGAAAATCTCCAGATTATCGATCATTCTGGAATAAACTCGTGCAACAGCACGGCGGGCGCCCATTTCCTTCGCCATACTCGCAGCAACAAGATTCACGGAATCCGAATCGGTGACGGCGAGACAAAGATCCGCGCTCATCACGTCGGCCTGAAACAAAACAGAGGCATGCGTGACGTTTCCCTCCAGGACCATAGCGTCGAGCGACTCACTCAACAGAGCGAGCCGGTCCGGGTTTTGGTCCACGAGCGTGACGTCATGCTGGTTCGAGCTGAGGAGCTTCGCGATGGACGAACCCACGGTTCCGGCTCCGAGAATCAGAATGCGCATAGTTTTTTCCTAAAAAAGAATCATCATGACGACGAACGTCAGAACCATAAAAAAGCCGAGCGTGGCACTCATACGCAGAGCATAGTAAACCAGGTTCTGCGTGTTTTCATTTCGGGAGGCCGCGTAAACGAAACTCGTCGCAAAAATCAGGGGGATTGCGTAAAGGCAGTCCAAACAACGTAAAAACGCTAAAGGTTCCATAGGAATGGGCAATTCAATTCTGGTTCAGGATTCGGGATTTCAGATTTCTTCGGCCGCGTCGTCTTTCTGGCGTTTTGCACGGCGTTTCATGCGTTTTTTCTTGAGCTTTTCTTTGCGCCTGCGTTCGGTTTCTTCCTCATTGACCGGGCCTGAAAGCGCGTCGAAAATGGCGAAAATATTCAGAAGCCCCGCCATCGTGGTCATAAGGGTTCCCAACTCGAAGCGGCGATTGAGCTTCTTGCGGATATTATCGATCGAATTGTCATTTTCAGAGTACCCGCGCAAGGAGGGCGAGACACGCAGCGGCGGCGCCATCAGGCCGTTCCAGAGCGGATTTTCACCCGTAGGGTCATGGATGTACTGAATAATGGCGGGGAAAGCCGGAACGCCGACCCACACTTGAGCGAAATAGTAGTACCGCATATCACCGCCGGCTCCGGGTTTCATCGAAATGTACACACAGCGCGCCAGTCCGCATTTTCCGCTGGCGAGTATGGCCCCGAAAAAGAAAAGACCCAAAATGCAAATGGCGTAGATCATCGCCTTGGTTTTGCGCCCCTGGTACAAATGGCCCAAACCCGGCACGAGCCACGCGAGCCACACGGCAATATACGGGTCTTTGAGCTGAATCTCCGACTGAGAGATTTTGGAATCTTTTTCTGTTGCGGTCATGGGATAACTCAGGAATTACTGTGGAATTACTCGCTGCTTGATTCGTTTTAAATATTATAGGATGATTTTATCCATTGGGTTTCAAGAAGTTTAAACATTTCACATTTTATTATACCCGAGTTGAATAAAAAGAAAAGGACCACCGAAAAATTTTTTACTCTGTCTCCGAAAACGGCCTGAAACCTCCACGCATTCGGTAATTTGGCAAAAAAAATTAAGATTTTCTGAAAAAGTGAAATAAAAAACCAGAGAAAACCGCTCACGGGGGGTTGCAATTTTTCTGGTTTTCGCATATAATAGGGAATCCTTTTGCATATAAACTTTTTGGCGGTTTGAGAAACGGAAGTTTTTAACCGTCAGGGAATACTTGATTTCATTTTACTGGAAATTTACATTATGTCAACTTTCAGCGTTTTTCGTAGAAACCAGAAATTATGGCTTGCCGTCCTCGGCGTGTTGACCATGCTTTCTTTCGTTTTCATCCCGACCCTCGAACAGTGCAGCGGACGTTTTGTTCCGGGGAACCAGGCCTACTTCAAAACCAGGGCGTTCGGCGATCTGTCCTACAGCCAGTTCCAGCTCGAGCATCAGAAACAAAGTTCCATTTATCAGGTCTTTCAGCCGAATTTCTATGGCCTGAGCAATGAAATGGTCGCTTCTACCTGGCTCAAAGCCAAGTATGCCGCGAAATTCGGTTTTGTCGTTTCCGACTACGAAATCCGCGAGTTCATCAGCAAGAGTTTCGAGTCTGCGGAAGCCTACAAGGAAGCGCTGGATCATTTCGGCATGAACTCCGCGACCTTCGAGGAAGGGCTGAAAGAGATCATCCTCGCTCAAAAGTACGAGCAGTACTGCCTCTCCGGGCTGCTTGCTCCGCGTACCATTGAGCAGCAGTGGGAACTCTTCTGCACGATTTACCGGAACGCTTCGATCAGCGTGATCCCGGTCCGCGCGGAAGATTTCCTCACGAAAGTCCCGAATCCGAGAGAAGATCAGATCAAGGTCTTTTTCGAGGCAAACAAAAAACGCCTCCCCAACAAAATGTACGGAACCGTCGGTTTCAAAACCCCGGCCAAGATGCGCATTAATTACCTGGTTTACAAAAAGCCCGTGATTGAACCAGCTGCAGAAAGCGCCCCGCTTCCTGAAAGCATCAACCTGGAAGAAGCCGCTCCAGCTCCGGCCGCTGAAGCCGCACCCGCCGAAACCGCACCTGCTGAAGCCGCACCCGCCGAAGCCGCGCCTGCTGAAGCCGCACCCGCCGAAGCCGCACCCGCCGAAGCCGCACCTGCTGAAGCCGCACCTGCTGAAGCCGCGCCTGCTGAGGCCGCACCTGCCGAAGCTGCACCCGCTGAAGCCGCACCCGCTGAAGCCGCACCTGCTGAAACCGCACCTGCTGAAGCCACTCCTGCTGAAGCCGCACCTGCCGAAGCTGCACCCGCTGAAGCCGCACCCGCCGAAGCCGCACCTGCTGAAGCCGCACCTGCTGAAGCCGCACCCGCTGAAGCCGCACCGGCTGAAGAAGCCCCGGCCCAGCCTTCCGCCGACGCTCGTACGCAGAACCCCTTCCGTTTGGTCGCCGATGAAACGGTAACGACCGAACCGGCCCCGGCCGAAGCCGCCGCTCCGGCTGAAGCCGCCCCGGCCGAAGAAGCCGCTCCGGAAATTCAACTGGACGATCCGTATGATGCCAAAGCCTTCATGAAGCTGGTCCAGACCGACCTTTCGACCTACAAACAGGCCGCGGCCCGGTACGAGTTCAGCAACGGCAAAGACATGGAGAAACCGGTCTTTGAGTTCAGCGCGGAAACCAAGGCTTACATGGAAAAATGCGGGATCCAGTTCGTGGAATTGGAACTGATGGACATGGAAACGCTTGCGGAACAGCCCATCTCGAAGTTGAACGGTTTTGAACGCATGAGCGCGAAAACCTACATGGGAATCGAATGCAGCGACGCCGCCAATGACTACATCGTCTGGAATGCCGAGTTCATTCCTGAAGAAGAACCCAAGGAATTGACCGAGGAATTCAAACCGGTCGTTGAAAAAGCGTGGAAACTCGAAGAAGCCAAGAAGCTGGCTGCGGAAGCCGCTCAAAAGAGTGCGGAAGACTGCACGAAAGCCAACGCGCTGAGCGGAGTCACCGCGCCGGTCGAAATCGAAACCTTTGCCCGCTGCAAGATGACGGTCGAAGGCTTCCCGACCCCGGTCGATTTGAGCACTTATACCGAGCTGGATAATGTGGCCGAAGACTTCCGCACGGGAGTTTTCCAGATGGTCCCGGGCGAAATCAAAGCGTTCCCGAACCGCAGCCGCACGGTCTTTTATGTGACTCAGCTCAAGGGTTTTGAACCGAACGACGAAGAACTGCGCGAAATGTTCACAAACCTGAAATCCAACCCGATGTACATGTACCTGAGCCAGCAGCAGAGCCAGATGGAACTTCAGAACGAAATGCAGATGTGGCAGAATTCGGTCTTTGAAGACGCAGGCGCTTCTTTCGCGCTTCAGGAACGTGAGGATGAAGAGTAAAACGCCTTTCGGCCGTTGACCTCTGCGATAGAATTCGCGGTCAGAAGTCAGGGATCAGCAAATTTCGGGAAAACCGAAGAACTGATCCCTGATTTCTGACCGTGGTTTTTTATTTTTCGGCCAGAATTTTCTCGTAAATGTCGCGGATCTTCTTCATCCGCACGCCGAAACTGTACTGGGCTTTGATCGTGTAGTTCCCGTTTTCACCAAGCAGGCGGCGGTAGTCAAAATCTTCGATGAGCTTCCCAAGCCGAAGTTTCAGTTCCATTTCATTTTTGATGTCGATCAGAACGCCGTCGTAGCCGTTGGTGATCAGGCGCGGAACGCCCGCCACGCGCGTCGAGATCACGGGCACTTCGTACGCCATCGCCTCGAGCACGACGTTGGGAAGACCTTCCCGCAGACTGTTCAGGACGAAAATATCCAGTCCTTGGTAAAAGTCCATGATGTCCTCGCGGAACCCAAGCAGGTGAATGTGTTCCGCGAAACCCGTGGCGTTGATCTGGCGCTGGAGCGAGTCACGGATCGGTCCGTCGCCGGCGATGAAAACTGAAATCGGGGCGTTTTCTTTCAAAAGCTCTGCCGCGACGCGGATCAGGCCCGCAAAATTCTTTTCGGGGGAAAGCCGGCCGCACGCCCCGATCACGACGCGATGTACCGGAAAGCCGAGTTTGGTCTTGGCTTCGTCGAGTTTCATCTTGCGGTGGTACTGCATCGTGTCGATCGCGTTCACGATCAGGGAGCACCGTTTTTCCGGAACGCCCAGCGAGAGGCATTTCTCGTACAGGTCGTTCGAAACGCAGATCACGTGGTCGTAACGGCGCAGGCACCAGCGATCCAGAAAGTAGTAAAACGGCGTTTTCCACGTATGATGGACCCAGCCGTGCACGGTCGTGACCAGTTTCATCGGATGCTTTTTGCGCAGTTTCAGACCGATGTAGTTGCTTTTGTAGTCGTGCCCGTGCCAGATCGTAATATTTTTTTCTTCGCAAATCTGGAGAAGATTCCGCGCGACGCTGCGGTCAAACGCGCCTGAATCGTCGATCCCCACGAGCGGGCAGTTCAGTTCCGCCGCACGCTTTTCAATGGTTTTAAATCCGGGATCCTTCGGCGGGTGCATGTAGGCGCAAAGCGTGGGGAAGCCGTAGCTCGTCATATATCGCGGCGTGTTGAGGATCGTTTTCTCGGGACCACCCCCCTGCCCGGTCACGACGCGCGTTTCCAAAACGGTCGCTTTGTGTTCGGTTTTACGCTTTTCGGAAGTAATGGGTACGATTTCGTTGATCATTTTTCGGTTGGAATTTCATTTTGCGGGAGACCGGCTTCCGGAGTTTCCGGAGTTTCCGGAGTTTCCGGGGTCTCTTGCATGATGTACGCTTCAAACTGCCGGGCTTTTTCGTCCCACGTCTCGTTTTCCAGGCGTTTCCGGGAATCGGCCTGAGCCGATGGAAGGCCGCTCAGCGCACGAAAACGGGCAAGCCGCGAAAAGGTTTCCGGTGAATCGGCTTCATCCAGAGCATCAGACCAAGGCTCGGAGGCGCGCAAGGCCCGGACCACCGCCGGCCGGCCGCTCGCCAAATATTCGGTCATTTTCAACGGCTGGATCTGCTCGGTCGCCTCGTTTTTCCGGTACGGCATGATCAAAACGTCCGACTCGGCCGCGAGCTGCGGGAGTTTCTCGTACGGAACCATTCCCAAAAGCCGCGTGTTGGGAATCGCTTCCAGCCGCTTCGCGACTTCGGGCGCCGCCACCGGCCCCGCGAGCAGAATCGTGCTTTGCGGTGAATCCTGGGCAAGCCGTTCCACCATTTCCGGTTCGAGCCGCTCGTCGATCAGGCCCCAAAACGTGAAAACCGGCCGGGGCAAATTCCGTGTAAACTCGGGATTTTTCCGGGCGTCGCCGGACTGCGCACCGCGCCAGAAATCCAAGTCGATGCCGTGCGTCAGGAGGAGCGAATCACGCCCCAAAGCCTGGATCCGGTCGTGGAGGTTTTCTCCGGCGGTGACTATCCGGTCCACTTTACGGATCAGTTCCGTCTCCATTTCGGCAAGCGGCCGCGCGTCCATGCCGGGCCAGCGGCTCCAATCGTCCACGCAGTAGTAAACCCAGCGCTTGACCGCCGGCAGTTCGCCCGGAAGGTCGGCCACGATCGGCAGGGTCGTGATGGCCGTCACGTCGGTTTCACCCGCTTTCTCAAGCACGCGATTAATCGCGCGGCTCATCAGTTGACGGTTCAGACGGCGGTCAAAACCATGACGAAACCACGGGTACATAACGGGGTGAAGGATTTTTGGGGTCGGCTCGTTCCGGGAGACTTCCTCGGTTGAGGAATCCGTTTTCCCACGGTCCCAGAACCACGAGCGGATCTTCCCGAAGCCGCGCCGCAGCGTCAGCAGATTCCAGCCCGGAGGCCGGGTCCCGATCGTGTTCACCCAGTACACACGATGATCCCCCTGCAGCATCAGACTGCGCGTCAGGTGCTGGCAGCTCGAGGGGTGGCGCCCCCAATCATCGCTGAAAATGAGGATAGATGACATTTTTCAGGTTAACGAATAATGAACAACGAATAACGAATAATGACGCTTGCGCGTAATGTTCGTTGAGAGAAGATTTTCACCGGTACTCATTATTCGTTATTCATTATTCATTCTTCATTCTATTTTCCAGGTGTTCTTTCAAAAACGCTTCGAAGTTTCCTTTTTTCCAGTCGTTCAAACTGCGGAACTGGAAGCGCAGGCAGTCAAATTCCGGGTTCCGACTGTCCACCTCGGAGTGGAAGCCAAAGCCGCTGATCCGGCCCATGGTGAACTCATTCCGGGCGTTGAAAAGCTCGACGTAAACCGCGTCGGGCTTTTTCGTTCCGAGCCGGCACCAGATCCGGTTTGACCCGGCGGGCGTGATCGGAACGATCACTTTGTTTTGCCAGCCCCAGGTGGCGTTGGGAGCAATACGTTCCAGAGCGGCGATGATCGTCTGAAGGAGGTCCGGGTTCCACATCGGCCGGACGTTTCCAAGGAATCCTTTCCGGCTTTCGTGCCACGCACGGCCGAGCGTTTTCCACGGTTTCAGGTCGGTCTGATCCGCTTCCACCTGCTTGACCAGCGCCAGAAACGCCTCCTGCGCCTGCTCGAAAAATTCCCACATTTGCGGGTGGTTGAACTCGTCCCAGTAGTGAACGCGGAGTTCCACTTCCTGGAAACCGTCTTTGGAGTCGATCAGCCGAACACGCGGCGATGTTCCGTAAAGCGGGAGTTCCGGGAATTCGTTCAACGGTCGAAGGTTCAGGCGCTGGATCAGGTCCGCCTCCTGGAAAGAATCTTTCGCGACGCGGAAGCTCAGCTTCAGGAGCCATTCGTCGTTGGTGTACAAATGGAGGAATTTGAGCGCGGTTTTCCCGGAAGACGCGACGCGGATCACGTTCCGGTCATTCCAGTCGATCTCCACGTCGTCCATACATTCGAGGCGGTCCATGATCGAGTCGAAGACCCGCACGTCCCACTTGGCCGGGGGCGGCGTCGGGATCGGCGAGACCGGAGGCAAAATCTCCCCGTGCTCCAGGACGGTCGAACGGCACCGGAAACTTCTTCCCTGCGTGTGCCAGCGGATCCCGTCCACTTCCCACGGCATTTTGACCTCGGCGTTCATTTCCGAAAGCACGATTTCTTCCGTTTGCGTGCGGCGGAACTCATCCAGATTGAAACGTTTCCGTTCCTTGTACGGGCCTTTTTTCAAAACCGGCGCAAGGAATTCACCCGTCCAGCTTCGCGGAAGAGGCCGGGAAGTTTTAAGCGATTTTTGCGCAGTGAGCGCGTACTTCACCACGTCCTCCGGCGTGCCTTCGGTCACCAGCTCGCCGCCGTTCAGCCCCGCTTCCGGACCGAGTTCCACGATCCAGTCCGCGTTCTTGATCACGTCCAGATTGTGCTCGATCACGACCACCGTATTCCCCATTTCCACCAGTCGATGGAGGACCTCCAGCAGTTTCGCAAGGTCGGAAAAGTGCAGACCGGTCGTCGGCTCGTCGAGAATGTAAAGGGTCTTCCCCGTGTCGGGGCGGGAAAGTTCTGCCGCCAGTTTCACGCGCTGAGCCTCACCACCCGAAAGCGTCGGGGCGGGCTGGCCGAGCGTAATGTAGTCCAGACCCACGTCGCAGAGCGTCTGCAAAATGCGCCGAATGACCGGCACGCCCTGAAAAACCTCCAGCGCCTCCGCGCACGTCAGGTTCAAAATGTCGGCGATGGTGTAGCCCTTGAACCGGACCGAAAGGGTTTCCGGCTCGTAGCGCTGGCCGTGGCATTCGTCGCATGTGACCCAAACGTCCGGCAGGAAGTGCATTTCAATCTTAATCTGGCCGTTTCCTTCGCATTTCTCGCACCGGCCGCCCGGGACGTTGAAACTGAAACGACGGGCCGAGAAGCCGCGCAGTTTGGCGTCCGGAAGCTTGGCGAAAAGTTCGCGAATGTGCTCGAAAACGCCCGTGTAGGTCGCGGGGTTGGAGCTCGGCGTGGTCCCGATCGGACGCTGATCGACCTCGATCACTTTATTAATGTACTGGATCCCGCGAATCGTGTCGTACGCTCCCGGAATCGTGCCGGCACGGTGCAGAATGCGGGCGAGCGACGAGTACAAAACGTCCTCGACCAGCGTGCTTTTGCCGGAACCGCTCACGCCCGTCACGGCCGTCAGCGTTCCGAGCGGGATCCGGACGTTAATATTCTTTAAATTGTTCTGACGCGCGCCAATGATTTCCAACCACTGCCGCACCACGAGATTATTTTCGGCCGGCCGTTTGGCGGAGACCGAGGGAATTCGACGGTTCGACGGGATCGGGATCGTCGTTTTCCCTGAGAGGTAAGATCCCGTGACCGAGGTCGGAATCGCTTTGATTTGGGCGGGAGTTCCTTCCCCCACGATCTCACCGCCCCAGCGGCCCGCTTTGGGGCCAAAATCGATCAGTTTGTCGGCGTTTTCCAGAACGTCGCGGTCGTGTTCGACGATCAGGAGCGTGTTCCCCAGGTCGCGCAGTTTCCGCATCGTGTTGATCAGGCGCAAATTATCCCGCGGATGGAGCCCGATCGTCGGCTCGTCCAGAATGTAAAGCACGCCGCACAAACCACTCCCGACCTGCGCCGCGAGGCGGATGCGCTGCATTTCACCGCCGGAAAGCGAAGGCGCCGGACGGGAAAGGGTCAAATATTCGAGTCCCACGTCGAGCAGAAACTGCGTCCGATTCCGGATTTCGCGCACGATTTCGCCCGCGATTTTACGCTCCGCCGGGGTCATTTTCCAGTCCGCGAAGAGACGCTGGAGCTGGTCAAGCGGAAGCTCGCAGATCTCGTCCATCGTGCGTCCGTGAAGCCGATACGCGGCCGCGTCGTCACGCAAACGGCTCCCGCCGCATTCAGTGCACGGTACATCGTCGAGGAAAGTCTCCAGTTTGTGCCGAAGCGTGGGAACCAGGCGGGCCGTTTCGTCCACGACTTCCATCAGGCCTTTAAGCTGGAAGCGGAAGGTGAAATCCTTCGTTTTGACCTGGAACCAGCGTTCACCCGTCCCTCTTTGGAGGATTTTGCGGTAGCGCGGTGCGAGCGATTCGTACGGAACGTCCATCGGGACTTCCATTTCCGTGCAGAACACTTTAAGCATTTCCATCCCAAGCGCGCTCTTGTGCGAGTTCCAGAGTGCAATCGCGCCCTCGGCGAGCGTCAGCTTCGGATCGCGCAGAAGAAGGTTTGGATTGGCGCCGTTCTGAACGCCAAGCCCCTCGCAGGTCGGGCACCAGCCCAATGCCGTATTAAACGAGAAATTATTCGGCGCGAGCGTCTCGAAACTGCGTCCGCAGCGGTCGCACACGTTCCGCAGACTGTGGGTTTTGGACTTCCAGACCGATTCCGGCTTCAGATCGTCCACTTCCAGCACGATCATCGTTCCGCCGCCGAGCTGGAGGGTCTGCTCGATGCTTTCCGCGATGCGGGCGCGGACTTTTTTGTCCCGCCGGATCTCCACGCGGTCCACGACCACCTCCACGTTATGCTTCCGCCGCCGGTCAATGTCCGGAACCTGGTCCAGCGTGTAGATCATTCCATCAACGCGGACCCGCACAAAACCACCGCGGCGCAGCTCATTCCAAAGGGTTTCGAAGCGGTGGCCCACGGCGACTTCACGAGCCGCCAGCAGCATCAGGCGCGTCCCTTCCGGGTACTTCATCACGCGGGCGATGATCTCGTCCGTCGTCTGTGACCCGACGGGGATCTGGCAGTCCGGGCAGTACGGCTTCCCGAGCCGCGCCATGAGGATGCGCAAGTAGTCGTAGATTTCCGTGATCGTTCCGACCGTGGAACGCGGGCTTTGGCTCGCGCGTTTCTGCTCGATGGCGATCGCAGGAGCGAGGCCCTCAATGCGCTCAACGTGCGGTTTCTGCATCTGGCCGACGAACTGGCGGGCGTAGCTGGAAAGGCTTTCGACGTAGCGGCGCTGGCCCTCCGCGTACACCGTGTCCATCGCCATGGAACTCTTTCCGGAGCCGCTCGGCCCGCAGCAGACGGTCAGGGCGTTGCGCGGAATGTCCACGCTCACGTGCTTCAGATTGTGCTGGCTCGCGTTTTCGACGTGAACGCAGCCGCAGCCACATGAACACGCGCCGGCTCCGGTTTCAACGGCTTTTTCACTTTCCGCTTTTCCTTTGGCCCCGCCTTTTCTGACTTTTTCCAGGACACTGGCCGGGACCGTGGCCGATTCCAGGGCCTTTTTCTTCGCGGCAGGAGAAAGAACGGCCTTCAATGCCGCCGCCGTGTAGGATTTTTTGCACTTTGCCACGTCGCGGGGCGTGCCGCAGACGACGATCTGCCCGCCTTCGTTCCCACCTTCCGGGCCGAGGTCGATGATCCAGTCCGCCGTCTTGATGACGTCCAGATTGTGCTCGACCACCAGCACCGTATTCCCCGCGTCGGCGAAACCGTGCAGGACCTTCAGAAGCTGCTCGATGTCGGCGAAATGGAGCCCCGTCGTCGGCTCGTCCAGAATGTAGATCGTGCGGCCCGTGCTGATTTTCGTCAGTTCGCGGGCGAGTTTCACGCGCTGGGCCTCACCCCCGGAAAGGGTCGGCGACGACTGGCCGATCTTCATGTAATCGAGCCCAACGTCGTGCAGGGTCTTGAGCTTCTGGTAAACTTTCGGAACGTTTTCGAAGAGTTCCATCGCCTGCTGGACGTCCATTTCCAGAATGTCCGCGATGGAATGGTCCTTGAACTTCACCTGGAGCGTTTCGTAGTTGAAGCGCTTTCCGCCGCAGACCGGGCACGTGACCCAAATGTCGGCCAGAAAGTCCATTTCCAGCTTGGTCGAGCCGTAGCCCTGGCACGCCTCGCAGCGGCCGCCATCCACGTTGAAGCTGAATCGGCCGGGCTTGAAGCCGTGCTGCTTGGCCTCGGGGAGTTCCGCAAACATCATGCGGATCTCGTCGAAGAGCTTGATGTACGTCGCCGGATTGCTGCGCGGCGTGCGGCCAATCGGGGACTGGTCGATCGCAATCATTTTGTTCAGGAAATTCAGCCCCTCAATGGCCTGGTACGCACCGGGGGTCCCGATCCCGTGGTTCAGGTCGCGGTGCAGGATCTCCTTCAGGACGCCGTTGATCAGCGAACTTTTCCCGGAGCCGCTCACGCCCGTGACGCAGATGAACTTTCCGAGCGGGAATTCCACGTCCACGTTCTTCAGATTGTGGTGCGAGACGCCGCGCAAAACCAGTTTTTCGCCGGTTCCTTCGCGGGGTTTCCGCACGACCGGAATGGATCGGCGGCCGGAAAGGAACTGGCCCGTCACGCTTTCCGGGGTTTTCAAAACGTCTTCCACGGACCCCTGCGCGACTACATGACCGCCGTTTACGCCCGCTCCAGGACCAAAATCAATGATTTTGTCGGCGCTGCGCATGGTTTCTTCGTCGTGCTCGACCACGACCACCGTGTTCCCCAGGTCCCGCAAATGACGGAGCGTCGCCAGCAGCCGATTATTGTCGCGGGAGTGCAGACCAATGGACGGCTCGTCCAGAATGTACAGCACGCCGACCAGCCCGCTCCCGATTTGGCTCGCGAGGCGAATTCGCTGCAGCTCGCCGCCGGAAAGGGTCGGGGCCGTCCGCGCCAGCGAGAGGTAGTTGAGTCCCACGTCCACGAGAAAACCCAGCCGGTTCCGGATCTCGTGCAAAATGTCCTTTGCGATGAAACGCCCGGTCGCGTCGAGGTCCAGCTCACGGAAAAATTCGACCACGTTGGAAATCGGCTCGCGTACCAGTTCCGGGAGGGAAAAATCCCGGTCGGCCGAGATGCTGCGGATCCTGACGGCGCGCGCCTGAGGATTGAGGCGTTCCCCTTTGCAGAAGCCGCACGTGCAGACGTTCATGTACTTTTCGAGGTGGCGTTTCTGGATCCGGCTCTGGTTCGTCCGGTAGGCAGAAAGAAGCTGGGGAATGATCCCGTCGTAGGTCGCACCCCAATTCATTCCTTGGGGGGAATTGCGCCACGAGAACGTAATATTCGCGTTTTCCGTGCCGAAGAGTAGCGCTTCTTTGATTTCTTCCGGAAGCGTTTTCCACGGCCGGTCGAGGATCGCCTTGGCATTCAGGCCAAACTGCGGGTAAGTCCGGGCCAAATATTCCGCCACGCCGCGAAATTGTACGTGCTTCCACCGGCCCATTTCTTCCCACGTGCCGAACGTCTTGATCGCCCCTTTGCGAAACGATTTTTTCGGGTCGGGAATGAGCCGTTCCGGGTCGAAAGTGTAAATTTCTCCCAAGCCGTTGCACTCGGTGCACATTCCCTGCGGCGAGTTGAAGCTGAAAAGCTGCGGCGTTGGCGGCTCGAAACCGATCTGGCAGTCCGCGCAGGCGTACTCGCTCGAAAGCATCATCTCGTCGAACGGTTTCTGGTCCGGGTCCTGATCCGGGGCGACGATCAACGTATTATTTCCGACCTTCAGCGCCTGCTCCACCGCCTCGCTCAGCCGGGAGAGGGAATCGTGACGCAGGACGATCCGGTCCACGACCAAATCAATGTCGTGGCGCATTTGGCGGTCCAGCCGGAGTTCCTCGGTGAGTTTCACCACCTCGCCGTCCACGCGGACCCGAATGTAGCCTTGACGCAAAAGGTCTTTGAAGAGGTCCTTGAATTCACCCTTCTGGCCACGAATGCGCGGAGCGAGGATCAGGAGCTTGGTCTCTTCCGGGAGGAGCTGGATCTGGGCGAGGATCTGGGGGCGGGTCTGCGCACTGATTTTCCGGCCGCAATAGGGGCAGTAGCCGGTCCCGACCCGGGCGTAAAGAACGCGCAGGTAGTCGTAAATTTCGGTGATGGTCCCCACGGTCGAACGGGGGTTCTGGCCGGTGGTTTTCTGGGCGATGGAGATCGCAGGACTCAGATGCGTGATGAAATCCACGTCGGGTTTGGGCATCTGGCCGAGGAACTGACGCGCGTAGCTGGAAAGGCTCTCGACGTAGCGTCTCTGGCCTTCTGCGTACAGCGTATCGAACGCGAGTGAGCTTTTGCCGCTCCCGCTGACCCCCGTAAAGCAGATGAGCTGATTGCTCGGGAGTTCGACCTCAATATTTTGCAGGTTATGCTCTCGTGCCCCTTTGACGTGTATATTCTGATTGGTCATTATGTGTATTTTGAACCTTGATGCTTACTGATTTAAAGAATCTTCGTATTATACGCCAAAAAGTCCATTAAGTCAACGTGGAACCACTGTTTTTTTTGCGATTTTTTCAGAAAAACTTGACGGGTAATTAATATGATGTGAGAGCGTCCCCGGGTACCTCGTTCAGAATCCAGAGAAACGCGGACCCGTTCAATCTTCCCAAACTCCTTGCACGTGAAGATTGATTGGGGCCGCGATCCTTCCCGAAAGATTTCATCTAAAACTTGAACCGGATCATAAAGACCAGAATGCCGAACACCTTGGCGTTTGAATTTTCGAGCCGCCGGGTGCCCGTCGTCAGGAAGGTTTTGCCGGTCACTCCGTCCATTTGGCACTTGGCCAACTGGAAATTTTTCCCGAAATCCCGAATGACGACCGAATCCCCCTCCGAAGCGCTGGAGGAATGGCGGACCAAAAGCAGATCCCCCTTTTTGAGTGAAAAACCATTCATCCGGCTGTCCGTCTGAATCCGGATCCACGAAAAATCCGGCCCATCGAGGTGCATTTGCTCGTGAACGTTCAGCCTCTCGTGCGGATCGGGGTTTTCCACCAGCCGACCGTTTTCAAGGAGCGCTGCCACAGGGAAGCCGTCCTTGCGAGGATCTGCCGATTCCATGAGGATGATCGACCGCGAAAGATTGGCCTGACGCTTGATGTAGCCTTTGCGCTGGAGGGCGTCCAGGTGCCCCATGACCCCATTGGGAGAATGGATCCCTATTCCTTTCGCAAGCTCGCGAACCGTCGGGCCGTAACCGCGCTTTCGGAAGCATTTGCGTATAAACTCAAGCACCTCTCGCTGACGAACGGTGAGGGAGATTCTGGAATTTTTCTGATCGCTGCTCATAAATGGCCTTTCGAAATTGGGAGAAAACTCTGGAAAATGAATCGACTTGATCACCTGTAATTTGGGAGGGCTTTCAAGTCAGCAATTCGTTCAGGAAACATGAATTAATTTACCCCACCGCATCTTTCTGTCAACCGGTCAAAAGGGGGTAATCGGGTCCGGGCACTGCACAAAACTGCAGAAGTGGACCAGAAAACACACGGCACAAAATTACACCATTTTCCCTCTCAAAGAGCCAGAAATATTCCGTAATTTGAACTTCAAAACGCATAAAGGAAAATTTTGGACCTCACCCGGCTTGATTTTTTTGAGGATTTTGATAAAATATTTGCAGAAGTATGGATTTTGGAAACGCGGATCACGCCTCGCCCTGAAAGTTTTCGGGGTTCGACTGTTGAATCCGTTTTTCCTGTACCTGAACGCGTGCCCCTTTTTCAAACGAAGGAATTTTCATGAACCGCCTTTTTTTCACCCTCGCCCTCCTTTTTTGCTTCGTTTCGCCTTCATTCTGCCGTGATTTTGGCGAGAAGCCGCTGGAACCGGAAGCGCAGGCAAAGCTCGACGCGCTGGTAGAAAAGTTGAGCGATCCTTCCATCAAAAAACGCGAAAAAACGATTGATGAAATCCTCAAATTGGGGGATCGGGCCATTGAAACCCTTCAAAAAGCTCAGGCTCACCCGGATTTTACGGTCTCGGAGTGCGCGAAATACTGTCTTTCCATACTGGCGCGCGGACTGGTTCGGTCGGATGACTCTCCACGTGCCCAAATTCTTTTGAAGCAGTATGACTCCTGCCAAACCTCGCAAAAAATGATTTTGCTCGCAGGTTTGAGTCAACTCCCGCCAGAAGAATCACTCGTCCCTCTGATGCGGATCGCGATGCACGAGAAAGACCCCTGCGCGGCCCGATTTTCGGCTTTGGCCGTTTTATGGGCCCTTCCTTTTACCCAGCCCGTTCCTCAGTTCCCCGTGCCGGTTCCAGAACCGAAAGTCTTTCCCGATCCCGAGGCCTGGTCCGTCCAAAACGACCGGAACCGGGAAAAACGTCAGGAAACGCTCGAAAAACTCCGCGAATATTTGGCCTCGGAAACCGTCCATACGGAAGGAAAACGTTTTCTTGAACGGCTCCTCGAACTCGAAAAAGCGTCTCGGGCCGAAAACGCTAACGAGGCGCCATTTGAGGAAATGTTTCAGACGCTTTACGAGGATCTGAACTCGGAAGACCCCATCATCCTCGTATTTTTGCACGATTTATTGTATTTTTCTGCCGACCTCCTTGCTCAAAACGGGCACGAAAAAGAGGCAAAAGACTTTTTCCTCCGTCAGACGGCCCTGGGACTGACCACCTTCGGGAAAGCACGTTTCCAGATTTCGACTGAACGCACTTTGACGCTGGACTACCGGGTTCTTCTGATCCATCGCCTCATCAAAAGAGGTCATTGGGCGGTGGTGCCGCAAGAAATCGCGCAGCTGAATAAAGAGATTTCCGACTCTGAAAAAAAGCGTTTGTTCAAAGAGTTCAGCACGTCCCTGGGCGTGATCGGTGAGTTCAACGTCGCGCGGGAATACGTCCAAAACGTGAAGCGGCTCAATTTCCTGAGAATTCAAAAAACCACTGAGCAGGAAGAGGAGGATGAAGAGTCCATCCGAATGAACCAGCAGATTTCCGAGTTCCAGGCACTTGATGCCTGCATGCAGAAAGACTACGCCAAAGCAAAAGAAATACTGGAAAAATCCTTTGAAGCCAAAGGTGAACCGGACGCGGACCTGATGATCCTCGCGAGGAAGATCGCCGTCTTTACAAAAGATTCCGAATGGCTGGACGTTCTGGAAAAGCGGATTGACGAAACGCTGGAGCAGACGGAGAAGAGTATTCAGGCCGGATCAGTAAAGATCCTGAGCGCAAATCAGATGAACACTTATGCCTGGCTGGCCGCCAACACGGAACGGAAGCTCGACGAAGCCCTGGAATACGGGAAGGAAGCGGTTCGTCTCCTTCCGGATTCGCCTGGAATTCAGGACACGCTCGCGACGGTGTACTTCGCACGCGGTGACTATGAAAAAGCATTTGAAGTCCAGACCCAGGCCGTGACGAAAGGCTCCGAGGAAATGGAGCTTTGGCCGAATCTGGAACGCATTCGAGTGTACCGGGACGAAAAAAAGTCAGAAAAAGTTGAAACGACCCCTTGATTTTTTAAAAACAGGGGTTAAAATTAGGGTAATTACGAGTTTTTTTCCATAAAAAATTTCCTTCCTTTCATTCAGGAGACTCAAAATCATGAAACGTCGTGAATTCCTCGCCGCCGGTGCTGCCGCGGCAGTCGCTCTTTCCTCCCGCATCGACCTCAAAGCCGAAGTCACCGATTCCACGTACGACGGCAAAAGCGCCAACCAGCAGGCCAACGCCCACCTTTGCCTCTGCTCCCAGCTCGGGATCATTCCGGGAAAAGACGTTGAAGAAAAATTCGCCAAAATGAAGGCCTGGGGAATGGAAGCCGCCGAATTTGGCGGTGACGTCGCGGACCCGGAACGGGCGGCAAACTATAAAAAAGCACTGGCCGACGCCGGTCTGAAAGCCGCGGCTGTCTGCTGGGGCTCCCACGGCGGCGACCTGATGAGCTTCGAAAAAGAACGCAAACAGAGAGGGACCGACGACCTGAAAAAAGTCCTCGAAGGCGCTGGGATCCTGGGCTGCACGGGCGTGATCTACGTCCCGGCGTTCAACGGCCAAAGCCCGCTCACCAATCAGGAAATCCGCAAAATGCTCCTGGATGATTTCCCGGCGCTGGCTGACTTCGCGGCCGAGTGCGGCACGACGATCATTTTCGAGCCGTTGAATCGCGGTGAGGCGTTCTTCCTCCGCCAGGTTGCCGACGGCGCTGCGATCGCCCGCGACATTAACGAAGCCTCCGAGAAAAAATGCGGAATGGCCGTCATGGGCGACTTCTACCACATGAGCATCGAAGAGACCGACATGATGGGCGCCTTCATCTCCGGCGGCAAACTTCTGAAGCACGTCCACCTCGCGGGCGGCGTTTCCAATCCGCGCCGTACTCTGCCGGGTCTGAACCAGAGCCGCTTCGTGGAAGGTTTCCGCGGCCTGAAGTACATCGGTTACACCGGCCCGTGCTCGTTTGAATGCGGCTGCCCCGGCGACCTGGACCGTGAAGAAGCGATTCAGAACTCGCTCAACTTCCTCCGCAAGGAATATGAGCTGGCGGTGATCTGACGCCCCATTTAAAGGCCCCCTCCTTGAGGGGGCTGGCTCGCGAAGCGAGACTGGGGGAGTTGAGGAACACGCTGGTCACTCCCCCCGGCGCGTAATTCCGGCCTTCGGCCTCCATTACCGCCTCCCATTTGGCGCCGTTTAACTCCCCCCGGCGCGTAATTCCGGCCTTCGGCCTCCATTACCGCCTTGCATTTGGAAAAAAGGTCCGAGTGAGCGTTAAAACTCATTCGGACCTTGCTTTTTAAGCGTCTCCGGCGGGGGTCGAACCCACAACCTCTGCCTTCGGAGGGCAGCGCGCTATCCAATTGTGCCACGGAAACGACCGTCGGGATCTCTCCCAGACTTTATTCTATTGTACCCGATTTTTACGGTTTGTCAAGGGGGTTAATCTTCAAACTTTTTAAAAATCACGACCGCGTTATGGCCGCCAAACCCCAAATTATTATTGGCCGCAATGCGGATCGGGCGTTTTACCGGCTCGTTCGGCGTGATGTTCAGGTCGCACTCCGGGTCGGGCGTTTCGAAATTGATCGTCGGAGGGACGATCCCCGTTTCGATCGCTTTCACGCACACGACGGTCTCCAGAGCTCCCGCCGCCCCGAGCGCGTGGCCGGTCGAGCCTTTTGTACTGCTCACCGAGACGGTTTTGGCGGCTTCCCCAAAGGCCGATTTGATGGCGAGCGTCTCATATTTGTCGTTCAGCGGCGTGCTGGTCCCGTGGGCGTTGATGTAGTCGATCTCGTCCGGCTGGATCCCCGCATGACGCATCGCGATCCGAAACGCCCGCGCGTCGCTTTCGCCAGTGGGGTCGGGGCTGGTGATGTGAAAACCGTCCGCCGTGGCGCCGTAGCCGATGACCTCAGCGAGGATCTTCGCACCGCGTTTTTTGGCGTGTTCCAGCTCTTCCAGAACGATCACCGCCGCGCCCTCGCTGGAGACGAAACCGTCCCGGTGGAGGTCAAACGGCCGGCTCGCGTGGAGCGGGTCGCTGTTGCGCATACTCGTCGCCTTCATGGACGCAAAACCCGCGACACAGATCGGCACGACGCTTTCTTCCGTCCCACCGGCGAGCATAATATCCGCATCGTCGCGCTGAATGATCCAGTACGCCTCCCCGACCGAGTGGCAGCCGGAAGCGCAGGCGGAAACGATCCCGAAGTTTGGACCTTTCGCGGCGTACCGAATGGAAAGGTCACCCGCCGCACTGTCGGCGATCATCATCGGAATCGCCAGGGGAGAAACGCGGCCCGGGCCTTTCTCAAAAAGGATAGAGTTTTGGGTGGTCGTCGCGAGGATCCCGCCAACACCGCTGGAAACGAGGACGCCGACGCGATTTTCGTCCAGTTCACTTTCCTGAAAATCTTTTGGGAGGCCGGCGCTTCGGATGGCTTCATCACCCGCCGCGATGGCGTACTGGCAAAAAAGGTCCATCCGCTTCGAGTCTTTAAAGGGAACGTACTGCGTAATATCAAAGTTTTTGACCTCACCAGCGATTTGAGTACGGTAGCCGGAAGCGTCAAATTTCGTGATGGGCCCCAGCCCGCAGCGGCCTTCAAGCAAAGCGTCCCAAAACGTCGAAGAATCGTTCCCAACGCACGAAATCACCCCATAACCAGTAATTACGACCCTTTTTTTCATCTCATTTCTCCTGGTTAATTTGTGCGTCCAGCCATTCTTTAGTGAGCTGAATCTTGCGGCAAACCAGTTGACCGGCCACGTCCAGCGCGTGGAATTCCTCCTCAGTACAATCAGCGGTCAGGCGGTCGATCAGTGCATCCAGGCGGCGATCCATTTCCCGAAAAATCTCCGTGATTTCCTTGGACGCAAGAATACGCACGTTCCGGCGGTCTTCCGGATCCAAAACCCGAAGAAAGACTTTGGACTGAACCATTTTCTCGACGAAAGTCGAAGCCGCCGAGGAGGAAAGGCCCGTAATCTGCATGATGGTGTTCAAGTTGCAAGGAAGCTGAAAACGAATAAGCGTCAGGTAGTAGACGTGACGAGAGGAAAGTTTCGCGATCGGTTTACCGGCACAGATGGAATCCCACTCACGGCTGATGTAGTTGCGGCGGGTAAAATCCAAAAGTCGGCACATCCGTTTAAATGAAGCTGTATCCATGAAAAGGCTCTAAATCTATATATTATTCCCAAAATTGAAAATCTCTATTTTGACGAGTATTTTACCACAGAATCGTTTTCTTTGCAAGAGAGGGGGGGGGCACTTTTCCCGGAAAACCTGAAGCAGAAATAAAAAAAGACGAACGAACGGCGGGGCTTTTGACCTCGCCGTTCGCTCGCCGCGCTTCGTTCAATCGTCAGATCTTCTTCAACGCGTCGATCAGCTGAACCATGAGCGTTTTCACCTCGTCAACCTCTTCCGGATTCGGGAGGTAAACCGAAGTGTACCGTCCGCCGGCGTTCGGAATGTGAACCAGGTCGAACGCTCGGGCGAGCGTGTTCCGGGCGTTCTTCAACGTCTGCGCGTCTGCCGGGGCCAGGTTTTGGATCTTGCTCACACGGGCGATCTCCACCTGGAGGATCTGCAGGTATGCCGCGTCCTCCACGCCTTCGCGCGCCTGTTCCAGACGCACCGACGGAACGATCTCATTCCGCCCGATCAGTTTGTCGGGGTAGAAAATGAACCCGTCGCCGTTCGGGTAGAGCACGTAGTACTCGACGCCCGGCTGATCGCTCTGGTGGATGTACGAGTGCCAGCCGTAGCGGTACGGGTCGATCGTAAACCAGGAGCCGCCCCAGAACTCGTAGCCGTCCGCCTGATACTTCACCGCCCAGTACGGGAGCAGGCGCTCCGTCGCGCAGAACGGCGTGTCGGTGCACATTTGGCCGTCCGTCGTCCACCAGATCCGGTCGCCCCGTTTGAGCGATTTGTAGATCTGCTCCTCCGGAACGCACCCGTAATGGCCGATCCCCCAGACCGTGATGTAACCATCCCACTCCGGAATGTGGTGCCACGTGCTGCAGTAGATGGGAATATTCGGGTCCACCTCGTGGATCATCTCGCAGCAGGCCTGCATTTGCGCGATGATTTCGGGCTTGGAGTAGAACGGCTCGTCCGAAATGTACAGAACGAAGTGTTTGTCCCAGCCTTTTTCCTTCAGATGGTTCCACATCAGCCGCAGTTTGTCCTGGTAAACCTTCTTGAATTCAGGACGCAGGACGCGGCGGTCGGCTCCCTCGAAAGGCCACTCGCCCTCGTACGGCTGGATCCCCTGACGTGCCCGCGGCGGCATTCCCCACCCGAAGCAGTACCAGTCGCCCGGCAAGTACGAGAATTTGACCTTCAAATCGTTGAAGTAGTGCTCGCACGCGGCGTCGAACTCGGTGAAATCGACCGACCAGGCGCCCGTTTCTTTGTCGTACGTGAATTTCGGCTCCACGCGCATCCGATCCGAGGAAAGCCGCTTGGAGGTCACGTACTCGACCATGCTCTGCGAAAGGTCCTCGCCCTCTTTCCGGTTCCAGAATTCAGGATGAGTCATCCGAATGTCGTAGATCGCGCAAACGGCCGGCTCATCCGGGATCGCGAAGTCCTTGACTTCCACGCTGAACGGAACGGAAGTGACTTTTCCCGTCTCGATGCTCTTGAGCCAGATCCGGCCCCGGTAAATGCCGGCGGGCGTTTCTTTCGTGGTCTTCACCTGAACCGTCAGGGCCCGGGTCTCCCACGCGCGGAACTCGATGAGATTCTGCTCGGTGTAACGGGCCAAACGCTCGGAATCGCTCTTGAACTCCGCATTTTCCAGCGTCTTGAACGCTTCTTCCGCCTCGGCTTTCGGAGCGAACGCACCGTGCGCCGTAGAATCAATATTAATGAACCGGATCATCGGGTCCGGCCACATTCCGACCCAGCCGTCCGCGCGGCCCGAGCCTTTCGGGAGCTTGCGGAACCACTTCGCCTGGCGCGTACTGTAGTAGTTCGTCACGTGCTTGATCGGCACGTAACCGATGGCGAAAAGGTCGGTCGGAAGCGTGGTTTTCCCGTCCGCCGAAACCGCCGGCTCAAGCGCGACCTGGAATTTCAGGTCCTTCGCGTAACGGAAGGCGAACTGAATGGTTTCCTCCTCGTTTTTGGCCGTCACGATGCCGTGCGGGGCGGCCTTTTTCAGTTCCTCCGGGTTCCGGGACCACGTGGAGTCGGGGAAGACCTTGATGATCGGCGAAACCTGGAAAATCCCCGTGCTTCCGCCCTGGAAATTCTCCGGAATTCCCGCGTCCATTTCCATCACGAAAACGTCGTCGTAGCAGAGCGTTTCGGATTCGTTCGTCGTGAGCTGGAGGCTGATCTCGGCCGCGTCGTCCGGTGTGCGGATCAGGCCGGAAACAAGCGACCACTCATTCGGACCGACGGCCGTGCCGCCAAAAGAGGTCATTCCGCCCGAGTCGCAGAGTTTTCCCGCGGCCGTGTGGAAGTGAATGTGGATCGCAAACTGGGTCGCGGTCGGGCTTTTCATCCACGCGCCGCAGAAGTAGCTGCGCCCGCCCTGAATTTTAAAATTCTGACGCCAGCCGGACCACGAGGCGCGTTTTCCCGGGTCGATCTTGATTTCGGCGCAGTATTTCCCCAGCGCGTCATTTTCGGCCTGGGGGTCGATCGCGTTGAACGTGATTCCGTCCTTCGGCGCGTCCACGTTCCAGGCCACGGGCTTCCCGTTTTGGTCGAGTTCCTCGTAGCCGGGATTTTGCACGAGGTTTTCATTCCTGGCCAGGATCTTTTTCAGGGCCGGAAGGTCTTTCAGGGAGATCGACTTCGCGGCCGTTTTGACCTGCTGGAGCGACGTTCCGGGGAAGCCGGAGTCGGAGGTCTGCTGGTCGCGCACCCGTCGGGCCGCCTCGCCGCTGGAGACCGCCGTCGGTTTTTCCGCGATGATCAGCCAGGAAATGCTCTTCGGCGGGAGCGTCGGCGTGATGAAGAGGCTCGAATCCCACGCGTCCACGTCGAGCGGCTCGCCGTCCAGCCCCAGAATTTCCACGTTTTCGGGCGTCATTTCGACCCGCCAGCGCGCAGAGATCAGAGAGGCCTTCACGTTCACCAGCGGCTTGCGTACTTCGTCGGAGGAATTTTCCACCCGAATGAACGCGAAGCGGGGCGTTTCGGCGGCGTTTCCGAAGAATTCCTGGGCGTCGAACTGAGCCGCGCCGTTTTTGGAGCCTCGGGCCGGGAAAACGTCCACGAGCGGGAAGGTTTCCACCTCGCCGATGGAAACGGGGACTTTGGGCGCCGCGACGCTTTTCTCGATCAGCTCGATCTTCACGTCATCAGCCCAGGCCGTGCCGGTTCCGCGGAGAACGGTTCCGACTTCGAGCCGGTCCACGTTGGCCGGAACCACGAACTCGGCCGTGGATTCTTTCCAGTCGAACGTCCCGTCGCCCGCCGTCAGCATTCCGCCCCCGACCATTCCATTGTGGTCGTTTCCGAGATGCCAGTACCAGCCCGCGTAGCCGTTGACGTTTTCGGCTTTCGTCCAGCCGGAGATTCTGTATTTCTCGCCGGTACGGACCGGAATTCCCGACTGACGCGCGGCGATCCAGGACGCTTCCGCGCCGTCGGCCACGGTCGTTTTGATGCACATTTTCCCGGTACGGGCACCGCTTGACGCTCTTTCGATTTTGTGCGTCGCGTCGCTGGAATCGAAATGCCAGCCGAGCGGGCCGGTTTCCCCCTCCTCGAAACTGCCGTTTTGGAAGAAGTGGACGTTCCACCAGTCGGACTGCTCCCACGCCTTGGGGTTTTCGTAATAGACGTAAAAAACGGTTCCTTCCTCCAGCGTCGTGAGTTCGATCGGAACCACGATTTTCGTGCCGGGTTCCAGCGTCCCGGAGTGCTGCGGGAGGCCGTCCGTGCCGAGGATCTCAAAGAGGTACTCGACGTTTTTGCCCGTGCAGATCCGGACGTCCTGCGCCCGTGCGCCGGCCAGCGGGAGAGGATTTTCGTCCCTGGCCGCATCGGTTCCCGGAGCCGCGACGGTGAACGTGAAAAGGGTCGGCTCCAGTTTGGAATTCATGCCGGTCGCTTCTTTGGCGGTTTTTTCGTCGCCGCCCAGTTTGTCGGCGTTCTGCGCGTTCAGCTCGGCCAAAACTTCCGGGCTGATTTGAAGCTCGAACGCGACGCGCTTTTTCCACGTGCCGCCGTCGGAGGTGGAGAGGTGCGTGTTCCACGCCGCCGGTTCAGCGCTCAAAAGGGAGCAAAGGGAACAAAATGCAAGAGTGAAAAAAAGGATCAAGTGGGATTTCATGGCAGGATCTTGGGAAAGAAGGGAAAGAAGTGGAAAGTCCTTGAATTTACGGGGCGACGCTGGGCGCGCCGTCTTATGGAGTGCGGCAATACAGAAGCCGAAGGCTTCCTTTGCCGCTTTCACTTAGCGGCCGAAAAATACTGCGACGAAAAACGGGTTTCTCGTGGGAAACGTCCAGCGCGCTTCAGCGGCAAACGCCTCTTCGAGGCTGAATTGCCGCAAGGGAAAGCGGTGAATGTCGCTTGCGCGACGGTATCACCGCACTCCGATAAAAAACTCAGAACCCGCGGGCGGCCAAAATGTCGTCGAAATCGCGCAGGTGGTAGCCGATCCCCACGTAGTCCAGCAAACGGCAGAGCGCACGCTGCGCCACGCCGACGCCGTCCGGGCCGCTGTAACCGCCGAACTGGCCGCCGCCCTTCACGTGCGGTTCAAGGTCCACGAAGAAACCGGGGATCCCGCGCGCCTTGAGCTTCGAGTCAATTTCAGGAAGCGCCTTTTTCAGCTCGCGGAAAATGGCCTCGTGGCCACCATCGCCCAGGTCGCACGGGACGAAATTCTTCAGCTGGTCCTCATCGACCGGGTCGCCCTTTTTCACCGGTTTCGGGTGGCGGTAGTCCTTCACGTGGAACCATCCCAATCCCGGCAGGCAGGCGCGGAACTGGTCCAGAATGTCGCACGCGTCGAAGCCCTGAACGACCAGGTTCCCGACGTCAAAGACCAGGACCATCGACGGATGATTGATCTTCTGGTAAAGCTCGGCAAGCTGCCAGCCGTTTCCGCCGACCAGGTTCGGCTCGACTTCCAGACCGAACGTCAGGTCGCTGCGGTGGCACGTTTCCGCGATGGCCGAGAGCTGATCGACCGCCTGATTCATGTAGTCGTGCACGTCCGCGCCGTGCGGGTGGTAGAACGAAAAACCACGGATCAGCTTGCTTTCCAGCGCGTGGGTGATCTCGCAGGCGCGGTTCACCTCGTCCATGTAGTCCTTGAACGGGACGTAGCGGTTTTTCGTGCCGTCTTCCACGTCCACCAGCTTCACCTTTCCGATGGGGGAACCGATCGACGAAACGTTCAGGCCGAAGTCGTTCTGGACCTCGCGGATGGTCTGGATCTCGTCCATCGTGAGGTTCATGACGTTTTTCGTGCCGTTTCCAACGTCGATGAAGCGGATGCTGTAGTACTGAAGCCCGATCGCGGCGTAAGCGGTGAACTGCTCCTTGATCGACTTTTCCGGCTGCTTCGAAACGCCTTCGTCTGCAAATCCCGTGAGGATGATTTGTGGTTGAGTCATGGTTTGGTTCCTTATTAACTAGTGGTTGATTTAAGTGGATGAATCTTCTTTTAAAGGCCCCCTCATTGAGGGGGCTGGCTCGCAAAGCGAGACTGGGGGAGTTTGTGGAACACGCCGTTCAATTCCCCCCGGCACGTAATTCCTGCCTTCGGCCTCCATTACCGCCTTGTATTTTATAGGCCCCCTCCTCGAGGGGGCTGGCTCGCGAAGCGAGACTGGGGGAGTTCCCGGAACGCGCCGTTCAACTCCCCCCGGCGCTGACGCGCCACCCCCCTCAAAGAGGGAGGCTTTAAACCCCGTAAAAATTATTTCGCGCGGAGGGGATCGTCCTCAAGCCCGATTTTCTGCCAGGGGATCTGCTTGAAGCCCATTTTCAGGGCCGGCGATTCCGGCTTGAGCGTGTAGTTGCGGTTGGGCCAGTCCTCGACGAGCGGGTCGCCCTCCGTCATATTATTCTCGATCGTGTTGAATTCCGCGGCATTCGCCCAGATCGAACCGCCCTGCCACTGGCCGGTCTTGGTCCCGGAGAAACTGCTGTTCAGGCAGACGTTCGTCCGGATCACGTTCCCGACCGGCGTGCCGGGGTGGTCCGTCAGGATCTTCGTCAGCTCCGGGTAGGTCGTGCTGTAGGGCGGCTCCATGATATTAATGCCGCAGTTGGTCCCCTTTTCTTCCAGTTCCTTGATCCAGTTTTCGGTGAAGGCCTTCTGCCAGCCCAGGCCGCGGGCGTCGAGGTGGACGCACGGGGAGCAGTTGATGAACAAATTATTCTCGATTTTCGTGTCGCGGCCGCCGCCGATCATTGCCGCACGGGTCACGTTCACGAAAACGTTTTCGTAAATGTCGGCCGAGGAAAACTGGTCGTCGAGGTAGATTCCCACGCAGCCGCGTTTTTCAAAGCCCTGAATGTCGCGCAGCTCGTTCCATCGCAGGACGTTCCCGCGCATCGTCCAGTTCCGGCCGGTGTAGATCGCGCCCGCGTCGTTGGATTCGTAGCAGACGTTGAAAATCTCGTTGAACTCGATCACATTATCGTTTCCGCCGAAACCCATGCCCATGTGCGGCGCGTTGTAGATTTTGTTGTGCGAGGCGGTATTTCCCACGCCGTGCAGGCTGATCCCCGGGGCGTAAACGCGCTGGGTGCGGGCGTAGTCGTGAACTTCGCAGTTGGAAACGAGATTGAACGACGCCTCGAGCGTTTTGCGGTCGCCGCCGGTCATCGAAATGCCGCTTTTGCCGAGGTTGAAGAGGTGGCAGCCGAAAACGGTCTGCTCCATGCCGCTCGCCGAAATCCCGCCGCCGCCAACATTTCGGACGGTCAGACCGACGGCCAGGTCGTTCGTTCCGCTCATCGAGAGTGCGGTCCCGCGGCTGAGTTCCAGCGTGAAGCCCTGGAACGTCACCCGGTCGGCCTTGATCCTCACCACCTGGTCAAGGATGGAAACGGCCAGCGAGTTTTTCTTCACTTTCGCCGGCGGATAGAAGTACAGGATCCCGGCCTCGCGATCGACGTAATACTCGCCCGGCCGGTCAATTTCGCAAAGCAGATTGAACCCGTAAAACCACTGGTTTTTGCGGTAGCCGTACGAGTGGTACGGCGGCTTGACCTTGAGCGTTTTGGTTTCCTTCACGATCTCCTGGATCGGGTGCCGCTCCTCGGACCAGTCCCAGAACCAGTAGCCGTGGACCCACGGGTCTTTTTCGGCGGCCCACGCCAACACGCGCTCGTCGTCGAACTGGAAATTCCCAACTTTATCGCCCTTGGTCCCGCGCACGTCGACCGGCTCGTTCACGTCCACGCCGGTGATTTTCAGGAACCCCTCGTTCGGGTAGCGCGAGATCTGCATCGGGTTTCCGTCAAAGAAAAGCTCCAGCCCCCCGCCCTTCGGCGAGCCGAAATCCTCCACGCCCGCGGCCTTCAGATCGACCTGAATGACCTTTCCGCGAGCGGCTTCGGGGAGACGCGCCAGAACCGCGTCGTCCGTCACGACTTTCCACTCGTTCAGGTACTTCCCGGCGCACAGGGTGACGGTTTTCCCCGGCTCGGCCTTCCACGTGATGCGCTTTCCTTCCGCGCCCGAATCGCCCGCGCCAAGCTCAAACGGCCGGGTCAGCTCGTAGCGCCCCTCAAGGACCACCACCGTGTACGGCTTCGGGGCTTGGGCGGAAGCGCTCCGCACGGCGTCGCGGGCCTTTTCGAGCGTCGCGAACGGACCGTCCGTCCGGTCCGCGTTGGGGGCGGAGAGTTTGCCGCTCCAGGAGTCGTTCCCCGAGAGCGAGACGAAAAAATCGCCCGTTTTCTCTTTGCGCGCGTCATCAAGGGCGGGATTCTGGGCGACCGCAGCCAGTGCAGTGGCAAACGTCAGAAAAAACGCTAAAAGGAGGTGGGATCTTCGCATGATTTCAGTCCGAAAAGAAAACCGTTCAATCCAAATACAAATCGGACGGCCGAAAAGCCGTCCGATGGAGTTTAACGCACGATCACCTTCACCGTCGCGGCGGCGGCTTTCGCGCGGTCACGCAGGACGTTCAGGTCCGTGCCCAGCTCGTCGTACGTGACGGCCACGCCCATGCGGCGTTTTTTGCGGGTGGACGGTTTGCCGAAGATCCTGATGTACGTGTTCTTGAACTGGACCGCCTCCTCCACGCCTTCGTACTCCGGCGGGTTCGGACTCGCTTCCGGGGCCGGGATCACCGCCGAGGCGCCGGCTTTCAGAAGCTGGATTTCCGTGATCGGGAGGCCAAGGACCGCGTAAAGATGGAGCTCAAACTCGCTGAGGTTCTGCGTGTTGGCAAGCGTGACCATTCCCGTGTCGTGCGGACGCGGGGAGAGTTCCGAGAAGTAAACGCCTTTTTCGTTCGAGATGAAAAATTCCACGCCCCAAATGCCCGTTCCGGTCAGGGCGCGCGTCACTTTGTCGGCCATTTCCTGCGCCGCTTTCAGATGCTCCGGCTTCATCGGCATCGGCTGGAAACTTTCCTGGTAGTCGCCGCCCTTCTGAACGTGACCGACCGGCGGGCAGAAGAGGGTCTTGCCGCTGCGCTGGGTGACGGTCAGAAGCGTGATTTCATAGTCGAACGGAATGAATTCTTCCACGATCATTTCCACGATATCACCGCGGCTTCCGGAAATGCCGTACTCCCACGCGGCATCGACGCCTTCCGGCCCTTCGATCTTCGACTGGCCTTTTCCCGACGACGACATCAGCGGCTTCACGACGCACGGGAAACCGATCTCCTTCACGGCCGCGTCAAACTCTTCCTTCGTCTTGGCGTAGCGGTAATTGGCGGTCTGGAGTTTCAGCTCGTCGTGGGCCAGGTCACGGATCGCGCGGCGGTTCATGGTGAAGTTCACCGCCCGGGCGCTCGGGATCACGCGCACGCCCTGCTTTTCGAACTCGTACAAACGCTCGGTGCGAATGGCCTCGATCTCCGGCACGATGATGTCGGGCTGGTGCTTTTTGACGGCGGCTTCAAGCGCGTCTCCGTCGAGCATGCTGAAAACCTCGCACTCATCGGCGACCTGCATGGCCGGGGCGCCGGCGTAAGAATCACAAGCGATGACGTACTGCCCCATCCGCTGGGCCGCGATGACGAATTCTTTACCCAGTTCGCCGGAACCGAGAAGAAGGATTTTGTGAATCATGGAATACTCTCCGTAAAAATTCTGATTCAATGGGAAAAAAGTTTCAGTTTATTTTACCCTGAAATCCTTGAAAAGGGAAGGGGGAGGGAAAAAATAAACAGAAAATTTGGCAAAAATAATGGGTCAATATTGACTTTTTAATATTATTCATGTAAAATCAGGTAAAATAATTTGAAATGAGAGTTTGGCTGGACGCGAGACTCTCGTAAGTTTCCTGTTTTTACAAGAAAGGGTCCCCCTAATGACCGTCACTGAAACAACTACCACCTCCTGGACTTCTCGCATCGGCGATTCCTTTAAAGGGATCGTAACCGGTTTGGTGCTCGTCGTCGCTGCAATCGCTCTTTTGTTCTGGAATGAAGGACGTACTCTTCACCGCTACCAGGACCTGGCAGGAGCCTCCGAGGCTTGCGTCGCGGCAAGTGCCGATTCGATCAACCCCGACAATAATGGAAAGCCCGTCTATATGACCGGCGAGATGAAAACGGAAGAAATCCTCACTGACTCGGTTTTCCCGGCAGTTTCCGTCAACGCGATCAAACTGAATCGTACCGTGGAAATGTACCAGTGGCAGGAACACCAGTCCACCAAAACCCAGAAAAAACTCGGCGGCGGTGAAGAAACCGTCACGACGTACAGTTACTCGAAAGGCTGGTTTTCTCAGCCGATCAATTCCAGCAGTTTCAAAGAAGCTGGCCACGACAATCCTGCCATGGATCTGGAATCTGAAGACACTGCCGCAGCAACCGCCACGCTTGGAGCCTTCAACGCGGCGGCGCTCATTCCGCTTAAAAACGACACCACTCAGTTCATCGTGAAAACGCCTGAAGAAAAAGCCAAAGACGCCGCTGCGGCTGAAACTGCTGCCCCGGCTGAAAACGCGGCTCCCGCTGCTGAAGCCGCTCCGGCTGAAACGGCTGCCCCGGTTGAAGAAGCCGCTCCGGCCGAATCCACCGCCACCGCCGGGACCGAAGACGCTGAAACCGTCGAAGTGAAAACCGAGGATCTGGTCGTCGAAGAAGTGAAAGCCGAAGCTCCTGCAACCGAAGAAGTGAAAGCTGAAGCACCGGCCACCGAAGAAGTGAAAGCTGAAGCACCGGCCACCGAAGAAGTGAAAGCTGAAGCACCGGCCACCGAAGAAGTGAAAGCCGAAGCCCCGGCCACCGAAGAAGTGAAAGCCGAAGCCCCGGCAGCTGAAGAAGCCAAAGCCGAAGAACCGAAAGCGGAAGCGAAAGATCCCGACCTTCCCGAAGGATTCCAGTATTTCAACAAAGGTTACTACCGCGGCAAGAATCCGGCGATGCCTGAAATCGGCGACCTGCGCGTTTCGTTCGAGTATGTTCCGAACGGAACCGTCAGCGTGATCGCGGGCCAGCAGGACGATCAGCTGATCGAATGGCAGTCCAAAAACGGGACCGTCATTCTTCTGAAACCCGGAATCGTCTCGCAGGAACAGATGTTCACGGACGCTCAGAAAGCCAACAAAATGATGGGCTGGATCCTCCGTGGCATCGGCCTGTTTGTGATGTTCATGGGCTTCAACATGATCTTCAAGCCGCTCTCCGTGCTTGCGGACGTCATTCCGTTCCTTGGAAATCTGGTTGGCGGCGCGACGGGAATCGTGGCGTTCATTCTGGCGCTTTCCCTTTCCTGCCTCACGATCGGCATCGCGTGGCTCTATTACCGCCCGATGATCGGCATTCCGCTCGTGATCGCGGCGGTCGTTCTGTTCATCTGGTCGTTTTCTTTCGGCAAAAAGAAGACCGCGTAGTTCCGACTAAAACCTGAAACTTAATAAAAGAAGGGGGTCCGCAAAGGCCCCCTTTTTTAATTCTTTTTTTGAAGAAATCAGTTCAGGTAGATCTCGCACGTTTTGAAATCGATCTCCCAGTTTCCATCCTGGCTGAACTCCCAAAGGTACTCCTCCCACCGGGTGGTCCACCACTCCTCGAATTTCTTCTGGGTCTGCGCCATGTCGGCGAGGACGTGCTCGTACAGCGCAGCGTTCTGGTTCGGATCCACCGTCGGAAAGAGTTCTTTCAGGGCGTTCAGGCGTTCAAAGATTTTCTGGACTTCATCCCGTTCTTCGGGCGTGACTTTTCCCACGACTTTTCGTTTTTCCATTTCGGCTCCTTTTGTTTTCAATAAAAAATGGGAGAAATGGAGGATCGCTTCACCCCAAAACTCCCATTCCGGCATCAGCGCACAAGGCGCGGTCTGCCCGTCGTCAATTAACCGTGGATCTTCTTCCAGGCTTTCATGGATTCATCCGCCGCGACCAGACGATCGACGCCGGCTTCATACTCGAGCGTGTAGGCTTCCACTCCGCCAACCGTTTCGAGAAGCTCGAAAACGAGCGGCCAATCGACGCGGCCCTTGGGATCGCCGAGAACCAGTCCGTCGCTTTCCTTGACGTGCACCGTCTTGGAGCGGCCGGGGTACTTTTTGATCAGCTTCGCGTAGTCGGCGCCTTTGTTGCAGCAGTGACCCAGGTCGATCTGCATGATGACGTCCTGGCACGAATTATCGGCGAAAACTTCCCAGCTGGAGCGGCCGTCTTCGGTCACGACGTTGAAGTCCGGCTGATGCGCGTGGTAGCCGACGTACATGCCCGCCTCACGAGCGATCGCGGAGGCTTCGGTGAACTTTTTGCCTGCTTCCGCCCAGCCTTCAGCGCCGTCGTTGTGCATGCCCGGGCAGATGATGTATTTCGCGCCAAGGATCTGGTGCTCCTCGATGGTCCGTTTCAGATTGTCCAGATTATCGATTCCGCCGCGGCCCGTGTGGGTTCCGAAGCAGATCAGGCCGTATTTGTCCTGCAGCTTGCGCAGTTCTTCGACCGGACGGGGGAATCCGGCATAATCAACGCCTTTGTAGCCCATTTCGGCCACTTTCGCCAGGGTACCTTCCGGGTCCTGACTGAAATATCTCCCGACGGTGTACATCTGGAGGTAGAGCGGCTTGGTTTTGTCAGGGTCATACGCTTTGACCTGGATCCCGGAAGCGACCACGGCAGCGGCTCCAAGACCCATTTTCATGAAATCACGGCGTGAAAGAGTCATTTTGATCTCCTTAAAAGGTTGGGGGAAAAGGGGAGGAAGACGGAAATTCACACAGACCGGCTTCCCGTTCAATTTTACCTATTATAAACTTTTTCTTGCCCTTTTTCAAGGACCACGAGGAAAATTTTCCCAAGATTTCCCAAAAATTTTCAAGATTTTCATTCCGCCCCCTATAAAAAAACGAAAAACCGCATATAATAAAGGGAATGAATAATGAATAACGAATAACGAATAACGAATAATGAGACGGGAGTTTTTCAGATTCGCCTCCCCTTTCCCAAAGCAGAAGTCTTGGGGGCCCCCGTTTCATTTCATCTCATTTCATTATTCGTTATTCGTTATTCATTATTCGTTCCTTATTTTTTCTCCCCTCATCAAACACAGGAAAGACCGCTTATGGCAGAAGTCGTCGTTGAAACAAGGAATTTGACAAAAATATACCGCGATTTTTGGGGAAGACGCAAAGTCCACGCGCTGAAATCTCTCGATCTGGAAATCAATCAGGGCGAAATCTTTGGTTTGCTCGGCCCGAACGGCTCCGGAAAGACTACCACGATCAAACTCCTGCTGGGCCTTCTTTTCCCGAGCGAAGGCGAAGCCCTCATTTTCGGCAAAAACGCCTCCGACGTGCGCCGCAACGAAAGGATCGGCTACCTGCCCGAAGAGTCTTACCTCTATAAATTTCTGAACGCGGAAGAAACCCTCGATTTCTACGGCAAACTGTTCCACATTCCCGCTGCGGTACGCCGTCAGAGAGCCAACGACCTGCTCGAGATCGTCGGACTGACCTACGCCAAAAAACGCCAGCTCAAAGAGTACTCGAAAGGCATGGTCCGCCGCGTCGGTCTGGCGCAGGCCCTGATCAACGACCCCGACGTCGTGATCCTCGACGAGCCAACCTCCGGTCTCGACCCGATCGGAACGCGCGACATGAAAGACATGATCCTGGATCTGAAGAAGCAGGGGAAAACCGTCCTGATGTGCAGTCACCTGCTGGCCGACGTCCAGGACGTCTGCGACCGGATCGGGATCCTGTTCCAGGGCGAGCTGAAAGAGATCGGCCGCGTGGACTCGCTTCTGACCGTGAAGGACACGACGGAGATCCAGACCAGCACCCTGCCCGATGCCGCGATCGAAGAGATCCGTGGGGTCGTGCAGAAGTACGGCGGTGAAGTGAAATCCGTCGGAAACACGCGCACGACGCTCGAAGACCTTTTCCTGCGTATCGTCGAAGAGAGCAAGCAGCACCCCGGCCGCCGCGCTCATGGAGGTGAGTCGAATGGTAATTGAGGAAAATGTTCCGAGTATTTTTCAGTGGTTTCCCAAAGCCGCACTGGATTGGGCGATCCTCGTTCTGGTTTTCTTCCTCCTGCTCGGATTCCTGGGAATGCTTTTTTCAGGTCTGCGCCTCGGACCGGCCAATGCGTTTAAACTCGTGCTGAAAACCGCGGGCCAGACGCTTCGCGACGTTTTTTCCGTCTCGTTCAAAACGGTTTGGGCTTTAGCCTCCCTGACGTTCAAAGAAGCCATCCGGCGGAAAATCGTGATCGTTTTCATCATTTTCGTCCTGATCGTGCTTTTTGCCGGAATGTTCCTCGACCCCACCAGTCCGCACCCGGCCCAGCTTTACGTCGATTTCATTTTCGGCTCGACCGCGTATCTCACGATCATCCTGATGATCCTGTTGACGGCCTTCAGTCTGCCAGCCGATTTCAAAAATAAAACGATCCACACGGTGGTCACGAAACCGGTCCTCATCTCGGAGATCATTCTGGGGCGCGTGCTTGGTTTTGTGCTGCTCGGCACGATGCTTCTGGTCCCGATGGGGCTGGTCAGCTACGGGTTTGTGATCCGCAGCCAGGCGCATACGCATACGGTCCCGGACGGTCTGACGCAGGACAAAACCAACCCGGCGCTGGAACGGGGCGTGACGTCGAATGAGCGCGAACACCGCCACGAGATCGTGTTCGATAAAGAAAACCAGGTAGTTCACCTCACCCCGACGCACGACCACACGCACGAGATCTCGGTCCGCGAGGGAAAGGACGGCGAGCGGCATTTCACGCTGAGCCAGCCGATCGACATGTACAAAGCCCGCGTCGTTCAGTACGGCGAAATCGGCTACCTCGACCAGAAGGGGATCGTCTCCTCGAAGGGCGTGAACGTGGGCGACGAGTGGGAGTACCGCAGTTTCATCGCCGGGAACACCGACGCAGCCTTCATCTGGCAGTTCGAAAACATCACGCCCGCCTCGCTGGTGGACGACGCCCTCCAGTTCGAGTTCACGCAGGAAGTTTTCCGCACACACAAAGGGGTCATTTCCCGCCAGATCATCGGGGCGTTCTACATCCGGAACCCGGAAACCGGCCTGATGCTCGAAGTGGAGATTTTCCAGTCGAAGGAGGGCGGTACGTCCGTCTTCCGCGTCCCCCGAACGATCAACATCAGCGCGGACAAAATGAACCTGAAATCCTCCCAGCGGAATCCGAACGGGACGAGCGGCTCGCGGGCCAGTGCCGTTTCCGTTCAGATCGCGCGTCAGGGCGGCGAGCTTCAGTCTTACCCGCCGGAGGATAAACTGAACATCGGCGGCGCGAACCGGGCCGAGTTCGACCTCTTCAAAGATTTCGTCGCTCCGCAGTCCAGTATGTTCGACGAAAAAGGCCGCGAGATCGTGCGGCAAAACGTGATCGAAGTCTGGGTCAAATGCCTTGAGCGCGGCCAGTACTTCGGCGCGGCCAAGCCCGATATGTACCTGCGGCGCGCCGACGCCTCGTTCGCGTGGAACTTCTTCAAAGGGTACGTGGGGATCTGGTTCCAGATGGTCATGATCTCGATGTACGGCGTGATTTTCAGCACGTTCCTCTCGACGCCCGTAACGGTTCTGGCGACGTTCTTCGTCACGCTGGGCGGGTACTTCCACAAATTCGTGGCCGCCATGGGAACGCAGAACATCGAAGGCGGCGGACCGTTTGAAGCGGCCATCCGTCTGTTCCGTCAGGATAATATGACGATCGACCTCGACATGAACGCGGGCGAGAACATCCTCGCGAAAATGTTCGACACGGTGTTCCATACGTTCATCCGGTTCCTCGGCAACCTGGTCCCGGCTTTCGATTCGTTTGACACTTCGGCGTATGTGGCCCAGGGGTTCAATATTTCGTTCAACACGGTCCTGATCAACCTCTGCACCGTGCTTGGGTACGCGATCCCGCTTTATGTTTTGGGCTACATCTGCCTGAAAATGAGAGAAATCGAGCAGTAATAAATGGTCCTGATCGGGCGGTTCCTGAGGCGCGGCCAGGCAAGGTGCGCGTCTCCCGTTTCCCTTCCGCTTTGATTGGCTTCCAACTTTTTAACGATAAAATAAGAGGTTTTTATGAAAAAGAAAAACCAACTCACGTTTTACCTGATCCTGGCTTTGAGTGCCATCTTCATTTTGGTCGCGTTCTACTACGAGGGTCGCGCTACCGAGCGTTTTGGTGAAAGCCATGACGCACACCTGAAATCATTCAAGGACGCGGTGGAAAACGCGATTCCGGCCCAGGTCGGTGTTTGGTTTTCCGATAAAAATGAGGACCAGATCGGGATCGAGAACGAACTGATCCGCCGCGTCGCCGGTGCGGATGGCGCTCTTGGGCGTCACTACCGCGGTTCCTTCGACCATCCGGATGTTCACGTGAATATCACGTGCGGTTACAGCCGAAACGTAGGGGCGCACACGCCGGACGTTTGCTTCACCGGAAGCGGAAGCGTTCAGGAAACGCCCGTGGAAACGTTTACGGTCGATTACCAGACGACGGTCCCCGACCCAACTGACCCGAAAAAAACCGTGCTGGAAGACCGGTCTGCGACGTTCAAGACGGCCATTTTCAGCGACGCGACTTCGCATTACAAACAGCGCGTTTTCTGGGGCTGGAAGGGCGTAGGAACGGGCTGGGTCGCCCCTCGTTTTCCGCGTTTGTACTGGAATTCCAACGAGCCCATTTGCAAAATGTACATCAGCCTGCTGGAAGATAACGGGTACAGCAAACAGACGGTCGACACGCTGAAGGTCACCGACGAGTTCATGAAGATTTTCCTTCCCGAGCTCGACAAAATCCTGACCGGAACGTACGTTCTGCCCGAAGGGATGCGCGTCATTAGTGACGCTGAGCAGGAAGAATCCCCTGCTCCAAGCGAAGCTGAAATTGCTCCGAAAGAGGAGGACGAATTTGACCTTTCCATGCCGGTTCCTCCCGCACCTAAAACTCCCGAGGCTTCCGAAACCTCCGAAGATCTGGAAGTGAATTCAGAAGAAAAAGCAGCGGCGCAGCCTGAAGAGACAAAACCCGCACCGAAATCAGAGGATGAGGACGATCCGTTCGCGCTTTAACGCTTGATGATCAGGATTGGAAAGAATGGGGCTCGAAAAATACATAAAATACGTCAAAAATAAATCTTTGACTGAAGTATTGAACGATTTGCCCAAGGCGACGAGCAAAGCGGGTCACCTCGGTCAGTACGTCCAGGAATTTAAGGGACTTTTGTCCCTTCTTCAGGACTACTCAACCGGGAAATACCGCAATATTTCCACCTCGACACTCACGTTGGTGACTTTTGCGGTGGCTTACGTCATTTTACCCTTTGACTGCGTGCCAGATTTCCTGCCGGTTCTGGGATTTGGTGACGACCTGGCGTTTCTGGCCACCGTCCTTTGCAAAGTCCACGGGGAGCTTGAAACGTACAACCAGTGGAAAGAAAAAGGAAAAGAGGAAAATCCTTAATTGAGTAGATTCGGAGGGCCGGCGTCCTCGCCTGTCAAGTTAAAAATTTTGACGCAGAAAAAGCGTTCATTAACTTGACCGGCGGGACGCCGGCCCTCCGAATTATTACCACGCTCGTTTCTCGTAGATCGTCAGGGCGTGCAGGGCGGCCATGATCCCTTCGATTTCTTTGCCGGAGGCATTTCCCGGGTCCCAGTAGGTCAACTGGTACTCCAGAAGCTCGGTCACGATCTTGACCGCTTTGAAAATACGCTCGTCTTTCAGTTCCTTTTTCGGCACTTCAGTCACGAGCCAGCGCAGGATGTGGCCGCTCGCCTCCAGCATTTCAGTCGCATGGTTTGGAGTCACGCCTTTCATCGCAAAGAATTTTGGATGCCACACCCCGATCTCGTTCTGGAGGTCCAGAATAAATTTTTTGTAACGCCCCATAAACACATCGGCGCGTTTGTATTCTCCGGTGAGAGATTCCTCGCCGAGCTGCATTTTTCGGCACCGAATCGCAAAAAGAAGGCCGAAAAGCTGGTTCACCGCGCTGGATTCATCGAGTTTCATCTCGCGGTCTAGCTCGTTTTTCACGATACGCTCGAGCGTCCATTTTTCCCCGTCATTCGCCTCCCACTCCGCGTCCGGCTCCAAATAGTACGAAAGGCCGATGAGCGTCAATGAAAGATCGCGCCCCCAGAGGCAGTTTTTCTGTTCGAACTCGACCAGGTTGCGGATCTCAAAATTCTTTTTCCCCTTGGGAACTTCCGGAACGTTGGATTCCGAATTCTTTTTGCTTTTTTCCTGGTCTTTTTTGGCATCATCCCCAGCGAGTTTGGACCAACCAGCCGGGAATCGGTAATCAATCGGAACCCGAGCGACGGCCATCGCGGCAAGCAGCTGACCGGAGTACTGCTGGATTCCGTACCCCAGGCCCGGCATCAGGGTTTCCGTGCTTCCGGTAAACGCCACCGTATTTTTCATCGGAACGTTCCAGCAAAGCGCGCCGATCGCGTTGATGCGAGTGTTCGCCTCCCGCGGCCCGAGAAAAATCTCCGCGTCGCAGCCGTACGGCATGATGAAAAATATGATGTCGTTCGGACTGTTTTCGACCGTGCTCAACCCGATGAAATGGTAAATTTTCAGGATTTCCTGGATTTTGCCCCTCAACTCCGCCATCTCTTCGGCCGTGGCGGTCTTGACTTCCTTCTCGTCCTTTTCTTCCGCTTCCGACGGTTTTTCCAGCACGGAAATTTTCCCGGTCTCTTCGGTCTTTTCAGCAGTTTCGGCGGTTTCGGTGGTTTCAGCGACTACAGAGGTTTCCCCGGTTTCGGGTTCCGAAACATCCTCCGGGATCAGAAGGAAATCTTCGTCTTCCCCACCCTCCTCGTTCAGATCGTTCTGCGGATTTTCCAGGTCATCCTCTGAATTTCCATCCTCCATTTCATCCGGTTCTTTTTTCTGTTCCTGATCGGGCTCCTGATCGGGCGTTTCCAATTCCGGGGCCGGGGGCAATTCATCTTCGTCCTCATCGGCGTCCTGCTTTGAGGCGTCGTTTCCCGATTGCGGAGTCTGAATTCCCGGAGGCGGATCCAGATCGAATTCATCGTCCGAATCCGCAAGCAACCCCGCCGCTCCGAGTGAAAAGAGTGCCGCACAGCCAATTAAAACCAAAATTTCAGCAAACCGTTTTTTCATTCTTGATTTCCCGTTTTTTCAGGTTTTTCGATTCCCAGAATACGGATTTCAGGCACGCCAGACGCCTGGGGCGATTTTTCCATGATGACGTGCAGCACGTAATCGTCCTGAAACGTCGCGGAAAGAACCAGATTTCCATCGTACTCCTGCAGCAAGTAGGTGCGATCCTGAGGATGAAACAGTTTATTGAGCTGACCCGGATTAAAATATTCGGAAAAGACGGAGCCGTCGGCGTTCAGGGAAAGCGCGCTTTGGGGATTTTTTATCAGCCAGTCAAAAACCGATTCCAGTTTTTGCAGGTCTTCAGCCGTCACGGTCCGGGAATTCTCCTCCGGAGATTCCTGGTCAGAGGGCGAATAATCCTGCGTTCGATTTTCGCCGAATTCCTGAATTTTCACTCCATGAGATTGATTCACCGAGGAGGTCCCCTGCGGGCTTAAACTCGTAAATTTCAGGATTTGGGCCATTTCGAGAAAAACGACTTTCCAGCTTTCATCAAGGTCAAGTCTGGGAAGTGGAAGTTCCTGCGTTTCCCCATTTACTATCTGAGCTTCCGGGAACCAGAAGACCCGAACCGGGGTTCCACCCGAAACGGAAGTCAGCGAGTTCTGCCAGTTTACGAAGGATTCATTTCGGGGATCCGATTCGATTTCATTGAAAAACCTCCGCAGAATTTCCTGGGAATTCATCTGGTTTTTCCGGACTTTTTCTTCCAGAGCCGAAAGTAAACGGTTTCCTCCCAACTCACGCAGAGACTCGCGTCCCGAGGAGTACATTTTCGCCAACTGGTCCCAAAATGGGAAAAACGCTTTTCCATCGTTTGAGGTCAGGCAGTAACGAACGAGGGAAACGGCCGTCTGCCCATGCGCATCTTCCGGCTCGCTGCTCACCCTGGAGAGGCAAAAGATCAGATTCCCGGTCCGCCGGGAAGGCGCCGCCTCCTGACCGGCAAAAACGTCCGCCAGCCCGTTCTGGAGCCACTGGGGGAAAATCCGGTCTTCCTGGCCATCGCGGAGCGTCGAATAAAACGTTTCCCGCCGCAGGCTTCTGCGCAGGCCCAAGCGGTCAAGTTCCTGAAAGTTTTCCGCTGTAATCGTCAAAATGACCCCATCGTCCGTCTGGGCAAGATGGCAGGAACCGGTCTGAAAAGAAGAATTCTTCGGACTTACGATCCGCAGGCGGATTCGCTCCCCGGAAAACTCCGGTTTCAGAGCGTTTTTGCCCGATTTCAGATCCCGTGACGGAACCATGGCAGCATTCAAGTTTCGGGGCGTTGAAGATGTGAAAAGGGGCTTGCGCCAAAGCGAAGCGACCAGCTCCGATTCGCAGCGTGTTTCCTCCGCCAGTTGGGCGATTTTCATCAACTGTGGCGCATGATCTTTCCAGTAAGGATCCGCCTCGATGAGAAAATGCGTACTCTCCAGAGTGCAGCCCGGCTCGTAACTCCTTTGGATCTGATGGTGAAATTCAGGCATTTTCCGCGCAAGTACTTCATCGGGCAGAATGGGAGCCGCGGCTTTGTGAACCAGCGAAATTTCAATTTCACCTTCACGAAGTGGTTTGAAAAACCCCTCGGCCTCCTTGGATCCCGTTTGAGGAGGTGCCGACTCCTCACCGGTTTTTGCTCCGGTTTTCACCTGAACATTTTTATCCGGTGTAACGTTTTGATCGGACGATGGAGAGGTTTTCGGAGCGGTTTCCATCAAAATGTCCCCCTCAAAGCCAGGGATCAATTCCTCCGAAATGTCCATCGGCGCAGGTTCCGACGCAGGTTCCGAACCGGAAGAAGCCGGTTTCGCCCAAAGGATCCCACCGCTCAGAAAAACGAGGAGACCCAGGTACACTCGAGCACTTCTTTTTAAAATATTATACTGCATACGGATTCGTTTGTAAAAATCAGCGATTAAAGGAAACTCGAACGAATTCAACCTTCAAAACGTTTTGGAGGCGGGGCCTCACACGGGAGTCATTTTCCCAATGCGGATGGCCACGTTTTGATTTTTTGAGGAAATTCTTTTTGGTATTTTACTCTAAAAAACCAAAAACGGAAATTCCAATTTCAGGAAAAAAAGGATTTTTGACCAACTTTTACGGAAAAACTTCTTCAGGGCGATTTCTTCCCGCTTTTTCTTCTCCTCTCAAAAAAGACTTTGGGAGGTTAAAACTTTCTTCTTCAAAGACGCCAACCGTTAAATTTTAAAAAATCGTTAAACTTTTCCTATTTTAAGTAATCGTTACACATGTAACTGGCCGATAAAATGATTAACGTCTGAACAGAGATTCTCTGTCAGGACCTCCCTGAAGACGTTTTAACCGAATTAAAAGTTTTTTCCATCCGGAATTTGACCTTAAAACCAGATAATAATCGGAAACAAAATGAAAAACTTGCAGAAATTCAATTCGTTTTTTGGCGTCAATCGTGAAGAAACACGCGAAGACCTGAGACTGAATTTAACCTGGTCCCAGCGCTTCTCCAAACTTTTTCACGCCGATTATAGCGAAATATTGAGCACTTTTTCGATTCCGGTTTTGGTCATCCTCCTTTCGATCCTCCTCGCCCACACGGCAAAAGGACAGAATGGAGCGCGTTTAAGTGATTATTTCGAAAGCAGCAAAACCATGGAAGAGCCGTATTCCGCGCCGCCGCGGGATTTGCCGGCTTCTCCCAAAGTTTATAAAAACAATTCCCTCCCGACGGGGCAGGCGGTAGTCGTAACCCCCCAGGAACAGACCCCGGCTCGGAAACCCAGCTCGGCCCGGCAGTCTGAACCGACCGTACACACGTACTCTCTGCCGTCCGGCTGCACCGTCCGGGAATACCGCGGTGAGGGTGGAATGCTGATCCGTGAAAATCATTGGTCGGATTCTTCTCTGGACCCGGTCATGCGGATGGATGGACCGACGGCCGCTCGTTCTTCCTCGGATTGGATGGCGGATTCACAAGATCAGGCCGCCCGTGACCTGGAAATCCACGAGCAGCAAATTCGTGAGCAGGAAATTCGCAGGCAAGCGTTCCGTGAACAGGAAATTCGCGAGCAGGCGATCCGCGAACAATTCCAGCGGGAGCAGGCGATCCGGGAGAAGGAAATTCGCGAGCAAGTCGCCCGGGAATTCGCAGAACGGGCCGCTCAAGAGAAGCGTTCCACTCCTTCAGCCCTCCCCACGACCTCGAAATTGAACAGTGGATCGCCGGCAACCGAATCCCAAACGGCTCCTGTTTTTGAAACGAAACCGGTGCAGAACGCGCAGACCGCCGCACCTTCACAGCAGAATCGCGAAATGAAAACCTGGGACATGGTCGGGCTGATTCCGCAAAACTGGTCCGATTCCGAAGAAAAAGCCGCTTGCGAGGACGAGCTGGCGTTAACGGTCCCGAAGGATTTTCTGGCGGAGCTTTCGGAGGAAAAACCCGTTTCCACTGTTCCTGAAATCACGATTCCAGCCGAAGCCCCTGCTTTGGCCGAAGCTCCTGCATTGGTCGAAATGGCGGCTCCGAGCGAAGTCCCAGCCCTGGCCGAAGCGGCGCCACAAAGCAAAGGCCCCACATTGGCCGAAATTTTGGCTCAGAATGAAACCCCCGCGACGCTCGATGACGCGACTGAATTTGAGATTGAAATTCAGCCTTTCTCAACTGCAAAAGAGAAAGAGTATCCAGTTCAGCCTCTCATGGCATCGAACGAGATGGTTTCACCGTCCAAAATTGCGAATTTCACGAATAATGTAAACTCCGAGATTTACAATCAGGAGTTTGAATCCGTCGTCAGCGCGATGAGCGAAGCCCGTGAGCCGATCCAGTCTTTCGCAATGGAATCCATTTCGAAAAAAGACGTGGAGTCTGGCTGGAAAGAAGCTCCTGAGCAGGAAATTCAGCAGGTCAGCCACATAGAGCCCAAGATGGACGAAAAAACCGCCCTGGAATCCCTGGGAAACAGGAAATCCATGCACGGCGGCATGAAACGTTTGTCCGCTCCGCGCAAAGGAAACCACGGGAAAACTGCTTCCGCCGGGAAACTTTTCCCGATTGAAATTTCCGAAAAGGCCCTGGACGAGATGATCTCCGCTGGGGAAAACGACTCGAACGTTGCCGAGTCCGAAAACCTGATTGAGTTTGAAAATCAGGAAATCGCGTCCGCTGCCGAGGAAATGCGCCAGGCCATTGAACTTCCCGAAGTGAAAACGAACGAAGCGAAAGTTGCGGAGAAAAATGAAAAGCAATCGATGAACATTTTCGATTTTGGGATCGAGGACATGAAGGTCTTTAAGGAAAACGAAGACTTTTCCTCCGAAAAAACCCATTCCAAGTCGGAAACCGACTCGAATGATTCCATTTCCTCCTTTTCGATGAACTGCGTGGAAGAGGAAGATGAAAACGGCCAGCCCGTTTCGGTTTCGGAATCTGCTTCGACGATTTCCGCAATTTACTACGAATCGTGCAAAAACCGGGTCAACGTAAAAACCATTTCCTACGAGAACACAGCCTCGTCCAATGCGAAAAAGACCAGTTCCGCCTCCGGGAAAAAAGCGTCGGCTGAAGATGAAGAAGAATCCAATGAACCGCTGGACCTGGACATTGTGCTCCTTCCGCCGGATGAATTTGAGGCGATGAGCGTCAACGAAGTACACCAGGAAGCCAAAGGATTGGCGGGGCGCAAATCCTCGCGTACCGATTTCACCAACGGTAAAGCAATTCACTCCTTCAACGTGGATACACTGCCAGCGGTTCCAAACGATTCGATTCCTCAGGATCCGATTTCCAGAGATTCGATTTCCAGGAATAAATCTTTGGCGCTTCCACCCGTTCCTTCCCAGAGTGAGGAAGAAGTCGAGTCGATCCCGGACCATTTGGATATTGATTCCCAGGACGACGAACCCATCCTCGCGGAAGAAAACATGAAAGCCCATTTTGCCGATTCCGATCGGTCAAACGCTCTGCCTGAAGAAGACGACGAACTCCTTCCTCCGGTAGAAACGGAACGAAACGACGAGCCGGAGCAGAAGGACGAGCATGGCCCCGCCCTGAGTGACGAGCCGGAGCAGAAGGACGAGCATGGCCCCGCCCTGAGCGACGAGCCGGAGCAGAAGGACGAGCATGGCCCCGCCCTGAGTGACGAGCCGGAGCAGAAGGACGAGCATGGCCCCGCCCTGAGCGACGAGCCGAAATCGGAGCCGAAAACCGACGCGAAAAAGACCACCGAACCAGTTGCGAATCAGGTCGCGGAGCAGGTCTCCGGTCAAATCGCGGATCAGATTGCCGATCGGATTGCGGAACGGGTCGTTGAACGGACGGTGGATGAAGTCATGAAGCGGATGAAAGCCCGTCTGGAATCCGAAGCCGAGGCTCAAAAAATGGATTTCGAGGAGGTCATGATCTCCCAAATCCAGAGCCGGATTCAGATGAACCAGAAGAATGACTCCAAGCCGACGGAAAACTCGACCGCTGCGGCAGTTCCGAACAAACTGACGCCCCCGGTCCGGAAAGCCTCCCAAATGGAAAATTTGCAGGAAGTGGAATCGCTGAATTCCCTTTCTTCTGAGGGAGAAACGGAGAAGAGGCAGATTGCAGCCGAGCCCGTGGCTCCCATGATTCAGAAACCGAGCGCCACCATCGGGAGCCAGGTTCAGGAACCCGCAGCGCTGGAAAACCCCGAGTCACTGGAAACATTGGGGGCCCCGAAAACCGAGGAAAAAGAAGCGCCGGGTTTCGTGAAACTTAACGGACGCCGCAAGAACAAGCAGATCACGGAAACCCCGAAAACCACGGCTTCCGCTGCGCCAGCAGCTCAGCCCAAGCCGGTCGCCCAAGCCGCGCCGGTCGCTCAGCCCCAGCCGGTCGCTCAGCCTCAGCCGGTCACTCAGCCTCAGCCGGTCGCTCAGCCTCAGCCGGTCGTTCAGGCCCAGCCGGTCGCTCAGCCCCAGCCCGTCGCTCAGCCCCAGCCGGTCGCTCAGCCCCAGCCCGTCGTTCAGCCCCAGCCGGTCGCTCAGCCCCAGCCGGTCGCTCAGCCCCAGCCGGTCGCTCAGCCCCAGCCCGTCGCTCAGCCCCAGCCCGTCGCTCAGCCCCAGCCGGTCGCTCAGCCCCAGCCGGTCGCTCAGCCCCAGCCGGTCGCTCAGCCCCAGCCCGTCGCTCAGCCCCAGCCCGTCGCTCAGCCC
>JAFSMO010000025.1 GCA_017447865.1 Thermoguttaceae bacterium
CAGTCAGTCAGTCAGTCAGTCAGTCGCTGCTTGATTTTGTAGATTCTCCGGATTCGCCGTCTGCCGCCCCGCAATCCTCTCTCGACGTGGGTTTTCGTGTCTTCAAGCTGGACGAGAGCAACATGAACGACGTCTATTACGCCGCGGGGGATTATACCCAGGATCTGCTTTTGAAGATGGAATCCAACGTGAAGCCCGACCGCACGGATCTGGACCTGCTCTTTGGGTGCCTTCTGGATTGGGGCCTGCCGCTTTCCAGACCGTACAAAACCGAGAAGATCGAAGGTTACGCCGTCCATACCTACGACGACAACTTCCTGATCGCGTGCTTTGACGAGAACGTTCCCGAGTCGGTGATCGACCAGATCGCCCGCCGCCAGCCGCGCCGCGCCGTCTTCCGCGACAGCAGCTTTGCCGACAGCCCAGCCAGGATCAACGTCACCGAGATTTTCAAGATGCTGGCGCCGGACACGACGGTGAAGGTGATCTGAAAGGAGGCGCGCCATGAGGATCCAGTACAAGCATCAGAAATTCCAGGCCGACGCGGCCAGGGCGGTGGTGGACGTCTTCGCGGGACAGCCCTATTTGACCCCCACCTACATGATGGACCGGGGCTTTGGTCAGATGGGCGTCTTTGACGATCAGGACTACACCGGCTGGAACAACCACCGCATCGTTCCCGGGCTGACCGACCAGCGGATCCTGGAGAATCTGCGGAAGATCCAGCGGGAGAACCAGATCGCCCTCTCGGACCGGCTGGAAGGCAATCGCGACGATGGGTATAACCTGACCATCGAGATGGAGACCGGCGTCGGCAAGACCTATACCTACATCAAGACGATGTACGAGCTGAACAACGCCTACGGCTGGAGCAAGTTCATCGTGGTGGTCCCCAGCATCGCCATCCGCGAGGGCGTGTTCAAGTCGTTCCAGATGACCGAGGAGCATTTTGCCGAGGAGTACGGGAAGAAGATCCGTTTCTTCATCTACAACTCCTCGCAGCTGAACAGCATCAACGGTTTTGCGCAGGACAACGCGATCCATGTCATGATCATCAACTCGCAGGCGTTCAATGCCAAGGGCAAGGACGCGCGGCGTATTTACATGGAGCTGGACGAGTTCAACTCCCGCAAACCGATCGACATCCTTGCGAAGACCAACCCGGTCCTGATCATCGACGAGCCGCAGTCGGTCGAGGGGCCGCAGACCAAAGAACGGCTGAAGGAGTTCAACCCGATTTTGACGCTGCGCTACTCGGCGACGCACAAGTCCGACAGCGTCTATAACATGGTTTACCGGCTGGACGCGATGGAGGCGTACAACAAGCGCCTGGTCAAGAAGATCTCCGTGAAAGGGATCTCCAAGTCCGGCACCACGGCCACGAACAGCTACGTGTATCTCGAGAAGGTCAATCTTTCCCAAAAGGATCCGACCGCCACGATCCAGTTTGAGGTAAAGCAGGTGTCGGGGGTCAAGCCCAAGAGCCGTATTTTCAATATCGGGGATAATCTGTACGACTACTCCAGCGGTCTGGAGGAGTACAAAAACGGCTTTGTCGTCAAGTCCATCGACGGCCGGGACAACTCGGTCGAGTTCCTCAACGGGATCCGGATCTGCGAAGGCGACGCCATCGGGAAGGTCGATGAGGACCAGATCCGCCGCATCCAGATCCGCGAGACCATCCTCTCCCATCTCGAGCGTGAGCGTGAGCTTTTCCATAAGGGGATCAAGGTCCTGAGCCTGTTTTTCATCGACGAGGTGGCCAATTACCGTCAGTACGACGCGGCCGGCCAGCCGGTGAACGGCAAGTACGCCACGATCTTCGAAGAGGAATACAACGAGATCGTCAACAACTTCCAGCTGCAATTCGGTGAGGAGGATTACAGCCGATACCTGAACAGCATTCTGGCCTCGGAAACCCATGCCGGCTATTTCTCCGTGGACGGCAAGGGGAAGATGGTCAACAGCAAGGTCGGCCGGAAAGAAACGACTTCGGACGACGTCAGCGCGTATGAGCTGATCATGAAGAACAAGGAGCTGCTTTTGGACCGGGATCCGAAACGCTCGCCGGTGCGGTTCATCTTTTCGCACTCGGCCCTGCGCGAAGGCTGGGACAACCCGAACGTGTTCCAGATCTGTACGCTGAAGCAGTCCGGCAGCGATGTCCGCAAGCGGCAGGAAGTGGGCCGCGGCCTGCGTCTGTGCGTCAACCAGAACGGCGAACGCATGGATACCAACGCCCTGGGGGATGATGTGCATAATATCAACGTCCTGACGGTCATCGCCAGCGAGAGTTACGACGACTTTGCCAAGGGCTTGCAGACCGAACTGGCCGAGGCTGTGGCCGACCGTCCGCGTGCTGTCACGCCGCAGCTCTTTGAGGGCAAGGTGATTAAGGACAGCAAAGGCAACGTTGATACGATTACCCCGAATATAGCGTTTGAGATCTGTTACGATTTACGTAAGAATGGCTATATCGACAGTAATGGCACTCTAACAGATAAGTATTACGATGATAAGGCCAAGGGCGAAATCAAGGTCGCAGAGAAAGTGGCGGATTGTGTCGATTCGATCATCCAGATCGTTGATTCCATCTTTGATCCCAAGAGTATCAAGATCAATAACGCCCGTAACACCAACGTGGAACTGCGGGTCGATAAGGATAAACTCGCCATGCCCGAATTCCAGGCGCTGTGGTCGAAGATCAACGCCAAGTCCGTGTATGTGGTCGATTTCGATACGGAGGAGCTGGTGGAGAATGCAGTTACAGCACTAGATGGAGGACTCAAAATATCCCCTATTTTAGTCACTGTGGAGACCGGCTCGATGGACACCATCAAATCCCGGGACGACCTTGCCAACGGGACCGCTTTTGTCAGTGAGAAGACTGAAACCCAAAAGATGACCGTTTCGGCAAATTCCAGCGTAAAGTACGATCTGGTCGGAAAACTGGTCGATGAAACCGGCCTGACCCGAAAAACGATCGTGGCGATCCTTCGGAGGATCACGCCAAAGGTTTTCGATCAGTTTAAGCTCAACCCGGAGGAGTTCATCCTGAAGGCCGCTGCGCTGATCAACGACGAGAAAGCCGCGGTGATCGTCCAGCACATCACCTACAACATGCTCGACGAGCATTACAGCACGGACTTGTTTACCGACCCCACGATTCGCGGCAAGCTCGGCGAGAACGCGAGAAAGACCAGGAAGCACCTGTATGACCACGTTGTGTGTGACTCAGATGTTGAAAAGAAATTCGCTTCCGGTTTGGAAAACAGCTCCGAAGTGGCGGTGTATGTGAAACTGCCGAAAGGGTTTTACATCTCAACCCCAGTCGGCAAATACAATCCCGACTGGGCCATTGCCTTCTATGAGGGCAAGGTGAAGCACATTTATTTCGTGGCCGAGACAAAAGGTTCATTGAATAGCCAGGAGTTCAGAAAGATTGAAGATTCAAAAATCGAATGTGCAAAAAAACACTTCGCGGCGATCTCCAACGGCAACGTAGTCTATAAAGTTGTGAAGGACTACAATACGTTACTTCAGGAGGTGATGAAAAATTAAAAAGGGGAGCCAAAGATCCTCTATAAGAGGCTCTAAAGCAATAGTATATGAGAAAAACGTTATAGAACTGAGGAAAGTACATTATGACAACTCACATGAGCATTAGACTGGCGTGGCACAACGATGGCTGGAATGGTCATATTTGCAAGAAACCATGCGAGAATACGTATTGTGTTGGACGATACTCTTATCCAGGCGATCATATAGCAAGAGCTCGAAATCTTCAATTTGAAACAGAGCATGCAGGAGAAGCTTGTGCTAATTGGCCCCGCTGTACCGCCTGCGGCTTTAGTGTTAATGCATTCGGAAAGGACTCTATTACTGTACGTGTAGATCCTCCAAGTTTCTGGAAAAAGGGTGATGCAGATCCGATCGATCTGACTCTTGCCCCTTCCACTGTATGTACATGGTGCTATGAGGGAATGTACAGCGAGGATGTTAAAGCCAAGGGAAACACCCAACGGACATACAACTATGACCAACGCAAGGAAAATGCAGAGAAATACTTTGCTCAGTTTGAGCCGGGAAAGTCTCTAATTTTCTATTATGCGGGGTATAGTAATCCTTTTTGCGAAAACGAAGAAAACAACTATGTTATCGTCGGTATTTCACGTCTGAAGGTGATAGATCGTATGTACTATTACGACAACGTCAGTGAAGATGTGAAGCAAAGATACGCTGGCGGTTTTGTCTGGCAGAAACCGGTAACATCGACCTATCCAGATGAAGGCTTTTGCATTCCGTACTGGAAGTATATGGATCGGGAAGACATTCTTGACCGTATTGTCCTGAAGCCTCAGAACAGATCACCATTCAAGTATGGCAGCAGGGAAGTCAGCAACGACGACGCGATTGAAGTCATTTATCAGCTTCTTGATATAGTAGATACTCTCATCAAGATCGACGATAAAACGGAAAGATGGGATGACAGGAAGGCCTGGCTGAACAGCCTGCTTAACGAGCTCTGGAAAGCAAGAGGTCCGTATCCAGGGCTCCCGTCTGTATTGAAGGCCATTGGACTTAATAATCTGATATCGCACTATATCGGTTTGACAAATGACGACATGAAGACATTCCGGGACAAAGTACGGTCTTTTTTGAATGGGGAGACTGATGAAGTAGAAGGTATCAGCTTTCCCAGGAAACAAATCAGTACATTTCGTCGTAATTATCAATCAAAGCAGAAAGAGATCGATTTTGCTCTTGATGTTTTGTCCCGGTTTGATCTTACAGGCGATCAGGTGAATGCAATCCTTGAAAGACGCGAGAATGTATCTATTACGGCTTCGATTGAGCAGATGGCAGAAAACCCGTACATTATTTTTGAGCAGTACCGCGGTTACGATTCTGACGATACGATACCTTTTTACAAGATCGATAACGGTGTGATCCCCCCTCCAGAGTATGGGATCGAGGAGATCTTTGATTCCGGCGCCACAGAACGACTTCGGGCATTATGCGTGGATGAACTTAACAAAATCGCAGCCCATTCCTTTGGCAAGGCCGAGACGATTCTGCAGTCCATTAATGCAAGACTCGATCGTATGCCGGAGTGGAAGCGCTATCTGTTCAACCTGGCAAACTTTAGTATTGAGCAGGATATTCTGGATGAGGCTTTGGTCCAGAAAACCGATGATGATACTCTTTATCTGTATCTGAATGAGGTCTATGAGGATGAGAGAACCGTTGAGGATACTCTCGAGAAACTGGCAGACAGACCGGATATCCAGTTAAAGATGGCGATTACCCCAGGCAGCTTCAAAAGAGAATTACAGGTTAGAGATTCACTCTTGGAAAAGAAGGCACCTGAACGGTACGAAAAGATTCTGGATAATCAGGCGAAAATCTGTATGAAGATTTTCACAAAGCCGTTGTGTGTCCTCTCGGGGGCAGCAGGAACCGGTAAAACTACGGTTATTAAAGCTATCCTGAGAAACATTGAGCGGGTTCATGGAGTGGGAACCAGCATCCTTCTCATGGCTCCGACAGGTAAAGCCGCGGAACGTATCAGGCTCCAGACTGCGAAAGACTCGTCAACGATCCATTCCTTTCTGGTGAACAATGGCTGGATCAATGCCAACTTCACCTTAAAGAGAATCGGTGGAAAAAGAAACCAGGATGTGAACACGATCATTATTGATGAGTGTTCCATGATTGACCTGAATTTGTTTGCCACGCTTTTCAGGGCGATCAATTGGAACAGCGTTCAGAGACTTATTCTTGTAGGAGATCCAAATCAGCTGCCGCCGATCGGCCGAGGCAAAGTGTTTGCGGATACCATCGAGTGGCTGAAAGACAATCACCCTGAGAACGTCGGTACTCTTAACGATAATATCCGCCAGCTGGTCAATACCGCAGAAGGCAACGGAGAGGGGATTCTGAAATTGGCGGACATCTTTATTCAGGAGAAACAGAAGTCACTTGATCCAAAGATTGTAACGGAAAGGAAAGCTGAAAAGGAAGAGTTATTTGAGAAGATCCAAATTGATGGAAATGGCAATGTTGAAAAGGACCTTGGTGTATATTTCTGGGAAGACCAGGAAGAACTTGAAAACAGTCTTAAAAAAGCTATGATTCAGGATATGCGGAAGGTCACAGGGATGGATGACTCTGTAAATGTCGATAAACTGTGGCAGGAAATGATCCGTGATAAGGAAGATAGGACAAAGAGCAATCCGGAAATAATCCAGATTATCTCTCCATATAGAGGGGAGTTTTATGGAACTGGTTCCCTTAATCTCTTGATGCAGAAGACTTTTAACGCCAAGTGGAGTGAAAAACAGTTAGAAGGAATTGGGTACTTCGATAAAGTCATTCAAATCAGAAACAGGACGAAGAAGTCTGATCCTACTTATGCCTATCAAGATAAGGCCAGGAAAACTATAAAGACTGAAATCTTTAACGGTGAGATAGGATTAACAGTTATCCATGGCTTAGACAGATATCCCAGAGACGGGAAACCGGCAAGATATAAATGGCAACCAACAATTAAACGATTGCAAGTGAAATTCTCTGGAAAATCAAGACAGGGCCTTAGTTATAACTACGGCAAAGAATTGGGGTTGGATGACAAGGGAAAATCCATCCCTAAACAGGATGTTCTTGAAAATATCGAGCTGGCCTACGCAATCAGCGTTCATAAATCCCAGGGCTCGGAATTTGATTACGTGTATATCGTGATTCCTCGTCGGGACAGTCATTTGCTTTCGATGGAACTTCTTTATACGGCAATTACTCGTGCACAAAAGAAGGTAACGATTTTCCTGCAAGATGATTTAAGTACGCTTACGGTCCTGAGCAGACCGGACAAGTCTGCCGTCCAGAAGATCAATTCTTCAATCTTCACGTTTAAACCGTTGCCCGAGGTGCTGCTGTATTCCAGTACGAACTGGTACGAATCCAGCAAGACGGTTTCTACGCTGTCAGAGTACTTCGTAAGATCGAAATCCGAAGCGATCATAGCGAATATGCTAAGCGATCGGGGTATTTCATTTAAGTATGAAGAGCCTCTCTACGCCCCCGATGGTACCATGTATTTGCCGGACTTTACGGTCACATTCCGAGGCGAAGAATACTACTGGGAACACGTTGGAAGACCAGATGATCCCAAGTATATGGCTCATTGGGCTAAAAAGAAAGCCTGGTATGGCGAGCACTTCCCAGGAAAACTCTTGGTTACCGAGGAAAGTGATAATTTGTCGAAAGACGCGGAAGCGTTGATCGCTGAGCACATTTAGGGCAGGTACGCACTTATTCGGTTGAATTCTCTAACAAGTGCAATTTAAGCGAAAGTCGCATTAGTTGTGCCAAGTACGTCATATAGCGTAAATACACGACGATTATATTTTAAGCATGGAAAAAATGCTCCATTTCAATATACTCAACCTATCATGAAGTGAAGGAATCCCGAGCACTCCTCATGATTCATGTCCCCACGTAAACTGTCCTCAGGATCTTTTCACGATTGGCTGTTTAGACAATTCCACCTGCACCGTGCTCAGCCAATCGTGAAACAGAGAACCCATTGTCACGATTGGCTTCCAAGTAAACAGTCTTCGCCGCACCCAGCCAATCGTGAAGTTGTGGCCCCTTTTTCACGATTGATCACCAAGGCGATTTTCGTCTGGCCAATCGTGAAATGAGTGGCATTTTTACGCTTGGCTCCCTCGGAGTGTATCCACGCCGAAACAACCGCCAGAGCCAGTTCCGCCCACCTTTTCAAGATTGGCCCACACTGGCAACCTGACCGACTCCACGACCGGCCTCACTTCCTCTCTCCAGACCACAACGACTATTTCCGTCGCAACAGTGTGTCGCCGATCATGAAAACAGGGTCGGCGGTTCCCTTTTCACGATCGGCGGGTGCGCTGAATCCCAGAAGCGTCGTCCCTGTAACTTGACCGGCGAAGATGGGGGGCAAAGTTCCTCTAAAAAGTTGCACTTTCTCTAAAAAGTCGCTTGAAAAAGTTGAAATTTTTCTCAAAAGTCCCTTGAAAAAGTTTAAAAGCGAGGTATAATAAAGAAAAAAACATGGAGATAAGTTATGCTGGAAAGAAAGATTGAGCGGCTTTTACTCGATTGGAAAAAGAATGAGACAAGAAAACCACTGGTCATTAAGGGCTGCCGGCAGTGCGGGAAAACAAGCTCCGTGCTGAAATTCGCGCGGGAAAATTACAAAAGCGTTGTCTGTCTGAATTTTTTTGAGGATCCGAACTATGCCGGGATTTTTTCGGGGGCACTAGAGATCGACCGCCTGACGATGATGATGTCGGCGCTTTTGGGGCCCGGGGCGAAATTCCTCCCCGGCGAGACGGTGATCGTTCTGGACGAAATTCAGGAATGCCCGGAAGCGCGAACCGCTTTGAAATTTTTCTGCCTCGACGGAAGGTATGACGTCATCGCGACCGGCTCGCTCCTGGGCGTCAAAGGCTACGGTAAAGAACCCAGGTCCGTGCCCGTCGGTTTTGAGCAGGTCGTGGACATGCGCCCGCTCGATTTTGAAGAGTTTTTATGGGCCAACGGGATTGGCCCCGTTTTGACGGAGGAACTGAAAAAACATCTTGAAGAAAGAACCCCGGTTCCTTCGGCGCTGCATAATCGCTGCCGTGAACTGCTGCTGCAATATACCGCGGTCGGCGGAATGCCGGAAGTCGTTCAGCTTTTCGTCGAAACTCGGCAGATGAATGACGTACTGAACCTTCAAAGGAATATCGTCCGGTCCTACGAGGACGACATGGTCAAATATGCTGAAAACAAGGACAAGTCCCTGATCAAAGAGTGCTTTGAATCCATCCCCCGCCAGCTTGCGAAGGAAAACAAAAAATTTCAGTATTCGCTGATCAAAAAAGGCGGTACGGCCTCACGGTTTGCGGGGTGTTTGCAGTGGATCGAGGACGCGGGCATCATCAAACGGTGCTACAACCTCCGGGAAACGCAGCTGCCCCTTGACGGCAACGCGATGAACGATATTTTCAAGGTCTATATGGCCGATACCGGGCTGTTCGTGTGTATGCTCGAAGATGGGACCCAGTATGACGTTTTGACCGGAAATCTTCTCGGATACAAAGGGGCGATTTTTGAAAACCTGGTCGCGGACTGTCTGTCCAAAATGGGCCGAAACCTGTATTATTTCCATAAGGACAGCGGGCTGGAGATGGATTTTTTCATCCGCTATAAGGGGAAATGCACGCCCATCGAAGTGAAAGCGAATCAGGGCAACGCCAAAAGCCTGAAAACGCTTTTGAAAAACAAGGACATTTATCACCTGGAATCGGCCATAAAGCTCGGTGATTACAACGTGGGCGAAGAAAACGGAGTCCTGACCCTGCCGCTGTATATGGGATTCCTGCTCAAAGAATACTGAAAACCACAGGCAGTAGTCCCGCTGGGGGAGCTGCAGTAGCAGAGGAAACCTCAATTTCAACTGCCTGCGGATGCTCACCCCACCGGAGGTCATCGACAGCGTCGTGGTCCATGAACTTTGCCACAGTAAAGAAATGAACCACTCGGCCCGTTTTTATGCCGAGGTGCTGCGCGTGTTCCCTACGTACTGGGAACAGGATAAGTGGCTGAAGGAGAACGGCGACATCCTCATGGCGATGCTGGAGAATTAAATTACTCGCCCCCCTTCCACGATCGGCCTCGCTTCCTCTTTCCAGACTGCGACGACGATTTCCTTTTCAACAGTCTGTCGCCGATCGTGGAACAATGAAGCCACCTCACCGTCTGAAATAACCACGCTCCACCTTTTCACGATTGGCTTACGTTGGCTGTTTGACCAACTCCACGATTGGCAATGGCAACCGGGGTAACCTCCGTCACGCCAGGCCGATCGTGGAACAATGACACCGTTCTCACGATGCGACCGTCTGGAATAACCACGCCCCACCTTTTCACGATTGGCTACCATAAGACGCCCATATCCCTCTGGACGCGGTTCATCCCGCAGCAAACATAAGAGGCCAATGCCAGTTTGTTCATCATGGTTTCTCTTTCGTTTCACTGAGCCTTTACGTAGCCCATCCTCTGAATGTCCTCATCGGTACGGTTGCCGTGGATGGTTATTTTGCTGAGTTCGGTCTCGATTTCCGCGAGTTCCGACGGTGAAAGTTCCACGTTTGCCGCACCCAGGTTTTCCTCGATTCGTTCATCCGAGCGCATCCCCGGAATCGGCACGACGTGCGGCCACTTGGCAAGCATCCAGGCGAGCGCGAGCTGGGCCTTGGTGCAACCCTTGGCCGAGGAGAGCCTTTCGAGAGTGTCCAGGAGCGGCTGGTTGGCGATTACGTTCTCTTTCGCAAAACGTGTGATGGCTCGGCGAACATCGTCTCCCACGTAGGTCATGGAAGCCGTGTATTTGCCGCTCAGGAAACCGCTCGCCATCGGAGAGAACGCGACAAAACCGATGCCGAGTTCCTGGCAGAGCGGGATCACCTCCGCCTCGAACATCCGTTCCATCATTGAATACTCGCTCTGGATCATCGAAAGCGGCGTGATGGCGTGGGCGC
>JAFSMO010000002.1 GCA_017447865.1 Thermoguttaceae bacterium
TAGTTTTGAACGAAAGAAACTTTTTACGGGGGCATAACTGCCCCCGCTCGCCTGGTGAAAACGCCTAGAAAACCCAACCCTCGTGGTTCGAAATGGACCAGGTTTTTTGCCCTCCTTCGTTCTTCTGGTCCGGCCCGACCGAGTATAGCAGGTACGGCCTCCATTGCAGACGAATCGGCTCGGCAAACTCTTCGTCGTCTTTGTATCCGATTCTTTTGACGATGTAATCCGGCAGTTCCTTTTTCCACGTTTCATACCGCTTCCAGAACGCCTCTTCCGTCTCCGGGTTCAGCCGGTACTTCAGCGGTTCTTTCGTCGGCGAGAATGGATCCGTCAGAACGTCCTGCGGGAGGCCCAGTTCCGCGAGCGTCTCCGGGTACGCGCCGTTCTTGAGTTTGTAACGCTCCAGCTCCGCGGCAACCCGGAGCACTTTCGCGTACGTTCGATTATTAAAGAAATCGAGCAGAATATAGGGGGAAGCATCCTCAAACAGGCTGGCCGTTACAAAGGCCCAATATCTGGAATACAGGTTTCGGTAATATGTGCCGGTCAGCAGCCGCCAGGGTTCACTCCATGGTGAAAAGTATTTGTTCCCAAGTTGAGAAAGAATACGTTGGTATTCTTCGAACGAAGTAAATGATTCATCAGGGAACATCTTTTCCCGAAGTTCCATCCGGACTTTATGAAAGGTCTTTCGGAAGGTTTTTTCATTGATGAATTGCAAATCCAACTCACTATATATCTGGTCTTCAGTAAAAATACCGGACTGCAAATACGCAAACGCTTCGTAGTTGGACCTTTCAAACGCCTTACGCAGGGACGGCTGCTGTGTGTGCATTTTCATGATTTCGTCGAGCATGGCCGCAAGTTTTTCAAGCCCTTGCGGCGAGAGTTTCCCGGATTTCAGGGCGATTTGCAGAGTCTGGAAACCGTAAGATTCGATTCTTATCCCGTAGGTCATGTACGACGAGGTTGGCCCCTTTTGCCAATGCTGGCCAAGCAGGATCAACGTCCGCGCATCCTCGAGGGCTTTTTCTTCCTCGCCGATTTCCAATGAGTACGCGGCACGAATCTGGAAAGGTGCAACGAATTTGAAAGGCCAGAGGGACCAGCCGTCGTGAAGTCCCAGCTCATACTCGGAAAAAAACGGCATCAGGTACGGTTTCCGAATTGCCGCGGCGACCCGGTCCAGGATCGGGTCGTTCTCCTTCAGCCACTCGGCGGCGAGGGGGTGGTCCTCGTCCTTCCACGGCTGGGAAAGATGAAAACTGACGTAAAATCTCAGAGCATCTTCACTCTGTGCAGGATCCGAAAGCGTTTCAGGCTCTTTGAGCTCTACGCGGGCGTAATCTTCCGGGCTGATTTTCAGGCTGGAAACGTCCACGTATTTCATGTTCGTTCGGGGATTTTCCTCTACGACCGGAAGATGGTCTCTTAGCCATTCCCAATTCAGAGATTTATAATCCGGAAATTCCGGTTTGGTGTCCAGCGGAAGATCCAGCTTTTCGTACGTCAGAGGGACAAATTGGTATTCCGGGGCTTTGGGATCCCTTACGGTGAAGTCCATCAGGATTTGGGGACCGAACATTTGCAAAAGGTCCCGCACGCCGTTTTGCTCGGGGGCCTTGAACATCTCGGCGTACTGCGCGATCAGCGGCGTGTAGTAATCGACCTGGCCGTCCGGTGTGCGCGGCTCGGTGATGAAGTGCGTTTCCGGCGTGATCCGGGTCGGGAGCTTCTCCAGCAGCAAGGGGACGCACATCCAGCAGACCAGGATCGCGACGCCCCAGCAGATGGGGTTCCGGCGCAGCGGCCGCGGCGGGCGGGCGTCGTCGTAACGGTTCGGTCCGGCCGTTCCTTTGCGGAGGAAAAGCACCACCCAAAGAAAAACCTGCGCGACCGGAACGGGCCACAGCCAGAGCCAAAAGCCGTTCCAGTTTATGTCGTGCAGCCGCCGCACGTGGACGCTGATCAGCGGCGGGGTGAGGACCAGGATCAGGGCCGCCGTGAACCAGATTTTGTCCCAGTTGTAAAGCGCGTGGGCCAAAAGCGTGCAGCACAGGGCGATCCAGATCGCAAAAAGCAGGAATTCCACGAACAGGCAGAGCAGCAGCTCGCCGCGTCCCGACCGTCCGCGGAAACTGGCGTACCGCGTGACGAAAGCGGATCTCAGGGTTGAAAAAATGTGGTTCATGTGCGTTTCCCCCAGTAAAAAAGTTTAAAAAATCACGTGGAGATCACTCTCCGCGTGCCCCCAATATTTAACGACCAAAAAACCGGTTTGGTTCAATCTTTTTTAATAAACCGTCGTTGACGTGAGCGCTTTTTTCATGTCTCTGTACGCCTGCTTCCCTTTGGCCTTGATGGTCTCTTTGTTTTCCACGCCGGCTTCGACCAGATTATTGATCCCGGCGTGAACCGCTTCATCGACGGCCGCCTCGGTTTCGCTGGAGATTTCGATCTTCTTTGCGGGACTCAAGCTGCTGTTGACGATCTCTTTGGCCTTTTCTTTGCCGTCCTGGTAGAATTCTTCCAGGTTTTCCTTGATCTCTTCCTTGCATTTGACGGCTTCTTCCACGACGGCGTCTACAGCTTGGTCCATGGCCGCTTCGTCGTCGATCAATTTGGGCAATGCAGAGTGATCAATGCAGGAATTATTGGTGGACGGGGGGAGAAAATACCCGACCGAGAAAACAAGGATCAGAAGAACCAGAACGACGGTCCCGCAGCCCGACGCGAAACCAGAAGCGTAAGAGTCTTGAGTGTTGATCGTATCCATCGTGAATTCCTTTCTGAAAGGTTGAATGGTTTTGTTTCTTCAACGGGACAGAAATCAAAAAAAGATTCCCTTCCTAAAATATTAGACGATCGACGGAATAAAAATTCCAGAGAATTTCCAGAAATTCCCTATAAATTTTCAAAAATATTGAACTTTTTTCCAACCGCTTGACTTTTTCTCGTTTTGTGTTATAATAGGAAAGATAGTTCACTCTCGAGAAAGGAGCAGACCCATGAAAGCACTCATCGTTTTGGCGCATCAGAAGGCCGAGGGGAGTTTTTGCGGCGCGCTGGCCAAGCTTGCGGCGGAAACGCTCACGGCAGCGGGGTATGAAGTCACGCTGAAAGACCTCTACGCGGAGCATTTCGACCCGGTACTGACGGCCGACGAACTGGCGCAGACGAACGAATCGCTCGGGGGAGCGGTCCGCGCGGACATTCAGCAGGTGCTCGACGCCGATTTTTACGTCGTCGTTCATCCGAACTGGTGGGGAATGCCGCCGGCGATCCTGAAGGGGTGGATCGACCGCGTGCTTCGTCAGGGTTTCTGCTACGCCTTCACGGCGGAAGGGGTCATTCGGAAGCTGGAAGGACGCAAAGGCGTCGTTTTTACGACCGGGAACACGCCCCCGGAGATCGAGGTCAGCGTCAACGGCGACCCGCTCGAAAACCTTTGGAAGAACATCGTATTCAAGACCGTCGGCGTGGATGATTTCACCCGGATCAATTTCGCGTCGGTCATCATGAGCACGCCCGAGCAGCGCGCCGAATGGCTGAAACAGGCGAAAAACCTCATCGAAGAAAAAGCGCGGTAAGACGCCGACCGACGGACCCGCGTGAGTTTTGTTTTTTTAACCGTTCCTTTAGACCATGCCCGAACGCAACGAAGCGCTTTTTAATGCCATTTTGACCGGCAAAAACGTGGACGCCAAAAAGTTTGTGCAGGAAGCCCTCGATTCGGGGTCCACTCCTCAGGACCTGATCGCCGATTCGATGATTCCCGCGATGGACGAGGCCGGCGCACGCTTTGAAGCGCACAAATTTTTCGTTCCCCAGCTGATGATCGCGGCCCGGGCGATGAAAGAATCGCTCGCGGTCCTTTCGCCGCTTCTTGCCGCTTCGGGCTCCGAGCCGATCGGGAAGGTGGTCATTGGGACGGTCATGGGCGACATGCACGACATCGGGAAGAACCTCGTCGCGTCGATGCTCGAAGGCGCAGGCTTTCAGGTGATCGACCTCGGGACGAACGTCACGCCGGAGAAATTCCTCAAGGCTCTGCAGGATAATCAGGCGGAGATCCTCTGCATGTCGGCCCTCCTGACGACCACCATGCCCGCGATGCGCAAGACGATCGAGGCGCTGGTCGCCGCGAATATGCGCGACTCGGTCCGGGTCATGATCGGCGGCGCGCCGGTCACGCAGTCCTACGCCGACGAAATTGGCGCCGACGGCTACAGCGACAACGCAAACGCCGCGGTGACCCTCGCCCGCCGGCTCATCGCTCAAATTTCGAGTTGAACCCAACAATAGTGTGGAGTGTGGAGAGTGGAGTGTGGAGTTGACGCTTCGCGTAACGCTGGTTTCAGAAAGATTTCTCCCCTTAAAAAGCCGAAGGCTTTTCCAACTCCACCCTCCACCCTCCACCCTCCACACTTTATTCAAGGAGATCCCCCATGAAATTGCCCACCCGTATTTTGTTTTCTTTCGTTCTTTGCTTTGCCGCGGCCGTTTCCGCTGCGGAATTGAAACTCACGGCCCCGCCGGACGGTGCGGTGCTTGATACGGTCTCGCCGATTGAACACGAATTCCTCGAAAACGACGCAAAACGCGCCGAAGTCCCGGAGAAGATCCGGATCCGCCTCGAAAATTACGACAAAGACATGGCAGCGTTCAAGGCCGAAACCGAGAAAGCGAAGGCCGAGGGGCGCGAGGTGACGATGCGCGACCCGAAGGGTTGGGCCGATTCCCGCGCGAATGACTGGACCTACGCCCTTCTGGACCGGTACAAGGCCGAAAACGGCAATTTTCGCCCGCTGACCTGGACGGTCGAGGGGGAAGTCACCGACCAGACGGTCCTTTTCTCCGAGACGGAAGACTTCGCCAAGCCGTTCCATACGTACACGCTGACGAATTCGGCCCGACCGGAAAACCTCAAGCTCGGGGTGAAGTACTACTGGAAAGTCACCGCGAAAGACGAAAACGGCCAGACGATCGAGTCGGACGTCCGGACGTTCACGACGCTTGACCGCTTCCCGCGCTTCATGTTCACCCCGTGGAGCCAGAACTTCCGCGACCTGGGCGGCGGCGTGAACGCGGACGGGAAGAAAGTGCGTCAGGGCCTGGTTTACCGCAGTGCCGCCATCCACACGAAGGCCCGCTCCGAAGACCCGAGGGCGCAGAGCGAGGACGAACGGATGTACTTCTACCGCGACGTGCTCCAGCTCAAGTGCGAGTTTGACCTGCGCGGCGTGACGGAGACTCAGACCCGCTGGGACGCTGGTGAGCCGAAACTCGAACCGGATTTCCGCCGGATCAATTTCCCGATGGGCGCGTATAATTTGAAGTCGGACAGCGTGAAGAAGTACCTCGTGGAGATTTTCCACACGATGGCGACCGAGGACATTTACCCGATGTACTTCCACTGCGCGGCGGGCGCTGACCGGACCGGGACGGTGGGGGTCATGCTTGACGGCGTGATCGGCCGCGACGACCAGACGATCATCGACCAGTACGAACTCACGACGTTCTGCTTCATCCGGATGCGTTTCTGCCGTCTGCCGGGCATTCTGTTTGGCTGCCTGAAGGAGTTCGGCCCGGACGAGCCGATCCGCGTTCAGGTGGTGAAGTACCTGCTGAGCATCGGCGTCTCGCAGGAAGAAATCGACGCGGTGCACAACAAACTGGTCGAAGAGTGATTTAAAATCTTACGGGGACGACGCTTCCAGGGCACCTACAATGTCAGTTTCATCCCGTATTTTGCGGGGTGAAACTGGGGTTGTGGTTTTAAATAGGTCTGACTATAGGTCAGTTGAGGAAATGACAGGTCGGATACGGGACCTGTTGGAATCCTTATCCGATGTTGGTAATTATAGCCTGAAAATTCAGGTTGTCAAGGCGGCTGACCTTTAATCCTTTGCTGCTATGGACATCATGACGGAGACGGGAATGATTCCCGCCTCCGTTTTTGGGGTATGTCTTGCATGAATCTTAACTCGTGGTGAAAGTCCACACAGGCTTTGCAGTAGGAACTGTAGCCAAGCGCAAGGGTGTCCGTCGTGAGGCGGAATCTGAAAGAAGCGGGAGTAAAGTCCCGATCCGACAAACAGGAATCTCATATAAGGCGCTCGTGCCCGGTCGGGACGCCTGAAAAGAAGAAAACCTCTACAAATCTATCGAGTTATTTAATAAACTGCAAACCATATTCACGAGAAAGAACCTTGTCAGCATTTGGATTATACAACGAACAAGGAATTCGTCAATACGACATCACTGACATTTCCAGAAAAAAACACAAAATTACAGTAAAGGGAATTTGGAGAGGCGATTCCCTCCGTTGTCCTTTGTGGGCTTAAAGCCATGCTTTGACAAAGGGATGGAAAGAGCTGATTTGGGCGGCTTACCTTCGTGAAAGCTTTCTAGTGAACATTTTAACCTGTTACGACGTATTAATTCATTGGTCCCTTGTATGGCTGGTCAACAAAATCTGGACGATGAAACGCCAGGCTTATGGTTTTCACAATGGAGAATACTCATGAGCCACAGTTTTGTTTTCCTCAGGTGTAAGGAGAAAACCGTATCCCACAACTTTGTTTTGAGGCCAGTTATGCAAAAGCCGGAACACGAAACAGGACTCCGGGCATTAACGTTTTGACATTACAATCACCTGTTTGAATTTCGATTACACTTCGAACTCCAATTCAAAGCACGGCCTAAATAATTGTACACAATAAACTTTCAGGATATATCGCCTGTTTTCCTCCGAAAATAAACCGTCGAAGGCGTAATTATATTACAAATGTCGCAAATTGAAAAGATTGAAACTGATTGGAATTTCATTTGGGAAGACCAGTTTTTTGTACTTTTCCAATTTGCCTGATCGTTAAAGATTTTGGGCTATACTGTTAAATACCATTCAGAACTTAAAATATGCCTTAATGGAAAAAACATCTTTACCGATAAATCCAAATGGTTATATATATAGACACCAGGTTAAGCATCAAAGGTTATTTTATGACAAAATCATGGAAGAATCGTTTCTCTCAGTCTTTTCAACAGAACATCAACCACAAGTCCCGCGAACTTCGCATGGAGTCTCTGGAAGAGCGTCAGCTGCTGAGCGCCTCGCCTGTTTCGGCTGCATCTGATGTTGTGGATTATACGTGTATCGCTCCGGCCGAAATGACGCCCATGGAATCCGCTCCGGTTGTGACGATGGACTTCACGAACGAAGTTCCGACTTTGGACGCCCCGGTCGCGTTGGGCGCCACGGGAGATATGGTGGACTTTAACGGTTATGTGTTTACGTGTGAAAGTGATTCGACCACAATTATCACCGACGCAGATACCGGCATTGTTACGATCGAGGGCAGCGTATCCGTCACTGTGGGCGCAACCCCCGGGAATGTTACGATTACGGGTTCCGGCTCGGTTGCCATCAATGCTGCTTCCGGTAATGACACCATTGAAGTTGGACAAAGCATCCGTTTTGGCTCTGGCAGTATCACGTTTGATTCCAGCAGTAATTTGAACGTGACGATCAACGGCGGCGCGGGCGATGACTCCTTCAATGTTGCCGCGGCCCCGACTAGCGGTACGCTGACGCTCAACGGCGGAGCGGGTACGGACATCCTGTACAATAACACGAATGTGACTCTTACCTCTGGCGGCATTGAAATTACGTCGTCCACTAGTGGCACGGTCATCGTTGTCACTGCCGCGAGCGAAACTGCCGATACGGCCGATACCATCAGTCTGAGCGAGGCGTTTGCCGCGCTGAATGCCGGCACGCTTGCGGGAGACTATACCCTTGGCTTCGCCAATGCCAACTATTCCCTCGATAGGGCGCTGACCTCCAACTACACGAACACGAGTCACAAGCTGACGATTGACGGCACGCAGATTTATGACAGCAGCGCCACCGGCACGGTCACTGTCACGGTCGGCAACTTCTCAAATACCGCCGCGAACATGACGTTTGGCGCGGGTACCACGGTCGTGATCGACGGTCTGGTATATACGGGCGAGGACAGTATGTCCAGAAACAAAGGTGCGGGCATTTCCAACAGTGGTACGCTCACCCTCACCGACGGCGCGACGGTTTCCAGTTTCAACGCCAACGGTATCGAAAACACCAGCGCCGGTACGCTTAACCTTATCAACGGGCAGCTCATCAAGAACACCGGCGACGGTATTTACAATCAGGGAGGAAAGGTGGTAATCGGTACCGAAGGTTCCGAGGCGGTTGACGCTGTGCTGATCAGTGAAAACAAGAAAGGCGGGATCGACACCTTCGGAGCCACGGCGGAGCTTACCATTTACAATGGGACGATCGAGAGTAATCTCAGCGATGATCTCCAGGAACAAGATTACGGGATCAATAACCACAGCGGCGGCAAGGCAACTCTCGCCGGTAAAACGGCTGCGTCGATCCTTATCTATGATAATGGTACCCATGCTACCCCCACCCAGGAACTTTCCTTTGAAAATAAAGGCGGTGTCAGAAATGATATAGGATGTACCCTTCTCGTTACCGGCGCGACCATTAAAATCAACCATGGTGACGGTATTTTCAATGAAGGTACGGCGATCATCGGTAAAGCAGATGGAACAGGGAAGGCCTCAGATATCCTGATCCTCAACAACAAGAGTGATGGTATCGAAAACAAAGGTATCAACGACGAAAACAGCAACGCGGTACTCTATATTTACAACGCGACGATTACCGGGGTATTCGAGGATAGTGATAATGGTGAGTATGGCCTCTATAATCACAGTGGAGCTGACGCATATCTCTATGGTCACATGGAAACGGTCATCAATGGTGATGGTGAGGAAGAAGAAGTCCCGTCTATCATTATCAATAAACACAGGACCGGCGGCAATGTCAATGGTATTATTGGTGCGGGCGGCGTTATTGGAGATGATGTTGCGGACCAGGGACACCACAGTAAAGTCATTATTACCTGCGTGAAAATTTCTGAAAACTATCGTGACGGTATCAAAAATGCCGGTACGATGGTGATCGGTACCACAGACGCCTCCTGCACGGCAGACCACATCCAGATCACCTCTAACCATGGTGACAGTGTCGAAAATGATGGTAAACTCACCATTTACAAAGGGACGTTCAGCAACAATGCCGATGAAGCGACAGTAACTTGGCGTACCACCAATGGGATCAGAAACTATCGATTTGGCGAAGTGATCATCGGCAGGGCCGATGGTACGGGCAGCCCCGGGGATATTCTGATTTTCGGGAACGAGGAAAACGGTATTCGAAATGAAAATGGGTCCGTCACGATTTACAACGCGACGATTGAAGACAACGAGCAAGATGGAATTGAAAACTGGAGTACGATGGTCATTGGCGCCCAGAACTCCGGTAAGGCTGGTGATGTGTTGATTAGAAACAACACCGCTAACGGGATCGAAAACACACAGCACGTTATTCAAATTGGCGGCACGAATACTGGGAACCTTACGGTTTACAACGCGACGATTGAAGACAACAAGGAAGATGGTATCTATAACAATAAAGAGGCTGTGACGCTTCTGGAAGGCAACACCACCGTTGAAGGCGGCGTCACCACCCATGAGCTTGATATTTCCGGTAACAGGTACGGTGTTGAAAACTATGGCAGCGGAAGTGAACTCGAAATTGTCAAGGGGTATATTCACGGGAATACGGTCGCTGGTGTCCGGAACGCGACCAGCGCTGTTACGACTATCGGTACCCAAAAGACTGATAGTTCGACTGGCGGAGTGGCCGGTGATGTATTGATCGTCAATAACCTTAGGGAATCTGATCCCCCGAATAATGACACTCATGGTATTGCGATCCAGGGGGGTAATGTTACGATTTACAATGCGACCATTGCTGGAAATTCGGGTGACGGTATCTACAATTGTATAAACAATTCTACCGTTTCTACGTTGAACATTGACGGCAACTCGAAAGATGCGATCATCATCGGTGCCGCAGGAGAAGGATCTACAGGTTACAATGGTAACGGGTTGTGTGGTATTAGAAATGGTAAACAAGGGAATGTTAATATTTACAAAGCGACGATCACCGGTAACGGCAGCGGTAACGAGAACAATAATACCGCCGGCATTACCAACAATGGCGGTACAGTGATCATGGCTGCCTCTTCATCCAAAGAAGTTCAAGTGGATATTACCAAAAACAGGACCGGAATTCGCAATAATTCTGGTCTGCTCAAGGTCCAGGGTACTGGTACGGGTGAGAATTCATCGATCAGGATCATGGAGAACAGGAAGGACGGTATTTACAACGCCGCCAACCTGAGTGCGGAAGGTTATGAGCTGAAGAATGTGTATATTTACAAGAACGGAAGCGATGGTATTGAGAACAATGGAGCTAATGCCAAAATCAACATTGTCAGTGCGACGATCTGCAACTCCACGTATGCTGGACTCTACAACCATGGTGGAGCTGAGGCTGTCCTTAAAGGGGAATCAGCCGCTGCGATCGACATTCACGACAACCAGCATGGTGTTATTAACGAAGACGCTAGCAGTATATGCACTATTAACACGGCAAAGATATACTTGAATACCATGCATGGTGTTAAGAATAATAAAAAAGGTGTTCTGCAGATCGGTACCCCAGTAGATGGTGAGGCTACTGACGTAGTGATTGAAAAGAACAAGCAAAATGGCATTTACAATACAGGGACTGATGCTGACCTTACAATTTACAATGCGACGATTACTTTAAATCAGCAGTTTGGTATTAGCCAGGACAAGGCTAGTACTATTAAAGTGGTAGGGAACAATACTGAAGACGTCTATATCTACAAGAACGGCTGGAGCGGTATTAATTCGCAGGGTGGTGGTACGATTATCGTCGAGAAAGGGACGATTGACGGTAACGGTACTATATTAGGCGCATCAGACGGTGGCGATGGTATCAACAACCGGCAAGGCACCCTGATAATCGGTACCTACGATCCACAAACTGGTGAGGTCGGTGATGCTGGAGATGTGGTGATCACCAACAACACGAGATATGGGATCCAAAACGGTGAGAATAAAAATGGTACTATTACCGCTGGAACCCTCACGATCTACAATGCTACGATCGGTAAAAAGGGTGAAGATGGCAGCACAAAAGATGATGGCAACTTAAACGGAGGTATTTACAATTACAAGGGTAAGGTGACGATCGGAACCGCAAATGGTGACTCCTCGGATGTGCTGATTGCCTATAACTTAGCTTATAATAATGAAGCGAGTCAGAAGGACAAGGGAAATGGTATTTATAATGCCGATGAACTTGAGATTTACAACGCGACGATCGATCACAACGAGGTAGATGGTATTTACAACAACGGTACCCCTACGCTTCTCGGCACTGGCTCGGGTGAGGACGCGACGATCCAGATCCTCAGCAATGGCCAGCACGGTATTTACAACAGCACGACCGGTACCGTCGAGGCTGAAGGCGTGTACATCAAAGGTAACGGCTTGCGCGGTATCAAGAACGAGAACTCCTTCACGCAGACCGGCGCGATCGACGTCGTTGACAACATCGGCGGCGGTATCGACAACACTGCGACCGGAACCTATACCCAGAACGCCGGCACGACCCTGAACGTCAAGGACAACAAGGGCGCCAAGGATACGAGTGATGAGTACATCGGCGTCAAAGACAACGGCGCGGGTATCCTGAACAGTGGCACGCTCACGCTCAACGGCACGACCAACATCACGGGCAACGTCACGGCCGACAACTACAACGGCGGTGGTATTTACCAGGCCGGCACGCTTACCAACGGCCTGAACGGGACCCTGTTGGTGAAGGAAAACATCGCGACCAACGGCGGTGGTGTGTACGTCGCGGCGGATACGGAACTCAATAACGGGTCCACGGAAAGCATCACCGGCAACACGGCCACGGCCAACGGCGGTGGTATTTACGTCGCCAGCGGCAAGACGCTCTCGACTCCGGACAGCGCCACGGGCAATGTGAAGTCCAACAATGCCGTCAACGGTGCGGGTATTTACAATGCCGGTACGCTTGACTTCGACGGTGCGGTTGCGATCGACGGCAACACGGCGTCCGGCAACGGCGGTGGTATTTACCAGGGCGGCACGGTCGAAAACGGTCTGAACGGGAGCCTGACGATTCAGGATAACGAAGCGGTCAACGGCGGTGGTGTGTATGCCGCGGCGGATACGGAACTCAATAACGGGTCCACGGAAAGCATCACCGGTAACACGGCCACGGCCAACGGCGGTGGTATTTACGTCGCCGACGGTGTGACGCTCTCGGTCCCGAGCGAAGCCACGGGCAATGTGAAAGCCAGTAACGCCGAAAAGGGCAATAAAGCCGTAA
>JAFSMO010000026.1 GCA_017447865.1 Thermoguttaceae bacterium
AGCACTGACAAATCGGTTTTTGTCAGATTTGGTTTTTATTAAACCACTTGTTGACTTTACTCAAATTCTATCAAGGTTCCCGATAAAATTTTGTGCTTCATGAAAAATTCATCAAATTGTCAAAGATTAACTTGGCGATTTGTCGCTCAAGTGAACGCATAATATACCACAAACGAAATTTCTTTCAAGGGGGTGCAGGGGATTTTTTTTAAAATTTTTGAAATATCCTGGAAAAGATAAAAAATGGCCGGGGGTGAGGGGGACACGTCCGTTTCTTTCAATCTTATTAAATTTTAAAAATTTCCCGCCGGGGGGGCTTTACAAAATTTCAGCTTTGTGTAAAATGTAACACGTTAATATTATTTTCGAAACTATCGAAGGGAAACCCTCGAGTATTCTTTGGAGACTTGAAAATGGCCAAAAACAAAAAGAAAGCAGAACCGATTTTCCTCGTGTGCTCGGAATGCGGCGCGTACAACTACGTTCTGCGTCGGAAGCCTGGAAGTGAAAAACTCAACATCAAAAAATTTTGCGCGTGCGAACGCAAACACACCCTTCACAAGGAAAAGAAAAAATAGTTTTTTCTTTGCGCACAAGGGAAACGGGGGCATTGTGTATCTCGTTTCCCGTTTTTCTTGTTTTCTTGAACCTCCTTTCCCTCTTGTTTGAATATGGTGAAGCATTTGGCAAAACGTTGGCGCTTTCGGCTCGGTGAACGGGACGTAGCCAGCATTACAGGCGTAGTGCGTTTTGCTCAAATTCCGCCAGTTCTCGCCAAGCTCCTGGTTTCCCGCGGAGTCTCGCACCCGAACGAGGTCGCACGTCATCTCGACCCGCGCCTGATCCATCTGCATGAGCCGAATCTTCTGCATGGCTGCGCACGTGCCGCGTGGATCCTGTTCAAAGCGGTCCGGGAGGGAAAGAAAATCGCCGTTTACGGGGACTACGACGTCGATGGCATGACCGCGACGGCCATTTTGTTCAAGTGCCTGCGCATGGATTTCCACGGCAACGAAGCGAACCGCCCCATTTACTTTATCCCCAACCGCCTGCGCGACGGGTACGGGCTGAACTGCGAATCCATTCAGAACCTGAAAGAACGAAACGTCGACGTCATCGTGACCGTGGACTGCGGGATCACTGCGGTGGAAGAGGTCGCGCTGGCCAAAGAGCTCGGCATGACGATCATCGTCACGGACCACCACCAGCCCGGCGAGCACCTCCCCGACGCGGACGCCATCGTGCACCCGGATCTTTTCTCGCACCCGGAATTCCAGACGTGCGGGAAATTCGACGCATTCCCCGAGGATGAATTTCTGCGGCTTTATGCCGAGCCGGAAGCGGACGCGCCGGAGCCGACCGTGCACGTGGTTGGGCGGCCGAAAATTCTGATCCGTTACCCGCGGACCGACGTGCAGTACCCGTTTGCATATTTGAGCGGCGCGGGCGTGGCGTTCAAGCTGGCGTGGGCACTGGCGCAGCGTTTTGCGAACAGTCCCCGCGTGGGGGATCGGCGGCAGGCCTTCATTCTGGAGGCGATCTCGCTGGCCGCGATCGGGACCATCGCCGACGTCGTTTCGCTGACGGACGAAAACAGAGTGATCGTCGTTTCGGGTCTGAAGCAGCTGCGGACGAAGCCGTCGGTCGGTCTGGAGGCGCTTCTGAAGGTCAGCAAGCTCTACGACAAGAATTTCTTCGAGGCGGAAGACGTCGGTTTCGGTCTGGCTCCGCGCCTGAATGCCGCCGGCCGGCTTGAGCAGGCGTGGCTCGGCGTGGACCTTTTGACCACTGACGACCCGGAATCCGCGCGGGAAACGGCGGTTTATCTCGACGAACTGAACGAAAAGCGCCGGAATCTCGAAACGACCATGCAGCGCGAAGCTACGAAGCAACTCAAGGAACTTTACCCGGGCCGGACCGAAGCGCCGCCGGCAATCGTGCTGGCGAGCCATAACTGGCACCCGGGGGTCATTGGGATCGTGGCCGGCAAACTGGCTGAGCGCTATAACGTCCCGACGGTCCTCATCGCGCTGAGCAAAACCGGCGCGCAGAGCGGAACCGGGTCGGCCCGCGGAATCCCGAACGTTCCGGAGTTCAACCTTCACGACGCGCTGTCGCTCTGCTCGGAACATCTGGAACGTTTCGGCGGACACGCGGGCGCGGCGGGCCTGAGAATCGCGGCCTCGAACGTTGAAACCTTCCGAGATGCGTTCTGCGACGTGGTTGAGCGGCTCCTTCCGAAAGACGCGCAGATCCCGGAGCTTTGGATCGATTCGGAGGAAATTCTTTCGATTTTCACGCTTTCGGCCGTGCAGTCACTGAACCGTCTCGCACCGTTCGGGACGGATAATCCGGCGCCGGTTTTCTGCACGACGGACGTGCTGCTCAGCCGCGAACCGGGGGCGCTCGGGAAACAGCGCTACGATGGGGACCCGGACCGGCCGGTCCATCTGGTGCTTTACGTCGAGCAGGCGCACCGGACGTTCCGCATCATCGCGTTCAACATGGGCGAGCACCTCGACGAGCTTCTGCAGCTTTACCAGACCAAAACACCGATCGACGTGGCGTTCCGGCCGATCCTCAACTCGTTCAACGGCCAGATGAAGGTCGATTTTCATCTCGTGGACTGGCGGAAGCATTTCTAAGCCGCAGATCAGATCAAAAGAAAAACCTCCCGTCAGCGGCGAGTTCTTGCACCACTTGCGGGAGGAAAAAATGCTGGGTTGGCCGAAAAGCACGGCACGATTTCGGCCTTCGGCTTCATTCATCTTTCAGAGCATTAAAGCGCGTCCTGAACCGTGAAACACTTCGAGTTCTTCATTTTTGCCATACGACGCTGGAACTTGATGATCTGGTTCAGCAGTTTATCGCCGCAGCTCCAGTTTGCGTAGAGTTTTTCCACTTCTTCAAACATTTCGGCACGGCGGAGTACATCGGCCCGGACGACTTCCAAAGTCAAACGCCTTTCGCGTTCTTCTTCCTTTTCGATTACTTGATTCAGGAACGGGATCGCTTTTTTACGGCACGCCAGCGCGGCTTTGGCATTTTTCTCGTCATCAGAAGCCCAGGCGGCGTTCAGCAGCATGGTAAATGCGGTCTTCTGGTCATCGACTGCCGCAGCCAGGAGGTAGGCGTGATAAAAGTTTTTGGAAAGCTCATCCTTAAACGGGATCCCGTCGAAGGTTTCCCAGGCCGGGACCTTCATCATTTCCGGTTTCACTTTCGTTTCCTCTTCAATGTCGCCGGCCGTATAGCCGCATTTCGGGCAGACTTCGACGGCATGATCGATGGCGCTGCGCAGCAAAAGAGGCGGGCGCAGATCCAAATCGGGACTCCCAAAACTGCTGGAGCTCCCAATGACTTCAAACGTTGATTCGGCTCCGCAAAGAGCGCATTTTTTCTTGACTTCGAAATACGTCGTCATTTCCAACCTCCTCTTCTTTAATCAGTCACGATCCCAATAAAGGCTCAGCCCTCACGATCCAGGTAAAGCTGCAGGATGTACCAGAAGAGCAGCGCGACCGAAGCGAACAACGCCAGCGCGGCGCCGACGTGCTGATCCGTGTTGCAGTGAAGCAAAACGTTCGAAGTGTCGTACAGAATGTAGAGGCACGCGAACGCGATCATCAGGTACGTGAAAATCGGCCCCAGCGTAAAACCAAAAACGATCGACGCGATGATGAACCCCAGCGCGGCCAGCCCGGCAAAAACCAGACCGGTACGCAGGAAGGAAAAGTCAAAGCGCGTCACCATGACGGCGACCGTCAGGAAACAGAAGAGTGCGACCGTTGCGGTGGCGGCCTGCGGAATGACTCCCGGGTGGAAGGTTTTCGCGACGAACAAAAGCGGGACGAAAATGACGGCTTCCGCCACGACGTAAAGAGCTAACCCCAGGTACTGCGTCACGAGGCTGGTGGCGCTGAACGCCCATTTCTCCGCGATCCAGCTCACGAACATGAAAGCCCCGAGCACGATGAGCCAGGCGGACTTGCTGCTGCACATCAGCTGAGCGAGATTTTCGATTCCCGGAATGCTCAGAAGCAGGGCCTCCAGCGCGACGAACGCTCCAACCGCCCCGGCCAGATGCAGGTACGTGCGCGTGATGAACTTTGCGCGTTCCTCAACGGACATGATTCCAGCCATTTCGTACTGTTCCATGCTGCTCATGGTTTTCTCCTTGATCTGATTTTTTGTTAAAAGGGAAATTTCTGTCTTTGAAAAGCCTGATTCATTTTAACTCATTAATTCAAAAAGTCAAGCCTTTCCCGGAGTTTTTATCAAGATTTTTCATAGAGATGCAGAAAAGGCTGCCCCCACCGAGTCTCGTTTCACGAGTCCGTCGTCTCAAAGGGGGGACTTTCATTCACGCCTTTTCATTCAGATTTCTGTAAAACGCCGCCAAAAAACTCTCCGCATCGGCCGTCGTGAGGAAATTCTGGTCGTAACGCAAGCAGAGTCGCAATGCGTTGGCGTAAGTCAGCGCCGAGAATGAAATCATCGTCTGGGAACGAATCGGTGGGGCCGCGTCGATGAACTCCAGACGGCTGGTGCCGAGCTGGATCGTTCCGTCCTCATTTCGCGGCACGGGCGCCAGTCCCATCACACGCCCCAAATTGGAAAGGACTCCGGTGGACCGGCAGCGCCGGCTTTTGAGCGACCAGGAAAGAAATCCCCCCAGTTTTCGACCGATGTGCAAGGCGAGCACAAACACGTACTTCTGATCGTGACGTTTAACCCACTCCATTTCGCGGTGGATCCCCTCCAGCAGTTTCTGCGGGTCGCCGGCCATTTCACGCTTCTTCCGGTCCAGAAAAACCGACGAAACGATGTTCACCGAGGGGAGGCCGTCGTGCTGCGGCCCGCGGATGCTCATCGGGACCATCACGCGCGTGGCTCCTTTGGGAAAATCCTTCTTTTCCTGGACCCGCCACTGGTCGATCGTCCGGAAAAAGTCGCGCAGAAGCAAATCGTTCACCGTCACGCCGAGCTTTTTGGCCTTTTGGACGTACTGCCGCGTTTCGTCCTGCGTCAGCGGAAGCGACTGAAGAAACGGGTACGGCCCCGTCGGTTCCGTCCGCGGTTTCGGAGTGTGCGGAATCAACGGGTTGGAACGTCCAAAAAGCAACGCCCGGGTCGTCCGCGTCGAATGGAAATAGTTGCGGAAATAGCTCGCCAAAGACCATCCAACCCGGCGGGTCAGCGGGAGCTTCGAGAAATCAAGGGGACGGAGCTGCGTTTCCGGCGGGATCAGCCCGGCCGCGATTGCGTAAAGGGTCACAAAGTCGCCGAGGATCTGCATCTCGCCGAGCCCATCCGAAACGCTGTGATGGAACTGGAAAAGGATTTTCATCCAGTTTTCGCGCTCCGACTCCACGACGTACACGCGGCAGCCGGTCTCCTGAAAAAGATCGATCGGCCGCATGGACGGGAAGCCGCTGGCGTTGAGCGCGTCGGGCGTGGAATCCGCGTTTTTCCAAATGATTTCCGGGAGTTCCGTACTGGGAGCCCACTCCAGACGCCGTCCTCTTCGGACCGCGTGGCTTCGCAGAAGCGGCTGGCGTTCCCAGACCCCTTTCAGCGCTTTTTCCACCGCCTCGTGTTCCAGCCGACCCGAAAAGTGCAGAAGCCGCACGGAGTCCATGGGGTACGCGTGGGAATCGTCGAGCAGCATGTACTCCTCGAACGCCGAAAAGGGCAGACGGTCAAATTCAAACCGGTTTTGAGTCTCCATTTTACCACTCCTTTTCCACTTCCACATCGACTTTGAGCGGGACGGAAAGCGACCAGGCCGAGGTCATTTCCTCCTCCAGAAGCCGCCGGACCGTTTCGATTTCTTCCGGCGGGCACTCCAGCATCAGTTCGTCGTGGATCTGCAGCAGGAGGCGGGAGTGGAGTTTTTCCCGTTTCACCCGCTCGTACACGTGAAGCATCGCGAGCTTCATCAGGTCCGCGGCGGTGCCCTGGATCACCGTATTCACGGCCATCCGCTCGGCAAGCGTGAGCTGGCCTTTTCGAATCTCGCGCACGCCCTCGATGGCACGCCGCCGGCCAAAGAGCGTCTGGACGTAACCGTTCGCCCTCGCAAAATCCAGCACGGAATCGAGGAACGACTGAATGGCCGGGAACTGCATGAAGTACGCCTGAATGAACGCCCGGGCGTCATCCTGCGGGATCTTGAGCTGGGCGGCCAGTCCAAACGCGCTCTGGCCGTAGATCACGCCGAAATTCACGGTCTTCGCGGCCCGACGCTGGTCTTTTGTGACTTCCTCAAGCGGGATCCCGTGGATCTGGCTCGCCACACGCGCGTGAATGTCCTGGTCATGACGAAACGCCTCGCAGAGGTTTTCGTCGCCGCAGAAATGCGCCAGCACGCGCAGCTCGATCTGACTGTAGTCGGCCGAAACGAACGACCAGTCCGGATTTTCCGGCACGAACGCGCTGCGGATGAGCTTCCCGATCTCGGTGCGGACCGGAATATTCTGAAGATTCGGGTCGCTGGAACTGAGCCGCCCGGTCGCGGTGACGGTCTGGTTGAACGTCGTGTGGATCCTTCCGTCCCGCGGCGAGATCAGCTTCGGAAGCGCCTCGACGTATGTGTTCTGCAGTTTCACCAGCTGCCGGTACTCGATGAGCTTCGCCGGGAATTCGTGCTGGAGCGCCAACTCCTCGAGCGTCTGCGCGTCGGTGCTCGGCCCTGTCTTCGTTTTGTGCAGAACTGGAAGTTCGAGCGTTTCAAAAAGGACTTTCCTCAATTGGACCGGCGAGTTCAAATTCACGGTTTCCCCGGCCAGCGCGTACAATTCCTGCGTCAGCTCGTCGATTCGGGCCGCAAAGCGCGCGGAGATCTCGCTCAGCCGCTCCCGGCGCACGAAAATCCCCCAGTACTCCATTTCCGCCAGGACCTCCATCAGAGGAAATTCCAGCCGGTAGCAGACCGTTTCCAGCCCCGCGGCGTGAAGTTTCTCCACGAGCGAACGGTAAAGCTCCAGCGTCACTTCCGGCGGGTTTTTCCGGTCTTCCTCGGCCTTTTCCGGCTCCAGAATGTACCGCGCCACCAGGACGTCAAACTGCGGCCCGCGCATTTCGAACCCAGCCCGGCGGAGCAGATTCCGCGCTTTTTTCAGGTTCAGCCCGATTTTGACCGTCGCGGGATCCGAAAGTTTTTCGCGGTTTTCGTTTAGAAACGCTTCCAGCCCGCCGTCCGTTTTCGGCTCGAAGAAGCTGAAAAGGTCCGTCTGCGTTTCCTCGTGGACCAGCGTTTTGAACTGCTCCTCGGTGAAAAGCGCCGGCGGAAGGATCAGCGTTTTCTCCTCGGCCCCGTCCGCGGCCGGCGTGTACGCGCCTTCAAATTCCGGCAGTTCGACGGTTTTCGTCACGAAATCCATGGCGTTTCCCGTCACGTTCACGGGCTTCGGCTCCGCGTCGGCCCCTTCGTCGGCCGAATCGCCAAAATCGATCATCAGCGGACTGCGCGACTTCCCGGCAAACTGCTCCGCTTTCTGAATCATCGACTTGAACGCGTACTGACGGAAAATCGGCAAAGCGGCGTCAAAGTCGAAATTCCGCACGTCGCCCGCCTCCCAATCGACCTCAATCGGGACGTGACGGTCCAGCCGGACGAGCGTCTGGCACAGGCGCGCGGTCTCGGCGCCGTTCAGAAGGTTTTCTTTCTTTTTCGTCGGCTTCGGCCCAAAATACTCCTCCAGATTTTCCGGCTTCAGAATCTCCTCAAGGCTCCCGAACCGCAGGAGCAGATCCTTGGCGGCTTTCGGCCCGATCAGCGCGATCCCCGGCACATTATCCGACGAGTCCCCCACGAGCGCCTGGTAGTCCACAACCTGCTCCGGCGTGATCCCCCAGTCTTTCAGGAGAAACTCGCGGTCAAGGTAAAGATTCCGCCGGATGCTGAAAATCGAGACCGAGTCGGAAATGAGCTGGCGCGAGTCTTTGTCGCTCGTCACCAGCACGCACTTCCCGCCGAGCTGCGGCACGCGCTCGGCCATCGTCGCCAGAATGTCATCCGCCTCGAACCCCTCGAGCGCCAGCACCGGAATTTTCAGCGCGTCGAGCAATTCCCGGATGCGCGGGATCTGCCCGATCAGCTCCTCAGGCATTTTTTCCCGCGTGGCTTTGTAGTCGGAATAGAGCTTCGAGCGGAACGTCGGCGCGTGCAGGTCGAACGCACAAAACAAAAAGTCCGGCTTTTGATGCTCCAGGATCATGAACAGGTCGCGCGTGAAACCGAACACGGCGTTCACGATCTCGCCGCTTTTGCCATACATCGGCGGCAGGGCGTGGAAAACCTGGTACACGAGGCCGTAAGCGTCGATCACGAAAATTTTCTGATTGGTCAGGTCCATAATATTCTGTGGAGGAATGAAAGACGCGAAAAGGGTTTCAATCACCACCTTTTTTTTGTACTTGATGTTCTTTTTGGTAAATTCTACACTATTTAATCGATAAAATTAGAAAAAAACTCAATAAATATTTAAAATTATATGGGGAATCCTTGACAGACGATACGTAGATAGTGTATAATCAGATTAACCATAATATACATAAAAAGCAAACCGAATATTAGCTAAAGGGGTCCTCCATGAGAAAAAACCAGGCTCTTTCCATCGCGCTGATTCTTTTTGTGATCATCGCGTGCGTTCTGGGTGGGACGACATACTATTTCAAGAAAAATGCCGATGAACTGCTTATCGCCAAAGAACAGGCGGTCAAAGTTCTGCCGGGTAAAGACGCGAAGATCGAGGAACTCAGCAACGAGATCCAGGTTCTGAAAAGCTACCTCGGCACCGAGGACGAGCTGAGCGCGATCACGCAGAAATATAACGAAAACATGAAAATCGTCGCCCGTGACGGAACTGCGGTAGCCGCGCCGGATCTCGCCCCCAAAGATGATGACGAAGAAAAGCCCGAAGGGGAAGACGGCGAGAAGGAAGAAGGGGAAGACGGCGGTGAGAAAGACGCTCCCAGAATCGATGACGGCGCCGCCAAACCGAACTACCAGACGGTCATCGCCTACCTGAACGAGAAAATCAAGGACCAGAACGCCCTGAGTGCCAAGATCGAAGAGCTGAACACCGAGATCATCTCCCTCAAAGACCAGGTCGAAAAGGCTCGTGAAGAAGGCAAAAAACTCGGCGAAGACACGGTGAAGGAGCAGCACGAAGCTGAAATTCGGAACCTGGAAAAGCAGATCGCCGACCAGAAGCGCTCCATCGACGAAACCATGGACCGTTTCAAGGAACAGAAAAAAGCCAAAGAAACGGAACAGAGAAAAGTCCGCAGACTGGAAGGCGAAAAGAAAGACCTGCAAAAGCAGAACCAGGAACGGTCTGAAAAAATCGAAAAACTCGAAGAGATCCATCGTGAAAGCAAGCTCCCGCCGGCTGAAAGCAAAATGGGCGAACTCATTTACGTCGATCCGCTCGGGAAACAGGGGAATATCAACCTCGGCAAGAAAGACTACCTCACCCGCGGAATCACGTTCAGCGTTTATGAACCCAACAACATGACGGAATACGGCATGAAGGGGACGATCGAAGTCCTGAGCGTGACGGAAGACCGTGAAGCCGAAGTCATCATTTATAATAATGACGAGGCTGACCCGATCAAAGTCGGTGACGTGATCTACACGCCGACCTGGGCGCCGGGCTTCGAGGAGCACTTCGCGATCGCCGGTTTCGTCGATATTGACGGCGACAATACCAGCGACCTGGATGAAGTCATTCGTCTGATCCGTCAAAACGGCGGCGTCGTTGACGCGTGGCAAAAGGTGGACGGAAAGATGGAAGGAAAGATCACCTCTGAGACTTCCTGGCTCGTCCTTGGCAGAAAACCTGACGAAAAATCGTCACAGGCCTCGCTGACCACCTACACCAACATGGCGCGGGCGGCCGATCAGTACGGCACGAAGGTTCAGCAGGTGAAAGACCTGCTCCGCAAGATGGGCTACCGTCCGCCGGCCGACACGACGAATTTTGAAGTTCGTCCGACCATTGGCACCAAGGGACGTACATCGACCGGAAACGTTTCGGGGCTTTACTCGAAGGAACCGGATGAAAGTGCTCCCAAGCGCAAACCGCCAAAGAGTGCCTACTAATTAAATTCTGAGCGCGGTCGTTTCTGGCCGCGCTTTATTAATTAATAATCTGCTGGAACGGGGCGGAATGCTTTGTCCCAGAAAAATCACCATCTACAGGAAGGCTGAAAACATGAGCGACGAAACCCGACAATTACCCACTTCTTTGGAACTCAAAAGCAATCCGAGCTACCGACTCGCGTACCAGGACGAAGATTTGATGAACCAGGACGAATTGCGCCCGGTCCGGCTGATGATGGAGTCACTCAAACCCGATATTGCGCTGGACAAAGCAAACATCGACTCGACGATCGTCGTGTTCGGCAGTGCGCGCATCGTGGATCGGGAAACGGCCGAGCACAATCTGACGGCAGCACAAATTCTTCTGGATGAGAAACCGAAAGAAGCCCGCCGGAAATTGCGCGTGGAACGGGCGAAAAAGATCGTGGAGCTGAGCCGCTACTACGACATGGCGCGCGAATTTGGCAGAATCGTTTCCGAGGAGTGCAAGAAGGACAGTCGCAGGAACTACGTCATCATCACCGGCGGCGGCCCCGGGATCATGGAAGCGGCCAACCGCGGAGCCTATGACGCTGGCTGCCCGTCGATCGGTCTGAATATTGACCTGCCGCGGGAGCAGGAGCCGAACCGGTACATCACGCCGGACCTCTGCTTCCATTTTAACTATTTCTCGGTCCGCAAAATGCACTTCCTGCACCGCGCCAAGGCTCTGGTCGCCTTCCCGGGCGGCATGGGTACGCTCGACGAACTTTTTGAAGCGCTGACCCTGCGTCAGACCGGCAAAATGCAGCACATTCCGATCATTCTGTTCGGGGTTAAAGATTTCTGGAAAAAGATCGTGGACCTGCCGGCCATGGTGGAATTCGGCGTCATTTCCGAAGAAGACCTCGACCTCTTCTACGAGGCGGAAACCCCTCAGCAGGCGTGGGACTACATCAAGCGCTACCACGCCGTACACGAAGAATTCAAAAAACGACGCCTGGATTAGTCTTGACAGAATGGGTCGTTTGGGGTAAAATGGATTTTTGGTGGAGGCGGTCATGGAGGCCGAAATGACCGCTTTCCACCGAAAAAACCAATTCATTTTCACCAAACTCTCAGGAGCCTTCCATGGAATCCAGCGCAATCCTCGAACTTGGGCGCAACGCCATCATGCTGACGCTCAACCTCGCGCTTCCGGTCCTTCTCACCGCGATGCTGGTCGGTTTTCTCGTTGGTCTGTTCCAGGCTCTGACGCAGATCCAGGAGCAGACGCTCGCGTTCGTTCCGAAAGTCATCGCCGTTCTGCTGGTTCTGAGCCTCATGATGCCGTGGATGCTCTCCACCATGACGGAATTCATGCGGGAAGTGATCCAGGGAATTCCGGGGAATCTGCCGTAATGGAAACCGTTCTTTTTCTTACCGCTTCGCAATTCGCGTTGATCCTCGCCCGGCTTTTGGCGCTTCTGATGATCGCCCCGATGTTCTCGGGAAAAATCGTCCCGGTTCGTTTTCGGGCGGTACTGGCGGTCCTGCTGGCCGTTTTGATGACGCTCCACCAGAAGACGACGGTGAGCTGCTTCGTGAACTCCATGAGCTGGACCGACGCGGGCTTTCTGAGCGCCCTGCTCGGCGAATTGTTTCTCGGACTGCTTCTCGGAGCGACGGCCCTCCTCTTTTTCGGCGCACTGCAAACGGCCGGGACGATCATCGCGTACGTCGGCGGCATTTCGTTCCCGATGGACGGCGGGCTCTCAAACGACGCGGCCCCGATCACTGCTTCCTTTTTTTACCTGCTCGGAACGGCCGTCGTTTTTCTCTGCGGCGGGCATTTGCTCCTCATGGACGCCGTTTTGAAGACTTTCGCGGCCTACCCGGTCGGGACGGTCCCGTCGCTCGTGGAACTGGTGAAGACTCTGCCGGACGTTTTTATCCTGGGATTTCAGGTCAGCGTTCAAATGGCGCTCCCCGTACTCGCGGTCATTCTGCTGGCGCAGCTGGGACTGGCGATCCTGAACCGGGTCATGCCTCAGCTGGACGTTTTCGGGCTGGCGTTCCCGGTCAACGTGCTGGTCCTGCTTTTCGTGCTTTCCCTGACGATCGGCGGCGCGCTGATGCTTTTCGAGACCGAGTACGAAAAAGTGATCCAGAATTTCCCGCTCTAAACCAGAAATTTCAAGAGTTTCACCTCATTCTCTCGCGGATCCTCTGCTTCACGTTCGGATCGCCTTCGGAAATTTTGATTTCTTCCTTCATCTGCTCGTACGTCATCTTGAGGCGCTGATTGTGGCGGTAGAACTGCCAGCCGTAATCCGCCAGCGCAAGGAGAAAGAGCGCCGCGGCAATTTTCAGGCCCGTCCCCATGACGATCGAGCGCATTTTCTCAACGGCCATGAAAAAATCCATCTCGTACATCGAAGTGAGGACCGGGAGCTGACCGAGGACCATCCAGAAAATGAAGGCCGCGACGAAGCCGACTTTCGCGACGCCAAAGGCCGTGGCCGCCAGGGAATCGAGCGAGAATATCCGCATCATGCCCGCGCCGGGATTCACGTGCTTCCAGTCCGGCGCCAAGCGTGAGGGCAAAAAGAGGAACTGCGTCTGAAGAAGCGAAACGAGTGCGACCGTGATCGGGACCACCGCAAGGATCGGAACGACCAGAAAAAGCGCACGTTGGACCAGCGTATTCCAAAGTTCCAGAAACGCGTCGGGCGTCATTTCGAGCCACGCCCCCTGTGACCAGGCCGACTGTGTACCCTGAACGGGAACGTCCGCCAGAAAACCCTCGAACCCCCAGAAAATCAGCATTCCCGTCAAAAGCATGGACGCGCTGACCAGGTCGCGGCTCAGGGCCACCTCGCCCTTCTGGCGCATCTTCTGCCGATGGCGGGGCGTTGGTTCAAAAGTTCGGTCTTCACTCATTTCAGCTGCGGCCCGTTAATCGATCCCGTCCACTCCCGGCGGAGCGATATTGAAAAGTTTTGCCGTGTTTCCCTTCTTCCCGAAGCGCGGCTCCAGCGAGAAATTAACCGAGAAATTGTCCGACGGATTGTCGTACGCGACGCCCGCCGTGAAGAGGAACGACTCGCCGATTCGGGTGAAGCTGATCCCCTCGCCGATGTTCCCTTTCCCGGAAACGTCGAACGTGCTGACGAAGGTCGAGGTCCATTTCTCGGACATGCGGTAGTTGTAGCCCAGCCGCAGAACCACGTTTTCCACGGAACCGGTCAGCCAGTGTAGACTCGCAAAAATGGAGCCTTTACCGGGCCGGTCGATGATGGTCCCAACGTCGATCATTCTCATGCCGTCGCTAAAGAAGTCGAACATTCCGGACGTGTAAAACACCACGCGGTCGCCGGGATACCAGCGCAGGTCGTAGTCCCAAAGCCCCACCACGGAGCCGAAATTGTCACGGTCAGGATCCGGGTAAATATTCAAATTCGTGTCGAACGTGAGCCAATCGACGATGCGTTCCCGGCCCGGCATTCCACGCTTCGTCTGCCAGCGATGACTCATTCCAATGCGGATCAGGCCCAGATCGTCCGCGAGTTCCGTGTTTCCGGTGACCCAGCCGCCGATGTTGCTGCGCACGGCGTAGCTGCGGAGCTGGTACTTCTTCGGAATCGGAAGACCGCCGAAGAGGGTGGAACTCATGTGATGCGAAAAATCGTAAAGGGACCGGTCGTCGATCGGGTCGTAAAGCGGCAGCTCGTCCACGCTCTTGTTCGCCCCGGCGACCATCGCTTCAAGACGGAAATCAACTTTGTGCATGATCCCGTTCACGTTCAGCAGGTGATTGTGCCAGTCGTAGTACTGCCACATCGGGAGGTTCATCCGAATTCCCACCTGCCCATAGAGGCGGCTCGCGTCGTCCCCATCGACGTCTTCGCCCCAGTATGCGACCTCGCCAAGAGCAAACGGTACGATTTTGACCGCTCCGGCCTGGAACGGGTACGAGATCTCATGCCGGGTCGAAGTCCGAAGCCCTTTCCGGTCCTGTTCCCAGTCGAGCCGATGCCAGAGCGCGAAGTCGGCGGGGTCCTCGGGCGCCGTATCGGGGAAAAGATGGACGTAACCGATCTCCGAGTAGGAACTCCACGTCAGCGCGTCGTTCAAAAGCGGCTGGCCGAGCCAGTAGAAATCGAGCTGGGGCAAACGTTGGGTCTGCGTGTGGAAATCGTTCGTGCGGACGTCGGCCCAAAGCGAGAAGGACCGGTTTTCGTTCTGTTTGCGGATCTCGATCTGGGTTGGACGGTCCGGCTGCGTGTACCAACTGTCCTGGAAGTACTCTTCCTGGAAGTTCCGGTCACTGTAAACGCCGAGCTGGAAGCGCATTTCCCAATCGTTCCAGAAGGTGCTTTTGTGGCGTCCGAAGAACTGGTAGCGCAGTTTCTTTTCAGGGGTCAAACTCCTGCGGTCTTTCCCCAAATTATCCTTTCCAGTGTCGTAAATGCCCCAAAGGTCAAAATTCCCGGTTCCTTTTCCGGAGAAAAACCCGAGCGGAATTTCCTGATCTTCACCCTTTCGATTGTAGGAAAATTCCGTTCCAAGTCCCGGTCCGCGTTTCGTGTACCAGGAAGCGTTCAGATCCCAGCTCGTTCCCGCCGGCGGCGCCTCGACGCCAAGCAGACGGTACACGTCGAATCCGATGATCGGCTGCAAGCCGAAAATGGAGTCGTTGCGGATCGAGAATTTATTAATGATCTGGGACGGCGAGTTCATCGGGGCCGCAAAGTAGGGGAGATAGAAAACCGGGACGTTCCCGACTTTCACCATGGCCTCGCGGGCAATTAAATCCTTTTTCGAGTCCGTGACCGGTTCGCCCGTCACCGAATCGTAAACCTGCTCGCCTGTGTATCTGTTTTTGCGCGGAATATCCTGATTGCGGAGGATCACCTGGCCCATCTGGAAGCGGTACATCGGCTCCCCGATGCGGCTCGTGGTCACGAAAGTGTCGTTCGCCATCAGGACGCCTTCTTCCGGCATGCGGATCTCTTCAGCCCGCAGACGGATCAGCCCTTCCACGTTCGGGAGCGTGGCGAAAACTTCCGCCTCACGGATCAGGCCGCGGTGGGACGAGACGTCGAAGTACATTTTCTCGGCGTAAATTTCCTGGTCGCCCTGACGGAAGATGATGTTCCCTTCCATGTAGAGCTCCACGTGATTGTTCGTCAAATCGAGCGAGTAGTCCTGGCCGATCTGGCTCAAATCAACGTCAGACCAGACGACCAGACGGTCGGCCGAAATGTCGATCGTGCCGATCTGAATGGCCTGGTTGGCCGGGAAGGATTTCGCATTTTTGAGGGCTTCATCCGCGCCGTCGATCAGGAGCATGACCCCTTTATCGAAAATGGCCACGGATTTGTGCGTCGCCTCGTCGTAGGAAAAGCGCATTTCCAGCGGAACGTCGTTTCTCTGGAAGAAGCCGATTTTTCGGGCACCGGGCCGCGGAATGTTCGGGTCGAACGAGGAAACGTCGCCGGGGCGGATCACGCCGTGCGTCGAAAGCTGGTCCGGAAGCGTTTCGGTCCCGTCGGCCGTATGAAGCGGCAATTCTGCCGGAACGACTGCCCCTTCGCCCGTCACCGGCGTTTCAGTTTTCGTTTCGGATCGATTGTCCTTCGTGTACTCGAAAGACGGAAGCGAGTCGGAAAAATCGGTCAGGAGGAGCTTCGTCGGCTGGAACATTTTGTCGAACGCCCGCTTGTAAAGCGCGTCCATTTCCGAAGCCGCGGCAGTTCCGGCGGTTTTGGTCGTCTCGTACGAAACAGACCGGGCCGTCAAACGCCCCGCCCAGGTTTTTCCCTTCACTCGTGAAGTCGTGCGGGAGGTCACGAACTCTATGTTGACGTCGTCCTCAAGGTAAATCAGCACCGGCTGGACACTCTCGGGCGTTTCCGAATCGGCACTGGTTTCGTCCAACTGAACGGGCCCGACCCACAAAACCATCTTTTCGGCGCGGAACGAGTCGTTTCCCTGGGAAAGATGGCAGTCCCCGGCGAGCACGTACACGGTGTACGCGCCTTCCTGCCGGGTGGTGATGTCCGTCGCCGTGAAAACGACCGGGCCGTTGGAATTCTCGCGCGGGTAGGAAATCCCCAGATTGTCCGTCAGCGTCGGGACGATTTTGTAGTGGTCATTCGTCGGGAATTCATCCGCCTGAACCTGCGCCCAAAACGTGAGGCATAACGCCAGAAAAACGCCCAAAGTACAGAGTTTCCCCGCACCAAAGAAACGGTTTTTTCTTCGGTTTTTCCGGGAATCGGCACTAAAATCGGGAGTTTGGGCAAACATAATCGCTAAAGTATAGAAAAATTGGTGAAAAAAAGCAAGAGAAAAACCAGAAATTTTCTTGATTTTATTAAAGATTTGGAAGAGTTTTGACGAAATCAAAACCTCATTTAAAAGAAACGCGGATCGACCCAAAGAGCCAAAGGATCGATCCGCGTTTCCCTGAAAAGGGGCCAGATCTTATTACTGGAGAGTCATCGGCTTGCCGTCGTTTCTGGCCGCCGCGTAGATGAACGCCGCCGCGTCGATCGAGTACGAAATCCGCTGAACGGAACCATCGCAGAAAACCGTCCCGAACGTTCCCGCGTGTGGGCTTCCAAATTCCTGGCTCCCAATGAAACCAGCGCGGTCCTGAAGCGGCTGCTTGATCGTCAGGCTGCTCAAAGTCCCAGCCGTACGGCAATTATCCTGGTCCATGCCGGAGAACTCTCCGTTGTCGTCGTAGCTCGTCGTATTTTCGTAGTAGTCCGTACTGACGTAGCGCTCACCAAAAAGCATCGTGTTGGACGTTCCGTCGCGAATTTCCCCCATCGTAATTTCGCTGAAGTCGTAGATTATGCCGTTGTGCGATGAAACGGTCCAGGATTTCGTTTTGACTTTGGAGCGGCCGGTCGACCAGTCCGAGTAAGAGTTGCTCGAAGACGCACCCGAATTGTACGAGCCGACGTTTCCAGCGTAGTCCGCGCGTCCACCCATCGACGGTTTGTCCGCGTTATAAACGGTCGTGCTGAGCGTGTATGGCTTCGCGGGACGGCGGGACGGGCAGTTGTAAATCGGAATGGCCGTCGCCATGCAGGTCCCCGCGCCTGCTTTCTGCGTGGACGTAATGGATTCGATGTCACCGTCCGTACCGAGCTGGAAAAGGGCATTCTGTTCCAAAAACGGAAGGATCGAGTACATCCAGGAGCCGGGCTGGGCTACACCGAAACCCGCGTCAGGGTCCCCCACCCAGTTCCAGTTCCAGCCGCCGGAAGGAAAAGTCTTCGCAGTACTCTCGTGGTTCAGTGCCGCCAGACCCATATTCTTCAGATTATTCCCGCACTGCATCTGACGCGCGGCCTCACGAGCCTGCTGAACTGCCGGAAGGAGCAGACCGACCAACATTCCAATGATCGCGATCACGACCAGAAGTTCGACCAGTGTAAAAGCTTTGTTTGTACGCATAGGATGGTTCCCCTTTATTAAAAAATCCGTCACTTACGTTTATTATACGCAAAAAAAGAGAAAAGTCCATAGAACAAGAGAAAAAAAAAGAAGTTTTTTTCTGAAAATTTTCGGAAACCCCGGGTCTTCGTCGAAAAAAAGAGTTTTTCAGACCGTCTTTTTCGTTCCGGCTCGACCTCACAACAAAGTCTTTAAATAATCCTTCGTTTCCGCCAGACTATGCGTCTGAGCAAAGCTCAACCAATCGAAGTATCTGACCACGAGAAGCCCCAAAACCGGCAGAGCGGGTACAATTAATCGTCGGTAACAATCCGGGCATCCGTAGTACATCACGAACATAAGCCCCCAGAAGTACCCCCACATCCCCAGCCTGTACCATGGGAAAGTACGAAGCAATCCCCCCATTCCAACCAGAAGAAGGAAATCAAACACCCCAAAAAAATACAAAGGACGAAACGAGTAAAGGTCCGATTCCCACCACATACGCTTGAGGTTTAAAACCATAAAATCTGCAAAATGCTCTTTCACGGTTCCATAAACGAATTGGCGGACCCGGTCCTGCCCAAAATTTTCAACGAGTTCATTGTACAACCGGTAACGATTGGCAAAAACCTGTGGGTCGGCCTGTTCTATTGCTTCCAGAATTTCCGAGTCTGAACTCTTTTGATAAAATTTCATTTCATAGAGAATATTAAAATGATTATTTAGTGCCACAGAACTGATCGTCCGCAGCCCATGATTTTTTTGATTCATCCCGGCATAGCCGTAAAGGCCCATCATTGCCGCCAGTACAACACAGAATCCAACAAAAGCAGGTTTTCTGTCGGCTGGGCTTATAAACAATCTGAGGACCCAAAATCCCAGCAGAAGAAGCACAAGATACAGCGAAGCCGGACGAAGCATCACCATAAAGAACGCCAGAATGCCGAGCGCAATGGCCGTTCTGTATGAAGGGCGATTCAGGTAAAAAATGTACAGTGAAAAGAAAAGAAGACTTCCCGAAACCGCAAGAGGTTCGGTCATGATCCACCATTGAAACACCACGAACGTGTATGCCGTCCACAAAAACACCGCACAGCATACAATAAAATTTCGGAGAATGATTTGGCACGCGTAATAAAAAGGAATAAGCGCCGCCAGGAAAAGAATCATCTGGAAACAAACGACATAAAAGCACGTTTGCTCTCCTTGCACCACATGAGCCGCAAGCGGTGCACCTTCTGGTGAACGAATCATTTCCACGAGAATCGACTCACCGCCGGTAATCCAGTAAACAAACTTTAAAAAATAAGGATAAACTGGAGTACGGTTCAAGGCGGTTTCGCCATTCAGAATATTTACAGGGTACTGGGTGTACTCATTCGTATCGCCATTGGTGTAATAGTAGGAAGGGACCTTCGTGGGATTATAAATTGGGTGATTTACAAAGCAAAACATTACCGCGGCAAGCATAAGCCAAAAAATCGGCCGCAGCAGGAATTCTACCGGTTTTTCCCAGAAAGTTCCTTTCGTACGAGTTTTCAATTCCTCTGAAAGCGCAGACAAACAAGGCATTTCAACGGTTGATGAAGGCATAATCCCAATTTAAAAACTAAAGTCAACGGATCCTTTCCAAAAACATGATCCTGCGAGATCCCAAAACCCCGGGCAAGAGATTAGACTGTACGGTATCAGTGCGCGCTCACTTCGTTCTGCTCCGCCAATCCCGAAGGGGGTATAAACGAAACTACTTCTGCTCCCCGAAACGTTTCAACCAGATCTCATATTGTGGATCGTTCGGGCGGAAAGTAAACACCGCGTCCGGAAGCGGCCGACCGTCCGGGTCGCAGGAATGTACATGAACGAGAAGGACCCCGTTCGGTCTGCATTCGATTGTGTAATTTTCAGGATCCACGCATTTTCCTCCGGAAAAAACGAATAATGAATAATGAATAGCGAATAATGAACACGAGAAAAGCCCGCGCCTCATTATTCTCTATTCTCTCTTCATTATTCGTTATTGGTCAGGTGCAAGCATAAAGCCCCCACCTAAGTGCAAGCATAAAGCCCCCACCCGTTGACAAAATTTTGGCGTTCAGTTATACTGGAATTTTTCAAAATTTTGTTTTTGGAGTGGTTGATTTATGAAAAAAAACGTAC
>JAFSMO010000003.1 GCA_017447865.1 Thermoguttaceae bacterium
GTGGCGGATCTCCGGCGGGATGAATTTCAGCGCGACCCACCGCTCGCCGATGGAGTCCCATGCCTTCCACACGACGCCCATGCCGCCTTTTCCCGCTTCCTTTTCGAGACGGTACTTTCCGCATAGCGTCATGCCGGGCGTGAGGGCCTGAAGCTCAAAATCGCAGGCGATCGTGTTTTCGCCGTCAATGGTTTGGAAATCTGGATTCATTTCAAAACCCTCAGGGAGAATTTAAACGAAAGGCGGTAACGAGAACGCTGCCGCCTTTCATTTTTTCAGGTTAAAAACCAGAGACTAGAAGATGTAACGGTTCACGACGTTCTCGTAAAGTTCCTGGTTTCCGGAAACGATCCCTTCCACGTTCCCCTTCGCGAGCATGTACGCCTCAAGGGATTTGAAGTCGTGTTTGCCGGCTTCGATCTCGGCGCCAATGCCGGAATCCCAGCTGGAGTAGCGTTTCTGGACCATCTCGTCCAGCACTCCGTCCGCGCGCATCTGGGCAGCGATTTTCAGCCCCTTCGCGAACGTATCCATCCCGCCGATGTGGGCGAAGAAAACGTCTTCGGGCGTCCAGCTGTCGCGGCGCACTTTGGCGTCGAAGTTCAGACCGCCGGTCTTGAATCCGCCGTACTTCAGCAGGATGAGCATGATTTTCACCGTCATGTAAATGTCGGTCGGGAACTGGTCCGTGTCCCAGCCGAGGAGCATGTCGCCGGCGTTCGCGTCGATCGAGCCGAGGAAGCCCTGCATGGCGCAGTATTCCAGCTCGTGTTCCACCGTGTGACCGGCCAGAGTCGCGTGGTTCGTTTCGATGTTCATCTTCACTTTGTCGGCCAGGCCGTAGGCGCGGAGGAAGTTGATGCACGCGGCCGAGTCGAAGTCGTACTGGTGCTTGGTCGGTTCTTTCGGTTTCGGCTCAAAGTAGAACTGACCGGTGAAGCCGATCTCTTTGGCGTAATCGACGGCCATGTGCATGAACCGCGCCAGATTATCGACTTCACGCTTCATGTTGGTGTTCCAGAGGCACATGTAGCCTTCGCGGCCGCCCCAGAACGTGTAGCCTTTGGCGCCCAGTTCGAGCGAGACTTCGAGCGCTTTCTTGACCTGCGCCGCGGCATAGGCGAACGAGTCGGCGTTGCAGGAAGTCGCTGCGCCGTGCATGTAGCGCGGATTTCCGAAGAGGTTCGCGGTGCCCCAGAGCATTTTCACGCCGGTGCGGGCGATCTCGTCTTTGAAGACTTTCACGACTTCGTCCAGATTTTTGTTCGTTTCGGCGAGCGTCGCTCCTTCCGGGGCCACGTCACGGTCGTGGAAGCAGAAGTACGGCATCTGGAGCTTCTGGCAGATCTCGAAGAAGACCTTGACGCGCTTCTGGGCGTTGGCGACGTCATCGACGGGGCCTTCCCACGGGCGGCTCATCGTGGCGGAGCCGAACGGATCGACGCCGTTCATGCGCATGGTGTGCCAGAACGCGGCGGAAAAGTTGAAATGGTCCTTCATGGGCTTGCCTTCAACGACCTCGTCCGGATTGTAATGCCGGAACGCGAACGGGTTGGTGCTCTGCGGGCCTTCGAATTTGACTTGCGGAATGTTGGGAATGTACTCTGCCATTGAATGATCTCCAGGCTGAAAACGGGTTGAAACTAAAAAACACGAAGAAAACTCTTCACTTTTCATTTTAGCAAACGGAAATCGTTTTGAAAAGGGGAGAGAAAGAAATTTTTCCATTTTTTTTGAAAATTTCCCCCCCGAGGGCTGGTAATTTTTCGGCGTTTTGACTATAATAAAAGAATCGTGTGTTTCGCAGGCGCTCGCTAAAACGGGACCCGAAGTTAATTCACATTACATTCGTTCTTCATTCTTCATCAGGAGAAAAACATGACCACTTTCGACTCGGCCAAAGAACTTTACGCGAATATCGGCGTTGATGTGGACGCCGCCCTCCAGAAACTTCAGAACGTCAAGATCTCCATGCATTGCTGGCAGGGCGATGATGTGAGCGGCTTTGAAAACTCCGGCGACCTGACCGGCGGAATCGCCGCGACCGGCAACTACCCCGGAAAAGCCCGCAACGCCGAGGAACTGATGGCCGACATGGACAAAGCGTTCTCCCTGATCCCGGGCAAACACAAGATCAACCTCCACGCCTGCTACGCCATCACCGACGAGCATCCGGACCGGAACGAACTGGAGCCGAAGCACTTCCAGGCGTGGGTCGATTTCGCGAAGAAACGCAAGCTGGGGCTGGACTTCAACCCGACCTTCTTCTCGCACCCGAAAGCCGCGGACGGGCTGACGCTTTCCCACCCGGACCCGGGGATCCGGAAGTTCTGGATCGAGCACGGCAAGTGCTGTCGCCGGATCACCGAGTTTTTCGGCCGTGAGCTGAACCAGCTCAGCCTCGATAATGTGTGGATCCCGGACGGTCTGAAAGAGATCCCGGCCGACCGTCTCACGCCGCGCCGCCGCCTGAAGGAATCGCTCGACGAACTGTTCAGCGAGCAGCTCGACCCGCGCTTCATCATCGACAGTGTGGAGTCGAAGGTCTTCGGGATCGGGCTGGAAGCGTACACCGTCGGGTCGCACGAGTTCTACATGAATTACGCGGCCAAAACCGGCGTGCTCTGCCTGCTCGATAATGGGCACTTCCACCCGACGGAAAACGTCGCGGACAAGATCCCGTCGCTGCTTCTGTTCGCGGACAAACTGGCCCTGCACGTGACCCGCCCGATGCGTTGGGACTCCGACCACGTGGTCATTCTGAACGATGATCTGCGCGACATTGCGAACGAGATCGTCCGCTGCGACGCTCTGGACCGCGTGCTCATCGGCCTCGACTTCTTCGACGCGAGCGTGAACCGGATCGCCGCCTGGGTCATCGGAATGCGCAACATGCAGCGCGCCCTGCTGGCCGCTTTGCTGACGCCGCACAAGAAACTCGCCCGCCTCCAGCAGGAAGGGAAGTTCTACGAAATGATGGCGCTCAATGAGGAGCTCAAGACGTACCCGCTCGGCGCCGTTTGGGACCACTTCTGCGAGATCAACAAAGTCCCGGTCCGCGAAGCGTGGCTCAATCGCGTGAAGCGGTACGAAAAGGACGTTTTGAGCAAGAGAAACTGAAAGATTCTTCCCAACGGGGGCCTCAAACTGCATGCGCGAGGCCCTCTTACATTCCGATGAACCACCACGCCCGCAATTCGTTTTTCGTTCTGGCTCTCGCTTTTTTGAGCCTCTTTTTCACTTTCCCACGCCTCGCCAGCGCGGAAACGGCCCAGCTCGATCTGACGGCCGGCACGCTGCGCGTCGTTCCGAGGGACGAAACCCGCACGCCGATCCTTCCCGAAGCGCTCCCCACCGCGGCCAAGCGCCCCGATTTGAAGGGCCTGCGCTTCGACTGGGACACGTCGTTGAGCCCGTACATTGAAATGCTGTTTCGCAAGGTGATCTCCCTCCCGGCTTTTGAAGAGGCGAAAGTCTGCGCGCGGTTCTGGGCGCCCACCGGCTGCCCCGTCCGTGGGTTCAACGTCCGTTTTCGCGACGCGGAAGGCGAGATCCTGCAGTTCCCCGCTGAGGCCAATTTCCTCAAAGGCGGCTTCTTCGAGGTGAAGTGGACCATTCGCCCCGACGGCGCGTCCGGGTCGTGGGGGATCGAAAAGCTGAACCGGATCGTCGATATGCCGGCGGTCATGCACTCGATGGTGGTCGGCTACCAGGAAAAAATCAAGAACGGCGAGGTCTGGCTCCTCGGTCTGACGGTCGAAACGGTCCCGCCCGTCCCCGCCGGGCAGCGGGAAGCGTCGATGGTGAACGCCGCGCGGCCCATCGTCCCGGACGACGGAAGCGAGTATTACCGCAAACCGGACGGCTGGGGAAAGAACGATTTCGAGTTCCGCGACGGGAAGATTTTCGTCTCCAACGCGGTGACCGGCGGCGGGTTCGTCGAGCATAAACTCCACGTCACGCGCTGGGTGAACAAGCCGGTGAAACTCGTTCTGGAAACGGAGCGTCTGGCCGGGCGTGCGTCGATTGGTGCCATTTTCGCCTACGCCGACAAAGAGCAGACCGACTCGCTGAAAGACCGCTTCCCGACCCCGCTGGTGGAAATTCCGGAAGGCCGCGGGACGGTGGAGATCGATCTGACGGAAACCCTCGCGCCGGCGCAGTGGCCGGTCCGCCCGCTTCATTTCACGTTTGAGCGGCTGGACTGCAAAGACGCGGAGGGGAAGCAGATCCCGGCCGCTTTCATCGTTCATTCGATCCGGCTCGTTCAGCGCCAAACCGCGGCCGAGGCGGTCGATTTTGCCGTGGAGACGGACAATCCGATCCACGTGCTGAAACTCGGAGAAGAATCGGGTCTGCGTTTCCGCTTCACGAATCGCGGCGACCGGGACGGCGACTTCACGTTCCGGATGGAGTACGAAAACTACTTCGGCCAGACGCGGACCGAAACGCTTTCCGCCTCGCTGAAGGCCGGCCAGACCAAAACGCTTGAGCCGAAATGGCGCCCGGACTCGTTCGGGCACTGGGACCTTCGCGCGACGGTTTCTGAAGATCATTTCCCGGGGATCACGGCGGTCAAAGAGCGTTCCATCGCCTACTTCAAGCCGTCCGGCCCGACCCCGCGCCTGGGCGACGGCCAGTTCCTTTTCAGCGTCTGCACGCACACGGAACGCTGGGGCGAGGTGGACCGCGACCGTGAGGTCCTCGCGTCGGCGCTCTGCGGAGTTAAAGTCGTCCGCCTGGGGATCGGCTGGGCCGGTGCGGAGCCTCGAAAGGGCGAGTGGAACTGGACCATGAAGGACGAGCTGGTCGAAAAGTACGCCAAAGTCGGGATCGAGCCGCAGTTTATTCTCAGCTCCACGCCGACCTGGGCGCTTCCCGAGGCTCTGCGGAACGACAAAACGATTCAGGGCTGGAAATACCGCTGCGAAAACCTGGAGGACTGGAAGAATTACGTGCGGACCGTCGCGAAGCGCTACCTCGGAAAAGTGCGGTTTTACGAAAACTGGAACGAGCCGGACCTTCTGGGCTTCAGTGCGATGAACCTCGACGATTACGTTTCGCTGCAGAAAGCCGCTTTTGAGGCCCTGCACGAAGTGGACCCGAAGCTGGTCTGCATGACCGGCGGTTTCGCGACGCTGGGCCGCCACGCGGGGCTGATTTACCCCGAGTTCCAGCGCGATTTTCTCGCCGCGGCGAAAGGGTACTTCGACGTTCACGCCTTCCACGCCCACGGCTGGTTCGACGGCTACCGCGTGCAGATCGACGACCGGTTCATGCCGATCCGGCGCGAAACGGGCACGGACTCCGTGCCGTGGTACAGCAACGAGACGGCCATGACGTCCGTCGGGAATCAACGCCCTCGCCAGGCGCAGAACCTTTTCAAAAAGCTGACCTTCGCCTGGGCGCGCGGAGCTATCGGCTACACGTGGTACGACCTGCGCGACGACGGCTACGACCCGCGCTACGGCGAGCACCACTTCGGGATGGTCACGAACGATTTTTACCCCAAGCCGGTCTATTCCGTGTACAATATGCTGACGGCGAACTACTCGGCGATGCAGACCGCCCTGGACGTTTCGCCGGATGAGACCGCCTGCATTTACGCGTTTTCCGGCGGCAAAACGATTTTGCTGGCCGCGTGGACCGAGTCCCGGCTGAAGGAGACGCGCCACTTCGTGATCCGCACGGACGCGAAGTCGGCCACGCTGATCGACCTGATGGGGAACGAAACACCGGTGGAGATCCGCGAGGGCCACGCCGTTCTGGAAGTCGCGCCGGTTCCCGTGACGCTGAAACTTGAGGACGCGACGGTCGGCGAGCCGCTCGGCGAGCTGGTGAAAGCCACGGTTTCGGGCGACTGCGTGCCGGGCCGCGTGACGGAACTGACGCTGAATTTCCTCAATCCGCTAGCGGCCGACGCGGATTTTGAGGTCCAGCCGCTTCCGCTTTTCGGCCTTTCGTACCCGACTGAGGCGCGGACGGTCCACTGCGGGCCGCTCGGGTCCTGGAAAATCACGCTCGAAATGAACGTCGGGCCCGATTTCACCTCCGCGTCCATCCTGCCGGTCCTTTACAAACTGCGCGGGACGAACTGGGAGGGGATCGTTTACCTCCCGCTGAAACCAGCGTACTGGCTCGAGGCGGATTTCCGTCCGGGCGCGCCGTCCAACCCGGTTTTGAACTGCCGCACGCCCCTGACGCCGGCCGACCCGGCCAACGCGCACCGGCTCTGGAAAGGGCCGGAGGATCTGAAGGCGGAATGCCTCGCGGCGGCGACGGCGGACGCGCTGAAAGTCCGGTTCATCGTGCAGGACGACGCGGCGGCGGAGGGAGATTTCGCCTCCGTGCTGGTTTCGATCCCCGGAAAGCCGGACTCGTTCCGCGAGTTCCGAAGTGAAAAACCGATTCAAAGGGACGGTGCGCAGGCCGTTTACGAGTTCACGATCCCATGGACCGAACTGGGAACCACGCGTGATGCGCTGGCTTCCGACGGTCTGTTCCTGGATTTCCTGGTGGGGGACGACGACGGGGAGGGCCTCGACACGCTGCTCCACACGCGCCCCAAACCGCCCGCCGCGGAGAATCTGGAAGACTCGACGCGGTATTTAAAGGCCAAAGATTAAAAACTAACGAATGACGAGTTTCGGACGACTACGGGGGCGGGGCTGATTTTCCCGCGCCGCTTTTCATCCGGGTCAAGATTCGTCGTTCAGGATCCATTTCGTTTAATTAAAAAATTCAAAGAGGAAAAACCATGAGTGACTCCACTACTTCAACCCCTTCGCCCTGGAAACAGACGATCATCGCGTCGATGACCAGTTACATTGACGCCGGCTCCATCGTGGCGGGCGCGGCGGGTCTTGCGCTTTGGGAGAAATACCTGGGTCTGGAAAGCTGGCAGACCGGGCTCTTGACCATGTGCAGCTCAAACGCCATTGGGGCGGCCATCGGCGCGCTGATCGGCGGCGTTCTGTGCGACAAATTCGGGCGCAAATTCGTTTATACGTACGACCTTCTGGTCTACATGTTCGGGATGCTCTTCATCGTTTTCGGATTCAGCACGCCCCAAATGTCCATTAATCTCGGCTACATCTTCTTCCTTTTCGGCTACCTGACGATCGGTCTGGCGGTCGGCGCGGACGTCGTGGCCTCCTGGACGCTGATTGCGGAACAGGCTCCGGCCGAAAACCGAGCGCGGCACTGCGGCTCGGCGCAGGTCTTCTGGGCGATCGGCCCCGCGGTCGTTCTGCTCATGCAGTCGGCTTTGAGTTTCTTCCTCGGCGAGGAGAATGCGCTGCTCGGGAACCGCATCGTGTTTGGGCACCTGATCGTCGTCGCGTTCGTGGTGTGGCTTTTGCGTCTTGGAATGCCGGAGTCCGATAACTGGAAGAAGGCGAAGGAGCAGGAAGCGGCCCTGATCGCCTCCGGGAAGGTGAAGCGGCTCGGAATGATCAACCTCCTCTCGCCGACCAACCTGAAAACGGTCCTCTTCCTCTGCGGCGTGTACGTCGTCTGGAACCTGGCGGCCGGCACGATGGGAATGCTCCTTCCTTACATTTACCAGAACGTCGGCGGGATCTCCAACTCGCTGAGCTGCGCGCTGACGGTGATCCTTTTCGTCGCGTCAGCCATTTCGACGCTCACGATCTTCATGGCTCTGGGCGACCGCATCAGCCGCCGGCTGATCTACTGCGTCATTGGGCTTCTTTTCGTCATCGCGTGGGGACTCTTCCTCCTGCCGGGCGAAGTTTACGCGAAATACCAGTTCACCGTCCCGGTACTCGGCGCGGTCCCGCTCGTTTTCGTGCTGATCTCCATCCTCATGGGGATCAATAACGGGTCGGGCCAGCAGGCGTTTTACCAGCTTTGGTGCAACGAACTGTTCCCGTCACATTACCGTGCGTCGGCGCAGGGCTTCACGTTCTTCATGGCCCGCATCACGGTCGGGCTCTGGACCGCTGCCGTGCCGGTGATCATGGGAGAAAACGGCGAGAACTTCGCGACTGCCGCGGCGATCATGGTCGGCTTCGCGCTCTTCAGCATGCTGGTCGGAACGATTTTCGCGCCGAATACTTCCGGAAAGACCCTCGAGCAGATCGAGGAGGAGCGCTACGGCAAATAGGCTGGACCTTTTAAAGTAGTCCGTAGTCTTTTTAAGTAGTCAGTAGTCAGTGGTCAGTAGTCAGCGTTCTGCCTTCGGCAGAATATGGGAATGCAAGCGAGAAAGTGAATCCCATATTTCGGCGCAGCCGAAACGCTGACTACTGACCACTGACCACTGACTACTTTTTAACCGGGTTTACGATTTATGCGAATTAGAATCACGTTTTCTCTTTTTGCCCTTTTTCTTCTTCCTTCCCTGACTTTTGCCTGGGGGACGGGGCACGATGCCGTCGCGCAGCTCCTCGAGGAGTTTATGCCGGCGGAGATGAAGGCTTTTTTTGAGGCGGATGGTGGGGCCGCGCTTCCCGATCTCGTGAAGTTCTGCCACTACCCGGACCTCCCAAACAAAACGCTCGAACAAACGGGCGAGATCGTCGGGCCGGAGGATGAGCAGATCCTGAAGGATTTCGGCTACTCGTGCAGTGACTGGCTTCACCGTCATACCGGTCGGGCGGCGTGTTACGTCCTCCTGACCAAAGCGTTCCGGGAGGGGAACCGCAAAAACGCGGCGTTTTACCTCTCGGTGCTGAGCCATTCCATGTCGGATCAGGGCGCGGTGAATCACACGCCGATCCTTCAGTTTACGACGTACTCCCATCTGGCCGGGGTCGATTACGGGATCCGGAACTCCTGCGAGCTGAGCCTGAAAAACGAAAACGTGAGCCGCCAGATCCACGAGCGCCTGAGCCGTTTCCAGCCGGAACTCATGGCGGAGAATTTTCCCGAGTCGGTTTACGCCGTGGTCCTGGACTGCTACAGGCAGGCGGAAGTCTCGGCTGAAATCGAGATTCAGATCGCCTTCGGGGACCGCGAAACGTCGGAGGGCGTCATGGCGCGGATCGCCGTCGAGCAGCTGGAGTCCATCCTGAGCATGGCGTTCAGCGCGTGGCATTTCGCGCAGGCGCAGGAGGAGCCGGTCTTTACCCGGGAAATGCTCGGGGACATTTTTCGGCGTGAAGAGGTCCGGCGGCGTGAGGGAAAACCGGAAACCCAGGCGGTTTACGCCGGTCTGTTCCCGGCCGAGGGGGAAGAAACCCCGAAACCGTACATCGGGCTGGTCTGCGAGCCGTATGGGTCGTTCCACGTGAAGGCGCTTTCGTACGTCGGGAAAATGCTCGTCGCGAGCGCCGGCCGCACGCTTCGGGACCACGGCATTGCGGCCCGCGGGATTTCGTTCTGGAAGATGGAAACCCAGCCGCTTCCCGACCCGGGGGAAATGCCGGTCCTGGTGATTTACGCCGGAAACTGCCAAATGTCGGACGGGATCGCGGCGGCGATTCGGGACTACACCACCCGCGGCGGGAAACTCCTCTGGGTGGGGGGACGCGACCCGAAAAATCTGACCGGCTTCGGAAAAGCGCTGGTCCAGTATGCGGACGACGAGGTCCCGACCTCCTCGAAATGGGCGATCCAGAACGAAGACGTCTGGGAGAAAATGAGTGTCCGGTTCGCGTCGGAGATGAAATCGCTCGGGACGGAACCGTTCAAACTGGTCCGAAACCCGAATTTCGACGGATTTTGCAAGCCGGTCTGCCTCTTCGGGATCGCGAAGGTTGACGGGGTAAAACCGCTCGCGTGGCTGAATAACGGGCGGGAAACGTTCTGCATTTCGGCCCTCAACGACCGGGCGGCGTGGGTCCCGGAGTACCTGCTTCTTCCGTTCATCTTCTCGGACGCCACGACGCTGAACTGGCCGGAGCTGCGGCTCGATCCGTTCGCGGAAAAAGTGATGCTCGAAACGATTCGGCTGCTGCTTGCCCATTAAAGGTTCATCATGCGTGTGGTTTAAAAGAAGAAGGAAGTGGGCCTCGTAAATTTCTGGAATTTTGAATTTTATGGAATTTAGTTCAATTTTACGACAATAACCACTAAAATATTTTCCCCCTACTTTACAAAAAATAATAATATGGTATATTAATTGTAGTTGGAAGTGTTTTTAATTATTTACCTGTATCACCGATAATGATTCAATTCTTCTCTGGTTTTCATTCAATTTCAGCCGACTGAGGACTTGAAGGCTGAAATGAGACACCTTTTCAAGTCCTTTTACTACCCCCAAATTTAACCTATAAACGGTCATATATAAGTATTTCCTGCCAAATTTCAGGCTGCACAAGAAATTTTTTTCATGAAAAGATTTCTTGAATGGTTTTGTTAAGAAGCGGGAACAATAATATCGGTCAGGCATCAATTATTAATCCCGTCAGTTCCAGTGTTGGAAATTCCCCAAATCCTTGGGATGTGAGCAGAGTAGCTGATCCTGTTCCCTCATAGCTGCTCAAGGCGGTGGATTATTCTAAGGTGCTTGTTACCAATTCAAGATCATAACAAATCAATTTTTCAGACGAATTTGTTTGGCAGGTGAACGATGAAGAAGTGGGCCAAGGTTCTTTGACGGAAAAACCTGAAGCCTGGAATATAATGGCTAAAATCCTCACAAGGGATGGAAAAGTGCAGCCTATATCACTTCAGTTATTGTTGAACCTGTTACTACAGAAAGGAATGACTAATGGGACTTTACGCTATTAAAAACCTGGAGGAGATCACTTGTCCTTACTGCGCATCAACGCATATTAAATTAAGTGATCTTGTGATTTATGAGGAAAAGGATGAGGAAAAGGATGAGGAAAAGGATGAGGAAAAGGATGATAAAAAGGAGGATAAAAAGGAGGATAAAAAGGAGGTTTATAATTATCCCAAAACCTTTCCTGCGGATATTTCGATGTGCACTCACTCAAAGGATCATTCTTTAGCATGCCCGAAATGTGGCCTGAGGATTCCTTATGCATTCCTGAAATTACCTTGTGTTTTTGTTTCCTTTTATGGGCTAAGAACAGCTGGAAAATCGCATATTTTGGCCAAGATGACTCAAGTGTTCAAAAATATTGTAAAAGATTTAAACTATGAATTTAATGACATTCTTGATCGGCTAGGGGGAAACCACATTAATATATTGTTGCAAACGTTTCAAGGTTCTCTTAATTCCCGAAATGGAGAACCTATTCAAGCATTGCAACATACTGAAAGAGATCTAAAATCCTACATATTAGGAAAAGATGAATGCAATCATCCGAAACCCTTCATCTATGAACTGAAGAAAGTTACTCCGGAAGATACTCAGAAAAATGCTCAAGAAAAGAAGGATGCTGAGAAAAAGAAGGAATTGATTTCCCATCCATACAATGAAAGAAAGATAAACGCGTTGAAAAGATACGACCTTCAGCGAGGTATCTATCTTGTTTTTCAGGATATGATGGGCGAAGACTGCAGCAGAGACGCGAATCATCACGAATATATTAAATCAATTCATACGGAAGGTCAGATCCGTTTGATTGTTTATGATCCACATAGCAGTCCGAAATTTGTAGAATGGCACGATAAGAAACATAGTGAGAAGAAATGGGCTCAAAGTTCTGGAAGCGAGGCCCCCCAGCCCCCTACAGAGGACCAAAAGGATAATTCACCGGATGATAAAAATAAAAAAGCTCAAAGAGAATTCCTTCAAAATGTTGCCAAGTTCATTGGAAATGAGACTATTTGGAACATGTTTGATGATAATAAGAATAACTCAGACACATTGATACTGGTTTCCAAGTTTGATGAATGGAAACATGATTTCAAAGATTATGTAGAAGCTCAGGGAAAGGAGACTGTTGCTCCGTATATTTTCGACGAAGAATTTACCTCTGGTCATATTCCATCAATGGAGGCCGTTGAATATTTTTCGGAAAAACTTCGTAAATTCCTTGAAAAGGAAATTCAAGATGCTGAATTTACTAATGGAGCTGGGAATGCCCTTTTTGTTCCAATCAGTGCGATGGGATGCGAGGCCAAGAAGAATAAATTTCAGGAATGTAAACCGATTTGGATAGAAGTTCCGATGATTTGGATCCTAAAAATTTTGGAAAATCGGGCAGAGGTTGGTCGAAGATGATTCACAGATGGTTCTTTTAAAAGATAAGAGATATGGAAAGGAATTCCAGTAATTCTTTTTCCAATCTCTTTCATTCCATCAACATCCAATAAGAAGGGGAAAAATGCCACTCGAATACATATATACATTTGCGCAATATAACTGTGACGGCAGCGGGGGAGGAGGTTTTGTATATAAACCCAAGAAAAAAATGCCGAAAACTGATAAGATGGCCGAACAGATTCTTCAGTTTACCCGAAATAACGATTACTGTGTTGACAACAGGCCTTTTTATGCATTCACAAAGTACAAACACTCGTGTTCGCTTACCCGAACATTTGCGATAGAGCACTACCTGGACTGTCAGCCCGTCAGATTTTCCCATATCATGTTTTTGGATCCTCTGGAACGGGCATACTTTTCCGAGGGACCAGTTTATGCAATGAAGCGGCTTCGTTTCAAAGAAGAATTTGGTCGGGCAGAAGATTGGCCTGATTGGCAAAAAACATCCCAAGTCTTGCCTGACAAAGAGCCGCAGCAAGTACCGAATCTTTCGACCTGGGAGGCCTTGACCGGTGACCGCGGCTGGTGTGGGTGGTGTATCGAGAGAATTTTGGAAGGAAAGACGCTTTGCTGGGTTTACGATCCGGAAAAGACAAATGGTTCGGAAGAAATTCTGAACCTGTTGGACGAACTCTTTCAGCTTTTGCCAGCGGAACGCCGCTGGTCGGTGACATTTAATACCCGAGTGGACATTCCGACACAGACTTCATTCAAGATTCTTTGTGTCGAGGATGATTATTCCGGTATCATTCCAGAAATACGTTCCAGAAAAGGTCAAAGGCTTGAGGTTGTGGAGCTTCATAACCTTTCCCAAAGTCCTCCTTCAACTTCCGCGTGGGTTGAATATGCGAGGACCGGTAAGGTGTACGTCAATGATTATGAAGATGGCCTTTTGGAAAAGGGGATTGTGAACGATACACAAGTGGAGCTCCTGGAAAAATTCAAGAGTATTTGTGTTCAATGTGAAGAGCTGGATGAAGCGGCTGATGTTTTGCTTTCAGCCGACAAACAACTTAGAGAATGGGAGAAAATTTTAGATGGGCGAAAAAGAATCTTGGAAGGATACTCTGAAGGCCTGGGAATCATTTGGGAAGAAATATGTGCAAGAACAAGAGAACATAGAGATCTCCAAAAAGACCTTCAAAAGCGAATGTATGGATTTGTGGAAAGAATGCGAGACAGAATGGATAGTTTTTCAGGAGAATTGGGAGAAAAGTTTAAGAAGGTTAGAGGAATTATTGACGACCAATATGAAAGATTTCGAAGAGAAAACGAAAACATGGGAGGACTGCAAAAAGAAATGGGAGAACGACAAACAGAGTTTGTTAGAATGTGGGGAGTTTTTGAAAAAGAGTGGAATAGTTTCTACGGACGGGCAGCAGTTTGCCAAAGAATCCTTAACAGTCTTCAAGGAGAAGTTCGAGAAGGAGAAAACAAAAGTCGAAAATGTGACGAAGGAACTGAAAGAAAAAACCTTTAATTATGCAAGGCTTTGCATCATATGCGCAATCGAAAGTATTAAATTTCATGTTTGGGCATTGGGAATTATTGGTTCCTTGATAATAGGGGTCGCGATTGGTAGTGGAATTCCCATAGGCGTTTATACACAACAATTAAGTATCCTGGAAGGAAAAGGTTTCCAATTTGATATAGGCTCCCTGTTGATAGGTGCCGCGATTGCTGGAGGAATAGGCTTCGGGGTCTATATCTGGAAAGTTTATGAGCTTAAAAAGAAACTCCAGATGAAAGACGAGGAAAACGAGAAGAATGTTGCTATAATCAAGGGATATCAGCCACAGTCAAAGCATGTTGGAGATGGTGAAACGAAGAAAAAGGTTACTAAACTCAACAAGAAAGCTGAAGTTGGAACTGTTAAAAAAACGAACGAAGAAATCGTGAAGAAAGATGGAGAAATCGAGAAACAAGATACTACATATACGGGTAATTCGCGAAACCTTAAAGAGAAAAAAGAGGAACTTACGAAGAAACCAGCTTTATCCGAGGAAAAGAAAGCGAAACATCAAAAAACACACGACGAACTTACAGAGAATGATCACTCTAAAGTTAGTTCGGATACATCCCCAAACAATAAAAGTCCAAAATCGATTAACAAACAAACCAATAAGGATCTGTCAAAATGAGCGAAGACGTCATTGACAATTTCTTCAAAGTACAAGATGATACTCCTAAACCACAGGAGGTATCGTCAGAGAAGCCATCATCCCAAAAGCCAGAGGATTCACAATCCAATAATGTCCCTGAAACGGGAAACGAAAATTCGAAACAACCCTCCGAGCCAGTTTCCCAAGATGATAATTCCGGGAAAAGTTTGGAGGATCTTTATGCCAATTTTCGTCAGCATTCTCTTGGCAACGCGTCCCTTTATGACCGTTACAAGGTCCTGAAAGAACTGGTCGATGGTTGCGAGAATCATAAGGAGGAAGAGCTGTGTAAGAATAATCGTGAGACTTGGAATGAGACCCTCAAGGAGTATGAGGATGAACTTATTCATATCATTCAGGAAATTTCTGATATCCGGTTTTGGAACCGCTCCATTGAAAAGCAAATTTACAAAATTTTAAATGAAATGAGAAATACCAGTCAGGAACGTCAAGCTTTACTTAAACGTTTCCGACGTGATAATTTTTTATGGCGGAGTTCAATATTTGTAATTTTGTTGTTAGTTTCAGCGGTTTGCTTTTTCTCGTACCAGAAATGGTCGCAAATTTGTGAGGAGTGGAACAAGGAACTCGATGCAATCGCGAGTCTTGATTCCGATTTCCAGAAATGGGAAAAACAATACGATGAGAAGTATCCTACGATTGAACGTTTAAAAGAAGCCGAAGAATGGTTGAAAAAACTCAAAAAATTTCAGCCCAGGTATTGTAAAAAACAGTTCAATATTAACGCGGAGACTTACAAAGGTGCTATCCGAAATATCCTTCAGAAGGAAAAAGAGAGATTGGAAAGAGAAAGCAAAGAGAAAGGATCTGAAGACAAATGGGATGTCATGGATCGCATTAAATCGGCCCAAAAACCAATTAGGGAAATTATTGAATTCCTGGAAGATGACCATGAGGATGTGTTTTCAATATTTACAAAAGGTAGTAAGGACTCAGAAGAGTTTAGAAACTTGAAGGAATCCTATAAAAAATCTGGGGAAACGCTTGAAAGCGTAAAGAACAGACCCGCAAAGGGTAAGTGAACTAACTTTAATTTTGTGTCCATGATCCTATACAATCAAACCAAGGAGTAAACCAATGTTTCGTCAAATTTTAACAATTTCATTTTTGTCCCTGTTTTTCTTCATGATCTCTACAGCATTCCTGAATGCTGAGACAGAACTTGATAAAACGATGAGCTCATACTTTGATGTCATGGAAGATCTTCGTAAGGATACGTCCAAAGATGCAGAAGAGATTCTGAAGGAAAAAGAAGCTAAAAAGAATCGTTTTATAACGAATGCAAATAAATTTTTCAATGATGATGATGTTGATCTTGGATTCTTTTTGGATGATGAAGAGAACGAAGACTTCTGGGGATATCTGAACCATATCAAAGGTAAAAACAAAGAAGCTTACCAAACTATTATTAATTATTTAAACACGGAAGAATTAAACAAAGAAGAATCCAATCCCGAGAAATCCGGTGTTGCTATTCTGGTAGAAAAAATTCAGAAGGCAATTCAGAAGGAAGACTCGTTAGAAAAATTGATTTCGCAGCGAGATCAATGTCTTGAATTTTGTGAAAAGATGAAAGAGAAAGGTCTGAATGTCAATTTACTTAGTGGCATAGTTGATGCACTGGTAGAGAAAATTCCGGATGAAAACACGCTGGACAAGTTGGATTTGCAGCGTAAGGAATGGCTTCAATTCAGTACAAAGTTGGCAAAGTATGAGTTGAATGTCAATAAGCTTGATGACAAAATCAAGCAGATTGAGTCGGATATGGTGGCAATTGTTGCCGAGAAACTGGAAACGATGGTTTCGAACAAAGATGTCCTGATATTCAGGAAAGAAATAAAAGCAAAAAAGGTGATCTACCAACTTACAGGGGAGCTTTTCGCGAAAGAATACGTGAGAACATTACCTGAACAGGCGTCTCAACTTATCGATGTATGGCAATCATCCAAGGGCGATCTTGAAGATCTGCAGGATAACGTTAAATCTGCTTTAACCGATAAAATCTCGAAAGGAATGGAAAATGAGGTGACTGGTTACTCCACAATTTCCACCCTTTTGGCCTACTGGAACGATCTCAAAGACAAGGATAAGGAAGACCTTGTCCAATGTTCGGATGTCGTTCTCAAAAGACTTAATCAAATCGCTCCTGCAGAACTGACTGGAAATGATCTGGAAGATATTTTGACCAAATGGAACACGCTGGCCACTTCAGATGAATTCAATAATCCTTCTGCGGAAAAGTTTCAAAGTCCTTTGCTGGAGGTTGTGAATACAAACCTGACGCAGCAGTTCCCTGAAGATTTGAAGTCTCTTTCCTCAAAGGGGCAGATCGAGTACTGGAACAAACTCAATAATGACAAAAAATTGAATTTGAAGACAATTGCTTCGAAAGAGACTCAGAATTCCTTTAAGGAAGCTCTCAAGAAGCAAATGATTTCAGCATTTGAAAATGAAATCAACGATTTTTCAGACTGTGACGAGTGCCTTTCCCAATGGAGTGAATTCCAGAAAAACATTGCGCAAATCGGTAATCCATCTCTTGATTCAACTCAGCAAAAGCTGGCTGATAAAATTCGGAAATGTTTTACTAAAGAGTGGAATAATATCGAAGCCAAGTCAAGTGATGATTACATTAGTTATCTTGAAAAGGCGAAAATTGTCAAAGATTCCAAATTAAGTAATTTGGCTGGTCTGAAAGATGTGATCGCAGGCAAATTTGAAGAGGCATGGGGAAAGACTCTCAATTCCCAAACTCCTGAGACAATTGTTTCTCTGTGGGAATCGGCAACTAAGAGTCCCTGTTTTGATCTTCTGCCGGAGAAACCAATGCGGGCCTTGATGGGCAAGCAGTTTGGTGTTTGTTTGGTAAATAAACTTTCAGGTAAAACTGACTGTCAAGCGTTTTCCAATTTCTGGAATTCATTAAAAGCATCCATGCAGAAAGTCGGTTTCATGCCATCCGCTGATATGGCAGAAAGGGCCAGAAAACGTTTCAGTGATTTGCTGGATAATGCCGTGCCAAGTGAGGAAAACGAAATTCTGGCAATGATCCAAAATCTCAAAAAATCAATCGGAGATCCAATCTTCCAGACTGTTTTGGATGAAAAAAAGCAAAGCACAATTTTGACTTTTTGGAAAAAAAGTTTAGAGAATTTGTCCTGTATTGACATGCTGGAACTGAATTCTAAACGTAAGGTGGAATTCAGTTCTTATAAGCCAGACTTCCAGAAAGAACTGAAAACTGCTTTTAACACGGCGTTTTGGGAACAATTTAAGGTAGAACTGGAGGCAAACGGGAAAAGCTGTGAGGATTGTATTTCCTTCTGGGAAAAGCTGTCTGCTCATGGTTTTGTCCCTGAGAATGGTGAAGGTCAAATGGCCATTCAGACATTCACTAAAAATCTGGACGTCAAAGCCCCTGCCAGCTCCGTCATTTCCGAACTGGAAAGCGCGGAGGAGTATTTGAAGGCCACTCTTCAGTCGCTTAATGAGAATTCCTCCATTTTCAAGCCTGCTGTGAACAAGAAAATCGCCGAGGTTCAGCAGCAGATCGCGTATTGGCAGGAATTTGATGAAAAACTGAAAGAAATGGTGAGTAATTTGAAAGAAACTCCCCAGGGCCTTGAGGAATTTGAGACAAATCTTCGTGTTTTTGAGGAGAAATTCTCCAAATTTGCAACCTATGATGAACTCCACAAAAACAATCAGGAATATGCGGAGGGAATTCAAGCCATTTTCGCCTGGAATCGTTGGTGCAACAGACAACCGCTCTCGCAGGCTCAGGAAAATTTGAACATGCGACTTATTCCTGAATGGCAGAAGATCTCCGCCGAGTCCAATTTGTACGACTATTCGAAACCTTACATTGTGCTGAAAGATCAATTACAGAAATTTTTCAGTTCGACCCAATACCCTGTATGGAGACAATATCGATACGATGGACTGGATTATTTTATCCTGCCGAAACATGAAACATCTAGAGTGTTCTTCATTGATGATGATGATAATACCCAAGTAGTGATAAAGGATCCCTCCTTAATCAAGGATGGATACCACCATGCGGTTTTTAATGGACTGAATCAGGAACTCGGAGATATCACAAATGAGGAAATTCAGCATAATCCCAAGGTTATGTATGACTTCCTTTACAAAGCACTTCGTAAATTGAGATGTGATACTAATATCCATCCGGCTTTTGCTGCTTATGGAATTTGTGAGATCCTCAAGATCGCCAACCAACAGTTACAAGCTGATTCTCAAATGTTTTCAGCATTACGTATCCCTCAAAACATTGAAGTGATACAGGACATTGAGCACAGTTTGGATTTCACAAAATTCAAGTCTGGTTCTCTCTTTACTCGAGAGGAGAGAATTGGGGCGGATCATATCCTCCGCAAATATACCCTCCCAGCCAATAATATTTCGATTTCCACCCCGAAGGTGGCGCCATCGACCTATGAATGGGTTGGATTTAGGGATTCTGCTGGTGAGAAACACATTGGCAAGGTTACGACCGAACCGGGTTCTTATTGGGTGATTGAGGACGGAAGATTAATTCCTGCCGAAACTGGAAGTGGCGCGAGACTTTTGTTCTGGCATTCGGGCAAATAAAGCGTAATTGCCGATGCTTCCAGCGTCGTCCGGAATGAATGATTACGACGAAAACGCCCCTGCGGGATGACACGTCTTGTGCCGTTCCCGCAGGGGCGTAACTTACCCGGAGGGGGAATTTCCTGTTAAACCTTGCCGTCCACCGTGTTCCAGTGGACGGCCACTCTTTTAATAATCGCGCAGAGGGTTATTTCGTTGTTGTGACACTCACTTTTGCGAAGGTCGAAATTGCATAAGAAGGCAAGTACATTATAGTCTCGGCAAAGTCTATATATTGCGCGAACTGAAAATCGTATTTCGTATTGCTGCTGAGTCCCCAAATGGTTAATGTGTCACCATCAAATTCGTAATAGTAAGGCCCCATATAGTCATCGGTTTCCCAAAAATCGTAATAAACAAAATTTTTATCAGTCTTCGTTTTGATTCCCATCTTGAACGACATTTCTGCCTCGACAGCATTAGAAACCTTAAAGGTGACAGAATTACTGGTTTTGCTGACCACTTTCATACCAAGTTTGGTAAGGCCTCCAGCCCAAATAATTTGGTTTTCGTCGTTGCTGGAGCCTACCGGTGTAACTAACACATCGTACAGCGTGTCATTTTTGACGGAAATCGTCAGTTCTGTTTTGTTCTTTACCGTTTTGGTAGTCCACTTTTGGGTATCTTCAGGCCGATATTGGACGGTATAGGAGCTGGCTCCGGAATCTTCCCAGTAAATGGTTGTTTTTCCCGAAGTTGTTGACCGGGACGAAACCGGGAAATACTCATAACATCCAATATCCATGCGAGATCCCATAAGACGCGCATTACCCGCGAGGTCTTTTTCAGTCCAGTAAGAGGAGGTCCAGGCCCCGGCGTCTATACATGGGGAGAAGGCTACCGGACGATAGCTCTTATCCAACTTTGATTGGTCTAAAGTTAAACAATTGGACCGGAGGATGTCGCCAGTTCCATAATTCGAGGTTGAGCAAACAGAAGCATATACCCTCAAATCCCAATCGTCACCGTCGTTCCTGAACGTTTTGCGATTAAGAGCGCTGGTAATATTTTGGATATACATCTCTCCTTGATTGTAGTTCCAAAAACATGCCCAATTACTTTCTTCTACATCGTTGTCAACAACAAGGCTGTTATAAAGCCGCGCAACCCCTTTGTTGTAAATAATGTATCCTGTATTGCCGTGGAATTGACACCGGTTAAATTCAGAAGTGCCACTTTCATTATAGCAAATCTTGTAGTTATCCTCGAATTCTGTTTGACTAACGAACAGAGAGCTGTTGTTCTTGTTATAGATGGCAACTCCGGAGCAGTCCTCAAAATCGCAGTTTGTAACATTCATTTTTCCTTTTGAGGCATTTGTCACATTGTAAGACGATACCCAATCAAATGCACAGTGGTTGATGTTGGCAATAGCGCTTGGGGAAGTTCCTTCGAACCAACAGGCTTTACCCAGGCTTAAAAAATGACAGTTTTGTATATTGAAAACACTGTCAGTCTGCCCATAGCAGTAAATGGCACTTCCTGTCACACCGCCAGCACTTGCGAATTTAATTCCTTTAATCGTTACATTTTTTGCGCCGTTAACCTTTAAACCGTAATCGCTACTTGCCAAAATGAACGACACTCCCGGTTCGTCATTGTTGGCATCATATAAGGAACTGGCGTCGATGGTGATATTCTTATTAATAACAAGGGGACTGACCAGACGAATCGATTGCCCCTTAATATTCTTCGCGAAAGTAATGACCGCTCCATCAGTGGCTTTCTGGATGGCCTCGCGCAGGGATGTGGTTTTGTCCGTATTGACTTCATCATCCAATGCGTTGACAACAATTTTTGTAGTTTTCAATTTATTCGTTGCTGCGCTCACGGTTGTATAAGGTGAAATTAAAGACCGGGAAGAAGCCTTTTCCGCTTGCGCAAACTGGAAACTGTACTTGGTATTAACTGCCAGCCCTTTAACGGTCAATATATCCCCCTCAAAAGAATAAGACAGGGCGCCGGATTGGCCATTTTCAGTGTCCGGGAAAACATCATAATAAGTGTAAGTCTTTTCATTCGGTGCTTTGATACCCAGTACACCATTACAACCAAATTCCCACATGGGAGTCCTGGTGATCTGGAAGGAAATGGAACTGTCTGTTTTGTCAACTGCTTTGACTTTAAGTTTACTCAAAGCAGCCGCCACTGTAACATCTTCTTTATCTGCCATTCCTTGAGGAGTTACTGTCACATCATATATGCGATCCGTTTTTACAGAAATGGAAAGATTCGTTTTTCCTTTCACAACTTTGGTAGTCGTCGCTCCGACCGGGTTAAGGTGATCATCCAGCAGTGTGTATTTGACAGTATAGGATTCTGCGCCAATATCATTCCAGGAAACTTCAACTTTGGTACTGCTTGTCGATCTGACCTTGACCTCAAGATACGTTGGGTTACTTTTGACATAATCACCCGCAACCACATCAGCGTCGTTCAAAGTCGGTGCCGCCTGGACCTGCGGGAAGTCAGAATCATCATCCAAAGGGGCCGCGGCGGATTGCACAGTTGCCAGATTCATTTCCACAAAACTGGCGCCATTTACTCCATCTTCAGTAGAAATGAGGGCGGAAACGTTGTCGGCAAAATCATCGGTATCGGCTGTGGGAGAAACGGCACTCAAAAGTTCGCGGTTCTCAAGAGATTCGATATGAAGAACGCGACTGGCGTGATTTTTGGCGTTGACATGGTGACGCTGGAATGATTTGAACATGGTTACTCCTTTGATTCGAATGAAAAACGTACTGGTTTTGTGTTAAAATGGACAACTCCTATCAAAACAATTTTATCATATTTTGAATTTTTAACCAAGGGGGGGGGAGAAAAATATTTAACCTTTTTTATTTTAGAGCAAAAATTTCGCGAATGAGTCGATTATTCCCAAAACCCCTGTTTCGACCGGGAATCAATTCTCCTGAACAAGCCGTGCTCTTTAATAAGGCAGCTACTTCGTTTTCCCGGAATCGGTTATCGCCTCGATCGACTCCCGCGCAAGGAATTTCTGAACGGACTCTTTCTGTTTTAAGACAGGGATATTGACAAATTGGAATCGTAAGGTTATAATTTGTTTTATCCGGCAAGAATGTTATACGTTGTGTACTTGCCTGTCATTTCCTTGACTGAAAAGTCCAGAACCAGGAATCTGTTAAACGGTTGAAAACTTCCATGAAACGTTTGCTTTTTCTGTTGGCCATCCTGTTTACTGCGAGTGCGTTCGGCAAGACGCTGCACGTCGGGCCGGGTCAGGCCTTTTCCCGAATCGAAGACGCTCTTGAGGCGGCGCCGCCCGGGGCCCGGATCGTCGTGCACCCGCTGCCCGACGGCGAGGCGTATAAAGAGGTCAAGCTGATGGTCACCAAGCCGAATCTGACCATTCAGGCGGCCGACCCGAACCAGCCGATCCCTCTGGACGGGACGGGCGTCAACTACTCCGGCGCCGGTTCCACCCCCCGGGCGATCGTTCAGTTTTGCGCTGATGCTTCCGGCGGCACGCTCGACGGTTTCATCCTTCGCGGCGCGCACAACGACACGCATAACGCCGCGGGCGTGCGGATCACTCAGGCCAACGACGTGACGATCTCCCGGTGCGACATTCACGGCAACGACATGGGGATCATGAGCGACGGCCGCGCCGGTCGGAAGGGCGTGGAACCCCAGGGCGCCAATCAGCTCGTGACCCACTGCCGCATCACGGAAAACGGCGCGCCGGAAGAGCCCGGATACAATCACAATCTGTACCTCGGCGGCGACAGCGTGACGATCCAGTACTCGGAGATCGCCCGCGCGACGACCGGGCATAACGTGAAGTGCCGCGTTCATCGGGTCACCATTTCGAACTGCTCGATCCACGACGCCGCCAACCGGGAGATCGATCTGGTGGACGGCAAAAACTGCACGGACGTTTCCGGCAGCAACGCGCTGATCTCGAACTGCTCGATCAAAAAAGACGCCCGGTGCCCGGGGAATCACGGCACGATCCACTTCGGGAAAGACGGTGGCGCCGCGCATGACGGGGGGCTCGTCCTCAAGAATAACGTGATCGAAACGCCGTTTTCCACCCCGGTGATCGAGCTGACCGACGGCAAGGGGGTGGTTCTGAACGGAAACGTCTTTTCCGACGCCGGGACCGGAACCGCAACGGCGCTCGTCAAAACGCACGGAAATCAGACCGTCCGGGAGTCCGGCAACGAGATTCCGGAAAGATGGTCAATTCAGCAAGAATAATTCGTAATTAAGGGGGCGAAATGTTAAATCTTCGATTGGTTTGTTTACTGGCGATCGTGATGTTCCCGGCGGTCTCGTTCGGGGAAACGGAACTTTCGAACGGCGACTTCTCCCAAATCACGGCGGCACAGCTCGCGTCGGACTGGGGCGTGAATCAAGACTCCACGTCCGTCGTGACCGAAAAAATCGACGGGAAAACCGTCCCGATTCTGCGTCTGACGGTCAAAGAGCCGCGGTCGCACGTGATGGTTTACCGCCGGATGGACCTTCCGCAAAACGCCCCCAAAGCGCTGAAAGTCCGGCTTAAAGTCCGCTACTCCGACGTTCAGTCCGGCGAGCAGAACTGGAACGACGGGCGGTTCATCATGAATTTCAAATCGTCCGACGGCCAGACGCTCAAGCCCTCGCCGCACGTGCCGACGTTTAAGGGGACGTCCGATGGCTGGCAGAACGTCGAGTACGTCGTCGCGGTGCCGGATGGGGCGCAGTACGCCGAGCTGATGCCGTACTTCCTGCAGGCGCAGGCCGGAACGATGGAGTTTGCCGCGATCCAGGTCACGGAGACCGATCAGGCGCCGCCGGAAAAAAAGGAGCCGCCGAGGGTCCAGGCGAAGCCGTCCACGGTCCAAACGCCCCGCGATCTGGCCGGTCTTTCGGAACCGCTCCGCGTCTCGGGGAACCGGATCGTTAACCGGAAGGGGAAGGAGGTTTGGCTCCAGGGCCTCTGCATCGACTCGCTGGAATGGTGCGCCGGCGGCGAGCGCATCGAGCAAAGCGTCGCGGTCGCTCTGAACGACTGGCACGCCAACGTGGTCCGGCTTCCCGTCACCGAGGAATTCTGGTTTGGCCGGAACAAATGGCAGAACGACGGTGGCGAAAAGTACCGGCAACTGGTGGACCGCGTGGTCGCTCTCTGCGCCGAAAAGAAGGCGTACCTGGTCCTCGACCTGCACCGGTTCGGGACGCCGAATGAGGATCACAAGAAATTCTGGGCTGACGCGGCCATTCGGTACAAGAATCACCCGGCCGTGATTTTCGAGCTTTTCAACGAGCCGCACGACCTCGACTGGGAAACGTGGCGGTCTTCCATGCAGGCGCTTCTCGACGCCGTGCGCCAGACCGGGGCGAACAATCCGGTCGTCGCGGGCGGTTTGGACTGGGGCTACGATCTTTCCGCCGTGGCCAGCGGCGAGTTCGTCCTGAAGGACACAAAATCCGGTCGCGGCGTCATTTACTCGTCCCACATTTACCCCTGGAAGACGGGCTGGAAGAAAGCGTTCCTTGACGCGGCAAAGCAGTACCCGATCTTCATCGGCGAGGTGGGAAATCTGCGCTCGTGGGACGATTTCAGCTTCATCCCGAAAAGCGCTCAGAAAGAAATCGTGGGCGTTGAAAGCCCCTGGCCGGCGGACATGCTGGGCGTGATCCAGAAGCACCGACTGAACTGGACCGCGTTCAGCTTCCACCCGACGTGCGGCCCGAACGTGATCCAGGACTGGGACTACACGCCGACCGAATTTTGGGGCGTTTTCGTCAAGGAAGCATTAGCCGGAAAGCGTTTCCAAACGAAAAACCTGCGCTAAGAGCGGGATAAAAGCCTGTGCACCCCGGACGCGCTCCGTGAATTACTCCACGACCTCGCCGTCGGTCATGATCTGGCCGCAGAGCCAGCGGATCCCTTCGTAGAATTCCGGCTTGACCGACGGGTCTTTCTGTTTTTCCGGGACGGCCGAGTCCAGCTCGATCATGACCGTGTGGACTTTTTCCGGATCGACGTCCATCGCAACCGGGAAGGCGTACAGGCGCGACCACCACGGCGTGTGTACCCGCGGGAACGGGCCGGTCTTTACGCCGTCCACCGTCACGAAGATTTGGCCGCCGTTCGTCACGGGCACGTCGTAGATCTTCGCGTGCGTGCCGCGGAATTTGAACTCCAGCCGACTCCCGGGCGCACTGGTTTCCCAGACCTGATCGAGCCAGCGCGTGTAGTAGCCGTAGCGTTCGCTGGGATCAAGGACCCGCCACTCGCCGCTGAGCATTTCGCGCTTGATCGGGAAAAGTTTCGCATCTTCCAGATTCCCGGCGATGAAAGTCTTTTCGAGTTTCGCCGAGTGGTCCACCGGTTTGGAATCTTTCATCGCACGAAAAGCCTGCCGGACGTCCGCGGTATAGAGGGCCGAGCCGCTCGCGATCGGGTGCGTGCCGTCCCGGGAGAAAAGCACGACCCCTTCCGGAGCCGAGTCGGCTTTGAAGACCACCTTCCCTTCGTCGAGCATCTTCACGACGCGCGGGCCGAAATTGATGGACGGGATGCCGTAGAAGTCGGCGATCTGCTCCATCGCGTTGGCGGTCGGCGGGTATTCGCCCTTTCGGCAGCCGTCCACCATGCCGGAGACGATCGTGTAGCAGAACACGATGTCGGTCTGCGGGTTGGCGCGCCACGTTTTGCGGATGATCCCCTCGAACTGCTTCCAGATGTTTTCGGGCGTGCACCCGCCGTCGTTCACCGCGAACTCCACGAAAAGAAGGTCCGGTTTGTACTGCAGCACGTCGCGGTCCATCCGGTACACGCCGATTTCGCTCCCCGTGGCGCCGATGGCCGCGTGGATCTCGTGGATCTTTGCGTTCGGCCAGACCTTTTGAAGCATCGCGGTGGTTTGAGGCCGCCAGCCGTCGTGGGTTTCCGTGATGGAACCGCCGAGGTACGCGACGTTCACGTCGTCCCCGGCGTTGAGCTTGGCCAGAACGTTTCCGATCCCGTCACGCGGCACGAACTCCGAGGCCGGACGCGGCTGGTAAACCGGCGTTTGAGCGATGGGTTTGAAAAGTTTCCCGATCTCCAGCCCCTGGCGCTGGGCGTCCCGGATGAACATTTCGGCGACCGCCACCGCGCCTTTGCGCTGGAAGTGCGAATTGTCGCGGTTCCCGTTCGGGTAGTTCGGCGACTCGCCCGGCTCCAGATTCGTGTAGAAACCCGCGGATTTTTCCGGCCCGGCCGCCTCGACCCACGCGCGGGTCAGGACGTAAAGATCGACCAGCGGCGTTTGCGTCTCGCGGGCCACTTCACGCAGGCATTCCGGGTACTCCCGCAGCGAAAACGTGAGTTTCCCCTCCCCGTCGAAGATCCGCCGGGTCACGGACGTCGCCAGGACGGGTTTGCCGCCCTTTTCGCGGACTTCCTGCACGAAGCGGGTCAAATTCGCTTTGTAGTCGGTATGCGCCGGAGCGTAAACGGCCGGACTGTTCTCCTTCTGGTCGTTATGGCCGAACTGGATCACGACGAAATCACCCGGCTTCAGGTCGTTCAGAAGGCGGTCCCAGCGGCCCTCCGCGCGGAAACTTTTCGTACTGCGTCCGCCGACGGCCCGGTCCTCGACCGTCACGCCGTCAAGCGTGTACTCGCACAAAACCTGGGCCCAGCCGGTCATGGGGGCACGCCGCGCATCATATGGCGCCGCCGTGGAGTCACCCGCGACGAAAATCGTCTGGGCGCTTGCGGCTGCGGCGAGGAAAACGAACGTAAAAATCGAAAGAATGAAGTGTTTCATGGGTCTTTGCTTTCTTTGAAAAAATCGAGGGTTAAAATCTGGTTTGAATTACTTTTCCCACGTCTCCAGGTACTGCGCGAAGGCGGGAGTCGCCTCGGCCCGTTCTTCGAGCCACTGCCGCGCGGCCGCCACGAGTTTCTTTTCCCCGGCCGACGACAAAAGCCCGGCCAGAACCCGCGTGCGGAGGAAGACGAAATACGCGCTCAGAACGTCGCCGACGCAGGCGTTTTCGATCTCCTGAAACTCCCCCGCCTCGTGCATTTTCCAGATGGTTTGGTCCGGGGTTTTCCTCCAGCCCGAGCGGCCGAGCAGGCTCACGGCCAGATCCAGGCCCCCGACGAATCGGGTCGTTCCGAAACTCGTGAAAACGTCCATCAGGTCGATGTGCACCGAGTGATTGAACCGGTTGCGCGGCCACTCGTAATTCTTCGCGACGGGTGAAAACCAGCCCGGAATCGCGAGCCCATACCGGAACGCCGAAAGCTCCAGAAGAGGAAGCGCCGACTCCCGCCCGTTGAACGTGACGAGGACCGGCCGGTCGTAACGCTCCCAGCCAAGCCAGAACCGCTCGACGATCTCCTCGGGCTGCATCCGTACCTCGCTGAGTGCCGCAATGTCGAGCAGCTCGTACGTTTCAGAAACCTTGGCCAGAACGACCGCCGAGGGGATCTGGAGCGTGTACGGCACAAAATCCAGATCGGGTTTCTTCTTCGTTTTGGCCTTCGATTTGGAAGCGGTTTTGGCTGGTGACGCGGCAGAACTTTCCTCTCCGGAAAATTGGAGACGCTCGGCAAGCGGCGCGTCAACGAAAGACTTTACGTCGAAAATGAGGTAGTGTACAGACTGCATGGTTTTGGGGGGTGGGAGTGAAAAGAATCCGGGCAGACGGTGGTTTGCCGCCCTCCCGGATCCATTTTGCCGTAAACGCAAGAGTTCGGAGCAGTGGGCAAAAAGCCCACCGCTCGCCAGAGGTTTAAAACCTTACTTTTTCAGGTTTCCTTCCGTCAGCCACGCGGAAACGGCCTCGATTTCGGCTTCCGTCATGACGTTATTCTCCGAGCCTTCCGGTTCGGCGTGGAAGACCGTCATGGTGTTTCCCTTGAAGAAGACGCCCGCGTCACGAATCACGCGTTTCGTCCACTCTTTGGAACCGTAAGCCGTCAGGTCAGGGCTCTGGTGCCCTTTCTGACCCACCGGGTAGGCGTAGAAACCGTGGCACTTCAGGCACCGCGCGGAGTAGATCGAGAAGACTGCCGGATCCAGACCGTCGATCTGGTACTCGGTGATTTCCTTGACCGGCGCGCCTTTGTCGTCTTTCCACGGACGGCGCAGCTTCTTCACGACCACGCCGTTTTCACGCGGGGCCGCCAGAGACGCTTCCTCGGTCAGCAGGTCGATGACCTTCGCGATCTCGTCACGGGGATTGACCTGCGGCGCGGCATCTTCTTCATCGTCCTCAGAGTCTTCCGAATCCTCGGAATCTTCATCGTCCTGAGGATTTTCAAAGGCCGCGATCTCGTTTGCTAACGAAGCGGCAAACAGGGCCATGTTCTCGTCCTTGAACGGGGAGTTTTCGTAGCCGTAGTAGTCCTTCGAGACGATCCGGTCTTTATCGAACCAGCCGGCGATCCAGTCGCGTGTGCCGTAGCCCCAGAGGTTCGGGGCGCACGGGGAATCCATGCGGAAGATCTCGTCGCCCGTGACGCTTTCGTCCGCCGGAGCGAACGGGTGGCAGGAAGCGCAGTGCTTCTTGAAAACTTCCGGGCCACTCGGAGCCGCCGCTTTTTCAGCCGAATCGGCCGTGGCGGTGCCCTCGGAGATCATGGAAAGGGCGCCGGTCTTACGGATCCCGCCGAAGTCCTCGATCGCGTTGAAAACGCTGACCGCTTTATTGGCTTCCGCCTTGCGGGCAGTCTGGTACGCGTCGTTTTTCGCGTCGCGCTGGTAGGACGCCATCGTGAGGTAAATCATCACGACCGCCACGACGAAGAAGTACGCCGTATTAACGAAGTACCCGCCCTTCACGCGAGCGATGAACGGCATGAGGAAGAAAATTCCCACGATGACCGTCGGGATGCAGAAGATCAGGATGAATTCCGGGCATTTGCTCGAGAAAAGAAGCGCGTACTCGTACAGACCGCGGAATGTCCATTCCGGACGCGCGGTTTCCGAGCTCGCCATCGGGCTGGTGTCGGCCGGAGGACCAAGTTCAACGCCGAGGTAAAGGCCCGGCTTCACGGTGATCGGAAGGACCGCCGGTTCTTCGGCTTTTTCTTCCGCTTTGGGGGCTTCTTCGGCCTTGGCTTCTTCAGCCTTCGGAGCCTCTTCCGTCACGGCGACTTCCTGACCAGCGGCCGGAGCCGGAGCGACTTCTTCAGCGGCCGGGGCAGGTTCAGCCGGAGCAGGAGCGGATTCAGCCGGAACCGGAGCGGATTCAGCTGGAGCAGGTGCAGGTTCAGCCGGAGCTTGGGCCGGTTCAGCGGCTGGAGCCGGAGCGGCTTCTTCAGTTGCGGGGGCCGGAGCAGGTTCAGCCGGAGCCGGAGCGGCTTCTTCGGCGGCCGGAGCCGGAACTTCTTCAACGACCAAATCCTGAGCGGGTTCCGCGGCGGGAGTCGGAGCGGCTTCTTCAGCGGCCGGAGCCGGAGCAGCTTCTTCGGTGGCCGGAGCCGGAGCAGCTTCTTCAGCGGCCGGAGCCGGGGCGGCTTCCTCAGCAGCCGGAGCCGGAGTGGTTTCTTCAGCGGCCGGGGCCGGAGTGGCTTCCTCGGCTGCGGGGGTTTCCACAGCGGCGTTCTGAAGCGCCCAGGCGGCTTTCGCGGCTTTGTACTCCGAATTATTCTGGAAAACGAGGCCCAGCACGACGCACATCGCGACGAGACATCCGAGCGAGTTCACCGCGGCCTGGCAGACCCACCAGCGGGCGATCCCGGTCGAGCGGCAGCCGCCGCAGGAGCCGGCTTTCTGGCACGGAACGGTCACTTCGCCCGAGGCGAGTTTCGCGTCCAGGTCGATTTTCTCCGCGCGGGCGTCGCAGACGGCGTGGATCAGGAGCAGGGCAATGATCCCGGCCGCGAAAACGCCGACGTGCAGGGCGAAGAAGTGCGTGAGCGTCAGATTATTGATCGTCGTACCGCCGCAGGCCAGCTCGTAAAGGAACTGACCGATGAACGGGATCTGGGTCAGGTACTTCACGCGGACCATCGTCGCGCCGTAGGCGTTCTGGGTCCAGGGAAGCAGGTCACCGGTCAGGCAGGCGCCCAGACCGAAGAAGAAGAGGAACATCGCGAGCCAGAAAGTGACTTCGCGCGGCTTGCGGTACATTCCGAAAAGGATGATCCGGATGACGTACAGGATCGCCACGCCGACGAAAACCTGAGCGGAGAAGTGGTGGATCCCGCGGAGGAGCCAGCCGCCCCACAGATTGTACTGAATGTTGAAAACGCTCTCGTAAGCGGTCTGCGAACTGGGCGAATAGTGCATCCAGAGGATGAACCCGGTGATGCACTGCACGGCGCAGAGGAAGAACAGGATGGCCGGCCACATTTTGAGGTCCATCAGCGCCTTGACCCAGCGCCGGTTACCGACCACTTTCAGGAAGGAAATCACTCCCGTACGGGAATTGAGCCAGTTAATGAATTTTGTAATCATGGGTTTATTTTGGGTTGAAGTTTTGTGTGGTCAGTAGTCAGTGGTCAGACTGGAATTTTCTCCGCGCTGTCGCTCTTGAAACAGCAGAACTGGACCATGATGGTTCCGTCTTCCGCCACGCGGGCTTCCAGCTCGTCCATATCACGTTTGCAGGGGTTTTTCGCTCCGCCGATCTCCAGACGTTTTCCGTCCAGGTCGAACCACGCGGAATGGCTCGGGCAGAAGAACATTTTCTCGTCTTTCTTCAGGCCGACGGTGCTTCCCATGTGCGGGCACATCGTGTGCAGGACCTTGATCCCGTCACCGACGCGGCGGGCGTAGATCGCTCCGACCACGTTCACTTCCTTGGACCAGCCGTCCACCAGCTCGTCACGGATCGAAACGAGCAGCGGGGTCCCGTCTTCCGGAAGCTCGGCAAACGTTCCGACCGGGTACTCTTTCACGTCGCCGCCCTCGGACTGGGCCTTGGAGTTTTGCAAATGTTTCTTCACGGGGGTGAGGACCGTCGAAGCTGCCGCGAGAACCGCCGGGGCGATGGCGGCGGTGGTCAAAACGACCGCTCCCGCCTGGGCCAGAAAGCAGCGGCGGCCCGTTGGAAGGTCCGCGGTGCTGTGGCACGGCATGCACGTGGGGGCCACATTTTTATTTTCTTCTGTCATAATCGTTTCCTTGGTAAAAGGGGTGAGATAGAAAATCGCTTTTTATTAATTATAGTCGGTAAAACGAAAAAGAAAAGCCCCCCCGGTAGTATTTTTTACCAAATGATGTATAATCAGGTCAAAAGTCTTCAGAATTCGTAAAATTCAGTCCCTCAAAATAATTGAAAGGGTCCCGCCATGAATCGCCGTTTTCCACTTGGTCTCGCTCTTTTGGTCACTTTTTTCTGCGGGATCGCTGCCCTCGCCGAGGAAAAGCCGATCCTCGAGTGGACGTTTGAAACCGCTCCCGAGGGCGAGGGGATCACGTCCGTTCCGGGAATCATCGGGACCGCGGTCGATGTGACCGGCAAACCGCAAATTTCCGTCCCGGCCGACCGGCTCCCTGAAGGGCTCACGGCCTTTACGGTCCGCGCCTGGATCAAGCCCCGCTCGGTGGACGAAAACATTCACGAGATCCTGCGCAAAGAGGACGGCGAGGAACGCCTCTGGCTGAGCATCACCGGCAAAGGAAAGAGCATCTGCCTCGGCCTGAACGCCAACGGTCTGTACCGCGAAACCAGGGGAACGGTCGATCCCGCGGTTCTGACGGACGGCCAGTGGCACCTCGTCACGGGGACCTACGACGGCCAGAGCACGAAACTCTACTTCGACCTGGAATTCATCGGTGGGACGGAACTTCCCGGCCCGTGGAAGTACGGCAAGAAGAACGCCCCGATTTTCGTCGCCTCCCTTTGGGGGTCGGCCGAATTCTACGACGGCGCACTGGATGAGATCCAGCTCTGGGACCGCGCCATGAGTGAACGCCAGGTCCGCGAGTACTTCCTCCAGATCGCCCCGGAGCGAGGCATGGCGTGGCTCAAAAAGCAGATCGCCGACGCCCGGGAGAAAGCGCTCGAATTCCTCCCCGAAACGCCCGAGCAGTGGGCGAAGTGCACGCCGGAAGAAACGCAAAAATGGAAGGCGCTCCAGGCCCTCAATGCGTCGGACACCGCTGCGGAGCTGGACCTTGACAGGAAAACGGCCGACGAACTGTTCGACCTTCTGGCCCGGCTGGAGTCGAATTTCGAGCCGCGGCCGCGCGGAGCCGAGCAGGTCTCACCGTACGTTCGGCCGGTGACTCCCGAAGTGAAAGACCTCACGCCGGAAGAGGCGCAGAAGAAACTCGAGGAGGAGTGGCTTTTCCAGTGCAGCGGGAACGTCACGCCGGAGGTGATCCGGAACGAGATCCGGTACGCGAAAGCGCTCGCTGCCCGGATCCAGGGGGTCGATTTCCAGGACCAGCTCAGGGAGCTGGACGCGCTGGCCGAGGCGGACGCCACGACTCGTACGTACTTCCGAGTCCGTCAAATCAAGCGCGGGATCATGTTCGCCAACCCGGCGATCGACTTCGACTCGGTAGTTTACGTGGACGTTCCGTACCCGGCCGGCTCGGAGTGGCGGCACGAAAACCACCACCGCGTCGGCACGCAGGCGGTCCCGGGCGGGCGGCTGATGGTCCTGAAAGGGCTTTCTCCCGCCGGCAAGCAGACGATGCTCGCGCCGCAGAAGCCGCTTCCGGGCCACGGCTCGTTCTGGCGCCCGGACGTTTCGTTCGACGGCAAGCGGGTTTTGTTCTGCTTCAAGCCGTACAACGAAAAGGCCTTCCACCTCTACGAGATCAATGCCGACGGGACGGGCGTGAGGCAGCTCACCGACGGCGCGTTTGACGATCTGGACCCGATTTACCTGCCGGACGGCGAGAACATCGCGTTCCTCACGGGTCGGGCGCACACTTACGTCCGGTGCGTGGTCTCCGCCAACTCGTTCGTCCTGGCCCGCATGAAACTCCACGAGGAGCCGGGCGACGGGGTCTTCATCCTCTCACGCAACATGGAATGCGAGTACACGCCGAGCCTCCTGAAAGACGGCCGGATCATTTACACGCGGTGGGAGTACACGGACAAACCGCTCTGGCGGTGCCAGAGTCTCTGGACGATGAACCCGGACGGCACGCAGGTACAGACGTTTTGGGGAAACCAGAGCGTCTGGCCGGACCTTCTGAAAGAGGCGCGCCCGATCCCAGGCTCCGAGCGCGTCATGTTCGCCGGCTGCGGCCATCACGACTGGTTTGCCGGCTCCATCGGGATCATCGACCCGGCCAAGGGGCTGAACTACCCCGACGGTCTGACGAAAGTCACGCCCGACGTTCCGTGGCCGGAGGTGGGCGACGGGCCCAGCGAGAAGAACGAGTCGGAAGCGTACCACACGGCGGGCGATTACTCCGGCTACACCAGCCCGTACCCGATCTCGGACCGGGATTTCCTCGTCTGCGCGGTGCGAAACGGCAAGACGGTCCTCCTGCTGATGGACCTGGAAGGAAACCGGGAACTGATCTACGAAGGGGCGCACCACATTTTCCACGCCCAGCCGCTGCGTCCGCGCACGGTCCCGCAGGCCCGCCTGGATCTGGTCAAGTGGCCGACGTTTGAAAACCGCGACAAACCCGAGCCGGGGATCATTTACAGCAATTCGGTGTACGACAATGCGTCGCCGGAACTCCGCGGAAAGGCCAAATTCCTGCGGATCTGGAACCTCGAGCCGAAAACCTACACGATGTGGGACCACCGCCCGTACGCGAGCGAAGGCCCGGCGACTAGCCTCGTGCAGACCGACGGCGTGAAGCGGATCCTCGGGACCGTCCCGATCGAAGACGACGGCTCCGTCTGCTTTGAGGCTCCGTCCGGCGTGGCGCTGCACTTCCAGCTCCTCGACGAAAACCATCGCGCCCTGCACACGATGCGCTCGTTCACGGGCGTCATGCCGGGCGAAGTCCGCGGGTGCATCGGCTGCCACGAGTCCCAGATCGTCACGCCGGGAATGGCGCCGGTCGGAAAAGCGATGAAGCGGGCGCCGTCGAAAATCACGCCCGTCCCATGGAAGGACATTTCGGTCAGCTACGACCGCTACGTCGAGCCGACGCTCAAGAAATACTGCGCCAAGTGCCACGAAAACCCCGAGTCGAAAGCGTTTCAGACGTTCAACATGACGCGGCGGCCGGGCTACAACATTTTCGACGAGCCGTACGTGACGCTGGTCGGAAAACCGACGTGGGGCAAACCGTACGAAGCGCCCGAAAATCCCGCCCCGGGTTTCGGCTGGGCCGATACGATCATGGTGGAAGCGTTCGGGATCCTGGATCCTTTGGCCTACCAGACGCCGAAACCCATGACGAAACTTTCGTACCGCAGCCGGCTGATCGAGCGGATGGCGTCCGGAACGCACCACGGCGTGAAGGTCACGGGGGACGATCTGCTCCGCGTGATTTTGTGGGTGGACGCGATGTGCCCGTACTACGGGAGCGAAGAACTGCGCGCGATGGGTGACCCGGCATTTTACGGCCGCGACTGGCTGCCGGTCTGCCCGAAGATCCAGTCCGCGCCGCTGATCCCGCGCCCGGGCCCACTCAACACGCTGCACCCGGAAAAAGACCCGGCCTACGACGCCCCGACGATGGATCAGGTAAATCAACTGCCGTTTTAATTAGGAATTCGTAATTCGTAATGCGTAATTGACGCTTCGCGTAACGTCAGTTTCAGAAAGTCTTCGACCCATAAAAAGCCGAAGGCTTTTTTAATTACGAATTACGCATTCCTAATTCCGCATTGACCCCGATTCTTCCATCGTTTCGCGGATTTCTTCCCGGGCGCTGAAGTAGAAGACCACGCCCAGAAGTGCGATCACGAGGCAGATGAAGCGGTACGCCAGCATCACGGCCAGGCCCATTCCGGTGCGGCCAATGGTGTCGCGGTACAACTCATCGAAGACCACCTCCACGGGCCCCACCGGCAGCGGGATGGCCGACATCGACATGCTGGTCGGCGAGATGAACAGATGCTGGGCGAACGTCGGCGGATCCTGCGCCCGCCACAAACCATCGGCCAGAAAATAAAACGACGTCGCGAAAAGCGTGTGCACCAGCAGGCTCATCAGCAGCACCCAGAAGAGTTTCACCGGGAACCGGCGGTACAGGCGTACACTTCCGGCGATGCGGCGGAAAATTTCTTCAGCCTTCGACCGGGGCGGAGGCAGTTCCTTCTTCGAATCCGGCGGCAAAAGAAGCGCCAGAAATCCCACGGTGCCAACCACCCACGCGATCAGAACCGCCCACGAAGCGGAAATCATCGTCTGCGACACATCCGGGTTCCAGAGCGTTCCAGCCGCCAGAAGAACCAGCGACGCGAGCATGAAAAGCGCATAAAGGCCGATCATTCGGTCAATGAACATCGACCCGAGAATTACCGGGCCGGCGTGCGGATGGTCCTCTTTCACGGATCGGGTCAACAGCCATGCTTTGAGCAGATCCCCCCCAACGATCCCCATTGGCGCGAGGTTGAACAGGTAACCGATGTAACCGATCCGGAGTGTCTTCCAGAACCCGACGTTCATCCCCTGGATCCGCACGAGCCAGAACCAGCGGACGAGCGTCACGAGGACCGCCAGAAACGTAAACAAAAAACCGAGCGCCAGGGACGACCAGATCTTCTCGCCGTGCACCAGTGCGTCCATCGTCGTTTCGTCCTGCATGGCCCGGTAGACGAGAAAAGCCAGAATTCCCAGCGAGACGCCAATTTTAACGAGAAAAATCAGAAAAGATTTGAATTTTTTCACGGTTTTGGTTCAATGAAAGGAAGCACGATTAAAAGGGACCATTAAAAAAATTGAGAAAGGGCCGACGGAAGAGGAGAATTTTTCTCCCGGGTCCTTCCTCAAAAAACTTCACACCTTGATCTGACTGACGTTTCCGGCCATTACTTTCTCTGAGCCGGTTCGTAGTGCGGACGCAAGACCCCTTTCCCATCCGGGGCGTAGGGGTTGAAATAGGAACCAGCCTCTTCCTTTTCTTCTTCCGCTTTTTCATCCATTTTTTCTTTATCGGTCTTTTCAGCGGCGTTCGGGTCCACGTGAACGGTCGGCCCCGTTCCCGAGAAGCCGTACGAAGCGCCGGGGCGATTCGCATTCATGCCGGTATTCATCTGGCCGTAAGATGCTCCGACCGTCTGCGCCCCTACGTTCGCGTTAAACTGCGCCTGCTGCTCGATCCGGGTCTGGTTCTGATTCTGCTGAAGCGTTTGGATTTGCTGCTGGGTCTGCTGGCGCTGCTTTTCCGCTTCGAGGGCCGGTTTCACGTACATGTTGTAATTATCGATCCCCGGGACACGGTCGCGGCGGTAAAAATTCATGTACGGGCTGAGGAAAGGCTTTTCCTGTACGTTTTCGAATGGTTTCGCCACAGGACCGGTCGCGGTGTGCTGGCCGTACTGGACCGGACCATTGAAAGTCCGCGTTTGATTTTGATTCTGCTGGTACGGATTGAGTACCGGCATCGGCTGACCATTCGCTCCCGGAACGGCCGGTACCCCCTGCGGGAACTGCGTGTTTACCGTGTTCGGCGTAGTACTCTGCGTGACTCCCACGGCTCCTGCTCCCGGTGCCATCGGAAGGTTGGAAGGAGTGGCGGACGGCGTCATGGGCGCACCGTTGTATTGGGCCGAGGCGGTCCATGCAGAACACAAAACGGAAACGCTGAAAAGAGCGACGGCTGCGTAAAATTTCTGATTCATGGTTCACCCTGTGGAAAAAAACAGGCCATTTTTGAAAATCTCTTTTAACATTTTACACGAATTTGGACGTTTCTGAAAGGGTAATTCCTGAAATTTCCCCAATATTTTTATTTTTTCTCAAAAAATTTCTACTGGGGAACTGGCTTTTTGCAGGTTTTGGAGTATTATAGAGAAAAATTCAAAAACCAGTCCATTTTTCATCCCCTTCCCCCTGACCCAAAACCAGTTTTCCATGATCAATATTCTATACGCTGACGGCCCGGTTTTAGTCGTCAACAAACCCGCGGGTCTGTTGGTCCAGTCGCCGCCGGGAATCGATTCCCTCGTCGATCAGATCAAAGACTACGTTCGGGAGAAAGACGGCAAACCGGCCGACGCGAACGTGTACCTCGGCGTCCCGCACCGTCTCGACCGCCCCGCGACGGGCTGCATGATTTTCGCGCGGAATGTTCGGGCCGCCAAGCGCCTCTCGGACCAATTCCAAATGCGGACCGTTCAGAAAAAATACTGGGTTCTGGTCTCCGGTCAGGTTCCGGACGACCGGGGTGATTGGGAAGATTTCATCCGGAAAGTGCCGGGGGAGCCGCGATCGGAGATCGTGACCTCACGCCACCCGGAAGGGCGGTGGGCTTTACTCCACTACACCGTGAAGGAGCGAATGCCTGAGAGAAACTGCACGTGGCTTGAGATCGAGCTGGAAACCGGCCGCACGCATCAGATCCGCGTCCAGGCGTCGTCGCACGGGTTCCCGGTCCTCGGCGACGCGCAATACGGCTCGACCGTCCCCTTTGGCGAGCAGTTTGAGGACGAACGCCTCCGCTCCATCGCGCTTCACAGCCGGTCGCTCAACATCAAGCACCCGATGCGGGAGGAGCGCCTCTTTGTCGAAGCTCCGCTTCCGGATCCGTGGAAAGAGTTTGTGGGGGAACTCTGAATTTAACCCAAGAGAGAATTTGAGGGGCCGACTTTACCAGCGTCGTCGGCCCTCCGAATTCTTGGTCCTACTTCTCCCAAACGAGGCCTGACGCACGGTCGCGGCAGAAGATTTTGTAATTTCCTGCCGGGTCGTTCAGGTTCGTCTGGAATTCCAGCTCGCAGACGCCGTTCTCAGCACAGGCGTAGCCTCCGCCGTCGATTTCCTTCCCCTCGGCGTCGAAGAGGCGGATCTCGACCGGGAGCAGGGCGTGCGCAGGCTTCCCGCTTTCGTCCAGGACCGTCAGCTTCACGCGGACTTTCTCGGCGCGCCGGATTTTGGCCGGGTCAGGCGCCTCGACGTTCAGCGACTTGATCTCCGACTTGAGGAAAAGCAGCATCCGGCCGTCGTTCGTCTCGTACTTGAGCGGCACCTCGACGCGCTTCCCGTCTGCCGTCCGGCTGAACGCCACTTTTCCGCCGCGGGAGAGCTCGTACACCGCCCGGATCTCTCCGTTCGGGTCGGCAAGCGACGCGGAACCTTCAAACGGGAGGCCCTTTTCCATCGTCATGCCCCACTGGCCAACGTAGTCGCCAAACGTCCGGTGGTCGTTCAGGACGAACAGGTAGTCCACGCCGTCCCAGTTCCGGGCGAACGTGAAGAGCTCGGGGCTGGAGGAGTCCGCCCGCGGCGTGTACTTCCCGGCCAGGGCTTCGCGCAGGGCCTGCGTGTCCGCGATCGATTTCTCCTTCGCGGCCCGCGTGAAGTCCTGCGCCTTCGTGTTCACCCAGACTTTCGCCATTTTCTCGACTTCCTCGGTCGAGTCCAGCGTCGGGCGCGCCACTTTGTTCAGCGGGACCAGAATGTCCGCTTTGAGCGCCTTGCAGAGCAGCTCGTCGCCGATCAGGATCCCACCTTTGGCCTGGAACTCTTTGATCTTCTCAACGACCGGAGCGGGGAGGTAGTCGCACTGCGGCGCGTACAGGACCTTGGCGTTTCCGAAACCGTCCCGCATGATGGTTTCCTCGTAAATGACCCGCGGATCAAGGCGTGCGCGCTGGAGGAACGTCAGGTCCGGCGCGTTCCAGCCCCACGTTCCGTGGCCGGCGAAAATGCAGCTCGTGAAGCTTTCCAGCACGGCGACCGGCGACTCCTCACGCGGCAGGCGTTTGAGCGTCGGGCCGAGCGGCGCGACCACTTCGGTCAGCATTTTTTTCATCATTTTCGGCGTTTCGGAATTCGTGTACGTGTAGCCTTTCTGCGCGCCGGTCTCCACGATGCACGCGTAGCCGTGGAACATGATCCCCTGCACCGGCTTGGAGATCATCGCCCAGATCGCCGCCTGGAGCGAATCCGGCGGGATGGTCGGGAAGTCCGCGTCCGGTTTCTCCAGCACCCACTGCGGAGTCGGGAGGACTTTGACCTGCTTGGGCGCAAGCTGGGCGCGGTAGCAGATGATCTGCGTCATGATCATGACGTCCTGCGGAAGGCCCGCCACTTCACGGCCTTTGGCCATCGCGAAAAGTTCCTCGACCGGGCCGGCCACCGTCAGCGGCTCGGGGTAGGCGTAGATCCACTGGCTCAAAACGTCCACGTTGCCGCCGGAGCCCCATTTTGACGGGCAGCGGACCGCCGGGTCAAAGAAGCTGAAGAACGGGCGCTTCGTCTGCTGAGCGGAACCGTCACGGAAGCGGCCCGCCACTTTGCGGTACTCGTCCGCGATCACCGAATTATACTTCGGCCAGCCGTCGCCGCCGTTCCAGAACCAGCGGTAGTAGTTCAGAAGCGGATCGTCGTCCGGGACCACGCCGTCAGGAAAACGCTCCGGGGCGATGTGCTGCGGGGCGGTTTTGCCCTGAACTTCCTCCGGAACGTCTTTTCCGGTCTCGGCTTTGTACTGCTCCGCTTCACGCGGGAAGGACGGAAACGTATGGTCGCGCAGCTCCGAGTTCGTCAGGACGCCGCCGAAGGCCGGGTGCAGACCGAACGTTTCAGCGTTGGCGCGGGCCGTCTCCTGAGCGATCTCCTGAAGGACCGGGTTGGAAACCTCGACCGCGCCGTTCCCCTTGGCGTCCAGACGCGCGTTTCCGGTCCGGTCGGTGCGGTAAAAGTCTTCCTTTTTCGTCCCCTCGGGGTACGACGGGCCGATGTGCTTCACGAGCTTCAGCCCCGAAAGCAGTGCGCCGTCGAGCTGGGTGAAAGCGTTCTGCGCGGCGGCGTCCGATTTGGCCGGCGTGCCGAAACCAAAACTGCACGAGCCGTGCGTGAAGCCGAAGTCAAGGACTTCCTCGAACGAACGATTATTGAACATCCAGATCAGGGCCGGGAAACGATCTGCAAAAACGGGCCCAACGCCGAAGCGGATCTCCTGCTGGGCGCACGTTTCGGAACCGTCCGCTTTTTTACCCGTAAGAGTGACTTCCAGAGTATAAAGGCCCGGCTTGACGCGCGTCTCGATCGGGTAATTCAATTCGACCGATTTTTCGGCCGGGATTTCCTCGAATTTCTGCGTAAACGGCTCGAATTTCAGGCCCGAGGCCTCGCTCTTCTGGACGATCTGAAGCGTTACGTCGGAAATCGGATCTTTCGAGAAATTCTCGATCTGGACGCAGCCCGCCGCGGCCTTTTCGCCACGTTCAAACGCAGCGCGGCCGGTGAACGAAATCCCGATCGGCTTGCGTTCGACCGGCGTGATGGCGACGCGCTTCACAATCCCGTTGAACTGGTCAAAGTTGGACCCGACGCGGTCGCCGATGGTCGGCGTGTGATGGCTCGGCGCGATGGGGCCGGCGATCCCAACGTTCTGGTGGAGTTTCTCGCCGTTAAAGTCCCACTCGACGGAGCGGTTGGCGTCGTAGAGGAATTCCAGATGGACGGGTTTTCCCGTTTCAAGCGCAACGCGCGGACCGGGAACGCGCTCGGTGCAAGTTTTGTAACCGACGTAAAGAAACGCCTGCCAGATCCCGTTCCCGCAGTCGGTCACCATGACCTGAAAGCCCTGGTGGTACTGGCGGTTTTCCGGGTCGGTGATGTACGTGACGTACATCGAATCCCAGAGGACGTTCGTCCGTTTCGGTTTGGCCTCCTCAGAATCCTGAGGCCAATCCAGCCCACCGAGGGAAAAATCGGCCTCGAACCGGAACGCTTCGGGAAGCTCAAACCCCTCGGCGGATTTTCTGGCCCAGCCGGCGGCGTCGCTCATACCGAGACTGGTGGGGACGAGTCCCTGACCTTCAAGGATCTTCGCGTGCTGGCGCAAATGTCCGCCCTCGGGCGGGGCATCCGCGTGGGTGAAATCCCAGACTTGGGCGGCGGCGTTCAGTGTGAACGACCAAAGAGACAAAAAGCACAAAAACAGAAATTTTTTCATGGGTGGGTTCCTGATGTAAAAAAACGAAAGGTGGCCGCCTCAACGACCACCTTGAAAAAGAATCATTTATTGAAGCATTCGTTTGAGGATGATCACTTGGTCCGCGTTGTGATTCTTCCCTTTCTCGAACGCGACGGGAATCGTCCGGTCGATCATATAGAACGCCCTGTAACGTTTCCTTTCACCGGAATTTGAGCCAAGTTCCACACTCGTCACATTATCGCTCCCGTCCACCTCGAAAAATCCCATCGTCAGCCAGACGGCGAAGACGTTGGAACGCGGCGTCGTGAGGTTCGCGTATTGGTAATAGTCCAAACGGTTCGAAATGTCAGAGACGTTGGTCGTCGTACTCGTGGAGCCAGCGGCAGTGATCTGGAATTTGGACGAATTCAGGATCGAATTTTGCGGAGCCTGGATGATCGAACGGAAAGTTGACTGACTTTTGGTTACCGCCCCGTTGGTGTTCAGCAGCGATTTCAGGACCAGCTCGTTTGCCGTGTTCAGGTTGATTTTTCCCGGCTCGCGGTACATTGTGTAGTATGCCGCGGGCAGGTCCTGCGTCACGCTTCCGGAATTCAGGTAGTAGGGGTTCAAAACCATCGGCGAAACGATCTGCGGGGTCGGGACCCGGAAGAAGCCGATGATTTTCCGCAAATTGCCCGATGTATAATCCGGCAGGTAGCCGTACGTATTCGCCAGGCCTTCACCCGATCCCGCGCCCTTGAAATGGTACATCAGTTCCGAGGAGCAGCGGTTCGTCACGTTCATCAACTGGAACGGACTGACCGGCGTCGTATTGATCCAGCCCAGCCACGGCCGACTTCCCGCGGGAACCTGACCAAATTTTGGCGCAGTGTTCGAAACCGCGGCGTCTTTTTTGGAGTTCTGCTCCCAAACGTAGGAATTGTTACGCTGTTGGGAGAAAATGTTCGTGGGATTATTGCCCGTCATGACCTGGGTTTTATTTTGATCCTTTTCGATCTCGCTGGTAATGCGGGCGTTCATGACCGTCAAGTCCACGATCATCGAATCGACCGTGATGTACGGATTGTAATTATTCTCCCAGGCTCTGGTCGGGTCCGCGAGACGCTGAAGGTGCACGATGCAGCGGTTTTGCGTGTCCGTGCCGTACCTCTTCAAAATCTGCGCCACGTTTGAATTTTTGGAAAAGAGTTTCCAGGTCGAATCTACCTCAAGATCCAGGGGAGATTCAGGGCTTAAATCGTTGGCGCTAAGCAGCAGGGAAGTGTCCGGCCCGTAATAGTCGCCGCTGGTTCCAACATTAAAACGCGGCTCCGTGAGGCTGAAACGGGCAAAGGTTTGCTGCGACCCGGTCAACGGTTCGACCGACATTGCGTTTCCGCTCCCCAGTCCTCCAATCGAGGAAAAGGTGTTGCCATTGAACGTGAGCGATTTCTGAATTCCATTATTGGTCGTAATATCGCCGGCTTTCGTGTTCTTGTTGAACTGGAACACGGTTTGGCCGGACGGGCCGATCAACAAGGTACCGCTCGGGGTAATGGTCGGATTCTCTTTCGGATAAAAAGTGAAGTATTGCTTGTTCGAGGAGGAAGTCAGGTCCGGCGCAGGCTGGTATGACGTTGATTTGTTGAAACTCAAAACCAGTCGGATGTGGTACGCGAAGCAGTCGCCCGTGTTGCCGGTCTGCGGCCACGTTGCCGTGTCGCGCTTCAGATTGTGTTCTTCATCCCCAATATTGTAATCATCCGTAACGACCAAACGCCAAACGGGATTATTGCCTGCCGTTTTGGAAATATCAACTTCGTGCGAGCCGCTTTTGTAAATGTCGTTCTCCACCGTCGGTGAACCAGAGGGATTCATCGGGCTGTAAAGCTGAACGAAAAGCGCACCCTGCGGCCGCAAATACTGGTCCCAGTCAACGATTCCATCCGGTTCGATCCCCTTGGAGTTGAGTTCATTCAGCTTGTTCTTGATCGAAGTTTCCGTTGCATCCGTCACCTGGAGTTCGTGGCCGTCTGCATCGGTCTGCACTTTACCATCCGCGTCCACGACGGGGTACTTGTTTTTCGTGAAGGGCTCTTTGTAGTTTTCGTAAATATTCGTATCGGTCTGGCTTTGCGGGCCTTTGACAGGATTTCCGTTTTCGTCAAAGCCGTAGCCGCCGACCTGAAGTTCGTCACCAAGCTCAGCATTCGGCTCGGTGTTGCGGGAATGGATCGCGAGAGTTTCCGTGATGAGGAGCTCGGGCTGCTCGCAACCGAAAACCGTGAAATCCGCGCCCATCGGCTTGAACGGCGTCATCGCGCTGTCAACGTCCATAAAATCTACGACGTTGGCGGCCCACTGCGCCCGGCGCTTTTCGACCGTGTCACCGCTTCCTCCGGGATCCAGACTCTGGTCGCGCATGATTTCGTAAATCGATTGCATGAACTGCTGACGCTTGGGGTAGCAGTGCTTCGCATTATCCCACGGGTCGTCCTGCAGCGTGAAGGCGGCGGCGCGCAAAAGGTCGATCTGCCAGCCCGCCACGACTTCGGGGAGGACCGACTCCGTATTGCTCAGAGTGTCCAACTTTTTGGAAATGGGCAGATCCCAGCTTTCCGTCGTGATCAAATGAGCCAGTTTGGTGAAATTATCCGGCATGTTGGAACCGGTGCCGAACAAAATTCTCTTGAGACGCTGCGGGAGGAACGGAGCGTCAAAGTCGTAGGGACGGAACAGCGCTTCCAGCTCCATCGGGGAAAATGGCATATCGGTTCCGGTGTTCACGCCAGCGCCGTTTCCGCTGTAAATTCCAGCCGGGTGCGTGAGGCCAAGGTCGCGGTCGTAGGTGTTTCCCGACGCTCCGCCGATCGACTGCCCGGTCAGGGTTTTCGAGCTGAACGAAGGATCGCCATCAGTGACCGAAATGTGCCACTTGCCGAGAACGTCGTGAGGAACGCGCTGCACGTGGGGGTCTGCCGCGCCGGTGGTCTGGTTCAGGCTTGCCGTGGAAGAAAAGTCGGCGTACCAGGGGCCGCGGGTGTTGTACGTCACTATATGCTCGGGTTTTTCTCCGCCCGCTGTGGTGGAAACCGAGGTGTAATTTGCGGAAAGACGAGCGTTAAAGAGGGATTTGGCGCAGGTTGAACCATTGGGGAAATCCGCAAGCGTTTTTTCCCACGCGATTTCCGCCGCGCCGCGGCCCATGCCGTAATGGTCGGACGAGGATGCGTTATCCGATGGCCAGTTACCCGCGGCGTTCACGTTGAGTTTCCCGTCCATGTCCTCAATGACCACACCGAACAGCGGCTTGAAGCGGGTGCCGTCCTTGTACGTGAAGACCGGCATACCGAGGTCCAGCCACTTGGAATCCGCGTAGCCGTCGTTGTCGGCGTCCACCGTGCCAGAAATTGGGCTGGTGGCGTTTCGGAAGGAATAGTAATTCGACAAAACGCGCCCATTCGAGTCCCGTCCGGCGAGGTACTTGTTGTTGTCGTCCAACGCGTCGTAATCGTGAAGTTCCTGCTGGTAGGGCAGCGAGTTCACGATGAATTTGGCGGATCCGGTGAACGTCGCGCCGTCATGGAACGGCAGGCAGTACATTTGGCCATCCTGATACTTCAAAACGACCGTGCTTCTGCGGTAGGCGGGGGATTCTTCATCGACGCAGGTGATGACGCAGCCGGCGTATTTCGACTGTCCGCCGGTGATGGTGATCATGCCGTTGGAAGTCCCCCAGTTCCCGGTAAATTCCGCGGAGGGGTTGGCGTATTCCGCCGAGGTGCCGTACATATCCTCAAGCAGACTGTTCTGGTAAACGGCAGAATTCGAGTTGTTTGTCCCGCGGATGATCGTCATGATCCCGTCCTGAAGCATCGCTTCCGGGTCCACCGTGATTTCCCCCAAACGGCGGTTCTGGTTCGCGGCCTCCTTCAACTGGCTCGTGGTCATAAGGAACGTAACGGCAGTAAGCCCCACCATCGAGAGGAGCACCATCACGATGAGCAGGACCATGCCCGAACGACGAGTTGAAACCGATGTGTGAAGCATATTCGAAATCCCTTGTTTGATTTTTCTATTTTAACGGTTCTGGATCGGAACGATCTGGGTGTAAGCCGAGACAACCCCGCCGGGTGTGTAAATGTTTCCGCTGGAAGTTGTGGAAGTCCATTGAGGTCCATAGAGTTCCAGCTGATTGTTATACAAACTGCCGATCCGGTACCAGTGCCCCCCCGCGCTGGTCCAGAGGAAAACGTACTGCCCCACGACGAGGCGTTCAAGATCGTCCGCATTTGCGCCTCCGCTGATCTGGGCGCGAACGACCCCCATGCTGTCCGAAATGGAACTGACTCCAATGGAAACGCAGCCGCATTGGGTCCCCGTACGTTCCGGCTTGAAGGCGACCGCTGCGGAAACTTCGCAGTATTCGCTGCTGACCTGATGAACGGTTCCGACCCACGCGTAGTCACCCGTGAGCGATGTGTCGTAATTCGGCGGATTCTGTTCCAGATCAATCCCGTTGTTATTTTGGCGCATATGGTCCTTGCATTTGAAATCGGCCGCGTCTTTCTGGTTCGTGGTGAGGTTCATGTTTGCTGAGGTTCCGACGGTCCAGTTGCAGGTTTTCAAAACCGGCGTAAAGGTTCCGCCCCCCGCCGTGGTGTCGAAATCTTTCAGAAAATCCTCGGCCAGCATCGTTTTCAGTGCCGCACGGCCACAGTCCGCCGCCATGTCCGCCCGGAAAGACGTTTTGAAAAGCTGTTCGCACAGGGCAATGGCGCTTGCGATGCCGAAGATCCCGACCATGATCACGGAGGTGGCGATGAGGACTTCCAGAAGCGTGAAGCCCGCGCGTTTATGGCTGCTGTAACGTTTCATCATTTACCTCCCGCGACGTTGGTGATGACAGTATCATTGCCCAAATTCCGGACGCAGTGCACCTCGCCGGACTTGGTGCTGATCACGACCCAGTATGTGTTATAAACCTGCGTGTTGTTTTTGCCGTCCTCGGCCAACGTGGTGCTTCCATCCATCATGCGGCCCCATTCGCCGACCAGAAGGATGATTTTCCCGGTTTTGGTGGAATTGTCTGACGAACTCACTTCGGCTCCGTTCACATACAGTGAAGCCGTACCGTCCGGCCTGAAAAGAATGACCGGAGGTTTTTTCATGGAGAAAGAGTAATTCCTGAGGTTTGTGTTCGCGTTGGAACTGTAGTACAGGTCAACGATGTACCCTTTCGGAAGGGAATAGGTGGCCTCGATCCCCAAGGCCTTGGCGAAAGCGTTCGAATTCTCCGAAACCGGGAATTTATGGATTAGGTAGAAATCCGGGTTACTGATGACATTATATTTCAGATCGGAACTGAATCCCGCAAGGGTCGGATTTGTGGCCTGGAAATACGGACCGGTGCCATTGATCTGGTACATGTCGCCCTTTTGAAGCGTGGGCAGGGTGTTCGCTTCGTAACTTGGCGGAGCCGTCATTTGCTCGATGGTGATGCAGGCGTAGGGGTAATTCTGATGAAAAGGCATTAACGTTACCCCGCAGCAGCGTCCCAAACGAATCGCCCGGGTACGCGCCGATTCAAGCGCCGACTGGACACCGCGGGCAGACTCGCGATTCATACGGTTTTCCGCCATCGGTGTAAGGACCGGGATCGAAATGGACATTAATACGACCATAATCGCCGAAACGACCAGAAGCTCAATCAGCGTCATTCCCCGATGATGACCGGAAGCGAATTGTCGGTTATTAAACAGCAAGTTTTTCATCGTTTCGTGGATCAAAGGTTATGGTTGGTGATGTCATCGTAATATGAGGAAGCGTCCGTAACACTGCCGACTTCGGTTTTGGCACAGGGGGTTGAGCCGCTGACCTCATGATTAAGTCCCGTTTCACGGTCTTGGCCGCCTGAAACGATCAGAGGGAAAACGGCGTAATTCGAGTTACTTCCTGAATTGTTGCTTCGAAACGCTGCCGGAACAAACGGGCAAGGCGCGATGTTGGGATTGTTGGTAAGCTGGAGCTTGGAAATGACGGCGCCATGTTCGTTGTAATGTCCCGCGGGCCAGCGGATGAAATAAATCGGATTTCCCCAGCCGTCGACGAATTCCATCAGCCCGTTCCCATCCGTGTCGGCGATTTCCATGCTGCTGAAGGCGGATTCCGCTTCCGGCATTCCCATCACGATCTGGTAAAGCAGCTCGGCAGAGGCCAGATCCGCAATGTGGGTTTTGCCTTTTGCGAGCCTGATCCTGTAGGGGGAATACGTGTTGTTTACCTCGTCCCAATGGTCCGGCATTTCGTAACGCATCAGGTTGTAAAGGTTCTGAAGTCTCGTTTCGCCTCGCCCCGGCACGCGGCGGTATTGGTACGACGCGTACTTCTCCATCACGAACTGGTTCAGTTTCAGGATGGTGGAACGTGTTCGGGTTTCTTTGGACATATTGTCCGCCACGCGTACTCCGGCCGCGCCCAACCCCATGAGCGTGGTCAGAAGTGCGATGACGACCAGCATTTCCATTAATGTAAAGGCAGAGCGTGAGGTGTTCATGCCATTTCCTTTATGTTTATGTTGGTTTCTGAAAACGGATCAGTCAAACATGTCTTTGATGGTTTTTTTGCCGAAGTTGACCACGTTGTCAAGTCCGCCTTTGTTGCCGCCGGTAAAATTGCTTTCCTGAACGACGATCCCGCCGGTCGGGCCCCAGTCATCGTCAAGACCGGCTGAAATGAGCTGGTAAGATTCCGGATTGTACCAGTTGTTGTTCTTGTCTTTATAGGCCACGTAGCTCGTCGGGTAGGATTTGTTCCCCGTCGCGCCGCGGGCTTTGATGTAGCGGTAAGGTTCGTTGCAGCCGGACGGAACGTATTTGTTGCTTCCCAGGCGGCCTTTGTCGAACTCAAAGAATCCCTTGGTCCTGTTCGTAGAGCTGGTATCAAACGGCGTCTTGGGATTCGCACAATGCGGACCCAGGAAAATATACAGAGCCGTTTCCGGCGTTACTGTTGAAATGGAAGTGCTCGTCGCGTCCGGGTAGCAGCGGCGAATGTGCTTCGTGACGGCGGAAGAGTCCGTCCCATCCGGCGGGTATTCGCCAAACTCGGCCTTATACGCTTCCAGAGCAAGCGAGAGCTGCTGGACCTCGGCACGAATGGCGGAGGTCTTGACCGAACGCATGACTGCAGGAGCGGTGCCCGCGACCATGCCCGCGAGGAAACCAATGATGATGACGACCGTCAAAAGCTCCACCAGTGTGAAGCCCGCGCGACTGTTTTGTAAACGTTTCATATTTAAATTCCCGGTTTTTTTGTATCAAAAGGCCTTTTGGAGAGAGTATCCCCACAAAGGAGATACTCTCGGTCATTTATTTTATACGTTCGAACCAAATTTTGGTTCATTTTTTTTCAGCTCGACAGCGTCTGAATAAGAGAAATCAGCGGCAGGAACAGTGAAATGACGATGAAACCGACCGCACCACCGAGGAGGATGATGATCAACGGTTCCATCAAGCTCATCAAACTGTCGGTCAGCACGGCGACTTCTTCGTCGAACACGTCCGCCACTTTGTAGAGCATTTTATCCAGTTCACCCGTTTCCTCGCCCACGTCCACCATGTTGATCACCATGTCGTCGAGGATACGCTGTTTCATCTTCATCATATACATGAGGACTCCGACTGGTCCGGCGATGAAGAACGCCCACCAGAAGACCGCCATGGGATGGAACGGCGGCGTGCAGTTCTGACGCATCGGGACCGCGATCGATTCCCCTTCTTTAATGGCGGAAAGGATTTTGTCGAACATGGACTCAAAGACCGCGTTGCCGGCCGTTTCACGCGTGATCGTGAAAGCCTCGATGATCGGAACGCCGGAGGAGACCAGCGTACCGAGCGTACGCATGGTTCGCGCGACGATGTTCTTTTCCACCAACTGACCGAAAATCGGCATCTTCAGGGTGAAAAGGTCCCAACCCACTTTGCCGGGTTTGAATTTACAGACGGTTTTCACGAACATGACGAGCCCGAAAGGAACCGCCGGGATCGCCCACCAATAGACTTTAATGCCCTCTGCCATCACGATGAGCAGTTTCGTCATGGCCGGCAGGTCCGTATTAAAGTCGGCGAAGATTTTCTGGAACGACGGCACGATCATGATCATGATGAAGATCAAGATCAAAATCGCGAAACCAATAACGGCGACCGGGTAGGTCAACGCACCTTTGATTTTACGCTTCAACCCTTCGCTTCGTTCCTGGAAGTCCGCAAGACGCTGAAGGATGATTTCCAAAGCACCGCCCGCTTCACCGGCTTTGATCATGTTCACGTACAAACGGTTGAACGCCTTGGGCGATTTGGCCATCGCTTCGGAAAGCGTGAGCCCGCCTTCAATCTCGTCGCAGACGTCGATCAGGCAGTTCTTCAATGCGCCCGGTTTGGACTGTTCTTGCAGAATCTTCAGACTGCGGAGAATCGGAAGACCCGCGTCCTGCAGAATGGAAAGCTGTCGGGTGAACGTGGTGAGGGTTTTCGAGTTGACTTTTCCCAAAGCAAATGACTTGCCTCTGCGTGTGCCGCTCGTAGTCGTTTTGGCTTTCCGGTCACGCTTGACGGCCAGCTTGGTTACAAAGTAACCCATTTGCTTGATTGTCGCCTGTGCTTCTTCCTCATTCAGCGCGTCGATGACGTCCTTGATTTCCTTCCCGGACGAATCCATCGCTTCGAATTGATAGGTTGGCATTTTACGTTCCTTGTGTTATGAAAATCAATATTATTGTTTTGTAGTCAAGCTCAAAAATAATGAATAATGAATAACGAATAACGAATAATGAAAGGATTGGGGTTGCGCTCTTTCTGAAACGAACATTACGCGAAGCGTCATTCTTCGTTCTTCGTTCTTCATTCTTCGTTTATTCTGCGACGGTTTCGCGGACGACTTCTTCCAGCGTCGTTTCACCGGCGAAGACTTTACGCATACCCGAAACACGCAGCGGGGTCAGGCCGCCCTGAAGGGCCGCGTCACGCAGTTTCTCGGTCGAGCAACCCTGGTTGATCAGGTCACGCAGACGGTCGTTCATCATGAGCAGTTCGTGAAGTCCCGTACGTCCTTTCAGGCCTGTATTGTTGCAGACCGGGCAGCCGCGGCCGCGGTAGAATTTCTTCCCCATCACGTCGTCCGGCGTCATATCCATATCGGCCAGAAGCCCCGTGTTCGGCATCGTCTCCTCTTTGCACTCCGTGCAGATTCGGCGCACAAGTCGCTGGGCCAAAACCGCTTCCAGCGTGGCCGTGATCAGGAAGGGCGGGATCCCCATATCGCGCAGACGGGTGATCGTGCTCGGCGCGTCGTTCGTGTGCAGCGTGCTGAACACCATGTGCCCCGTCAGCGCCGCCTGAATGGCGATTTCGGCCGTTTCCAGGTCTCGAATCTCGCCCACCAGAATACGGTCGGGGTCCTGTCGCAGGATGGAACGAAGGCACTGCGCGAACGTGTTTCCAATGCTCGAGTCGATCGGGATCTGCACGATTCCGTCGATGTCGTACTCGACCGGGTCCTCGGTCGTGATCAGCTTTTCCTCAATCGTGTTCATCTCGGAAAGCGCGGCGTACAGCGTGGTCGTTTTCCCCGACCCGGTCGGCCCGGTGACCAGCACGATCCCGTTCGGACGGCGCATGACCGTGCGGAAGTTCCCGAGGATCTCCGAGTCCATCCCGATTTTGTCGAGGTCGAGCATAACCACCGAACGGTCAAGGACTCGCATGACGACGCTCTCGCCGAACAGGGTCGGGAGGACCGAAACACGCAGATCCACCGGGTGACCACCGACCGAAAGCTCGATTCGGCCGTCCTGCGGAAGACGGCGCTCCGCGATGTCCAGGTTCGCCATGACCTTGATTCGGGTCGTGATTGCGAAGGCCAGGTGACGCGGCGGCGGAACCAGTTCGTAAAGCTGACCATCCGAACGGATCCGGATCTTGAACTCGGTCTCAAACGGCTCGAGGTGAATGTCCGACGCGCGGTCACGAATGGCCATCAGGATGACCATGTTGAGCAGTTTACGGACCGGCGCGGCATCGGCCATGGCTTCCAGACCCGTCAGGTCGATCGCGTTCGAGTCCACGTCCGCCTGGTTCGCCAGATCGTTGAGGCTTTGGTCGGATTCCAGTTCCTCAAGGATTTTCTCGACGGATTCAGAGCCTTCCGTGTAGTACTTTTCGAGGTACTTGTTCACTTCCGCCTCGGTCGCGACCATCGGAATGATCGTGTAGCCGAGGAAGTTTCGCAGCTCGTCACAGACGAACAGGTTCTGCGGCTGGCTCATCGCGATCGTCAGCTCGTTCGTGGTTTTGTCGAGCTTGAGCGGGATCACTTTGTAGTTGTGCGCCATGTCCTCGGTCATGATCGACAGAACATTGGCGTCAAAGGGATAATTGGAAAGTACTACGGTATCCATGCCGAGCTGCTTCCCCAAAGCCTCGGCGAGCTGATCGTCATTGATCAGCCCCATTTCGATGGCGATTTGCCCCAAAAGGTCCTCCGGCCGACGCTGTTTCGCTTCCCGGAGCGCTTCCAGCTGTTCGGGCGTGATGTATTTCAAATCGACGAGTACCTGCCCTAAACGACGTAATGCCATTAAATCTTTCCTTGTGTTGAATCCGTCGCTAACGGTTAAATCAAGCTTGGTTCAATGAATAACGAATAACGAATAATGATGAATTTCTGGTTGCACTCTTTCTGAAACGAACATTACGCGAAGCGTCATTATTCGTTATTCGTTATTCATTATTGGTCAGGTGCAAGCATAAAGCCCCCACCTAAGCGCAAAATTTTTGTCATCGAGTGGGGACTTTATGCTTGCACTTGATGAACGTTTTGAAAATTAAATGTTAATCGGTTTGTGGCCTGAAAATCCTTGA
>JAFSMO010000027.1 GCA_017447865.1 Thermoguttaceae bacterium
CCTGAAAGACGATCAGGTTGATAGGGCGGATGTGTAAGTGCAGTAATGTATTTAGCTTACCGCTACTAATGGACGAACACTTTATCGCATGTTTTTAGTGCTTGCGAGCGCGAGTCGCTTATTCGAATTGTTGAGCCTTTGAGCCTTGATTGACTCAAAGGTTTATTACCGGTGATTAGTCGTAAAGGTTCACCTGTTCCCATCCCGAACACAGTAGTTAAGCTTTCCGAGCCGATGGTAGTACTGCAAGTGCGAGAGTAGGTATTGCCGGTTTTTTTATTTTAAAGAGTGGAGTGTGGAGAGTGGAGTGTGGAGTTGGAGACGACGCTAAAAGCGTCGTCTCTGTGTAAAGACAACCGATCTATCGGAGATTCTTACTTTCAGTTGTCCTCTCTGACTAAAACTGTTGGCTCCCTTTCCATCTAATCTGAATTCAAAGTTTAATGACTGAAATAGCGAAATTTTGTACAACTGTATTAAAGAAACAATAATGCTGCTGTTCCTACTCCTGTTATAACAGCTTGCCAAAAACCTTGTTTTTCTTTCGCTTCCTGAGCAGCTTGTTCAGCCTCCGCAGCAGCTCGTTCCTCCCTAGCAGCTTGTAATTGTAATTGATATTGAATTCTCTGAGCCTCTGCCTCTCGTAATTGAGCTTGATGGGAATTGTAACTGGAAATGAGTACCAGTGTGACAAGAACAACCCCGACAATACCAACAATCCAAAGAGTTTTCTTGTTGTCCTTCTGAGTGTTGTTGCCCGAGCCACTATTGTTGCTGGCGTTATCATTACCCTGTGACATTGTAACCTCCTATTGTAATGAAACGAAACCCAAGACGTACACCCCTATAGAATTTCACTGCAAGGCAAGAAAGAAAAAAGGGAGTACGTCAAACGCATCCCGCAACAGAGGTCTTCGACAACCCACAAACACAGACACGCGACGACTCCCTAAGGAGTCGAACACGCTGTGTTTGCTGTCGATTCAAGGACAAAATGATACACTTCATCCCGAAGGATGATGGGTTCAAGTCATCGCTGACAAAGAAAGTGTCGAAGTTTCTGTTGCGTTAGCGAATTCTTTGGCAAACAAAGCCAATATATTAATTCATATTCTAAACCAGAAGTACAAAAAAGTCAAGAGGCCCCGACAAAAATTTAAGAAAAAAATGAAAATTTTTTTGGTTAGAAACCTTCAAAGATGGGGTGGCAAAACCATTCCGTGGGTTTCACCCACGGCTATTAACATTCAATCCCTAACGGGATTGTTGCGGTCGGGCCGGCCCCCGTCCCTCCGTATGCGGAGCAGATTCTTTCTCAAATTTCCTGGTGGCCTCTTGCGAAAAATGCTTTTCCGGGTATAATAGCGGGTGAGTGTGAAGAAAAGGGGGGCGGGGCTTCGTCTCCTTTCTTCCTGGTGGTCTGTTTCTTTTTCCTTTCAGAAAGTCAGTCATGAAAATTTTACGTTTCGATTCCGTCGGCGGCGGGTCCGGGGACATGATTTTAAACGCTCTGATCGAGTTCTGCGAAATGAACGGGATCCCGCAGGCGGCGATCGAGGAACCGCTTCACCAGCTCGTTCCCGACCACTTCCACCTGCGCCGCAGCGAAAAAGGCTCGCACGGAATGTCCGGCAAAACCCTCGTCGTGGATCTGCATGAACATCACCACGAGGAAGAACATCACCATCACCACGAAGAACACCACCATCACGAGGAGCATCATCACCACCACCACGACCACGACGGCGAGCACCACCACGCGCACCGTTCCTGGGCCGATATTCGGGCGATGATCGAAGGAAGCACTCTTCCTGACGCGGCGAAAAATCTCTCGCTCGAGGTCTTTCACACGCTGGCGGAGGCCGAGGGGAAAGTTCACGGCAAACCAGCGGATGAGGTCCATTTTCACGAGGTCGGCGCGGTCGATTCGATCATCGACATTTGCGGGTGCTGCCTCGCTTTTACGCTTTTGGGCGTCGATGGGATCTCGCTCTCGCCGCTTCCGGTGGGGATCGGGACCGTCCGCTGCGCGCATGGCGTTTACCCGCTGCCGGCCCCGGCGACGCAGGAACTTTTGAGCCGATTCTCGCTCGCAGTCTCGTCGGACAACGAGCCGTGCGAAATGCTGACGCCGACCGCCGCGGCATTGTTTGCGGTCTGGAAAAAGGCTGAAATCCGGGGGAACGCCGTGATCCGCGCCTCGTTCAATTCGTTCGGCCATCGTGAGATGGAGTCCCGGCCGAACGTCCTGCGCGTGACGCTTTACGAGAGCGAAAACGGGTCCGAACCGGCAGCGGAGGCGGTAAAACCGTACCAGACGGAACAGTTGATTCAGTTTGAGGCGAATTTGGACGATGTAACGGGTGAGCAGCTCGGTGCGGCAATGGCTTCGTTCTTCGAACGCGGCGCGCTGGACGTCTGGTTCACGCCGATGACGATGAAAAAGCAGCGCCCGGCCGTTCAGCTCGGAGTTTTGGCGCGTCCGAAAGACCGTGAGGCGTTTTTGAAGTCGATCTTCACGGAGACCGGAACGTTCGGCGTACGGGAATTTGCCGTGACGCGGTACTCGCTCGAGCGCCGGTGGGAGACGGTCGAAACGAAATTCGGGCCGATCCGGGTGAAAATCGGGACGTTCGGCGGCTCGGACGTGCAATTCGCGCCGGAGTTTGAGGACTGCCAGGCCGCGGCGCAAAAGGCTTCCGTTCCGGTTTCGGAGGTTTTTCGGGAAGCGCTCGCTTGCTGGAGTCGCCGCGGTGATGCCGTTTAACGGGTTGGAACACTTCGTTCGCTACTTTCCTAAAGGGCCTTCAAAAGGTCGGAAAAAAAGAGTTTTAAAGATCAGAATGAGGGTTTTGGTATGAAATATTCGTTGAAATGGGCTTTGCTTCTGGTTCTTGTGGTTTTGCCGGGAATGATGTGCATTTCCTGCTCCAGACCTGAATCGCCAGCCAAGAAAAAATTGGCAGAAATCCAGTCCCAGCTGGATGCGGAAATGGCCGCAGTGATGGGAACAGATCAAAAGGCTGAAGAAGATGAGCAGGAAGAGGAAACCGTGACCGTTTTAAGCCCAGTGGAGCAGGCAGCTCAGGCGGAATATGAGCAGGGGCTTCGTTTGGCAAACGGTTTTGAATGTGAGAAAAACGAGGTGGAAGCCGCCGAGCATTTCAGGAAGGCCGCTGAAATGGGAAACGCTCAGGCTCAGTGGGCTTACGGGGCCTGCTTGTACCATGGGCATGGAGTGGAACAGAATTACCCGGTCGGTCTGGATTGGCTGAGCAAAGCCACGAAGCAGGGCCAGATGGAGGCGGCGATGCTTCTGGCTCATGCGTATACCCACGGAGAAGGGGTGAAACAGAACTACGATAAAGCGATCGAATTGTATAAATTGGCGGCGGGGCGTAATGTGCCTCGGGCGCAGTTGAGTCTGGGACTGCTTTATCGTCAGGGGGTCGGCGTCGAGCAGAGTGACGAGATGGCCGCGAAATGGCTTTTCCTTGCCGCGAAAGGTGATGAGCCAATGGCGCAGTACCTCCTTGGAATGGCTTACATGGAAGGGAAAGGCGTTCAGAAAAACGAGCAGGAAGCCAAAGAATGGCTTCAGCGCGCCAGAATGCTTGGCTGGGACGAGAATCAAAAAATCGAGGAATTTCCCCCCGTGAAGGAGTGACGGCCGGTTTCCCATCAGGAGAGTAATTTCCGAAGTAGCTCGTTGACTTCATCCGGTCTGGTGAGGGTCATAAGATGGCTGGCGTCCAGACGCAGAACCTCCGGTGATTCAACGAGCGAAATGGGAAGGAGCCGATCCCGTAAACCGTGGATCTGAACCGTCGGAAAGTCATGCGGCTGCACCTCTCCGCGCCAGTTGGCGATCATTTTCACGACTCTTTGGCATCGGATGCACGGCGATTCAAGGAACTGCTTCAGAATTTCGCGTCGTCTGAAAGAAAGCCTTTTTTCGCGGAGTTTAAGCTCAAGCCAGCAGGAAGATTTGATCACATTCCAGCCGCCAAAGGGGATCAGACTGCTCAGGTTCCACCAGAAACGGAGCGATTTCGGGATCTGGTTTCCATAAAGAAAAGTTGAAATCCGGAAGTTTTTGTGGACTTTCAGACCGTGCTCTCTTAAAACGTCACTGGCGAAAGGGGAAACCATCCCTCCGAAGGAAACCCCGCCGGTGAAGCAGCCGATCTCGGGATCCAGTCTTTGAGTTTCTTTGGCTTCCGGGCCGTAGTACGTCTTCCAAATCACTTCTCCCCAACGACGTGCGAATTCAGGGAGCGTTTCTCCGCGCAAAGGTTCGAGCCAGTCGGGAAGGATCACTCGGCACAAATCGCCCAGCCCTTCTTTTTGAGGGCCGTAAAGCCGTGCGTTGCAGGCCAGGGCGGGAAAGAGGAAAAACGGGATTTTCTCCTTCTTTTCGGGAGATTCGGCCAAAGAATTGAGTGCCGTGGATTCCGTGCTCAGCATTTGTAAACCCTCTGGCCCGCGCCGCGTTTGATTAATCGTTTGATCTCCAGACCGGTCAGCTGCGTCATGAGTTTCCAGACCGGGATCCCCGTGCGCTGCGTCAGTTCATCGACCGTCGCGCCGTCTTTGGGGATCGCGGCAAAAATCGCTTTTTCGGCTTCCGTCATGGAAATTTCTGCCGGGTGCTCGACCAGCATTTCTTCCGCTTTGGCCTCTTTGGGGAAACGGTCGCGGATCGGGCCGAGCTCTTCCAGAACGTCTTCTACGCTTTCCAGGAGTTTGGCCCCCTGACGAATCAGGCGGTGGCAGCCGGTCGAGGAGCGCGAGTCTACGGGGCCCGGCATCGCGAAAACTTCCCGGCCATAATCAAGGGCGAATTCCGCGGTGAGCGTCGTTCCGCTATGGAAGCCGGCCTCGATCACGGCGGTCCCGAGCGTCATGCCGGCAATGATCCGGTTCCGTCTTGGAAAGGTTTTGGCCGTCACTTGCTGGAGCGGTGGGTACTCGCTCACCAGCGCGCAGCCGGAGTCGATGATCCGTTTCGCCAGATTGACGTGCTCGGGCGGGTAAACCTTCTGAGCCAGACCGTGGCCAAGGATCGCGACGGTTCGGCCGCCAGCGTCGAGCGCCGCCTTTTGGGAAACGCCGTCGATTCCGCGCGCCAGGCCGGAAACGATGGAAAAACCGGCCCGGACGAACTCACCCGCGAGCCGTTCCGCCTGACGCTCGCCGTAGAACGTCGCGTGCCTCGTCCCGACCATTGCAAGTGAGACGGAATCCTGCGGCTGGAGTTTTCCCTGCACGTACAAAAGGATCGGCGCGTCGGGGATCGTTTTCAGAAGGGCGGGGTACTCGGGATCCGAAGTCAGAAGGATCCGGATCGCGTGTTTCTCGCAGAGTTCCAGTTCTTTTTCGACGTTGATCTCCTGCGGCGCGCTGAGGATCGCCATCGCGGTCTGGGCGCCGACTTCTTCCACCTGCCGCAGCTGAAAAAGGTCTGCCTCGAAAACCTTCTCGGCCGAGCCAAAGTACTCCACCAGATTGCGCAAAATACGCGGCCCGATCCCCTTCACGAGGGTCAGGCGAAGCGTGGCGAGCAGTTCCGGCGAGGGAGTGAGCATGGGGGTGAGGCCTTTCTGGGAGGGGAGTAGTCAGTGGTCAGTAGTCAGTAGTCAGCGTTCTGCCTTCGGCAGAATATTGGGGAAAGATCAATTCATATTTCGGCGAAGCCGAAACGCTGACTACTGACCGCTGACTACTGACTACTTAAAAATCAAAGCGAATCCACCGTGGCGCGAACGGCGCGGATGATTTCCGGGGAGGTGCCGCAGCAGCCGCCGACGAAACCCGCTCCGTTGGCGATCAAATCGGGGATGAAGGACGCAAATTCCTCCGGGGTCTGCTTGTAAACCGTCTCGCCGTTGACTACTTCCGGAAGGCCGCGATTCGCTTTGATCCAGACCTTTTCACCGGAGACGGCATGCAGGCGGCGGCAGACGTCCAGGAAAAATTCAATCCCGCGGCCGCAGTTGGAGCCGATCACGTCCGCCCCGGCGTTGAGCATCGCGGCAGCGGCGTCTTCGACGGTGGTCCCCATCATGGTCATGTCGCAGTTCTCGCCGGAGTCAAAAACCATGCACCCGACGACCGGCAGGCCCGTCGTTTTGGCGGCCCGGATCGCGATCGCGGCTTCCTCGGGGTCGCACATCGTTTCCACGACGATCCCGTCGGCGCCGCCCGCTTTCATCCCTTCGGCCTGGAGGCGGAAACTCTCGAACATTTCGTCCTCGGTCACTTCGCCCATCATCAGAATGTAACCGGTCGGACCCATGGAGGCGAAGACCTTCACGCGGTCGCCGGCCGCCTGCTTCGAAAGACGGACGCCCGCTTCGTTCAGCTCGTGGACGCGAGCTTCCTGACCGCTTTTGGCGAGCATCAGGGCGCTGGAGCCGAACGTGTTCGTGATGATGATGTCGCTCCCGGCATCGACGTAGCTTTGGGCCACTTCGAGGACCTTTTCAGGCTGGTCGATGTTCCAGAAATCGGGGCTTTGGCCCAGGGGCAGGCCCTTCAGCTGGAACTGGGTCCCCCACGCGCCGTCAAGCACCTGGACCCCACGGGAAAGAAGATTTTGAATGGTTTCGTGCATGATCTTCGATGAAATGAAAGGAGGTTTAAAAAAATAAAAAACCAAAGGAAACGATTCTTTTAGTTTAGCACATTTTCGGGGAAATTCAAGCCCCACCGGAGAAATATTTTAGGGCCTCCGGTGGGGTTCCGCGTTTCAACTCACTCCCTGTGGCTGAGGAGTTCCACCGGTTCTTTCAGGCCCGTGAGGAAAGCCGGGTAAAGGCTCGCGGCGAGGCAGATGAGGACCGCCAGACCGAAGCCAAAGCCGATTTTGCTCCACGGGATGATGAGCGGCGGCGTCACGATCCCGAACATCGAGGTCACGTGGATCAGGAGCCACGAGTAAAAAACGCCGAAAAGGAAACTCATGACGATCGCGCAGAAGCCGATCAGGACCGACTCGGCAAGGATCAGGCGGATCAGCCCTCCCCGCGTCACGCCGTAGGCGCGCAAAACGCCCATTTCCCAGCGCCGCGTGAAGACGGAAACGATCATCGTGTTCAAAATCGCGATCGTGGAAATGAAAAGCATGATGAGCGGCATTTTCGTCATCATGCCGATCACGCTCCCGGACCGGGCCATGAGTGAACCGTTCACGCTTTCCACCGACGCGACCGTTGCGCCGGCCATCGTGCGGGTCATGTCGCGCCGGGCCAGTGCGTCGGCCTCGCGGTTTTCCCCGGCCGCTGCGCGGGCAATCGCCTGAATCTTGGGCTCGACCGCGGCGAAATCCTCGGGTTTCGTGAGGTTGAACCAGTAATTCTGGAACTCTTTCCCCTGGAAGGAGTCTTTCACCAGAGCGGGGGTCACGAAAAGGACCGTTTCGACGCTTTGGCGCATCAGGGAGCCGGAATTCCGGGCGAGCGTCTGCCAGTCCGGAAGGTCCACGACCGCCGCGATCGTCAGCTCGATGGTTTGCTGCGGCGCCGTGCCGCCGGGACCGCCGGGTCCTCCAAAACCGCCGGGTCCTCTCCCGCCCATTCCTTCACGAGCGCCGGGACCACCGGGGCCACCGGGGCCTCTTCCGCCCATTCCTTCACGCGTGCCGGGACCGCCAAGACCACCGGGTCCCCTTCCGCCCATTCCTTCACGGGCGCCGGGACCGCCAAGACCACCGGGTCCCCTTCCGCCCATTCCTTCACGGGCGCCGGGACCGCCAAAACCGCCGGGGCCGCCGGGCCCTCTTCCGCCCATTCCATTGGGTGCGCCCATTCCGCCGCCCATCGGGCCCATTTCTTTGGCCGCTCCGGCGGGGACTTCGAGGGAGATCCGATCGCCGGGTTTCAGACCGTGGGCCTGGGCGTAGTCGGCCGGAATGACGCACGCGGAATCGCCGTCGCACAAAAGGCGCAAAGCGTCGGCCGCCGTTCCGTCCGTAAAATTGAGTTTCAGCTGCGGGTCAGTCGCATTGAAAGCGATTTGCGGGTCCAGCCCGTACAGGATCGCGGAGCCGCCGCCGGTCAGCGAGGCGCGGGCCGAATTCACGTAAAGCATTTCGTCGGTCTTTGCGTCGGGCAGGGCGCGCATTTTGAACGCGGCCGACTTGATCGACGCGCCGGGATGCAGCGAAACCATGACCTGCGGCAGACCGGCGACTTCGTTCGATTTCACCGAGGCGTAAGACGCGGCCTCAAACTCGGCGTCGGTCTCCGGGAGGAAGTTTTTGGATGCCTCGCGGTGGGCCACTTTTTGAATTTCCTCCAGGATCTGATCGTGGGTCACGCCCCGGTTCACGTTGAACCAGAAATATTCGTTTTCGGGCGTTTTGAAGTCCTGGTGAATGGCGTCGTACGGCGCGAACGCCATCGCTCCGCTTCGGCCGGCTCCCACGCGGACGTTTCCGAACTTGGAAAACCAGAGCATTCCGGGAAAATCGACCACGCCCGCCACGGTGTACTCGAGAAATTTCGGGTTCGCGGCCGTTCCGGGAATCTGGAATTTGATCGGGTCGCCGAGGTGCAGTCCGCCGTGCTCGCTCAGCTCGGACGTGATGACGCACGCCCGCGCCGCCGGTCCGGAGGTCAGCGCTTCCAGGGCTTCTTTCCGCGAGCCTTCGAGGAACCGGAGGTTCAGCATCGAGTTCTTCCCGTACGCTTTTTCCGGGTCGAGGCCGAGGATCACGACGGAGGCGCTCATCGCCCCGCCCTCTTTCATCCTTTCGCTCGTCCGCTCGTCCAGATTGGGCTGAGCCACCGCGATTTCCATGAATTCGTCGGCTTTGATCCCCGGCATGGAGCGGATCCCCGCGGCCGCGTCGTCGGACGTGATCTGGTCGTCCACGCGCACCAGGGCAAACGGGATCGCGCCGTCCTGAATGACGAAGCGGTAAAGCATCGAGCTGGACCAGATCAGGATCGCCGTGTAAAGCCCCAGACCGAGCGCCATGATCAGCGCGGTCATGAGCGAGCGGACCTGATTCCCGGCGAGCTGGTTTTTCAGGAAACGACGGTCAAACCGGCAGAGAAGCGCGAGAATCGGCGCGCCGATCTTTTCGGTCATGGCGATCGTCCACGGGAAAATGAGGAGGAACCCCGCCCCGAAGCAGAAGGTTCCGAGCGTTCCGAACAGAATGCCGCGCGTCGCTTTTTCCATCGGGACGAAAACCACCAGCGCCATCACGCCGAGCAGAATGACGCCCAGCAGCGCCGCGATGCAGAGGTCCTTGAACGCGAACCGGCGGGTCTTTCGGACCATCGACTCGACCGGCGAGACGAAAGTCGCGCGGACGGCCGGCACGACGGACGCGGCCACTGCCCCCACGAGCGTGCAAAGGAACGCGATGAGAATATTCGCGCCGGAAAGCGGGAGGAAAACCCACGCGCCCTCTTCACTCCAGGCGAGGTACTCCAGCAAAACCCAGCCGGCGAGCATCCCGAGCAGCCAGCCCAAAACCCCGAGCAGAGCGCCTTCCAAAAGGATGGAAAGGGCGACCTGGAAGCGCGTCAGGCCGAGCGTGCGGAGCATCGCCAGGTAGCGCGTCCGTTCCGTCACGTCCATATTAAGCGTGGTGAAAATGATCAAAACCGCCGTCACGATGACGATCCCCATCGCGGACCAGGCCTGAGCGAAAATCGCGTTCACCGACTGCTGCTGGTCCTGCTGGTTCTGGAGCGTCACCGCGTCGGCCTTTTGGATCTGGGCCTCCTCGAGCGACTTTCCAAGGAATTTTTCCGCCGCGGCGAAGAAGTTTTCCGGAGTCTGGCCCTTTTTCAGCTTCACAAAAACCAGATTGGCGCGGCCGGAATTCCCGCTGATCCGGTTCTGGTCGGCCAACGAAATGTAAACCGCCTCGGCCGAAAGACCGACTCCGGCGGGGGTCCACGGACCGCGCAGGCCTTTCATCCGCGCGCCGTCTTCCTGCGGCTGGCCGGGTCTTCCCCCTTCGGCTCCGAGCGGAGCATTTTGGGCTCCCGGTCCGCCCTTCATTTCCGGGCGGGCTCCTGCTTGAGGCCCACGTCCCGTTCCAGTTCCCGGCGCGGCTTGCGGAGCCGGATTTTTGGCTCCGGGTTTGGACGCGCCAAGCCCCTGGCCGAAACCGAAGGCGGTCACGCCGAAATTCCCTCCGGGTCTTCCGGCTCCGGGACCGGCAGACTGGACCATCATCGCGGCCTGCTTGAACGTTCCGACCACGGTGAGTTTCGTCTCGCCGGCCTCGGTTTTCACCGTCAGCGTGTCGCCGATCTCCACGTGGCTTTTTCCCGCTTTGCTCGTGCGCCCCAGAAGGGTCTGCGCGGCGGTGGAACTCACGACGCACTCGCCGGGTTTCTCGAACCAGCGGCCTTCCTCCAGCGTGTACGGCGAGGTTTTTGCCCGGTCGATCCCGGTGAGTTTCGGCGAGCGTTTGAACGCGGCCGCCTCGTGAACGACCCCGTCGAGCGTGATTTCCGGCGCGGTCTGGCGGGCCTGGTCCAGCCGTTCCACGCAGTCGAGTTTTTCCAGTCCGGCAAGCTGATCGTCCGAAAACCCGTCGTCGCGGAACATGACGGCGGAGTACTCGCCGAAGGTTTTTTTCACGACGTCGCGCTTCATCAGGGAGTTCAGGTCGAGGCTTCCGACGAACCAGATCATGAGGCAGCTGACCGCCGCGATCGCCAGGACGGTGAATCCAAGCCGGACTTTGCGGTGGATCAGGTCCCTAAAGCAGAGTTTTAGAAGCACTTTCATTTCAAGCCTCCTTTGCGGAATTCTGGGCGGCGAATTCAGCGGCGGTCTGGTCGTGCAGGATCTTCCCGTCCTGGAGCGTGATCACGCGGTCCGCCCAGTGGGCGACGGACGGCTCGTGCGTCACGACCACCATCGTGTGCTTCCGCTCGTCGCAAAGCTCGCGCAGGAGGCGGCAAATCACCTCGCTGTTGGCCGAGTCGAGGTTTCCGGTCGGCTCGTCGGCGAAAAGGAGCGAGGCTTTGGAATCCTCGTTCAAAAAGTCCGTGAAGAGCGCCCGGGCGATGGCCACGCGCTGCTGCTCGCCGCCGGAGAGCGCGTCGGGGTAGTGGCGCCGCCGCTCGAGGAGATTGAGCCGCGTGAGGATCTGCGTCATGGCCGCGTTCATTTTTTCCGTGCCGCCGGACTTCCCGCCAGCCAGGATCGGGAGCAGAATATTTTCTTCGGCCGTGAGCGTCGGGATGAGGTTGAACGCCTGAAAAACGACGCCGACGTTTTCACGCCGGAAGAGCGTCAACGCCCGGTCGCCCAGGCTGGAGATCTGAGTCTCGTTGATCCGGACGGTTCCGGAAGTCGGTTTCGTCAGGCCCGCCGCGATGTGGAGGAGCGTGCTTTTTCCTGAGCCGCTCGCGCCCATGATGGCGAGGAACTGGCCGTGAGGAACTTCGAGCGTGACCCCTTTCAGGGCCGAAACGTCCGCCGAGCCGTCGAGACTTCCGCCACGGTAGATTTTCGTAATATTTTCGCAAAGAAGATGGGAAATTTCAGTCATGATTTCTGGTCCTGGTTTGGGAAAGTGAAGGTTCAGAACGCGGTCATGTGGCCGCGCGCTGAAGTGGTTTGGATCCTTTAATGCGTTCCGTCGGGATACGATCCCGTGGTTTTGTTCTTCCAGTTGGCGGTCCAGCCAGTCATATTCGCGCCGGTTTCGGGATCGACGCCGGATTTATCGTCTTTGGCGGTCATGTACTGGTAAATCGTCGGAAGCACCATTTCGTTCACGAATTGCACGCTTCCATCCCCGAAAAGGGCGTGAACGCCGCCATTATGAAACGAGTACGGAGGTGAACTGGTGTTGGTGATGTTCAGCAGGCGGCCCGATTTTCCGGCCGGGCTTCCGAGCGAGATGGGGCCGAAGCTCCAGCCGTCGGCACTGGAATCCGGGACGTAGTACCAGCTTGCGACTTTGTTCGCTGGCGCCGAGTTTCCCGCGGGCGTCGAGCAGCCGGAGATCCAGGAGAATTTACTCGATTCGGAACCCAGTTCGCCCGTTTCTCTGCCCTTCCAATATTTGAAGGGGAGACCCGCGTGTTCGTGGTAGTTGATCGTATTGGAAAGGCCGTCTTTGTACGTCCGGATGAAAACCAGATTACTGGCCGAGGGCTTTCCAAGCGCCGGCGTGTAAACCTTTCCGTCGTTGCAGACCACGCATTTGTGGTACGTGATGTAGTCGGAAACCCCGCCTTTGTACGCTCCGGACCCGGCGGCCGAGTTTCCCTGAGCCGTGTTCACGACGACCGAGCGCGTATTTCCGCCCGGGGCGGAGGGGCACGTCAGGCACGGCGGCGGCGTCATGCGGAACGCTTCATTGACTGAGGCGTAAATGGGTTGGTCCTCGTGGAAAAGGTCCACAATGTTTTGCGCCTCCATGTACGGCAGAAGCCGCACGAAATTCGGCTGGGTCGTGTCGGTCATTCCAATGTGGTTGGCCGGAAAGCCGCCATTGGTGGCCTCGAAAGAAGCCATTGCGATGCCGATCTGCTTTTCGTTGTTCTGGCACTGCATTTTGCGGGCGGCTTCCCGGGCCATCTGAACCGCGGGAAGAAGCAGACCGACCAACATCCCAATGATCGCGATGACCACCAGAAGCTCCACCAGAGTGAAGCCGGTTTGGGGGTGAACGCACGGGTTTGGTTTATTCTCTTGATTCGGTTTGCAAGTTTGCATGGATTGAACCCTTTTTTTGTTTGCTGGTCTTTGTAGTTGATTCCTTAGGGTGGGAAGAAGCGGAGGCACTCTGGAGCATCTTTTCTCACTTCATTTTAGCGTGTGAGCAGAATTTTTTGATGCTCGAGCGGCGAGTCACTAACCTCCCGGACGGACGAAAGCAGGACGGACCGGAGGCCCATTCTGCCGCGCTCCGAAGGTCAAATCAAAAGAAAAGATTTCCGGCCAGCGGAAAGGGTGAGATTTAAGGAGAAGAATGTAAGCCGTGGAAGGTGGGCGTTTTGCGTGACGCACTCGCCGTCCAGCGGGTTTGGGATCAATGCGGAAAAAGCCTGAAGAGCTTGGAAATCGTTAGCCGATCCGGTGATCTGGGCCAAGGCGACCGACGGGAATTCCCCGCGGTCAAACGGCTTCGGGGCGGGTTGGTGCGAGTCGTTTACGCTGGCGAGAAAACTCTCGGCGGAGTCTGCGTTCCAATTCGCCAAAACTTCCAGCGCGGCTTCATCCTCCACGGACCCCAGAGCGGCCCGGCGGAATTGCTCGTCCAAAGCCACGGCAGAAATTTCACGCCCGCAGCCGTCGAGCACAAAGGCCCGCGCCCGGTCCAGTGCCTCGCAGTCGCCGAGCGATTCCAGAGCGTTCAGCATGAATTCGGCGTCAGAACCTTCCGGAATGACGGCTTCCCGCGCGGGATTCGTCAGGCGGTCCCACCCGTCCGTCAAAATCTGCCGGGCGGAAGTTTCGTCCCAGCCCAGACGAGCGGCGGAATGGCGAAACGCGTCCGCACGGTCGAGGACCTGCCGCATGACGTCGTGCCGGGAAATTTTCTGTGCGTTTGCGTTTACAGGCGTTCCCCCGCTGAGGAGCACGGAAAGCACTCCCAGAATCACAAAAACGGTCGTGAGGAATGAACGCGGACGCATGATTTTCTCTAAAATGGGAATCAAATCTTAATACAAAAATCCTAACATAATTATAATCGGAGGGCGTGAAAAGTCAAGAGGCAGAAGAGAAAATTCAGGCAAGATTTAGAAAAAAAATCGAAACGCGGCCCTTGGGAGACCCCGTTCCGAAGTTTTAATCATTTCAGTCGTTTCAGTTTAAACTCTGGCGGAACTTCCGGATGCTCCGTGCTTTTTTCAGGCCCGGGTTAATGTCCAGCGCGTTTCGGAACGCCCGGAGCGCCTGAGACGTTTTCCCGATTTCCATGTAGGCGTTTCCAAGCATCACGAAAGCCTGGAAATGGAACGGGTTCAGCTCGACCGTCTTTTTCAGGTCTTCCAGAGCGAACTGGAATTTGCCCTCGGCAAACCACGCCGAGGCGCGCTGGAACCAGACCTCCGCAAAGTCGGGAGTCCGATCAAGCTGAATGGAAGCGTAAGTGATCGCCTTCCAGTGTTCCCCCTCGGCGTTCATGCGAAGGATCGACTGAAGGGCTTCGCGGTCTTTGGAATCCCCATTCCTGCGCCAGATCAGACGCAGTGAATTTTCCGCCAGGAGTGACGTCACGCGGTCACACTCCGGGAGGATGGACGCCAAATGGGCATTGGATCTGAAATCGCCGACGATGCCAAGGGCCAAAACCGCGCCCCTGCGCACGCTGAGGTTGGAGTGGTTCAAAAGCCGTTCCAGCGTCCCCACGCTGTAAAACCGGTTGATGTTACGTTCAAACTCGTTTATATCGGCGTTCATTAAGTATTGCTGGTAAATGTCCAGCAAAATCGGCGAACGGGTGCAGCTGCAATTCACGTAAAGAGTCCTTTCTTCATTAGGAATTAAGTGCCTCTGAAAACTTAAAATTGATTAAGTGTGCTTTCGTCTACCACTATTTTACACTGAAAATTAGCTTTTTGCAAAGAAAAAGCAAAAAAATCCGCCCAGATTCGGGAGGGGAACTGCACGTTCTGACGGCTGCGAAAGCGCGGCAAAAAACGGCCAGTTTACGGATTGGTGAAAAAAGGGCGATTAAAAAAGCTGATTAATCTTGAGCCCCCCGCCTTTCGATTTCCTATCTTCCTGGCGGGAGGCTCGGGAACCGTGGGAGCCACGAATGAAACGGGCCCCCTCGATTCCTGAAAATTCTTTACTCGTAAACCCCGACGGTCCAGAGCGTCCGCGGAGCCTGAGCGCTCGGAACCGGCTTCAGATCCGACTCGCCCGTGGGGATCTGCGGGACCGTGCCTTCCAGCGTAAGCTGGCCCATGACGTTTCCTGCCGGGTCTTTCACGAGGATCTCGTCCGATTCCGTCGTAATTTCCGCGTAGCAGCCGCTCGGGATGGAGCCTTTCAGCGTGACTTTCTGCCCCGCCAGTTCGAACGCCGGGTCGGTCAGCTCGGTCTCCACGATCGGAATGGCGCGCAGTGTGCGGAACTTCAGGCCGTCGGTCGGGCCGTCCACCATGACGTGGATCTTCTCGATGTTATCGTACCGGACGGTACTGCGCAGTTCCTCGTAAAGCCCGGCTTTTCCGCACGGCCAGACCTTGAAGCCGTACTTCCCGTTTTCCGACTCGGCAAACTCGAAGTACTTCCAGCCTTTGTGGTTGAGGACGGCGTAATGATCCGCGAGGGCCGTGTGCAGGTGGTAGGGACTCGCGACGCGGATATTCAGGATCTGGCCCTGACCGTCGCCGTAGATCCAGATCCCCATGCCGAGTTTTTGCGTGAGGTTCAGGTACGGCGCCTCAACTATGCGGCTCGTGATCTTCTCGGCCGGCTTCGTTTCGTCGAACGCCAGAAGCTCCTCGGAGTTTTCCGCGTCATAGTCTTCCAGCGCGTACCGGTTTTCGATCCGGATGTACGGCTTTTGGGCCTTGAACGGGTTTTCGATCTTTACGGCCGGAGCCTCGTCCGTCTTTTCGGTGGCCAGCTGCGTGTAGCGGGCCTCCGCCATCACGTACTTCTCGCCGTCCTTCATCAGGCGGAACTGCTTTTCCGGGTCGAGGACCTTTTCGCAGACCTCGGCCGGGAAGTAGTGCTCACGGCGCAGGAGGTCGTAGGTCTTCAGGACCAGACCGTTTTCCCACGCCGCGGGGACCAGCTGACCGAGCGAAATGTCGAGGTACGAAAGCCCGGCGTCGTGCGCGAGGATCTTGGAGCCCATGTAGTCGAGGTCCTCACGGAAGAGCGTTTTGCACTGGAAATTCCGCGCGTAGATCGTCCTCTTGGCGGGGCAGACGGCAAACCACCCCATCTGGCCGGGGAGGTAGCACTTTTCCGCGCTCTGATTGTTCGACTGGAAATGCCACTTGAAGAAGTGCAGGTAGCCGCGGGACGGTGAATCCCACGCCCCCATGCGGCTGCGGGCGGCCCAGAGGGACGGGTGCATCGTGCTGTACTCCAGAAGCGGCGGCTCCGACTTGATGTTCCGCAGGATCTCACGCACGAACAGCGCGTCGTAGTACCAGCACAAGTAGCGCTTCTCGCCGAGGATCCCGGACGTTCCGTCCAGCGCGTCGAGGTAGATCATGCTGAACCCGCCTTCGTCGTAGGTCTTTGCCGTGTTGCGCGCGATCTCCAGGAAAAGGTCGCTCTTCGGGTTCGGGCAGAAGTAACTGAAAAAGTACTGCGAGAGGTGATCGACTTTCGCGCCCTTTTTGTGCTCCGCGACGACCGTTCCGCACGCGCCTCGCTTGCACTTCAGGAAACCGTTCGTCCCGAGCTCGGTGAACTCCAGGAGTTCATCATCGATCCGGACGTAGTGACTGTTCCGGCGCGTGTACGCCAGCACGAACTCAATGTTCTCCGTGCTTTCCTCGACCGGCACGTTCTTCGATTCGGCCGTCAGGTCCTCGGTCAGCGTGTACGAGTTCATCACGTCCAGGTCTTTATGCGGGACCGGCGTGAGGTACTTCGAGCCGTTCACGACGAACTCGGAGTACGTGTGCAGCCCGGCGATCATCCCGTGCTTCTTCATCTCGTCGGTCATCCGGCGGAAGTCCGAGACGCCGTTCGGGTACGCCGCGTCCTTGAAGTGGAAATCGCCCTGACGGAACGGGTTCCCCTGATGGAAGTCGATCTGGTTGACGCCGAATTTGCCCAGATGCTCCGCCCATTCGTTCACGTCTTCGGCGGTGATCGGCGTGCTCGTGATGATGTAGGAGCCGTGATTCTTCGGAATGTCCATCGCGAAACCACCGCCGAAACGGTTGACCGGCGGGGCGATTTTGTAGTACTCAGGATCGGCGGCCTGCTTCTCCAGGATCATGGTCGTGACACTCTGCATCACGCCGCGCATTTGCTTTTCGGGGACGCCGACGAACGCGGCCTTGGCGCCTTTCACGCCGATTTCACCCCAGACCCGGGCGCCCAGGCGCGACGCGCGGCCGGGGTACTCCACGACGTCAGTATTAATGGCGAGGATCAGCGACGAGAAACCGAACGCCTCCGGGGACGCGTAGTCCGGTTTCAGCGTGACGCGGCCGAATTCGAGATTCAGAAAATCCTCGGAGCTGACGGAATCGATTTCGAGCGTGTAGTAATTGGGGCAAGACTCGTAATTCAGCACGACCCAGAAGCCGTTTTTGAACGTGACGCGGATCTGCTTGCCGTCGGAGACCCACTCGACTTTTTCTGGCACGACCGCGCTCTGCTGGTTTTCCATGACGACCAGCGCGAAGTACTCGCCTTTGTGGTGGAGCCAGTCGGTCCCGTTCCGCAGCTCAACGGCAGAATCGACGAAACCGTTTTCCGTCACGGTGACGGCCAGAAAGTCGCTTTTCAGAACAAGGTTTTCCGCCGAAACCATCAGCGTGAAACCGCAAAGAAAAAGCGCGAAGCATAAAAAACGATGAAACATAAAAGACCTCCAGGAGGGAAATTTAAAACGCCTCCCCAAAAGGGAGTGGCCCAAAGGGCCGGAGGGATCGATTGATTTGAGAAAAAATGACGGGGACTTGTACCGCCGTTTCCTTGATTTTACCCCAACATTTTCAGAAAATCAAGGGGGGAGAGGAAAATTTTTCGGGAAATTCCGGGGGGGTACGTCTTTACAAAACCCGAGTTTTGTGGTATATTTTCAAAAATTTCCCATTTCAACTTTTTTTCTTTTCAGGAGAATTTGCCGTGTTTAACATGACCGCAGTTTTGGGCGCCACCGGCGCAGTCGGTTCGATTATTCGTGCTTTGATGGAAGAACGTAACTTCCCGACGAAAAACATTAAATTCATCGCGACGGCCCGTTCCGCCGGTAAAGTCCTGAAATACGCCGGCCGCGACATCGTGGTGGAAGCGGTTTCCCCCGAAGCGTTCGAGGGCGTGGACCTGGTGATCTCCTCCACCCCGGACGAAACCGCGGAGGAATGGGTCCCGGTCGCCGTTTCCAAGGGTTGCATCGTGGTCGATGAAAGCGCGTTTTTCCGGATGAAGGAAGACGTTCCGCTCGTCATTCCGGAAGTGAACCCGGACGACATCATGAAGCACAAAGGGATCATTTCCAGCCCGAACTGCTCCACGACGCAGATGGTGCAGGCCCTGCAGCCGCTGCATGCGTTTGGGAAACTCACGCACGTGAACGTCGCGACCTACCAGGCCACTTCCGGCGCCGGCGTCGGCGGTCAGCGCGAGTTGGTGGAATCTTCGAAAGCCCATCTGGCGGGCGAGCCGTTTGAGGCCAAAACCTTCCAGTATCCGATCGCGTTCAATGTGATCCCGCAGATCGGCAGTCCGAAAGACCCGGTCAATTTCCCGGGCTACACGAGCGAAGAGGTGAAGATGATCCGCGAGACGTGGAAAATGCTCGGCGACGATTCGATCAAGATTTCCGCGACATGCGTCCGCGTTCCGGTCGAGAACTGCCACAGTGAAGTGGTGACGGTCGAGACGGAAAAGAAAATCACGCGTGAACAGGCGATCGAGCTTTGGAAAAACACGCCGGGGCTGGTCGTCATGGACGATCTGGCGAATCACGTTTACCCGATGCCGAGCATTTGCTCCGGGAGCAACGACACGTACATCGGCCGCATTCGTGAAGACGTTTCGCGTGAAAACGGCCTGACGTTCTGGTGCGTGAGCGACAATTTGCGCAAAGGCGCCGCGACGAATGCCGTCCAGATTGCTGAGCTGCTCGCGAAGAAAATGTTTGGTTGAGAACTGGAAGGCGGTAATGGAGCGCGGAGCGCGGAATTACGCGCCGGCTTAAATCACCACGGACGAACGGAAGGCGGTAATGGAGCGCGGAGCGCGGAATTACGCGCCGGCTTAAATCACCACGGACGAACGGAAAGCGGTAATGGAGCGCGGAGCGCGGAATTACGCGCCGGGTAAGGTTTATGGCAATTTAACCCGGCGCGTAATTCCGGCCTTCGGCCTCCATTACCGCCTTCCATCTTTTTCCGCCTCCCAATGGCGCGTAATTCCGGCCTTCGGCCTCCATTACCGCCTCCATAGTTTACCGCCTCGCATAAAAAAACGGCCCGTGATTTCTCACGGGCCATTCTCAGAAGTGTGTTTCGTTTCTTGAGTTACATCAGAATCTCACGATTGCGTCGCACCCGAAGGTGAAGAGCGTCTTGGAGTCCCCGTTGTCAAATGCGTAGCCATTCCCATTCGGCGCGTCTTTGATTTCCAGGTCGGAGTAATCCCAGCGCAATTCCGGGCGAATGGTCAGCCAGGTGAAGGGATCCCAGTTCACGCCGAGGCTCAAGGTGAAGTAATTGGCGGGAGTTTTGTCCAGGGTCACGCGGTTTCCGCCGCCGACGACCGTGTTTTCTTTGTCCTGGAACCACTCGAAGCGGGTGCCGAAGGTCAGGTGCTCGTTGATGCAGTAGAACAGGTAGTTGCTGAATCCGTACCAGTTCCGGCCGCGGAATTGATCGGTGTCGCCCTCATTGACGATCGCGTCATTGTTCCCGTAAGTAAATTCACCGACGTAGGCGAAACGTTCCGAGAATTTGTATTTCAGGATCAGGTTGACGAGCGTCGTGTTGTTCGCATCATCGGGGTAACCGACCGGCATGAAGGTGGCACCTTTCTGTTTGCCGTTCATGACGATGGCCGAAACCGCGAAGTTGCCGCACAGGTTTTCGTAGGTGGCACCAATGACGAAGGAGAAGTCCTCGTCTCCGGAGGTGCAGAACGCATTCCATTCATTCACACCGCCCGCGATGATGCTCCAGCAATCACCGATTTTCCAGTCGGTGATCACGCCGGTCATGGTCGTCGGCATTCCGTAAACGCTCTGGTAGGAGCGGGAGTAGAAGAAGTTCTGCGTTGCCTGATTGGATTCAAAACCCATGACGGAATCGAAATGACCGATTTTCACGTCCACTCCGTTCAAAATCGGAGCGTAGATCTCGAAGAAGAACTGCGGAAGGGCCATTCCGTACTTGGTGTAAATGGCACGGTATTGGGTGTTGTCGGTCTTCTGACCGTTGACGTGCGGTATATTTTGGGGCGTGGTTTCCAGACCAGTGGAGGTCATGTAGTAGTAATCCGTGCCGTACATGATGTCGATCTGACCGCCGAGGGCCCACTGATCGGCTTTGATGATGCGGCGGCCGAAGGAGAGGTAAAGCTGGTTGAGCTGGTAACCCTCGTAGTCATCGGTGGCCATCGGGAGGTTCGTAGATGAATTCTTGTTGCTGTTCACGTTGAACCCCTGATCGACCCAGCCTTCCACGAAGAGGCAGCCGGGACCCAGAATGCCGCCGCAGCTCGGCTGGCAGATCGGTTCGCAGAAATCACCCAGGAAAAGACCGTCGCAGGAGGTTTCCATCACGGCGCCATCCATCACCGGTCCCGATTCCATCACGGGAGCGGTCCCGTCAGGCGTGTAAGCCGGAGCACCCTGAGCGGGAGCGTTCGGATACGCCATCGCAGAAGCCGGCTGAGCGCTTGGTGCCGGCGCGGGGATCACTTCCTGGTACTGGACCTGAGTGACCGGCGCCTGAACCGGAGTCGAAAGACGGCCGTAGGCCGGGATCTCATCGCTGAGCTGAATGGAATCCGGGATGTAGTTTTGCGCTTGGACAAAACTGGAGAAAACTGACGCGGTAATAAAAGCCGCGATTCCCAAAATTCGGTACGGTTTGAAAAAATCGTTAATCATGACCGTTTCCTTTGTAACTGAATTACACGATACACACTTCTATCCTCTCGGATAGTAAATCTATCGGTTGTAACGGTCATGGGGTTTAGGTAAAATTTAACGATTTGTGAAAATTTTTCGATTATGCAGAATTTTCCGGCAAAAGTTTCCACTGAGAGCCAAAAAAAGAGGGGACGATGGTGACTCCATCATCCCCTTAAAGGTTCAAAACTTTCAGACGTTAATTAATCAATATTGAGTCCCGCCTCAACTCCTCACTCCACACTCCTAACTTCTACTGGAGCGAAACCGCCTTGCCATCGGCGCGGTTGGCGAGGTTTTCGTGGGTCTCGCCGTCGATCGAGTAGGAAATTCTCTGGACGGAGCCGTCGCACATGCACATCCCAAAGGATCCGGAGTGGCAGCTTCCGAAGCGGGTCGGGGAGCCAACGTCGTAGTTCGCCCGGTCTTGCAGCGGCATGCGCGTGTCCCTGACCGCGATGCGCATATTATCGCCGTCGCACCCGGCATAAACGGTTACGTCGTCCGTGTAGCAGAAGGGGGAATCCGCGGCATCGTAAACCTCCGGCGCGAGGTACTTCTCGCCGACGAGGTACGTGTTCGAGGTTCCGTCACGGATCTCTCCGATAGACGCGGCGCCGTAGTCATACGAAACGCCGTTTGCTTTCGGGTCTTTCCAGGTCCGGTTTCTGCCGCAGGCCAGGCTGGCTTCCCACGAGGTGTTCGTGCTCTGGTTCGCGCCATTATTGAACCCACCGCTGTTTGATCCGAAGGAGGCGGCATAGTCCCCTTTGACCCCCTGCCGATTGTCGAGAGCGTCGCAGTCTTTGCCGAAATCGCGGACCAGGTAAAGCTTCGTCGAGCGGCGGGACGGGCAGTAGAAAAGCGCGACCGGCGTCTGGCAACGGAGTTTCGTGCCCTGTTTCTGCTGTGCAGTGACTTGCTCAGGAGTCCCATCTGTCCCGAGTTGGAAAAGCGCGTTCTGCTCGATGAAAGGCAGAAGCGAGTACGCCCAACTACCCGGCTGAAGATGACCGAAACCAAGATCTGGGTCCCCTTTCCAGTAGTAGTACCACCCGCCGGCGGGGTAGATCTTGACGCTGGATTCGTGGTTCATCGCGCCGAGCCCGATGTTTTTCAGGTTGTTGCTGCACTGCATCTGGCGCGCGGCTTCACGTGCCTGCTGCACGGCCGGGAGAAGCAGACCGACGAGCATTCCAATGATGGCAATGACGACCAAAAGTTCAACGAGTGTGAAGGCTGAGCGACGCATGGTTCTTCGTGGGGGTTAGGGGTTAAAATCAGGATGAATTATCAAAAGGATTTTAAAGGCCCACCTGAAAGGGGGGCTGCCGAGCGCAGCGAGGCTGGGGGGGCTGGCAGTGGGCTGGATTTTCCTTGGTTTCAGAACCCCTCCACCGCCTTGGGCGGTCCCCCTCCCCTTTCAGGGGAGGCTTTTTTTATGTCTTACGGCTACCAGACCAAGCAGACCACCCAGCAGGAGCAGCCACGTCGCCGGTTCCGGGACGGGGGTCAGACGCGCGTTCATGTACGCGCCATGGTCGCAGGAGGAAGATTCTCCCGTGAACATCATCAGCGTCAGGTACTTCGCGTCACACGGGATCGTGAACTCCACATCGACCGGATTGTTCCGCGTCGCGTAAGCGGGCATTGTGGCCGGAAGGTCCAGGACCCACTCACCATTATCGTTTTGGGAGAAACCAAGCTCCTCGCCCTGAAGGTACGCGGCGATGATGCCTTCCGCATCGGAAACGATCTGGATCCCGTAAACGGCCCCCGACGGTCCCGCGGTGCAGTTGGGCAGGGAGATCGTCGAGTTGAAGCGGAACTCTTTGTCGTCAAAGGCCGAGCGGATTTCATCCAGGCTAAAGGTTACCAGCGAGTTGGCGTGCATGCCGATCCCGCCGATGACTTCGGTGCCGTCCGCCAGGGTCAGGGGCGTGTCGTCATTCCCGCAGCGATTGCTGAAAATGCCGCCCCATGCGCCGGTTATGTTACCGTGAAGCTGCGATTGGCCGGTCAGGTTCAGGACCAGGGAGTCGGTGGAGGTCGTCAGCGGAACGAGGAAATCCCCCTCCGAGGGTTTGGTGAAGTTCGCGGCTCGCTCGACTGCCGGGCTGGAACCCATCACGTCTTTGACGTTCACGCCTTTATTGTCGTTCATGGCGTAGGCCTGCGCGACGGTGCGGCCGAAGAGCGTGTTCAGGTAAAGTGCCGGCTCGATGATCGTGTTCGTTTCGTAAAGGGCCTTGAGCTGGTTCCCGGCCAGCACCGTGTCGAAAATGCGAGCCTCATCCATGGAGCCTTTGAACGTGTTGTTCAGCGCGTCCCCTTTGGTCCCAAACTGAATGGCGGTGTACGCTTTGTACGGCTGGCTCGCCATTACGTCCGAGGTGGTGGTCCCGACGTATTTCCCGTTCACCGCGACGGAAAACGTGCCGGCATCGTAATCACGGGTGAAGGTCACCATGGACCACTCGTTCAACGGGACGGTTCCGCCCGAGGCCGTGGTGCGGTTGCAGCCGCCGTCATCGATCGTCCCGGTTGGCAGCTTCGCGCTGGTGTAGGAAGTAGCGACTCCGCTGCCCGTCAGGTAAAACTGGTACGACCATTGCTGGGTCCAGTCGCCGAAAACCGGCGTCCAGTTGCCTCCGGTGGAATAACTGGTCGGATTGACCCAGAGGTTTACGGAGTAATCGCCCTCGTACATGTTGTTCAGCGCGCCGAGGATCTGCGACGCGGAATCGCTGAGCTGGATGTATCCGCCGTTGAGCGTGACGGCCGTTCCGCCAAAAACGCCTTCGGTTCCGTAGGTGACGAGACTCGTGTCGGTTATGGGGGAGTTACTCTTGTAAGCCGCGGCATTCAGACCCGAGATGGAATCCTGGGTGACGAGCGTCCCGGCCGGATCGTCGAAGCTCCAGTACGCGACCTGGTCCGCACGGAGCAGGGGAGCGCAAAGAAGCAGGAGGAATAAAACGAAAAAGTAACGGTGAATCATTTTAGGCATTTAATAAAAAAGGTTTTAAAGGCCCCCCTGAAAGGGGGGCTGCCGAGCGGAGCGAGGCTGGGGGGTTCAGAAATCAGGACGGATTTTCCTCACTTTTGAACCCAATATTATTAATGTACTCAAGGCGTTCTTCCACGGTTTCGTGAATCTTGTGGCAAACTCCCTGAAAATTTTTATCTATTTCGTCATTGGAAAACCGAAGGACCAAAAGGCCATAATTCTCCAGTACTTCCGAGCGTACCCGGTCTTCTTCCTGTGCTTCCAGGTAGGTATGTTGAATACCATCGAGTTCCACAATTAATTTTGCAGAACTACAGTAAAAGTCCGCGATGTAATGGTCTATAATTCGTTGACGATAAAATTTAACGGGGTACTTTTTCAAAAAATCATGCCACAGGTGACGCTCAAACCGGGTCATGTCCCGCCGTAACTGACGAGCGTAGGACTTAAACGCTGAATTGTAACCGGTAAAACGGTTGCTGTTTTCCATGATTTTTTAATTCCGGCTCATCTGAAAGGGGGGCTGCCGAGCGCAGCGAGGCTGGGGGGTTCCGGCAGCGGGATGGGTTTTCCCCGGTTTCAGAACCCCTCCACCGCCTTTCGGCGGTCCCCCTCCCCTTTCAGGGGAGGCTTTTTTACGCGCGTTTTTTGAGTCTCAAGGCTCCCAGACCGAACAAACCGCCGAGCAGGAGCAGCCACGTCGCCGGTTCCGGGACGTAGTGGAACGAAATCATCTGAATGTTATCCAGACCGACCCAGCCCCAGTTGGTGTTTCGATTGTCGTAAATCTGGAAGTAGGCGTCCGCGCCGCGCAGTTCGGAGACGTTCCAGAGCTGGTACTCGAACGCGTTGTCCGAGGAGGAGCGGTTCGCGGTGAAGAGCTTCTCGAAAACGTCGTCGCCCTCCTGGTCCACCCAGAGCTGGAACTCAACGTCATTGGTGCCGTTGTTCAGGCTCGCCGCGCCGCCGTCGATGAGGAATTCGATCACGTCCCCGGTGATTTTGAACGTTTCGCTGCGAAGTGTACCGACCGTCGCGTCCCACGAGTTGCCGTTCGCGGTCATGAAATTGCCGCCGACGTAGTAGTTGCAGGTCCCCGGAGCGCCGAGGCGGAAATTCGTGATGGCGTCCAGCCGATTGCCGTTCGCGTCCACCTCGAACCAGTTGGAGGTGAATTCGTCCATGGAGTCAAAGGTCCAGGACTTTGTGACGGATGTTTGGAGCAGGGTGCCCGTTTCGGCCGTTCCGAGCGGAACGAAAACGCTTTTCAGCGCGGTCATGCCCCAGGACGTGGTGGCAAAGTCCACGACCGTCGGAACGAGCGTGTGACCGGCCAGGCCCTCAAGACTGATGGTCTGCGTTTCGATCGCGGTCCCGTTCTGGTCCTTCGACGAGCAGCGGTACGTGTCGAGGAGGAATTTCCCCTGATCCACGTCGTAAAGGATGAAGCCCGCGACGTTCGCCAGCGACTGGACGTTCGTCGTGCCGGTTTCTGTCGTGGGAGCCACGAAATGTGCGGCAGTCCCGTCGCTGTTGAGCAGACCGCCGCCGCTGATCTGGATCGAGATCGATTTGGTGTCGTCCGCGACTTTGAACGCTTCGCCCCACAGAACGCCCGTAAACGTGTCGTTGCTCTGGTTATAGACGTTCGATGAACGGTTCAGGTTCGTGGCGACGCTCCCTTCGCTTCCGCTTCGGTTGCCGGTGAACATCTGCTTGCCGTTGGAGGCGATCCAGCCGTCCGCGCCGCCATTCACGCCGATCAGTTCCTGAGTGTTTTTGAACGTGAGGGTCATCCCGCCGTAATCCCGCGTCATGGCTTTAAGGTCGCTGGCGGAGAGAGCCGTGTCGTAGATCTGGAATTCGGCGATCCCGCCGCGGTAGGAGTTCCCCAGCGCGTTCCAGTAACCGACCCGCAAATTGCCCGTGCCGGTGTTCAGGGCGACCGTGTTGGAGCCGGTCTCGATGCCGTTGTAGTAAATGTGGGAGGTCGTGCCGTCGTAGGTCAAGGCCACGAGCGCCCAGTCGTACGTCGTCGGGTACGGGGCCGTCGTGTTGTAGTCGCCATTCCAGTGCTGACCCATGAGAATGTCCGCGCCGTTAACTTTGATCGTGAAATCCTGGTAGTCGGCCGTATTCCCGACCGTCCAGAGGGAGTAGTTTCCCGTCTGGTCGCTCTTGATGATGGCCATGACCGTTTTGGGCTTCGCGCCTTCGATGTTGAACGCGGTGGTCGACGTGTCGGTCGAGACGTAGTTCGTGCCGTCGAGCTTGATTGCCTTGATGTCGCCGATGCCGGTTTCGACGTAAACCGGGGCGTCGCCCTCCTGGTCATAGAACGAAAGGCCTGAGACCGTAGCGGTGCCGAGGTTCACGATGGAATCGTCGTTGAACGTGATGTGGACCTTCGGCTCCTGCGCGGCCACAAATGCGGAGCAGATCAGGGTGAGGAATAAAATGGAAACGATGCGGTGAAACATTTTAGTAATTAAAAAAATAAAAGGGTTTAACCCCCCTCTCTTTAGGGAGGCAATTCTTCTGAATATTTATTTTACGTCATTCCTTTTAAATGTCAACAAAAATATTTAAAATTTCCCAAAAAACCGGAAAATAATTTCCCCGCCCCTTGATTTTCAGAGGGAAGGGGGTAAAATGAACGTTTGTACTCACCAAACGGCTGTCGTTTGGCAAAATTCAACCTCACTCAATCCAAAGGAATCCCTCATGAATACGAAAATTTCCCGCCGCACCGCCCTGGCTGGTGGTTTTGGTCTCGCCATGGCCGGCTTCATGGCCGACGTCGCTGCCGCTGCTGAAGCCGCTCCGGAAAAGTGCTGGAAGTACGTGAAACTCGACCCGGCCAAAGTCGCTCAGGCCGCCTACGACGCTTTCGGAGCGAACGGCTGCATGTACGGTGCGGTCAAAGGCGCCATTTCCGTCTTTGCCGAAACGACCACCTGCCCGAACGACAAAGCGGCAGCCCAGAGCTTCCCGTTCTTCGCGTTCCGCTACGGCCGCGGTGGCTGCGCCAAACTGAAAGAGATCTGCGGTGCGATCAACGGGGCCGTCCTCTTTATGAGCTGCTTCGTGGAAGACTTTGCCGAAATTCCGGCCCTGGCGAAGAAACTGGCTGACTGGGCCGCCGAGACGGAACTTCCGACGTTCGTCCCGGCCGACGACAAGTACCCGGACTTCCTGAAAGTGAAGGCGGGCGGGATCACCTGCGCCGTCATGGGAAAAGCCTGGATGAGCGCCGCGACTGACGAGCAGAAGAAAATCGTCGGCGAACGCTGCAAACGCCACACGGCGTCCATCATGGGGAAGGCCGTTGAAATACTCAATGAGTTTTACGCAGGCTAACGAATAATGAATAACGAATAACGAATAATGAGGAGAAAGAGTTCGCCCCTCTCCATTTCATTATTCGTTATTCGTTCTTCATTATTCATTCTCTTCCGCTCCCCCTTCCAATTTTCAAAAAATCAGCTATAATGTTTTAAAACGTTAAAAAGTACCAAACTCAACCGAGGTGAAGTATGACGCCGCACATTGAATCTCTGAAAAAGTATCTGCTCGAACGGAAGCATTTCCAGTTTCGCCGCACCGTGGATTGGGACGCGCTCCTTCCGCAGTGGGACATCGACCGCGACAAACAGGCGGCCAATGTCCTGAAAACCGTGCTGGCCGAGGAAGCCAAGCACCCGGTTTTCCTCCCGAACGAACGGATCGTTCTCACCCGCACGTGCGCCAATCTGCCGGAACGGTACCCGGACGAAGTGATGGAGCGCCTGCGCAAAGAGGCCTACTTCCACGAGAAGGGCGTCGTGTTCAACCTCAGCCCGAATTTTGAGGACGCGATCTCGACCGGTCTGGACGCGAAACGGGCCGAGGCCGTGGCTCGCCGCGAGCGGGCGATCGCTGAAAACGACGGCGGCACGGTCGAGTTCCTCGACGCGGTCCTGAGCGGCATTGACGCGATCTACGGCCTGGTGGACGCCTACGCCGAGGAGGCCCGGAAGCAGGGGCTGATCGAGATTTGGTCCATGCTGACGAACATTCCGCGCAAACCGGCCCGGAATTTCCATGAGGCGCTGCAGTTTTTGCGGATTTTGCACTACACACTCTGGTGCGAGGGCGCGTACCATAACGGAGTCGGGCGCTTCGACCAGTACATGTACCCGTACCTGATCGCGGACCTGGAAAAAGGGATCATGACGCGCGAAACGGCATTCGAGCTGCTCGAAGAATTCTTCCTGACGTTCAACCGCGACTCGGACCTTTACGTTGGCGTCCAGCAGGGCGATAACGGCCAGAGCATGATGCTCGGCGGCTGCGACAAAGATGGGAACGACGCGACGAATCTCCTCACGATCCTCTGCCTGGACGCATCCCGCGAGCTGAAACTCATCGACCCGAAAATCAACCTCCGCGTCTCGAAAAACACGCCGATCGAGATCCTCGAAAAAGCGACCGAGCTGACGAAGGAAGGGATCGGCTTCCCGCAGTACGCGAACGATGACGTCGTGATCCCCGGACTGGTGCGCCTTGGTTACGAGCTGGAAGACGCTCGGCAGTACGCGGTCGCCGCCTGCTGGGAATTCATCATCCCGGGCATCGCGATGGACATTCCGAACATTGCGGCCGTTTCGTTCCCCGCCGTCGTGAACAACGTGATGCGCTCCGACGCGGGCAAAGCCGCCGACTCGTTCGAGTCGTTCCTGCAGGTCGTTCGTGAAGAGCTTTTCGCGCAGGCGGACCAGATCGCCGCGTCGCTGGAGCGGGTCGATATGCTGCCGTGCCCGATGGTTTCGATGCTCTGCAAAGGACGCATCGAGCTGGGCCGCGATATGTGCTGGGGCGCGAAGTACAATAATTTCGGGATCCACGGCACCGGACTGGCTCCGGCCGTTGATTCCCTCGAATCGATCAAGAGGCTCGTTTACGAAGAAAAGTCCTACACGCTGGACCAGCTCACGAAGATCGCCGACTCCGACTTTGAAGGCGAAGAAACCCTTCTGGCGCACGTGCGGCATGATTTTCCGAAGTTCGGGAACGACGTGGATGAAGTCGATCAGATCGCGGTCCGGCTTCTCGCCGATTTTGCCGACTCCTGGGAAAATCGGGTGAACTGCCGCGGCGGGATCTACCGTGCCGGGACGGGGTCCGCCATGTACTACATCTGGCACGCCAACGAACTGCCGGCCACGCTGGACGGCCGACTGGCGAAGACGCCGTTCCCCGCCAACTACGCGCCGAGCCTGGACGTTCAGGTCGCCGGGCCGATCTCGGTGGTGAAATCCTTCACGAAACCGGATCTTTCCCGCGTGATCAACGGCGGGCCGCTCACGATCGAGATCCACGACAGCGTGTTCCGTCATGAGGATGGAGTGAAGAAAGTCGCGCAGGTCGTGAAACTCTTCATCGACCGCGGCGGGCATCAGCTCCAGATCAATACGATCAACCGGGACCAGCTCCTCGACGCGCAGGCGCATCCGGAAAAGTACCGCCAGCTCATCGTTCGCGTCTGGGGCTGGAGCGGGTACTTCGTCGAACTGGACCGCCCGTACCAGGACCAGATCATTCGCCGGGCGGAAATGCTGGTTTGATCCGCGTTTTCCGGAAGCTGATCGCGTTTCCTAGAAACCGAACCGAAGCAGCGTGACGACCACGCCAACGACTTTCGGCTCGACGATATTAATTTGTTCGTGACCGATTCCGCAGGAGTAAAACTCCCATTTTTTGCTTTTGGGATTCCAAAGGCTTCGTACGATAAAAACCTCACTGGAGCCGTCTGTAATGCAGATCGGCTCTTCGTTTTTTAAAGTCCGGGTCAAGTGAAGCAGCAGGTAATCACCAGACCTGACGGTGTATTCGTCGAAAAGACTCTGATCAGAAAACTGAAGCAGAAAGCAGTCTTTCTGACCGTTCAGGTGAGGATTTCGCAACTTGATCGGCTCGTTCTCGGAAACGATCGTCAGACGGCAGTCGGAGATTTTGCCCAGAATGGGAATTTCCCGTTTTTCTTTTTGGGTCCCCGTAAGCAGGGTGATGGAGCGGGAGGAGTGATTGTTTCTTTGAATGTAGCCTTTTCGTTCCAGCGCATCGAGGTGGCATCGTACCCCATTCAGGGAGGAAATTCCCAGCGCGGCGCTGATCTCGCGCAGACTTGGCACAATATTGGATTTCTGTACGTTGTGCTGAATGATTTCCAGCACTTGCCTCTGACGTGCAGTCAGTGAAGATTGGGGATTTTGGGAAGGTAAATGGATGTACTGCGGAATGTTCATGATGGTCTCGGAAAGTCCTTTATGAGAGGGAAATGGAAGATTGAACGAAATCAGGGCTCAAAATTTCTTTGAGCACTGAATCATACTCCAAAAATCGGTAAATGGCAAACATAAAATCGGAATAAATTAATTTATGACGGGATTTTGAAAAAAGAACGAAATGAAAGAAAAAAACGCCCGGAATCGTTGTGACGTATTTTGTCACGCTGTGTCATATTCTGTCGCAAATCCCCGCTCGACTTTGACGCCTGGAACGATTCATGAGGATTTGACGGAAAGAGGGAGGGATTGAGATTAATTTGGAAATTTTTTGTGAATTTCCGTGAGATTCCGGGAATTCAGTGAGACAGGCTCGCGTTTTTCATCGGGGAATCCTGAAAATTTTTGCTCCCGGGGGGTTGAATTTCATCGAAAATATGCTAAACTTTAAAATAGAAAAATTTAACGTTCACAGGGAGTTCAAAATGCAAGGAGTTTCGACGGGATTAGTCGGGAAAATTCGGGGATCAGTCGATTTCATCACGACGCAGGGCAAACTGGCACGCTGGTACCAGCAGCTTCAGGTAATTAATTCCCTGGAATCGAAGTACATGGCATTCAGCAATGGCCGGATCCGTAAAGAGGGCCTTTCGCTGCGGCACCGTGCGCGGAGCGGCGAGCCTCTGGCCCGAATCCTCCCGGAAGCGTTTGCGCTCGTTCGCGAGGCAGCACGACGTACCTGCGGAATGCGCCACTACGACGTCCAGCTTCTGGGCGGAATCGCGATTTTTCACCGGTCCATCGTCGAGATGCAGACGGGGGAAGGAAAAACCCTCACCGCCACCGCGCCGATGTTCCTTTATGCGCTGGCTGGCCGTGGAGCACTCCTGGCCACGGTGAACGACTACCTCGCGAAACGTGACGCGCAATTGATGGGGCCCGTTTACAAAGCAGTCGGGATGAACGTCGGAATCATTCAGTCTCAGATGCAGACCTCCGAACGGGCGAAAGCCTACGCCTGCGACATTACGTATGGGACCGCGAACGAGTTCGGTTTCGATTTCCTCCGCGACCGACTCCTTCTGCGCAAGATTCAGGAAGGCCAGAACGACCTGATCGGTGCCATGATGAACCAGGGCTTCGGGAAAGGCGGAGGCGATAAACCGGTGCAGCGTGATCCTTTCTTCGCGCTGGTGGACGAGGCGGACAGTATTTTGATCGACGAGGCGCGTACGCCGCTGATCATCAGCGCCATCCCGGGTGAGGCCGAGAAGATCCAGGTCGCGACGTACAAATGGTGCGCGGAACACGCGCTCGATTTTGAGGAAGACGTCGATTACGAGTGGGACGAAGATAAAAAGTCCGCCGAGCTGACCCGGAAAGGCCGCGCCAAGGTCCGAAACCTTGAGAAGCCGCCGATCCTCGATACCGTGGGAATGTTCGATCTTTATACGTTCACGGAACGTGCGGTGAAAGTCCAGCGGGAATTTCATCTGGACCGCCAGTACGTCGTGCGCGACGGCGAGATCGTGATCGTGGACGAATTCACCGGCCGACTTTCCGAGGGACGCAAATGGCGTGATGGGATCCACCAGGCGATCGAGGCGAAAGAAAACCTTGAGGTCACCGTCGCGACGGGGCAGGCGGCCCGAATCACGATCCAGGACTTTTTCCTCCGCTTCGAGAACGTGGCGGGAATGACCGGAACCGCGGCCGCGAGCCGGAAGGAACTCAAGAAAATTTACCAGTGCCAGTTCGTGCCGATCCCGACGAACAAACCGCCGCAGCGTGTGCAGCTTCCGACGCAGATTTACGGGAACAGCGACGCGAAGTACCGCGCCATCGTGAACGAGATTGCCGACCTGCACGCCGAGGGGCGTCCGGTGCTGATCGGAACCCGTTCGATCGACAAATCGTTGATCCTCGCGAAGCTGCTCGACGAGAAGAACATTGAGTACCAGATCCTCAACGCATACCACGTGGAGGAAGAAGCGGAAATCATCGCCCAAGCGGGTCAGCGCGGCAAAGTGACCGTTTCGACCAACATGGCCGGGCGCGGAACCGACATTCGGCTTGGTGAAGGCGTCGATGAACTCGGCGGCCTTCACGTGATTTGCACGGAGATGCACGAGTCGGCCCGAATTGACCGCCAGCTCATTGGACGCTGCGGCCGTCAGGGGGACCCGGGGTCGTATCGCCAGTACCTCGCACTGGACGACGAACTGATTTTGACCGGTTTTGGCCCCAAAAAGGCGAAACGCATGGAAAAGCGCGGCGCGAATACCGAAGCCCGGTTTGATTCCTACGAGGGAATGTTCCGCCGTGCCCAGAAAAAAGTCGAGAAAAAGCATTTCCGCCAGCGTAAGGCCCTGATGTATTTCGAGAAACAGCGCAAAAAAATGCAGCGCGAAATGGGGCAGGACCCGTACCTCGATTCCACGAATTAATCATCCGTGGTGGTTTAACCTGGTGCGTAATTCCGCGCTCCGCGCTCCATTACCGCCTCCCATTTCAACTCCACACTCCACACTCCTAACTAAAAAAAAACGTGCCTGGTTCAACTCCAACCCATTTTGGTCCTTTTGAAGTCGTGAGCCGCCTTGGTCGAGGCGGTATGGGGACGGTCTATCGCGGTATTCACGTAAAGACGCGGGTTCCGGTCGCGATCAAAATGCTGGCGGAGCCTCTGGCGGACGATGAAAACTTCCGTCAGCGGTTTAACAAAGAGATCGAGGCCCTGCGCCAGCTGCGCCACCCGAATATCGTGCGGCTTTTGGGGTACGGTCAGGAGGATGATTCTTACTACTACGTGATGGAACTGGTGGAAGGGCATTCGCTTGAGGAGGAACTGCGCAGCGGGCGGCGTTTTACCTGGCGCGAAACTCTTTCCATGGCGGTTCAGATCGCCTCGGCGCTGAACTGCGCCCATAATCACGGGATCATTCACCGAGACCTGAAACCCGCGAACCTGATGCTTGCCGAAAACGGCATCGTGAAGCTTTCCGATTTCGGGATCGCGACGCTTTTCGGGTCGAGCAAGATCACGAATGCGGGCAACATCGTGGGGACGCTCAGCTACATGGCCCCGGAGCAGGCGCTCGGTCAGCCGACAAATATGCGCTCGGACCTTTTCAGTTTTGGAGCGGTTTTGACGGCGCTCATGACGGGGAAACCGCCGTTCAAAGGCTCGACCCTTCCGGAAGTCCTGCACCAGCACGCCACGGCCCGAGCCCGGCGTCCGAGTCAGCTCGGGATCGATATTCCGGTGGAATTCGACGAACTGATCGGCCGGCTTTTGGAACGCGACCCGGAAAAACGGCCGAAAAACGCCTACTTCGTGATGCGGCTTCTGGAGGCGATTCAGGAAGAAACCTCCGAGCAGAGTAAAGCCGGGCAGGGGACCGGGACCGGTTCGTCGGTGCTGGTTCCTCTTTCGACGGACGTTTTGCAGAAGAAGCTCAGTGAAAATCGCGGGAGCAGTGAGTCCGACCCCGAAGAGAAAATTCCCGAAGAATCCCCTGAATTAAGCCTGGAACTGGAACCGGAAACGGGAAAGGAAAACGCTCAGGACGTTTCTGAGGCAGAAGAAAAACCGGAGGAAAATCTGGACGAAACGCCCGCCGAGACGGATCTTTCGGTTTCGGCTTCCCAGACGGTGACGCTTGATGAGCCGAAAGGCCCGAAGCAGGAAGAAACGCCCAACACGGTAAGACCAAAGGAAACGTCTGCCGGTGAATCGCGGAGTTTTTTCAGGGAAGAAAAGGAGGAGCAGAAAAAAACGGCCGGGAGTGGTGAGTCTCCCTGGGCCGCGCTTCTGATGGTGCTCGTTCTTTCGGCGGTCTGTATTTTGTTCATCGCGCATTTGATTCGTGCGTGGGCGACCCCGCCGCCGGCGGATGATCTGTACGCGAAAATCATGGCGGAGGCGGAAAATGAGGATTCCATCACCAAATCCAGTTTCATCCGAAACGTAAATATCTTCCTCTCCTGCTACTCGCAGGACCCGCGGGCGAAAAAAGTGCAGGAATTTCAGACCGAAATCGATTTGGACCGGCTGGAACGTCAGCTGCTGCGTCATTCCCGCGGATCGTATTTTCGTTCCGTCCCGGCAATCGAACGCGACTACCTGAATGCCGTGCGCACGCTTCAGACCCAGCCGGAAGTCGCGGTTCAGAAACTGGAAGATTTTATTTGCTTCTACGAGGCGTCATGTGATACACTGAAGAAAAATCCGGACTTTTCGCGTGAGGAGCTCCTGAAGAATATGCGCTACCTCGAAGTGGCGCGGCGTCAGGTTTTCCGCATCCGTCAGGTTTTCGCGGCCGAAAAGGAAGAACGAAGAAAAATTCTGGAGCAGGAGGTGGAACATACGCTGGAACTGCTTCGGTCGGATTTGCCCGAGGACGTGGAGCGTGGGGAGAAACTCCGTGAAGCGACGCTGGATCTTTACCAAACCCGCGAGCCGGATCTGGTCGCGCCGCTGCTGGAGCAGAAAGTAGAATGAAGACGGCGGAGGCGTGCTTTTTCCTCCGCCGCGGTTTCATCTTCAGGCGTCTTCTTCGCTTTCTTCATCTTCTTCGGCGTTTTTGCTCGCCTCGCGCTCTTCTTTCAGCAGTTCTTTGCGGTCGAGCGTCGGCGTTCTGAACGGCCGGTCGCGTTTGAGGTCTGAGTTCCAGATGCTGCAGAACGTGTTCACGTCCTGAACGAGCTGGAAGTCGTACATTCCGACGCACAGGAAATCGGCGCCGGCTTCCAGCGCGTTCCGGAAACCCTCCTCCGGACGCAGTGCGCCCGCGGCCAGCACCTTGAACGCGATCCACGCTTCCTGGCGGTCTTTCATCCACTCGCGGGTTTCGTCCGGCTTCCGGCAGAAAATATTATCGTGCTCCGTCTCGGCCTTGGCAGACCAGTAATTGTGATGGTGGAAGGTTTTCATCCAGAAATCCGGCTGAACCCCCGTCGTGACGGCGGCGCGAAGCGTCTCGATCCGGTGCGCACCGATCCCGCACGGCAGACCCGCGTCACGGATGATCTGCATCGCCTTCGGGAAAAGGTCCAGTTTCCCTTCCCGAACGATCCGGTCAGACGTTTCGCCCTGAATGTAACACGCGGCCGACCCGACATCAATCGCGTGTTTTACCGTGTCGAGCAAATTTTCCGGCGGGCAGCCCAGGTCGGCGATGAACTGCATTTTGCCTTTGGTCCACTTCCAGTAGCCTTTCACGAGGTTGAAAAGACTGTAGTGGCCAAGGAACGTGTTGATCCCGCACTGCTCGGCAAGGTAAAACGTTTCGTAAACCTTCTGCTCAGTATGGTACGCTTTGATCAGGTCGGAGACGTAGATCAGATCGCGGGCGTGCGCCCAGCCGCCGATGAGGTTTCCGCCGAGGATCATCCGGCTGACGTTCAGGTTCCCGATGCGCGACATGGGAACCTTTTCCTTCAGGTGCGGCCGCTTCGGCGGCGTGAAACTCGTGCGGGTCGCGCCCGATTCGCCCTGAATGGACTCTTTTTTCGCGCCGGCGGTTTCTTCTGCGAGGCATTTTTCCTCGAAACTTCGGAGGACGGAGACGGATGCGACGCCCGCGGCGGGGATCATCGCCAATTTGCGCAGCGCTTCGCGCCGGTTCGGCTGGTGGGAGTTTTCTTCGTTCATGATGAAATGGGGAACTGAGAGATAAATATTTGCGACAAAATTTAATACGTTTTCATCAATTATACTCAACCCACGGCTCTTTGTCAAGGTTTTTCAGGTCCCGTTTCAAAAAAAAGAAAGAAATATTTGTTTTTTTGGGAAATTCTGCTTGCATTTTTAAGCGAGACGGATATAATATATAAAAAGAATTGGTATTTGTAACTTTTTACAGGACCTCAGGCCTGATCATGAACAAAAAAGGTTTTACGCTCGTTGAGCTGCTCGTCGTTATTGCGATTATTGGTATGCTGGTGGGGCTGCTGCTCCCGGCAGTTCAGATGGCCAGAGAATCCGCGCGCCGGATGCAGTGCACCAACAAACTGAAGCAGATCGGGACCGCTACGCATAATTTTATCTCGGCGCATAATGAATTGCCGCCAGCTTCTGGCCCGACCTATTACGACAAACATCCGACCCAATACTGGAAGGGGTATAACGATTACAGCGTTCACGCGTATCTGCTTCCGTACCTGGACCAGAAGCCGCTTTTCGAAATGATCGATTTTGATAAAGGGTACATGGGTTTTGTTGCTACGGCGACTGGTAAAAGTGTGCTTATGACGGAGATCTCGACCTTCCTTTGCCCGAGCTGGGGGGAAGCCAGTGTGTGTGAATCAGGTGCTTCGTATGAAAAAGGCGCGCTGAAAACCTACGATGCGGTGAACGGTGCATACATCACCGCGGCGGATAATAACGGCGTGAAAGATTCTGAAAAGTTCAAGATCCCGGTCGGAAAAGAATCGTGGTACGGGAAGATCCCCGATAACGGGATGATCCGGTTTGGAGAAAATACCCCGATCTCACTCATAAAAGATGGGATGAGCAATACATTAATGTTCGGTGAAATGATCCAGATCGATGGAGCCGGAGGCCAGCACAGCAAATATCCGGGCGGTAATCGGCCGTGGCTCTTTGGCTGCCACGATAATACGTCCCGGACGCTTTACTGCGCGAAGGCGGTCCGCTGGGGGCTGAATCAGGAGTGTACCCGTAACGACCAGGGCACGACCAAAACCAGCGTGCCGTTCAACCATTTCCCGTTCCGCTCATCGCACTCGGATGGTGTAACGTTTGCGTTTGGCGATGCGAGTGTGCATTATCTGGATGACGAAATCGATTTGCTGATTTTGAAGCGTCTTGCGACTCGTGACGGAGGAGAAGTGATCGACATGGATAAAGCAGTTAAATAAGCAGAAATAAAAACGGGGGTCAAAAGGCCCCCGTAATTGTTTTCAGGTTTTTTAATTATTTAATCTCTAAATCGTCGTTAAGAGCTTCGTCTGTAATCGCCTTGACTTTCCCAAGGTATTCATCCAGAACCAGAGTGATTTTCTTTTCCAGCTCATCCAGTTTTGCCACGACTTCATCGTGACGGCTGGAAAGTTCCTGAAGGTAATCGACTTCTGCCGTTTCGCTGCTCATTTTCGCCTCTTTTCTAAAACCATTCTCAAAGTGAAAAACTTTCTTGTTTTATCGGCTTTACGTCTGCTTTTTCCCCAACGTCCCGGGGGAGCACGAGGTGAAAAATGTAAATTTCTTCCCGGTTAAAACAATCGGAAAATCTGAAAAGAGTTTGATGATGAGCAGGATTTTAACGAATATGACAGAGCACGGTCAAAAATGGCCGTGCTCTGAAAGAAGCATCGATAAATCAATCCCTTTTTGAAATTACGGTTGAGTCATTTCTTTTCGGGCCGTCTCCCCAGGGGGTTACCTGAAGATTGCCGTTCCCTGCTGGAGCAGATCCAGATGGTACTGTTCGCTCTGGAGCTGGCAGCGAATCGGGTAATTTCCTCGATCGTTGACCTGCGCCTGAATTTGGAACGTCTGGCTTTCACCAGGGACCAGAGGCGGCACGTTGAACATGACGATCCCGCCTTCGAGGATTTTCCCGCCGTTGAACGTGGCCTGAGGTTCAAAACCTTCCGAGAAGAAAACGAGCAGTTTTCCATCGTCGATTTTTTGGCTCCCCGTATTTACGAGGCGGATCTCATAAGTGCCTGGTTCGGAAATCGTCAGGGCACCGGAAGGAAGGTTCAGCTCCATTTGGACGTTTGCTACGCCTTCGATGTGAAGCGGGATCTTCGCTTCGGAAATCGTCCTCGAGTTGGCGAGAATCCCGAGCGGAATGACCGGATCGCCTTCTTCTTTGATCTTAAGGTCGAGGAAGAAGTTTTGTGTTTCACCGGCCTGCAAGGGCAAAACGTTTAACGTCATCAGGCCCGAAGTGGGATCTTTCTCGACGGAATTCCGGGTTTCGCCAGCAAACTCCAGCTGGGGCGGAAGTTCCACACAGAGACGGCATCCTACAATCGGAACATTTCCGGAGTTGAACACTTCGACCGGGATTTTCTGTCTCATGCCCACGAAACAGGTTCCTGGATTCTCGCATCGAATTTGAATGTCGGTGAAATTCACGGTGATTTCCAGGTCACTCTGGCTGAAAATCCGGTTTTGGATCATCGCATCGACGTGAAGTTTTACCTTCTCACGGGACGCCGGCCTGATGTTCAGCTGAACTTCTTTCTTTTCGCCAGCGTTCAGGATCGGAATTCCCGGAACAAAGTATTTCTGGGACTGGCAGCCTTCCGCGCTGCAAATCAGATTCAGGTCCTTGATGGCACAGTTTCCGGTGTTGGTGACCTGAATGCTTACTTTGGTTTCCCTTCCTTCGAGGACGCAGTTCGGACCGATGATCTCCGTCCGGATTTCCGGTTCTTCCGAAACGATGGTCTGGTTGCTGGAAATCTGGAGGTTGCTCCACGAAACTTCAATATTTGCGGCGTTTTTCCGTTGAGGAACCACTTGAAGGATCATTTTTTCGTGAACTCCCGGTTCCAGGTCGCCGATGTACCAGGTGCAATTCTGGTCGTCCGAATTTTCTCCCGGAGCGATTTTGATGGTTCCTTTTTCGGATTCCATCTTGAGGACTTGCATCCAGAGGGGGATCCGGATTTCGACCGTGCTTTTCTCGGAAATGGCTTTGCTCGGGTTTACCACTTCAATTTCAAGCTGATTTTTTACTCCAGTGAGGAGATTTTCAGGAATGTACGTGTAAACCTTGAGCTCCGCCTGGTCTTCCTTTTTTACAATGGCGACTTGCCTCCCGATCCGGGAACCGATTTTGGCCCTCGAACTGCCAGGAGCCGCGGAAAGCGAACGGAATGAATTGCGGTTTGGGGAACCGGACTCGGCATTGGAGTCATCCGAATGGGGGGCAAGCCGCTGGGGGGAAACATTCAAAACCGGTTCGGTCTTGCACGTTTCGATGTAATCCAGGTCGGGAATGGTTTCGTTCCAATTTCCAAGTCCGGTTTCCTGCGGTTTTTCTGACCCATCTTTCGCCTCGGGATTGGCGGAGGTGGTGACCTCATTATTGATTGAACTCAGTATGGAATCGTCCTGATCCAGTACGAGGTTGGTTTTTTCCTTTTTTTCGCTGGAAGCGGTTTCAGTGGCGGCCTCATTTTTCGTTTCTTTGTTAACCTGGGAATCGCCGTCCTTGATGATTGCTTCTTCAGGAATTTCGGTATCCGAAAGGATCACAGCATCCGCCGGAATGTCTTTCGGGAGTTTGTCCCTGGAAATGTTTTGTTCCTTCGAGTCCTTTTCGGAAGGCGCAGAAACGATTTTTCCTCCAGAAGCCGTACCTTTCCCGCCGGAAGCCTTGACCTTCTGGGGATTTCCGTTTTCTTCCTTTTTCCCGAAGCCATTAAACAGTTTATCAAACGGTTTCCACGCTGGTTTCGAGGCGGCCGGTTTTGAGGCTTTGGGATCCTTGGTAATTACGACCGTTTTGGTCTGGCTGTTCCCCCCTGAATTCGATTGGGTCGCCGTTTTTCCGACCGAGGTTTCTTTCGAACTATGAAACGTCCCAAAGAAAGAACCAAATGGAGAGGAGGGTTCTGCCTTTTGCGTCTTTTGAGCGCTGGCGCGTGTTTGAGGTGGTTTTGCGTCCGCGTTTCCCGCACAGACGGCAAATGCAAGACTCAAAACGACGATAAACGTCACAAAATACAAAATGGAAATTTTACGTACTGGGTTAAACGTTTTCATGATTCTGCCCTCAAGCTCACGAAGCTTTTTTCTTTCGGCGTAAATCTCAGGTTTCGCGTTTCTGGAAAACCATATCGGTCTGTCTTTTAATCTTTCGGACGTTTTTTTTGTAAAGTTGAGTAAAATATTTCGGTTGTAATGAAATTTCCACTTATTCCAGTTTTAATGAATAAAATGGCAGATTTTGGGGGGTGGGACGCTTGAAACTTTTCCACGTTTCGGGTATAATGCGTGAAATTGATCCTTTCAGTCATCATTTTGTTTACCCTCACCAAGGAGTCAAATCATGAAAAAACTCGCCATTTTGGGAGCCGCTCTGGCTCTGATTTTTACGTTCTGCTTTAGCCTCACCACCGTCCGGGCGGACGACTCTGGGAAAGAGTTGAAGGTCCTTACATTTAATATTCGTCTGAGCTACGGCGAAGTTGGAAAACCGACCGAGTGGAAAAACCGCAAAGGCCTGGTCGCCGACATCATGCGCGCCGGTGATTACGATTTCATCGGGATTCAGGAAGCGATCATCACGCAGAAACCGGACCTGAATCAGGTGGAAGACCTGAAAGCGCTGCTTCCCGAGTACGGCCTTCTGACCCGTTCGCGTATGGTCTCCGAGGAGGAAGGCGAGTCCACCCCGATCATGTGGCGCAAGGACCGCTGGGAAATGGACGAGCAGGAGCACGGCGTCTTCTGGCTCTCCGACACGCCGGACGTTCCGCAGTCGATCACGTGGGAAAACGCCTGCCCGCGCACGGTCGTTTGGGGAAAATTCCACGAACTGGCCGACGGGAAACGCACGGGCCGCGTGGTTTACTTCATTAATACGCACTTCGACCACGTGAGCGAAAAAGCCCGCCAGCTCTCCGGCGTCGCCATTGCGGATTTCATCGCGAAGCACGTGAAAGAGGGCGAGGTCGCGTTCGTGACCGGCGACTTCAACTCGGGTGAAAACTCCCAGGCGCTGAAGTACCTGAAGGGCGAGGAAGCCGAAATCCAGGCGAAGGACGTGAAAGGCCCGATCGCCATGGTCGATACTTACCGCGTGGTGAACCCGGACGAAAAAGACGTTCAGACGTTCCACGGTTTCGGAACGGTCAAATTCAGTGTGAAGATCGACTATATATTAATGTACGGCGATCTGAAAGTCAAATCGGCCAAGATCATCCGCGACAAGACGGACATTTTCCCGTCTGACCACTACCCGGTCAACGCGGTGATGGAATATTAAGGTCTTAGGAAAATTTGCCCCTTCAGGAACCTTCGCATGAAAAACGTCATTTTTTTCTTCGTCGCACTATTTTTTGGCTCGGCGGTCTGGGCGGCTGAGTTCAAGGCCATTACGCCCGCCGACTTCGAGCCGATCCGGAACCCCGAGATGAAATTTCCCGCCGGGGACGAACTGAAAGACTCCGAGTGGAAGGCGCAGAAGGCCAAGGACCCGACCGTGGTCTGGTTCAAGGACCGCTACTTCATGTACTTCTCGCTCTTTCCGCGGGACGCCAAAGTTTCCGCCTGCTGCCTGGCGATCGGGATCGCGGAGAGTACCGACCTGACGCACTGGACCTTCGCCGGCGTGATGAAGCCGCTCGGCGATACGGACTCGAACGGCTGCGGCGCGCCGTGCGCCAAAGTTTGGGACGACCAGGTCCACCTTTTCTACCAGTCCTACGGAAACGGGCCGAAGGACTCGATCCACTACGCGGTTTCCGACGACGGGATCCACTTCCGCCCGAAAGGTGAAAATCCGATTTTCTTCCCGGAAGGGGATTGGACCAACGGCCGCGGGATCGACGCGGATTTCTTCGAGTTCAAGGGGAAGTGCTTCCTCTACGTCGCCACGCGTGACCCGGAGGGCAAGATCCAGAAAATTGCCGTGGCCGTCGCGGAAAACCGGGATGAAATCGGGCGCGGGAAGTGGAAAATGGCGTACGACGGACCGATCATGGAGCCGGTGCTTCCGTGGGAAACCCGCTGCATCGAGGCACCGACGCTCATCGAGCACGACGGACGCGCGTTCATGTTCTACGCCGGCGGCTACAACAATGACCCGCAGCACATCGGCGTGGCGGTCAGCGACGACGGGATCCACTTCAAGCGCCTCTGGGACGTTCCGTTGATCACGAACGGTCCGAAAGACCAGTGGAATTCCTCCGAATCGGGCCACCCGGGCATTTTCCAGGCGCCGGACGGTCAGACGTACCTCTTTTTCCAGGGAAACGACACGCACGGCAAGACGTGGTTCCTCTCCCGGGTCAAAATCGGCTGGAAAGACGGTTTGCCCTTTGTTTTTAAGTAGTCAGAAGTCAGTAGTCAGTGGTCAGTAGTCAGTAGTCAGTAGTCAGCGTTCTGCCTTCGGCAGAATATGGGTTTCAGGGGGAAAACCGAATCCCGTATTTCGGCGCAGCCGAAACTCTGAAAACTGAAAACTGAAAACTCCCCCTCCCCCTCGCAAAGGTTCAAAGATGAAACGAAAACTACTCACATTTACCGGTTTTTTCCTTTCCGTGTTCATGGTCCTGGCGCAGGTTCAGGCGCAGAATCTCGATGAAAACGGGAAACTCCCCCGGGCGACGGCCGAGTCGCAGGGGCTTTCGTCGGACGTTCTGACCCGGCTGATCGACCGGCTGGACGCGGAAGTCACCGCGCCGAACAGCGTGATGGTCCTGCGTCACGGCAAAGTGATCGGCGAGTGCTGGTGGGCGCCGCATTCTCCCGAAACGACCCACGCGCTGTACTCGCTGAGCAAGAGTTTCTGCTCGACGGCCGCCGGTTTCGCGATTTCGGAAGGAAAACTCAGTCTGGACGATCGGCTCGTGGACCTTTTCCGGGAGCACCTCCCCGCCGATTTTGAAAACCCGGAGCCCGCGGACAAATACGACCTTCTGAAAAAGTCGCGTCTGCGTGACCTCCTTTCCATGTCGTGCGGCCAGGAAAGCGAGCCGAAGCTCAAGGGGCTTTCCCTGAACGATTTCTCCAGGCCCGAGGAGGGGGACTGCTGGCAGAAAGAATTTTTTGCCGTGCCGTTTACCAAGGAGCCGGGGACGCACTTCCGCTACAATACGCCGGGGACTTTCATGGTTTCCGCGGCCGTGCAGCAGGCGGTCGGAGAAAAGATCCGCGACTACCTGGTGCCGCGTCTCTTTGAGCCGCTGAAGATCGAAACGCCGTACTGGCAGGAATCGCCGAACGGCATTAATAAAGGCGGGACGGGCCTCTACCTCAAGACCGAGGACATTGCGAAGTTCGGCCAGTTCATCCTCCAGCGCGGCCAGTGGAACGGGAAGCAGCTCCTCCCGGCCGAGTGGGTCGATCAGGCGACTTCCACCCAGGTTTCCAACGATAACGGGGGGAATATTGACTGGCGGCAGGGCTACGGCTTCCAGTTCTGGCGGTGCCGCTTCAACGTCTTCCGCGGGGACGGAATGTTCAGCCAGTTCATGATCGCGATCCCGGACAAAGACGTGGTGCTCGCGATGACGAACGACTCGAACGAGTACCAGAAGATCCTGAATATTGTGTTCGAGGTGCTTCTGCCGGAGCTTCAGCCCGACGCGCAAACGAAAGAGTCAGTCTTCAGTGACGCACCGCTCCCGGAAAACCCGGCGGCGGTCGAGAGACTGCAGAACCGGGCGAAACAGTTGAAGGCCCGGGACGGCCAGTCGCCGAGCGTGGTGCTGGAAAAACTGTGCTGCCCGAGCAAGATTTTGGGCTGCGACGTGGAGTTTTACGCCTACTTGCCGCAGGGCTACGCCATCAGCGGGTTCCAGTACCCGACGCTTTATCTGCTGCACGGCGGTGGCGGCGTGGACCAGGGCGAAGCGTGGAGCAAAAAAGGGAACGTGAAGCGGATCTCGGACGAATTCTTCCGGAATCGTGCCGAAAAAGCGATCGTGATCATGCCGAGCTGCAAGGACGCGCGCTGGCGGAACGATTTTGAAGGAAAGGTCCTTTACGAGGATTTCTTCATCAAAGAGCTGATCCCGTACGTGGAATCGATTTTCCGCTGCAAGGCCGGGCCGGAAAACCGCGCCATTGCCGGGCTTTCCCGCGGCGGCTACGGCTCGCTCTTCTACTCGCTGCGCCACCCGGACGTTTTCGGGACGTGCTTCGCGATGAGCCCGACGATCCGGACGTACGACGAGATCCGGAACATGAGCCAGAAAGATTTCATCTGGCTTTACGAGACGTGCGTCAAGCCGGGCCACAAAGAGGGGGATGAGCGGTTGACCCCGTTCTTCTACGAGCACGATCTGCTCACCATGGCGTCCAAACTCCCCGAAAACTTTAACGGCGTGCGCCTCTTCATCGATTGCGGTTACGACGACCAGTTCATCGAGGGCGTTTGCCTCTTCAACGACGCGCTGGAAAAGAAGCGGGTCCCGCACGTACTTCGGCTCCGCGCCGGGGCGCATACGTGGGATTTCTGGCAGACCAGCCTGAGAAGCGCGTACCAGTTCTGGCTCGATTGACCCCGATTCGGGTGAAGCAAGACTCAGAAATTTTGGGATTTGGAGGCCCGGCGGAAACGTCGGGCCTGCTTACAAATCGGGCAAAACTTAAATTAAACCAGAGACGAAAAATGCCCAAGTCCCGAATACGCGACGCCGAATCCCTCCGGAAACTTCCGAAGCCGCAATAGGCCCCGCGGATCAGGCGGATTAGGCGGATCTGGGCGGATTGGATTTTAAATATTTAAATCGTTGAAGCGTTTGAGTGTTCGCGCCCGTTTTGAATGATTTAATTAAATATTTAAAAATCCTCTTAAATCCGCCCAGATCCGCCTGATCCGCCCAATCCGCGGGGCCTATAATCGCTGGAGTTTGCAGTGAGCTGGACGTGAACTTCGAGTTGGTCCCGTTTTGGTTTTGGTGGAAGCCGATTTTATTTCTTCGCCGGGACCATCAGCCTGAGAATGAATCGTTCCAGAAGGAGCCGGTCGGGCATCGCGCTCTCGCCCTTCAGATGAAAATCCAGCTCGACGAGCCACGGGAGGAGTTTCCTGCCGCGCTCCCGGCCCAAACGTTTCAGCTGGGCGGCGGTCTTTTGCAGAAAAAAGCGGTTTACTCCGGCGGTGGTCAGCGCGGCGTTCAGGTCGGGGCGGCGCCCCATCCGCTCGTCTTCCTCGATGAGCCGCACGGCCGTCGCCAGCCGGCGCAGCGAACTGGAGATCTGGGCCAAAACCGCGATCGGCGCCTCGCCGGAGTCCAGTAGCTGACCCAAATATTGAAGCGCCTCCTTCGCGCGGCCGTCCAGAATGCAGTCCACGAGCGTCCAGACGGTCTGCGTGCGCCACGAGCCGGAATTTTGCCGGACCTGGACCTCCGTGACCGGCTCGTCCTTTTCCACCGTGAGGGCGAGTTTGCTGAGTTCCTGGTCCAAAATCCCCATTTCCGTGCCGATTTGCGAGACGAGCAGCGCGGCGGCGGAGGGCTGGATCGTGAATTTGTACTTCTTCTTCGCAGTCTCGCAGACCCAAGCGGGAAGCTCCCCTTTTTCGTTCAGGGGTTTGCAGCTGATGAGCGTCCCGTTCCCCTCGACCAGCTTGAAGAGGCGCGTGTTCGTCGGGAAGGACTTCAACTCCAGCACGAGGATCCCCATTTCGACCGGGTCCGCCGCGTACTTTTCGAGCAATTCGCGGTTTTTCGTGATGAAATCCTCCGCGTTATTCAGAATGACCAGCCGGCACGGAGGGCCGAAGAGTGAAAACGTCGTGAGTTCCTCCACCACTTCTTTCCACGGCACGACGCTCCCGTTGAACTCGGCGGGAGCCAGAGCGTCAGGCTTTTCCTGAAGCGACTGCGCCACCACGGAGGGAATTTTCGCCAGCACGGTCCGCCGGAGGAAGGATTCTTCGCCGAAAACGGCGCAGACCCCCTTCGGAACGAGTTTTTCCGGATGGGCGAGCCAGTCGAGTGCGGAAATTTGGTTTTCTGTGGCCATGGTAAAAATCACGAGTTAAACGAGCCGCCGGTTGGGTTCCAAATCGCCAAAACGCTCAGCGAAAGACTGCTTTACGACTCGGCCGGTGAGCAAAACGTCAGGGCCAAACTGGAGGATTTGCATCGCTTCGAGCTGGAAGGCTTTTTCCATTCGGTCGATTCCATGCCCGCCGATGGGCGTCACCGCGTCGCGGCCGCCACAGAGTTTCGGCGCGATGAACGCCTGGACCTCGTCGATTTCCTGAAGGTCGAGCAGGGCGCCAAGGACGGAACTTCCCCCCTCGACCAAGAGGTTGGTCAGGCGGCGCCGGCCCAGCTCGTCCAGCAGTTCCGCCATTTGCGCGGCGCGCTCGCTTCGCGTGAAGCGGAAAATCTCGCAGCCGGCCGCCTCGAACGGCTGGATCTTTTCCTCCGGGATCTCGGAACCCACCGCCAGCAAAACGGGAAATTCGCGGGCCGTCTGCACCAGTTGGGAGGTCAGAGGCGTTTCGAGCCGGGCGTCCGCCACGACCCGGAGCGGCTGACGGAGCACGTTCCCGCTTTTCGGCCGGGCGTTGAGCATCGGATCGTCGGCCAGAACCGTCCCGGCTCCGACCAGGATCGCGTCCATTCGACCGCGGGTTTCATGCACAAAATCGCGGGCTTCGCCGGAAGTGATCCAGCGCGAGGAACCGGTCCGCGTGGCGATTTTCCCGTCGAGCGTCATGGCCCACTTCGCCGTGACCCACGGGCGGCCCGCCGTCACGAGTTTCAGGTACGGCGCGTTCAGCCGCCGCGCTTCTTCCCCGCCGCCCCCGACCGAAACGGAAATCCCCGCCTCCTCGAGGATTTTGAACCCTTTTCCCGAGACTTCCGGGAAGGGGTCACTCATCGCCGCGACCACCCGGGCGACGCGGGCTTTTACGAGAGCCAGAGCGCACGGCGGAGTTTTCCCGTAGTGGGAGCACGGCTCCAGCGTGACGTAAGCGGTCGCGCCGACCACGGAATTTCCGCGTTTTTCGGCGTCGAGCAATGCGTTCACTTCCGCGTGGTTCGTGCCGTACTTTTCGTGCCAGCCTTCCCCGAGGACTTCACCCTCCGGCGAAACCAGCACGCAGCCGACCATGGGATTGGGTTCAACCCGGCCCCGACCACGTTCGGCCAGGGCGAGGGCACGGTGCATAAAATCCAAATCGTTCATGAAAAAAACACTTGATCAAACGTTTCGTGAAAATTTTATTCTTCGGAGCCGCGCTTAAACTTTTTCGGGCCGTGGATTTTTTTCCTTTCGCTCCGAAAACCGGACTCCAATCCGCCGCCGCGTCCGCCAAAGCCCGGTTCATGATCGGGACGTTCTGAACTTTCGGAACGTTTTGAACGGCCTCGGCTGGAGGCGGAACGTTTCCCTTTCTCGCCTCGGCCGCGGTCGGCACGCCCGGGACGGTCTGCCCGGTCAGACTTTGAACCGAACGGCTTGCGCGGCGCGTGTTTCCGGATCGAAACCTGATCTCCGTCTTCGTCCAGACCGGCAAAATCGGCGGCGTCCACGTACTCGACCGTTTCCTCCACGACGCGGGATTTCCGCCGTTTGTCGTGGTCGAATTTGTTGCGCGACTTGGACGTTTCCAGCGAGGAAAGCACGCACAAATTCCCTTTCCCGATCTTTTCCTCCGGGCAGATCTGCAAAATGACGCTTTTCGCGCCGTTTTCCTGCTCGGTCGGGTTTTCTGCCCGGTCGGGTTTTTCTGCTTCCTCAGCAGAAAGTTCATCGGTCGAAAGTTTCACCTCGTCCGACCCGGGAGTCGTGTACTCTTTCAGCTTGCGCAACGCCAGACCGTGCATGAGGGAGTAGTGGCGGGCCTCGCCGCGTTCCACCGTCCATTTCGGCCCTTTGACCAGCAGCATCCGGTCAAAGTGCGGCCAGCACGGTTTGAACCACTCGAGGATTTTTCTCATCGAGGCGACCGCGCGGAACGTCAGCGTGTGGAACTGCCAATTCCCCAAAATGTCCTGCCCCAGCGCGCAGTAAACGGGGATCGGAAGCTGAAGCTCATGAATGATTTCCGCCAGTACTTTCGCCTTTTTCGCGACGCACTCCACGAGCGAGATGGAAACGTCCGGGCGAAGAATTCCGAGCAAAATCCCCGGGACGCCGTTTCCGGAGCCGACGTCCAGAACCTTTTCGTCGGGCGCAAGGAATTCGGAAAACGCCAGCGTATCGACCAGGTCGCGGGTCACGAATTTTTCGTACGTCGTGTGGCGCGTCAGGTTGATCTTCGTGTTCCAGTCCCACTCCAGCTCGCAGAATTTTTCCAAAAGCTCGATCTGCGGCTCCGAGATTTCGATCCCGTACTTTGCGAGCGTCGCTTTGAGCGTTTCCAGGGAAGGCGCGTCCGTAACTGGCGCGGGGCGTTTGGTTTCTTCCTGAGAATTTTCCAGAGTTTCGTTTTGCGTTTCTTCGGGATTCAGTTCGATTTCGTCACTCATTTGATTTTCATTAATTCGTTTTCGGGTTTTGAAGAGTCGATCAAAAACACTCATTTCTATTTTAACAGAACTTCGAAAAGACGCAAGGGCTGGAGGGGAAAAATAAACGAAAAAATCACCATTTCATTTCTGCTGAAATGGTGATTTTTCTTCTTTTGGGCGTTTGAGTTTCGATTCCTGATGAATTCAGGCAAACGAATTCGCGGATTCATGAGTTTGGGTTTTCAGAAAGGTGGGAAGATTCAAAGTTCCTGCTCGAATCTTTGCTCAACTCCCTGTTCGATCCCCTGCTCAAGTCCTGGATCAGAGCTTGGGGCAAAACCCGGATCAAAACCTTGACCACCCGTTTCTCCGAGGCTCAAACGCAGACGCTGCGCAATTCCGAGGCAGTGCCTGGAATCTTCCCGCTCGCTTTGATTCATGCTCCCGTAAAATTTTCGGGCAAGGACTTCCTGCTGACGAATGATTTCGCGGACTGCTTGCGTGGAAAGCCCATTTTTCCGGATTTTCGGGACACTCTGGAACGGTTGAAGGACTACGATCACTTCTTTCTTCATGCGATTTCCGCGTATCGCGTATGAAATGTCTTTGCGCGAGCCGGAATTCTCGACCGGAAATTCCCCCAACTCTAGCTGGAGGATGAGCGAATTGCGGCTCTGCGAGGGAATGGCGAGCGTGAAGTGGAAGTCTTTGGCTTTCGCTTTCGGCCCAAGGTCCTCACTCGGTGCGCAATCTACTTCGGCGTTGATTCCTCCCTCGTTTTGGGGGTCCTGCCGGTACGTGACCGTAATCTGGTACGGAACCAGACGATCCTGAACGTTCAGGTTAAAATCAAACTTCATTGGCTGATTCAGTTCCAGCGGCGCGAAGGTTTGGCCGGGCATCGGGGCGGGCCTGGTTTTGAGCTGCTGACGAACGGAAGCCATGAACGAATCCGCCCGGTACGAAATCGTGTACGCCTGAATCTCGGACGATTTTTCTTTTTTACTCCCGGTTTTGGCGCCGTAGAAGAAGCTTTTTTTATCCTCTCTGGTTCCCGTTTCCAGGGGCGCGACACTCTGAAGTACGAGGCCCTGAGACTCCGCGATTTCCAAAAGGTCCAGAGCTTTGAACGTCCCATCCAGTTCACGCTGGAAGACGAAAGCGTTCATTTGTTCTTCAGGAGCCGGAACGTCCACGATTTGCTGGATCTTTTCGAGCTGCTCAAGACTCAAAACCCAGTCCGTGACGCTCAGGCATTTTTGGCCCAAAGAATCAAAAGCCACTTCGCAGGTTCCGAACTGAGTCAGATTGGACCTGAAAACGAGTTCAAGTTCTTCCAGGGAAATATATACCGGAGTGAAAAGATGCGTGGCGGTCTTTTCAAGCGGATCAGGAAGTTTTCCCAGCTGACTCGAATGGGCGACGTACACGAAATTGCCGCTTCGCACGAATTTGAAAGGAGTATCGGCGAGCAGGCTCCCAAGAAGGATTTCAGGATCGGCGTTTCTGCTCTTGCAGGAGACGGTCCCCTGAACGTCGAGCGCGGCCACGACTTTCAGACCGGTTTCGATCTGGTAAGAAGCCAGCGCTTTGCGGAGATCCACCCGGTATAAGTCAAGGGAATATTCTTCCTTTTGAATTGGTGTACCGGTTTCACTTCTGGTCTGATCTTCGGTCTGGTCTTCGGTCGAGATTTCTGCCGACTCTTCAGTCGGGACTTCTGCCTGATCTTCGGTCAGATTCCGATTGGGTTTTTTGATTCGTGTGGGTTGATGGCTGAATGAACTCTCCGCGCTCTGCCTGTTGACGAAATAGGATTCCGTTTCCCTTTGAATTTCATCTTGAGGTCTTGCCATCGGTTGAAATTGAGGCTGAGTTACGACCTGGGGCTCTGCCTGGGCTTCTGCCGGAAATGCAGCCTGGTTTGCCGGTTGAGTTTCCGCTTCATCATCCAGTTCGGGTTCCTCCTCATTTGAAATTTCGGCCTCGTTGGCGTTTTCAGGTGGGTTCACTCCCAGAATGGGCACGAGGGGGTTTTGGTCCAGGTCTTCCGAATTGTTGCGGACGGGCAAGCTCAGCGTATTGGGAGGCGCGGCGATGGAACCGACCGCCTGATTGATGGGAGCCTCCTCAAAATCACCCGGATCCGCAATCATTTCGAGCGGAGTGATCGCCTGAGGCAAAGAGGGAGTCTGCACCAGCGCGGAGGTCTGAATCAACTCGGGCGTTTCCATCGGCGCGGAAGTCTGAATTGGAATGGAATTCTGGATCGGCGCGGAAGTCTGGATTGGAATTGAAGTCGGAATTGGCGTGGGGCTTTGGGCCTGCGCGACCAGTTCGTGCGAAAGTGCATTTTGAGCGTTGGGGGTACTTTGAGCCTGAAATCTCCCCTGATTTTCGGCCGGATTCGCATCGAAGACAGGAGTCGCCTGGCTGTAATCGTTAACGCTAATTAATGATCTGGGTTTCTGCTCGGTAACTGGCTCATCTTCCTGTTTTTTTTGCGTGAGCTGCTCCGCTGAAGCCTTTCGGGCCTCGGTCAGTGCGTTCAAGGAATCGTTCAGTTCCGGGGAATTTTCCGCCATTTTCGCGAGTACGTCACCCAGGTTTTCCGCATCGGCCTCGTCGGCGTCTTTCGAAGCAATCAACTGCTCAGTTGGTTCTGGCTGCGCAGAGGTTTCGGCTTTTTTCTGCTCCGTAGCGCTCGTGAACTCGTAAAGCGTGTGATTGGCCGAGAGCTGCTGGCGAATCTCATCTTTCAGGGATTTTTCCGTCGTATTCGTCCGTTCCGAGGTGAAATTGAACGAATCGTCGCTTTCATCCGGGTTGAAAGAATGAGCTAAAAACAGGTCGCCCTGATTGTAATAAAGGAGCCCGGTGACACACCCCAAAAGAATACTTGCGATTAAAATCAAAAAGCGGGATTCAATTTTCACGGTTTTACCTGGTCAATCTTCCCAAAAAACGGATGAATGGTCAAAACTAAAAAATTTTCCCCGAAATGGAGGAATTTTTTTACACTATTCTGATTTTAATGTTTTTTGGGAATCAGCGCAACACGAAAACCTTCACGAATCAGGAAATTTTAACAGAAAAAAGAAATATTGAAAAAAAAGAGCGCCTCCCCCTAGACAAAAGAAAGAAATTTGCTAAAATACTGAAAATATTTTAAAAAGATGATTTTTTTGACCGTCCATGAGGAGGTGATTTTTAATGGTCAAACTGACGTTGAGAGAGAACGAATCGGTCCAGGAAGCAGTGCGTCGTTTCCGTAAACTGGTGGAACGCAGCGGCATCAAAAAGGAAATGCGCCGCCGTGAATTTTACGAGAAGCCGAGCGAAATCAACCGTCGCATCCGCCTCCGCGCAGAGCGTCGTTCCAAGCACCTCCGTGCCAAGGCCAAAGATTAATTTTAATCGTCCAAACGAAACCATCAGGATTTCCATTCTGGTGGTTTTTTTATTTTAAAGGCCTCTACTCCCTTGAAATCTTTTGAGTTTAGTGTAAAATAAACGTTTTGATAAATAGAGGGGGCCCGAGGAATGGGAACTCCGCGCTGTTCATTATTAATTATTGGAAGGAAAACTGACATGGAGATCAATCGCAATGAGTACCGTAACCCGCTGATTTCCCGCTACGCCTCGAAGGAAATGAGCGCCATCTGGAGTGAGCAGCGAAAATTCAGCACGTGGCGCCGCCTCTGGGTCGCGCTGGCCGAAGCCGAGGCCGAGATGGGTCTGCCGATCACCGAGGAACAGCTCAACGAACTGCGCGCGCACGTGGACGACATCGATTTCGATCTGGCGGACGCCTACGAGAAAAAACTCCGTCACGACGTTATGGCCCACGTGCACACGTACGGCGACGCCTGCCCGAACGCCAAAGGGATCATTCACTGGGGCGCGACGAGCTGCTACGTCACCGATAATACGGACGTGATCCTGATCCGCGACAGTTTCCGGCTGATCCTCGCCAGGCTGCTGGACGTGATGCGTACGCTGGCGGCCACGGCGCAGAAGTACAAAGATTTGCCGTGCCTGGCGTTTACGCATCTGCAGCCCGCGCAGCCGACGACGCTCGGAAAACGCCTCTGCCTGTGGCTCTACGACCTGGTCATGGACCTGGAGGACCTCGAGCACCGCGTGAGCCTCCTGCGCACCCGCGGCCTGAAGGGAACGACCGGCACGCAGGCGAGTTTTTACTCCTTATTTAATAATGACGGCCAAAAAGTCCGCCAGCTCGAGGCGCTCGTCGATAAAAAGATCGGTTTCGAGAAATCGTTTGCCGTGACGGGGCAGACGTACCCGCGCAAACTTGACTCACAGGTCGTGGACGTCCTTTCGGGCATTGCGCAGTCGGCGCACAAAATGGCGACGGACCTGCGTATTCTGGCGCACCGCAAAGAGTGCGAGGAGCCGTTTGAGAGGAACCAGATCGGCTCCAGCGCGATGGCGTACAAGCGGAACCCGATGCGGTCGGAGCGCATTTGCTCGCTCGCCCGTTTTGTGATGAGCATCCAGTCCAGCCCGGCCATGACGCTTTCGACGCAGTGGTTTGAGCGGACGCTCGACGACAGCGCGAACCGGCGGCTCGTGATCCCGCAGGCGTTTTTGGCCATCGACGCGATCCTGATCCTGTACCGGAACGTGATCGACGGGATGGTGGTCTATCCGAAGGTCATCGAGAAGAACCTCCGCGCCGAGCTGCCGTTCATGGCGACGGAAAACATCATGATGGCCGCGACGGCGAAAGGCGGCGACCGTCAGGAATTGCACGAGCACATCCGGCAGCACTCGCAGGCGGCGTCGGCCGTGGTCAAGCAGGAAGGGGGCGAAAACGACCTGATGACGCGTCTGGCCTCGGATCCGATGTTTGACGGCGTGGACCTGAATGCCGCGCTGGAGCCGAGCCTGTACGTCGGCCGCGCCCCGCAGCAGGTCGATGAGTTCCTGGGCGAGATCATGGAGCCGATTTTCGCGAAGTACCAGAACGTGACCTCGCAGGAAAGTGAGATTTTCTGCTGAAACTCTTTTGGGGAGATACTGAACAAGTGATCCTAAGGTCCTGTTCAGTATCCCCTCCGAAATTCTAAATTCTTTCTGTTTTGCCTATCTTAAACCGATTTTTCTGCCTAATCCTAAATTTTTTCGAAATCCTTATAATAATTTTCATTATTATTTCTTTTTTAAGGAGAAATACTATAATTTTCGACAGAAAAGGTCGATGAAGAAATGGTTACCAAAAAAGGTACACTTGGATGGTGTAATATTTGGGACCACAAAATACAATTTCCCGTATTTTGAATCATTGTTAGAAGGATTCGACACATGGAAGTTACAATGAGAAAGAAAAGTTCGCTATCGTCATGGATGGCGGCCGGCTTGGTTGCTTTGGGTGCAATCGGGCTGTATTCTCCGGAGGGGACGGCTTCTCCAATTTTGGCAGCCCCCGTTAATAATTCGGAGACCAATCTGAAAGGTACTTACGGTGTAGTCAGCACCGGAGAGCATCCTTATTTTGGTGTTGATCACAATCTTGATCCTGGTGGAAATCCTGATCCAGGAATGAGTGGCCGTACGGAAGATCTTCTTCAGTTTACCGGTACCAATTTCAAAATCGGTGCTGAGGGAGAGACGACCAAGTTCCTCTGGAAGACGAACTTTGGCCAGCGCGGCAATGCTGACGACATTACCATCACCATCGAGAACGGCACGAACATCTTCGACAACCAGGGGATCTATATGGGTTCCCGCAATGATGGAACGGGGGCGGAAGACGTTGGAGGTCAGACCAGACTGGACATTTCCGGTGGTACCAACCTCTTCACCCAGCGTGTCATCGTTGGGGGCGAAGGCGGAGTAGCCGGCAAGTCCACCATCAACATTTCGGGTGGTACGAACATCTTCACCTATGACAAAGAGTTCAAGGGCGAACAAGAAGTTTCGTTAGGCGAAAAATCAGAGAACAAAAACAGAACCAACACTCTCAATGGCTGGACTGGCGTTACTCTGGATAAATACCTCGGTGACAACCGCTTTAACTCGGGGGTTTCGGGAGATGACTCCGACTGGCCGGCTGACTCTCGGTCCTATGGGTCCGTCAACATGTACAACTACTACAACAACTATTACGGAGTTTACTTCTCCGCGATGGCTGGTGGACACAAGACTGAGGGCGTCGATCTGACGATCTCCGGCGGCAAGAATATGTTCAACGTGGCGACGTACATCGGCGGCGGTTACGACCTTACCCCGTACTGCAGCGTGAACACGACTTCCAATGACGACGATGTCGTGAGCGGCGGAACCAACAACGTGAACATCACCGGCGGTTTCACCAACTTCGCGTCCCGGACATACTTTGGCGCTCAGAAGAGTAACACCACGGTCAACTTCTCCGGAAAAAGCACCACCTACTTCATGGGTCAGACGATTTCGGAAGATATGGACCTGGCTCTTGCGAACGCCTATCTGGATGTTCCTGGCAGCTATCCGTCTTACACCAACGAATACAAAGGCGGCGACCTGCCGTACGTGTTCCTTGGCGGAAAAGAGGGGAGTGCCGAGGTCAACGTGAACGGTTTCAACCAAAACATGACCACGTTGGACATTCAGACCTCCACCTTTGTGGGCGGCGCACACGAAACCTGGCTCGCTGGTGACCAGTACCTTCAGGAAACCATGGATGATGGCCAGTTGATTTATACCTTCCGCGATAAGACCTCCGGCCTTTCGGGTAACTTCAAAAATGGTATCCGTCAAGACGCTGGAGTTGGCATTTTCAACCTTAATTCAGGTAAAATCAATATCGGTTACGTCAACCGGACCGAAATTGTGAAGACCCGCGACAACAAGAACTGGAACTACAGAGACACCGAACCTCACGGAACGGTTTACCAGCCGACGGATTACCAGGACCGCTACGAGCAGATTCGTCTCATCGGCGCGGCGACTGGCAGCCAGTTCAATGCGAACAGCGGTCGTCTTCAGTTCGAAGTCGTCGTTCACAAGGATCAGAAAGGCATCATCGACGCTGCGAAAGCGGACGGTTACTCCGGATACTTCACCGACGAGCTTGAGGACTACACCACGAACGCTAATGGTGATCAGGTCCTGGTCCTTGAAGCCGGTATGATTGCTTTCGACAAGATCACCATTGGAAGTGGTGTGGACATTACGGTCAAAGGCATGGGCAAAGTGTTGGCTCAGGCCGAAAATGGAATCGGCTCTGCTGCGGGGCAGAAGGAATTCTACACCAATGCCGTGTTCGTCGATACGACCAACGCCACCTACAAGACCACTGACACGATCTTCAAGGACAACAAGATCATTCATGGTGAGGAACAGACCAATGTGAGTGTTGACCTCTCCGAGTCGTACCTGGCTTCCCTGGATACGCAGTCGAAGTCCACGTACGCCAAGACGGTTTACGATAAATGGCTTTACAAAATCACGCTTGAAGACGTTCAGCCTGTCGATGATTCGACCGGGATCCAGACCAACCAGGTCCGTATGCACATCGAAACCAAGGGCGACAAACTGAGCGATAACTATATCGGCAACATCCTGAACAACGCGGATACCTTCACCCAAGTCCTTTTGACTGGTGATACGAGATGCCCGGAAGTGTACGATGCAATCGAACAGATTGTCAACACTTCCCAGAACGCTGAAGAAGCCGCTCAGAACTTCGACTTGCTGACCGGTGCCGGTTATGCCAGCTATGCAGCCCAGCAGATTCGCCGGATGAGCAACTTCAACAGCATGATGATGGACCAGATCCTGGCCTCGGATATCTGCCTGAAGAACATCCGCAAAGGCGGCAACAACCAGGGTGATTGTGGAAGCTGCGGAAGCTGCGGAAGCTGCTGTCAGAACTGGACCGGATGGGGCCACTTCTACGGCGACGGCGGTGAAGTTCAGATGCGTCACTACCTCAGCGGTTATGACACCCATACCTACGGTGGAATGATGGCTCTTGACTGGACCAACTGCGAATCCTGCCACATCGGTGCGTTCTTCGACTACGCCAAGATGAACATGGATTCGAGCGCTCCGATGGGTAAATTCCTGCTGGAATCCGACAACTACACGGTTGGTTTGTACGCCAAATGGCTCGGCGTCTGCTGCACGGGTGGTTATGGAAGCCTCATCGCTACCTTGGGCTACAGCAAGATGGAATCCGAACGTGAAATGTACCTGGATGACTCGTTCAAAGGCTCCTCGCATGGAATCCTGCCGTCGCTCTTCTACGAACGCGGTTGGATCTTCTTCCCCTGCGAACGTTTCAGCCTGAACCCGTTCTTCAACCTGCAGTATGCCTACTTCCACAACGACGACTTTGTTGAAAGCGGTCTTGATGAAGTGGGTGACCCGAGCTTGCTGGCGCTGGATGTTCGTGACATCGACCATCACTCCCTCCGCACTCAGGTCGGTCTGCGGGTCAACCGTGACTGGATGCTCGGAAGCTGCCACGACCGTCGTTTGACCACCCGCTTCAAGGGTGCGTGGCTTCACGATCTGCTGGGTGCCTGTGACCCGGTCGTCACCACCTCGCACTTTGGATACCCCGAATTCCCGGTTTGGAAAGTCAAGGGGAACAACGCGGGTCGTGACTGGGGTATCATCGGCTTTGGTATCGACTTCAACGCAAGCTCCAGACTTTCGTTCCTGTTCGACTACAACTGCTACGTGAACCAATACACGACGATCCACTACGGAATGGGAACCATGCGCTTCTCGTTCTGATAACAACGACTTCAAATACGGGAAAAAAGGTCCTCACTCTTGTGAGGACTTTTTTTATTCTCATGGCCCGTTAAAGCTTCTAATCGTTAAAGATTCGCTTATCCTAATAATAACCGGACAATCAATGGAAATTTTGCTGGATTCTCAAAAATGCCTTGTTAGAAGATTTGTTTTTTCCGATAAAATCGAAAGCGTTATATAGTGTACTTACTGATACTAGCTTTAAAATTACGAGGTCATTTCATGACGAAATCGATGAATGAGCGTTTGACTCAGGCTTCTCGCAAGAACAACAATCACAAGGAGCGCGATCTCCGAATGGAGTCCCTGGAAGAGCGCCAGCTCCTGAGCGTCTCCCCCGCTTCGGCTGTGTCTGATGATGTGGATTATGCGTGTATCGCTCCGGCCGACATGACGCCCATGGAATCTGCGCCGGTCGTGGAAATGAACCTCACGGACGAAGTTCCGACGCTGGACACCCCGGTCGCGCTGGGCGCCGATTGGGGGCCTTCGGATGGGACTCTCTTATTCTGCGGTTATAACTTTACGATTACAAGTGGTTCGGCCACGTATGATGAAGGTGGAAATACCATTTCTATTACTGGTAATGCAACGATTATTAATGATTCCGACCCGGATACAACCGATTTAAGCGTTGAGATTACCTGCAACGGAGAGTTATCAGTTGGCACCACTCTGGTTTCTGGCAGCTCCATCTCGATGACCGGCGGCGCTTTGACCGTCAATTCGGGCTGCGATGTTCCGACGGTGAACTCGTCCGGAATTACCATCAGCGGAGCCGGAACGATCGGCACGCTGAATTTGAACGGCGCGACGACCGTCAACAGCATTGGAACGATCACCTCCGCCACGGGTAATAATAATCTGACGGTCAAGGGAGGAAAGGTTACCGGTGTCACCAGTAACGGCGCGGTTTCCGTCAGCGATTCGGGAACGATCGGTTCATATACTTCGACCAGCGGCTCTTTGTCGGTCGGTTCGGGCCGCACGGTCGCCGATGTGTACTCGTCTGGCGCTTCCATCAGCGGCGCAGGAACGGTTACGAATCTGCATTTGAACGGCGGAACGACCAACGTCAGTGTCGCATCTGTTGGCACGGCCAGTGGTTCCTATGCAATTAATATTACCAGCGGAACGGTTGGAAGTATCACAAGCTCCAGCGCGATCACGTGCTCCGGCGGAGCGATCACCACTGCCACGACCAGCGGCAACGTTACCATCAGCGGCGCCGGAACGATTGGTACGCTCACGATGACCAACGGCGCGCTGACCGTCAATAAGGCGTGCGATTCCATGACGGTGAACTCGTCCGGAATTACCATCACCGGAACCGGAACGGTCAAAGAAGTCGTTTTGGCCAACGACACGACCACGAAGGTCAACAGCGGAACGGTTACCACGGCCAGCGGCACGGGCAATATTACCGTCCAGGGCGGTACGGTCACCAACGTTACGGGCACCGGCGCGACCACTATCAGCAGCGGGTCGATCGGCCTCATTAATAATTCCGGTACGCTTGCGGTCAACGGCGGAACGGTCGGCGAAGTCGCGGGTTCCCGATCGGTCTCCATGACCAATGGTACGATTACCAAAGCCACCGGCAGCAACGATATTGCCGTCAATGGCGGAAAAGTCAACGAGTATTCGGGTTCCGGTACCGTAACTGTCAATACCAACCTGGATTCTGACAGTCCGATCACGATGAAAAGCGGCAGTTTGTCCGTTACATCGGGCAGTACCGTCAATAAGGTGAACTCCTTCGGCTGTGCCATCAGCGGCGACGTCACCAATCTTGCGTTGACCAGCGGCACGACGACCGTCAGCGCCGGTACGGTTTCCACCGTTACGGGGACCGGCAACGTTACCGTCAGCGGCACCGGAGCGGTCGGTACTTTCTCGAGCAACGGCACCTTGACGATCAATAACACCCCGGCTGCGAACAGCGCGATCACGATCGGCAGCGCGAATTCGAACGTCGTCATGGGTGGTTATAAATATTCGACCACCACTCCGAACGCAACGGTAACCGTCGGAACAAGCGGCAATATTATTACCACCGGCGGGGCCGTCGCGATTGCCGACGCCGACACGGATACTTCGAATAACGCGACGCTCACGATCACCAACAACGACTCGTTGACGGTCGGTACGGTTTTGGGCAATAACAGTACGGTCAAAGGCGACTCGGACGGTTCGACCGTTACGATGTTTGGCTATACCTTCGGGCTTGCTAACGCTAGTGCCGAGGTCAAGAGCACCGGAACGAACAGCGTTACGACCTCGGGTACGGTGACGATTACCAGCGCGGGGTCTTCGTCCATTGCGATTACCAACAGCGGCGCGCTGAAGGTCAGTGCGCCTCTGGCTTCCGGCAGCACGGTGACCCTGGTCAATGGCGGCAAGCTGACCAATAACTCCGGCGCCGAAATGACCACGAACTTCCTTGGCTACACTTTCACGCTTGCCAATGGCGCCACGTTTGCAATTACCGGGGACAATATTGTTACCACCACCGGTACCGTGACGGTCACCGACGACACCTCCACGGCCGATGCGAACATCGAGATCAACTGCACCTCCGGAAATCTGACGGTCAATACCACTCTGGCGGGGACCAGCTACGTCGATTTGGCCAGCGGCAGCAAACTGTCCGTTGCTTCGGGCAAGACGGTTCCCACGGTGAACTCGAACGGAGGCACCTTCAGCGGTTCCGGAACGATCACGACCCTGGATCTGGTCAGCGGCACGACCACCGTCAGCGGCGGAACGGTCGGCTCGACCACCGGCAGCGGCGCGGTCAGCGTCACCGGAGGATCGATCACCAGTGCGACCAGTACCGGCGCGGTCAGCGTCAACGGCGGGTCGATCGGCACGGTCAGCAATTCCACGAATATTACCCTCGGTTCTTCCGGTTCGATCACTCTCGTTGAGCTGAAGAGCGGCGGAGCCACGACCACCATCAACGGCGCCGGCAAGATCACCGAAGTCTCGAGCAGCGGCAACAGCACCATCAGCGGTTCCGGCAAGATCGGGACGCTCACGTTGGCCAACGGCACGACCACGACCGTCAGCGGCACCACGATCGACGCAACCAGCACCGGCACCGCTAATCTTACCGTCACCGGCGGTACGGTGACCAACTCGTACACTTCCGGCGCGATCAGCGTCAGCGGCGGAACGGTTACGACTGTTTCGAATTCCAAAGATATCACGCTCAACAGCCCCGGCACGATCGGGACCGTCAATCTGGTGAGCGGCACGTCCACGACCCCGGCCACGACCTCCATCAACGGCTCCGGCAAGGTCGGCGCCGTCAAGAGCAGCGGCAACAACGTCATCAGCGGCTCCGGCAAGATCGGCACGCTTACCCTGCAGTCCGGCACGACCGAAGTCAGCGGCACGACGGTCGATGAAACCGGCGGTTCCGGCGACTTGAAAGTCAGCGGCGGAACGGTCACTCAGGCCAAGGCGACCGGCGCGGTCAGCGTCAGCGCAGGCACGGTCGGTACGGTCACGAACGCCAGCGGCGTCACGTGCACCCTCAACGGAAAAATCACCACGGTCACCATTTCGGGCAAGACGGAGGTCAGCGCGAACGGAGAAATTACCAACGTCAGCGGCACCGGCGCGACCGAGATCACCGGCGGGTCGATCGGTACGATCACGAACGCCAGCGGCGTCGAGTGCTCCGGCGGATCGATCACCACGGTCAATATTGCGAATACGACCACACTCGACGGCCCTGGAACGATCGGCGAAGTCAAGGGTTCCGGCGCGGTTGAAATCAGCGACGGTACGATCACCACAGTCTCCGGCAGCGGCGCGATCACGGCCACCGGCGGTACGATCACCACGGCCAGCGGCAACGGTAACATCGACATCAGCCACGGCACGATCACCACGGCCAGCGGTTCCGGCACGATCACCGTCCACGGCGACGGTACCGTCGGTACGGCCAGCGGCTCGGGCCTGATCACCATCAGCGACGGCTCGATCGGTAAAGTCACGGGTTCCAGCAACGTCCTCCTCAGCAACGAGGGCGCGATCGGCGAGATCTCGACGACCAGCACCGGCACCGTCGGTATCAGCGGCGGTACGATCACCACGGCCAGCGGCTCCGGCAAGATCACCGTCGATGGCGGTACAATCGAGCACGTTACGTCAGGTGCGGCGGTCGAAATTAACGGCAAGGATAATGCCGACACCATTACGGTTGATAACGCGGTTGTGGTCAAGAATGCCTCCAATGAGACGATTTCCAGTGTTACGTTTGATTCCACCTCAACTTCCAACGTGACGATCAACGCCGGCGGCGGCAACGACGAGATCACGGTCACCGAAGACCCGACCTCCGGCGCTTTGACGATCAACGGCGAAGGCGGGGACGACTATATCGCGGTTTCTGCGGCCTCGAACTCCGGCACGCTGACGCTCAACGGCGGTGGTGGGAACGACGTCATCGCCACCGGCGGTCTGGCGGCCACGGTCGACGGACAAGGGGACAGCGACCTCATCATCGCGGGCAAGTTTACCGGCAATGCGGCTACGCTCAAAACCTGGAACGGCGACGCTGCCAAGGCTCTGACCTGGAGCCTGGACGGAACGCTATCCGCCGATACGGTTGCGGCAGCTTCGGCCAGCGCGACGGTGAATGACGACAGCACCGACGTTCTGTACTACAATACTACCGGCGCAACCCCGACGCTCACCAACAACACTTTGGCTCTTGGGCTGACCTCCACGAGCACGACCATCATCGTGACGGCCGCGAATGAAGCCGACACTTCACTCTCGACGATCACCATGGCGGAGGCGTATGCGGCCATGGCGGCCACTCCGGGGGCCTATACGCTCGGCTTCAAGAATAGTGAATACATCGTCAACAGCACGCTGCCCGTCTATGCCAACACGACGGAGGCCAACAAACTGACCATCGACGGCAAGCACACTTACAGCGCCATTTACGGTGAAGTGGCCGAGCAGGCGGTGACGCTCAAAGTCGGGAACTTCGCGCCTGGTGAGGATACCGCCTATATGAAGGTGGCGGCAAACACCTACGTCGTACTCGATGGCCTGACCTTCACGAAGAGCGCCGGTTCCCAGGCGGTCGGTGGTATCGACGTCGCGGGTACGCTCAAACTGACCGGCGGCACGACGGTTTCAAAATTCAAGGCCGACGGTATCGTCAATACCAGCTCCAATACGGTTATCCTTGACGGTGCCGTGATCAAAGGCAACGACGGCGATGGTATTGAAAACACCAGTACCGGTACGCTTTACGTTTACGATGCTGAGATCAGCAAAAACGGCGTGGATGGTATCAACAATGCCGGTCTGCTTTATGTTTACAAAGCGAAGATCGCCGAGAACACCGTCGATGGTATTTACAGTGAAGGTACTGCGTATATCGGCCGCAAGGCGGACAGTACGGCGGAACCCCCAGTTACGGCAGGAAGTGCCTCCGATATCACAATTTCCGGCAACGAAAAATATGGTATTGAAAACCGAATTGGAAAGCTTGAAGTTTACAATGCAACGATTCAAGGGAATAAGGTCGGTGGTGTTCGGAACGCGGAGGGAGGCAATACGAGCATCGGTACCCAAGGGACTGGCGATGCTTCTGACGTATTGATTCTAGGATCATCTAAAGACAACAACTCTCATGGTATTGCGATCCAGGGGGGTACTGTTACGGTTTACAATGCGACTATTAGTGGAAATAAGGGCAGTGGTATCAGCAATGGTATGAACAGTACCGCTTCTAAGTTGACGCTGGACGGCAAATCGGCAGGTGCAATCCTCATCGGCAAGGTAATGGAAGGTGACACCACGAAGTATGAGGCTAACTCGCAGAACGGTATTAGCAATTCTTCTGTGGGTACGGTTGAGATCAAAAAAGCGACGATCAACGGCAACGCTAAAGTAGGTATTCTCAACGCGGGTATGCTTGAAATCGGTACCTCAACCGGCGGCGACGCTGCGAATGTCGTGATTTCTTACAACAGCGATTATGGTATTGAAAACACCAGCCGTGGTATTGTTGAAGAAGGTGTGGTTACGACTCCGGGCCTCCGGGTTTACAATGCGACGATTAACGATAACAGCAAAGATGGTATTTACAACCATAACAAAGGTACTGTGCTCGTCGGTGTCTCTGGAAGACCGGCTGAGGACGTTCAGATTTACAAGAATATTCATGATGGTATTGACAACGAAGGTTTAGATTCGACCGTTACCGTTTACAACGCGAAGATATACGAACATGTCAAAGATGGTAGCAACGAACGTTTTGGTATTAATAACCGAGTAGGCGGTGACGTATTCCTCTATGGCTCTGACGTTACTCTCAATGGCAGTACAGCCAAATCGATTGATATCTACGGTAACGTTAAAGGGATCAATAGCAACGGTGGGTCTGCGCCGCATAAGAGTACGGTCGTAATAACCAACGCGTATATCCACGAGAATACGAACATGGGTATTTTGAATCGCGGCGGTGTCATGGAGATCGGTACCCAAGCTGATGTTGGGGCCGATGATGTATTGATTGTCAACAATACAAGTGACGGCCTTTTAAATCGTGGTGGTGGCAAGGTTACGATTTACAATGTGACGATCAGTGGAAATACGGGATGTGGGATCTACAATGCTGTGGACAGTTTGGGCAGCGCAAATGATACGATATTGAACCTTTACGGTAACAAGGTCGGTGCGATCGTTATTGGCGCTGTGGGGAGCTATCAAGGGAACAGCAAGCATGGTATTTGGAACGTGGCTAGAGGAGTCGTTGATATTTCCAACACGACGATCAACGGCAATACGACATCCGGAATTTATAATGCTGAAGGTGGCAAGGTCAAGCTCCAAGGTACGGTTACCGAGAGTACGGAGCCTGGCCATATCAGAGAGTCGATCCGGATTACGAACAACTCCGTAGACGGTTTTTACAATGCGGCCGACTTGAGCGAAGATGGCTACGAGATCAAAAATGTGTACTTCTACAACAACGGTAAGGATGGTATTGAAAACAATGGCGGAAACGCCCAAATCAATATCGTCAGCGCGTTGATCACTGAAAACGACCACTTCGGTATTGACAATAACGGCGGTACCATCAAAGTGATCGGAAGCTCGAACACAGACGTCACGATCACCAACAACGGCTACAGCGGTATTGATAATGAACATAACGGTACGGCTGTCATCGAGAAAGCGACGATTAGCGGTAACGGTACTGTCATATCCGACGAAAAAGACGGGGGTGACGGTATCGACAACCAGTCCGGCACCATGACGATCGGTACCGTTGACGGCGATGCCACCGATGTGGTGATCACCAGCAACACGCGATATGGAGTCGAAAATGGCGCACAGGGTGACGCAACCCTCACGATTTACAAAGCGACGATTGGTGGAGAAGAGCACAAGGGCAACCTGAACGGCGGTGTTTACAGTCATCGTGGCACGGTGACGATCGGCACCTCTACGAATACCTCGTCAACGGACAAGGACGTTGTGATCACCTATAACGAGGATGAGGACAATTCCGCTAATGATTACCAGAAGGGCCATGGCGTTTTCAGCGCCGGGACTGGCGTTTTTAATGAGCAAGGGGAACTTACGACTCCTGGCCTCACGATCTACAACGCGGAAATCAGTTACAACGCTCATGACGGTATCCAAAACCGGGGTACGGCTGAACTGTTAGGGTACACTCCAACGTCGATCCTTATCCAAAGCAATGATGACAACGGTATTCATTGCGAGTCAAATCATGTTGATGATCATCATACTCTGAAAATCACGAAAGCGACGATCGAATACAATGAGTCCCATGGTATTTTTACCAGGTACACCGAGGTTGAGATCGGCACCCAAGGCAACGCTGGGGCCGGTGATGTGGTGATCGACGAAAACAAAGGGGATGGTATCGAAAACCAGGAAGGTGATATCACTATCTACAATGTGACGATCGGTGGTGAACTTAATCCTGACTATGATATCGCCAGCGGTTACGGTATCAACAACAAATCCGGTAAGGTGTATTTGTACGGGAACGCGACGGATGCGATCCTGATCACCGAGAACTACTCCGGCGGTATCCAGAACATGAATGGATTGATCGAGGATGACCAACCGGTCAAAGGTGAAGTTTACATCACGAAAGCCACGATTACCAATAACGGTAGCCCGACCTATGCGGAACCCTACCAAAGCGTTAATGGAACCAAGAACTGGGGTCATGGTATCTACAACAGAGACGGAAAACTGTTTATCGGAACCATCAACGAAGAGACCGGCGAGGTCGGCGCCGCCGACGATGTGGTGATCTCCAACAACGCCCGGAACGGTATCGAAAACACCACTCCAGGTGCTCCAGATCCTGGCCACGGCGCAAATACGATCACGCTCTACAATGTGACGATCGACGACAACGGGATGAACGGTATCAACAACAATGGTTACATGAACCTTTGGGGTACCGGTATGGATGAGGATTCGTCGATCCAGATCACCAACAACGACGAGGATGGTATTCACAACCTGTTCGACCTCGTTACCCCCGCGGGTTACGAGATCAATAACGTGTATATCGCCAATAACGGGGATGACGGTATCGAAAACACGGCTACCGGCAAGCTCCACATCGTCAGCGCGACGATCGACAGCAACGACGGTGACGGTATTTACAATGCCGGCACGATTAAAGTCGGTATCGATGGAACTTCCGGCGCCGCCGAGGACGTGATGATCACCGGCAACAAGAGCGACGGTATCGAAAACGTCACCGGCGGAACGCTCGAAGTTTACGACGCGACGATCACCGGCAATACGGTCAATGGTATCAACAACGCCGGCTCCATGACGCTCCACGGCACGGGTACCGGGGAGGATTCGACGATCCAGATCACCAGCAACACTCAGGACGGTATTTACAACACCGCCCAGATCGGAAACATCCAGCAGTACGGTCTGTATATCGCCAGCAACACGCGCCACGGTATCAATAACAACGCCGTGGGCGCCGCCAACGGGAACGTTACGGTGGGCAGCATGCACGTCACCGGCGCGACGATCGACGGCAACGGCGCGGACGGCATTTACAACCTCGGCACGATGAAAGTCGGCACGGGCAGCGCGGACACTCCGGCCTCGAGCGTGACCATCTCCAACAACGGCAGCGACGGTATCGAAAACATCGGCCAGACCACCGGCACGGGCGCGACTGCCGTTCCGGGTCTCACGGTTTACAACGCCGACATCAAGGGCAATACCGATTATGGTATCAACAACACCACCGCCAGCGTCCAGTTCAATACGCCGGGAGACGATCCGGTTACGTTCACGAAGACCTTCGTCGGCACCGCGGCCGTCAGCGGCTTCAAGACGGGCGACGACTCAACGGTTCAGATCACTGGCAACAAGAAGGCCGGTATCATGAACAATGGCGAAAACGTCAAGATCGAAGTTGACGGCGCAACCATCAAGAACAACGTTGACAGCACCACTGGTAAGGGTGTCGGTATCATCAACCAGGACGGCATCGCAAACGTCGGCGGCCACATGGAAGGCGAAGGCACGGGCCGGGCCTCGACGGTCCAGATCACGGGCCAGCCGGTCGGTATTCTGAACTCGGGCGATACGAGCGAGGGCAGCACGCACATCCTGGACGTCTCCGGCGCGTATATCACCAGCAATACGACCGACGGAATCGGCATCCATAACCTCGGCGGCAAGGCGGCGATCTCCGGTACAACTGCAGACATGGTCCTGATCACCGGCAACCACACGGGTATTCTGAACGAATACGACGAGGATGCTGACCGGAAGTCGGTCCTCGAAGTCTCCGGCGCGACCATTACGGACAACTCGGCTTATGGTATCAACAACATCAACAGCGATGCGTTTATCGAAGCCGACGGCGACGGCGTGGGTGAAAACTCGAACGTCCAGATCACAGAAAACCCGACCGGTATCCTGAATTCGGGCGCGGACAGCAATCTGACCGTTTCTGCCGCGTACATCACCAGCAACGAGACCGACGGCATTGGCATCCACAACCTCGGCGGCAACGCGGCGATCTCCGGTACAACTGCCGAAATGGTTCTGATCACCGACAACCAAACGGGTGTTCTGAACGAATACGACACGACGGCAAGCCGGAAGGCGGTCCTCGAAGTCTCCGGCGCGACCATTACGGACAACTCGGCTTACGGTATCGACAACATCAACAGCGATGCGTTTATCGAAGCTGACGGCGACGGCGTGGGTGAAAACTCGAACGTCCAGATCACGGAAACCCCGACCGGTATCCTGAATTCGGGCGCGGACAGCAACCTGACCGTTTCTGCCGCGTACATCACCAGCAACAGGGACGACGGCATCGGCATCCACAACCTCGGCGGCAATGCGGCGATCTCCGGTACAACTGCCGAAATGGTTCTGATCACCGACAACCAAACGGGTGTTCTGAACGAATACGACACGACGGCAAGCCGGAAAGCGGTCCTCGAAGTCTCC
>JAFSMO010000028.1 GCA_017447865.1 Thermoguttaceae bacterium
AGCACTGACAAATCGGTTTTTGTCAGATTTGGTTTTTATTAAACCACTTGTTGACTTTACTCAAATTCTATCAAGGTTCCCGATAAAATTTTGTGCTTCATGAAAAATTCATCAAATTGTCAAAGATTAACTTGGCGATTTCTCACTCAAGTGAACGCATAATATACCACAAACGAAATTTCTTTCAAGGGGGGGAACCCGAAAATTTCGCGATTTTATGGAAATTCTGAAGAAATCAGTCGTTAAACAGGCATTTCTCGCACTGCGGATTGCGGGCCATGCAGACATTTCGGCCGTGAAGGATCAGCTGATGAGAGATTTTCACCCACTTATCCTGCGGCACGATCCGCATCAGATCCTGCTCGACTTTTTCCGGGGTGGTTTCCTCCGAAAGGCCCATCCTCTGCGCCAGACGCAGGACGTGCGTATCCACGACGACGCCGTCGGCGATCCCCCAGAACGTCCCGAGGACGCAGTTGGCCGTTTTGCGCCCCACGCCCGGGAGCTGGACCAGTTCGTCCATCGAGTCGGGGACCTCGCCGCCGTACTTTTCGACCAGGATCCGGCAGCACTCGCGAATGTTTTTCGCTTTGTTGTGGTAGAAGCCCGTGCTGTGAATATCGGCTTCAAGTTCCTCCTGCGAGGCGTTGGCATAATCGGCCGCGCAGCGGTATTTTTTGAATAGGTCCTTCGTCACGAAGTTCACCCGGACGTCGGTGCACTGGGCCGAGAGGATCACCGCGATGAGGAGCTGCAAAGCCGAAAGGTGGTTCAGGGCGCAGCCCGCGTCGGGGTAGAGTATCTCCAGCCCTTCGAGGATCTTTTGAGCGTGGGCCGGCGTACCGTATTGAATATTTTGTTCCATTTACTTAATCTCCTTAAATTACTCTTGAATTAATCGGCCAAATATGATAAAATCCATAGAATTTTTGGCTTTTATGTATCGTGAAGGAGTCCCGAGTCGTGAGATTGCCGGTTTTATTCCTGTTCATCGTCTGCCTGTGCACGAGCGTTCAGGCGCAGACCTTTCCTTACAGAGCGACCGTTTGCGAGCCGGAGGCGTTCGTCCGCAGCGGGCCGGGACGTGATTTTTACCCGACCGACAAGCTCCGGAACGGCGACACGGTGGAGGTTTACAAGCATACCGTGGACGGCTGGTGCGCCATTCGTCCGCCGCTTGGGAGTTTCTCGTACGTGCCGGCCCGAAACGTGCAAATGACCCAGAACGACCTGGGGATGATCGTGGGAAATTCGGTCCCGGTTTACATCGGAAGCCGGCTTTCGCCCGACCGGTCGCAGATGCGGATCTCACTGACGGCGGGAAAAATCGTGGAGGTGCTTGAACTCCCCACGGAGGGGCTGGACGCGATGGTCAAGATCTCGCCGCCGTCCGGTGAATTTCGGTGGATCCACGGGAAATCGCTCTCGCCGAATCTGACGGGCGTGACGGAAGAACCCGCTCCGCCGGACCGGACGCTCCCGGGGACGATTCCCGTTTCTGACTCGCCGGTACTTTCCAGCGAGGACCTTCCCGGAGGCGCGAACAGCATGGAGGAAGCGTCGGTCAAGCCCGGGACGTTTGCCTATTTCGTGAATCAGCTCGACGCGGATCTTTCGTACATCATCTCGAACGGCGACTCGGCGCAATGGAAGACCGAGGGATTGCTCATGCGGGCGAACCGGCTCATGAACTACGCGAAAACGACGCAGGAAAAAGAGCGTCTGGAGCACGTGCGGCAGAAGATCATCGAGGCGGACAACGTGCGGCAGAACCGCCAGCAATTCCAGAAGATCCTCTCCACGGCGAGCGAAGACGGCATCACACCGCTTTCAGCCGGAAGTGATCAGGCGTCGCGGCCGAATGTGAATTACTCGGGCGTTTCGGAGTTTCCCGCCCCGTTCTCCACGGAGCCGGGCCGGTGGGATTACTCGGGGATCCTCGTGAAAGTCCAGCGCCAGCGGTACGCGCATCTGTCGCTTCCGCCGTATGCGATCGTCAACGAGGACGGGATCCTGCGCTGCTACGTGACCCCCGCGCCGAATATGGACCTCAGCCCGTACGTGAAAAAGCGGGTTTCGCTCGCCGGTGACCGGAATTATATGCGGGACCAAAGAGCGTTTAATCTGAATGCGAAAATTATTGTGAACGCGTGGTGATGGCGGATACGGAGGGCCGGCGTCTTTTCGGAGTGCGATGATACAGTCGCGCAAGCGACATTCATCGCTTTCCCTTGCGGCAATAAAGCCTCGAAGAGGCGTTTGCCGCGGAAACGCACTGGACGTTTCCCACGAGAAAATCCTTTTTGACGCGGTATTTTTCGGCCGCTAAGTGAAAGCGGCAAAGGAAGCCTTCGGCTTCTGTATTGCCGCACTCCACATGCTGCGGCCGGGCCGGCCGCGGACGGCGAACCGCCGTCCCTCCGAATCATTTGTTCAACTTCTCGGCCGTGGTCCACAGACCGGCGGAGGGCGTGCTGATGAAGTACACTTCCTCGCCGTCCGGCATCGTGTTGAACCCGTTCTTCATTATGGCCGGGTCGTAGCGCTTCAGCATCTCGTCCAGGTCGGCATAGCCGAAGCAGACGCTTTCCACTTCTTCTTTCGTCAGATGGCCCGGGGCGTACGTGATCCGGAAGCGGCCCTCGCTCGAGCCGTGGATCAGGTGCGCGGTGCCGTGCGTCAGGTCCTGAAGCATCGGCTCGGTCTTCCAGAGCTTGAGAATATTTTCCGTGCCGGAGTAGCCGTACCGGCGGATCAGAACGTCCACGTCTTCCTGCTCGCCGAAACGTTTCAGGCCGGGCGCGAGGATCAGCAGCTCGCCGCCGTCCGCCATCGCTTTGCGAGTGCGGTAGATCGCCTTGTTCGCGACCCACGTGCTGTAGAATTCGTCACCCTGCATGACCGCCACGACCTTTTTCAGCGGCGGGACGATCGTGATGTTCTGCTCCCGGGAGAGTTTGGCCGCCTCGAGGTACGTCTCCAGATCGTCACCGATGAAGACGCCAGTGTGGCCGAGATTTCCCGCTTCGTCGTACGCCATCACGACCTCGAAATAGAAGTCGGGAAGGTTCCCCAGGTAGTCGGCCTCCGCCTTGTTGTAGCAGGCGCGCAGAGGCGAAACGAGCGTCCCCAAATTGTTCTCGATGCCGCAGCAGGCCGCCGCCATGTGCGACGCGCAGATCATCGGCTTGCCGCCCAGCCCGATGAAGTAGTTTTTGTTGTGGTTCGCGAAGCCGAGGACCTCGTGCGGCACGACGTGGCCGACGTTGATGATCAGGTCCCACTGACCGTCCAGCAGGAAAGTATCGAGCGAGACCGGGATCGCCCAATCGACTTTCCCGTGCGTCGCTTCCTTCACGAAATCGACCGGGACCTCGCCGATCGTCCGCGAGCCGTTGCGCCAGTCGTGCACGTGGATCCGGTCAAGCGGGATTGAGCCGAACATCCAGCGGTTCTGCTCGTCGGTGTGCGGGACGTGCTGGCCGAGCGTCGGGATGACGTGAACGTCGGCGGTCTGGGAGAAGATCTTGTAGAACTCTTCCGTAATCCAACCCGCTCCGCTGTGCGCGCGTGTAATGTCCGGGGGAAGAAGCAGGACGCGCTTCGGATCGGCGCAAATGCGTTTGCGGGCTTCGTCCGCCGCCTGATGAACGAGGGAAAGAATAGCGTCGCGGTCAAGGCGACCCGTGGAGGAAATCCAAGGCATGATTTTTCCTTTATGTGTGAGTTTTCATGGAAATAAACGTTTCTCGTATTTTACACGAAATCCAGAAAATGTAAACGGGAAGGGGGAGAAAATTTTCGACGATTGAAGAAAATTGAACTGTGCGTCCTTAAAAGTATCAAAATTTTGCTATTGTACTATAATGATTTTTATGTTATTTACTATGTATTGATTTACCTTTACCCTGAAAATACTAAATACAGAATTATGAATACTGAACAAGCAATTAAGATTGCAAGCAACCATCTTGCAAAACTCAAAGGTCGTACCTTGGATTTAGTCACCATCAATAAACCATCTTCCATTGAGGCCGCAATCAACCTAACAAAAATAATATCCAAACTATCTCCAATCCTTGGTAATATGATAGAATTCAACACAGTCGAATTCTTGAACGAACTAAAAGATTTTTCCGGTGTTGGACAGTGGAAACGTCAAGACCCAGGATTTCCAGATGCAATTTTTCAAGGCAGTATTTTACCTGCCCCAGGTTTCGAAATAAAAGCCTGGTTCCCTTTGGCAACAGAAATAACTGCAAGATTTAGAGATTCACAAAATTCTTTTAAAAATGATGAAACTTATGTTGTCTTGTTGGCATGGTTACCAGAGTATTTGATTTTTGGAAAGCCACAAATTATTGATGTTGGCATTTTTTCAGGTCAATCTATTGCCAAGGCGCGAGATGATCATTATCACCAGCCCCCCGATTATTTGGTCATTGAACCAGAAGACACATCTGATCGTACCCTGAATCTTCAACAGACAAACACACGCGGCTACAAATGGCAAGGAACAGATTCCGACAGGCAAAAAGCAATACATCTTATAAATTCCTGGGGAAACAATGTATATCAATATCAACCTTCACGTGGATTTCGAGCACAACTTCAAAACCTTATCCGACAATTTCGATATAGAGAAGATTCAAATTATGCCAAAATAGACAGAATCAATCATCCTGGAATTGAAAATTTTAAAACCCAAGTTTTATCTTGTGTTTTTCAAGATAAAACTATCAGTGAGTGGGAAAACTTGTTCAAAAACAATACCGAAGAAACACTCACTGAAATTCTTCTTAAATTTGGAAAAGGAAGTTTGAGGGATTAGGATTGCCTGTTTCAAAACGATTTACAGCCAACTGAAAATAATCCGCATTTACTTCTGCTCCAAAACACTTACGTCCAGATTCCGCTCCCGCATAACAACCAGAAAAAAGGCCACCAAAAGGTTCCCATAGTACATCACCAGGAGTACTGGACGCATCAATTATTCGTCTCATTAAATCAAGGGGTTTTTGATTCAAATGGGCAACTTGACCATTTAAGGTTTTTATCCGTTCTTTCCCACTCACCGGAGGTCGGTCCCATACATTGGTCACACCATGTGGGCAAAAGAATTTTGCCCTCATTTGTTCCCATTGAACGGCATTACAAGGAGTGATTCCATCTAATGAAAAATATGGTCTGCCCTCGGGTTTGCCGTGAAGATTAGCATACTTCTGCATTTTTTCAAATAATTCTGCCGGTGGGAAATACCATAAATTTCCCTGGTCAAAATATTTTCTTGTAGCAGCATCTCGTACACCGCAAGCTTCATTTGCTTTTCGTAAAGGAAGCCCCGTTCGTTTCCACTCGTAACGTAACCATTTTTTTAGTGTTAATCCATTAATTTTAGGTTCAAGTGTATATTGCACACATACTTCGGTTACTACTGGAAATCGACGAATTGTTTGAGTATTAATATTGCCTGCAATATGTGCAATTCCCTTGTTCCAAATATTGCAATTTTGATATTGCCAACCATATTTTTCGAGAACTGGATGAACTGTTGCCCAACCAATTTCGGAATTCCAAAACCAAAGTGTTGTTTTGGCGGTAGCATACATTGCCCATGCCGCTACATGTGCTTCATACCATTGCGGCAATCCACAATGATCTGAAGTATCTCCTTCAAAACCAAGTATCCCATAAGCACCATCAGAAATTATAACATCTGGAGATTCCCATTGGGAATAATAATCGAGTGAATTTCCATAATAAAGATGGGCATAGGTATTATGCCACGACTTGCATTTTGTCTCTTGAATTGTTTGTGATTTATTCATATTTATATCAAAAGTACTTACTGGCACTGGTTTCACAGATAAAATGTCAGTTTGACTCATTTTTCTTCTCCGTCATCTCACCCCAAATATCAAGAGAAGTGCCTTTTTCCAAATACTTCTCAATCGCATCTCGTATGATCCAGGCAATAGACACTTTGTATCTTTCTGCAAGTTTTTCTAATTGTCGATAGTGGTCCCAAGGAATTGATGTGGACGTTCGAACATATTTATTTTCAGTAGGTTGCATTCTTTATCACCTCCATACATCATTATACACCATTGTGGTGCAAAATCAAGAGGGGGATCTTTTTATTTCGATTTTTTTTACAAAAAGATTCACAAAACAAGTCTACATCAATTACAGAAATTTTAAGCTAAAAAAACTGGAACCGTCCTCCTTGGTGTTCAGTTTTTCTTCCAGACAATCAAATCGGCAAGCGCTTCAAGTCAAAGGAAACACGAATCAACACAGAGAATTGATCCGGTTTCCTTAAATTGGACGGAATTTGCCGCGCTCAAAGCCATTGCAGTCGGAACTTTTAGAACACGGCACTTTCCCGATCATTCTCCGCAGCCGCAGTCCGAGCCGGTTTCTGTGACAGTCATCGGGGCCGGGGCACAGCAGCAGCGCCTCATCATCCGGCGCCAGCAGCGTCTCGCCCAGCAGGAACGACGAACGCAGCAGCACGGATTTTCTTCCTCGCAGCAGGACGTTTCGCAGCCGCTGGATTCCCAAACGCCGTCGAACTCGTCGTTTTCCATCGCGGGAGCCACCGGATCGGAAGCGGGTTTTTCGAGGTTTTCCTCTTGAGTTTCCTCCATTTTCTCTGCCGGTTCGGGGGTCGTTTCCTCCATAATGACTTCCTCACCGATCGGTTTGTTCACCATGACAGAAAGCGGGCGGAAGTGCGATGCTTCGGCTCCGTTCAGAGTACAGGCCAGGCCGAAAAGAGCCAAAAAGCCAATCGAAAACAAATTTTTCATCATTCTAATCCTTCCTGAAAATGAAAAGTAAAAAAACCTTCCGCCCCGAAAAGCCGGAGATTCATCACGGGGAAAAAGGTGGTTCAAGTCCCGGGCGAACCCGAGGGTCGTTCCCGGACCACTGAATTATAGACCAGCGGTCCAGAAAAAATGTCGAAGGGTTTTCGCGGACTGAATCCTCTTTTTTTATCAAAATGGCCCAATTTTATCAAAATCTCCCATTTTCCTATTTACTGTAATTGAATTTTATGCTATTTTTAGTCGAAAGGAATCATTTCCTTGGTTGAGATTAAAAATTTTTGCCCAGTCATTCAGAACGTCATGAAAAAATTTGGAATATTATTCGGGATCCTGCTGATTTGGGGGCTTTTGCCTGCGTTTTCGGTTTTGAACGCCCAGACGATCCCAAAGCCCAAAGTCTCGGGGACGTATTTTGAGGAAAACACGAATTTCCGCGTCAATTACAAGGTCATGTCCGGCGACTCCAAGGAGGTGATCTCTTCCGGGAAAACCATCTTTTACGACGGGAACGCCTACGATTTCGTCGATAATACGGACGAGGTGATCGTGCTGAACTTCGCGTCCAGGAAGATTTACGTTCTGGACGTCGAAAACCGCAAGAAGTGGACCACGACTCCGGAGGATGCCGAAGAGTACGCGACGAAACTCTGCCGCTGGGGAATGAGCCACCCGAAAGAAGAGATCCGGCAGTTTTTCCAGCCAGATTTCAAAAGAAATTACGACGAATCCAAAGGCGAATACTCGTTCACCGCGCCGAATTATTCGTACTTCGTGACCCCCTCAAAGCCTGAAAAACCGGAGTTTCTCCAGCAGTACCGGACCTTCGCCCAGTGGTCGTGCCGCGTGAACATGATGCTCTCGCCGGGGGCCAAGACCCTTTACCCACGGTACGTCGTGAACGAGGTGATCTTCAACTCCGGCTCATTGATCGAAAAAATCCAGCTTTCCATCAAATTGGCCAAAGGACCTTTCGCCAAACCGGAAACGTTCCTCTCGGAATACCAGTACCTCCCGCGTCTGGTGGAGTCGGATCAGGCGATCATTCGCCAGGTGGAGGACTACCTCGTCCTGTTCCGCGACGGCACACTGGAGGAGTTCCAAAACAAACGCCTCGGGAAGGAATGAAAGAGACGCGAGGCTAAAGCCTCCCTCTTCGAGGGGGGTGGCACGCAGTGCCGGGGGGAGTTGAACGGCGCATTCACGAAACTCCCCCAGTCTCGCTTCGCGAGCCAGCCCCCTCAATGAGGGGGCCTTTAAACGACTCCTGACGCAACGTCCCCCATTTTTCCGCCAAAATTGACGCACGTGGGTCAAATTCTCCCTCAGATTTCTTTTTTTTATCTCTCCCGGCCACTTGACAAAACCCCGCCCAGACTCTATAATAAAAAAATCGTTAAAAAATTTTACCCGTTCATCCCTGGAATTCCCCTCATGAAAAACTTCATCCCCCTCACCTTTTTCCTGGCCGTCCTCCTTTTGACGGCGCAGGCGTTTTGCACGAATTACTACGTCTCCCCCACTGGGGACGACTCGAAAGACGGAACTTCCCCCGCGACGGCCTGGGCCACGATCGCCCGGGTCAATGCCGCCGAAGAGATCCAGCCCGGTGATAAAGTCCTCTGGAAACGCGGCGGGATCTGGCGCGGGACCGTTCGTCCGCACTCCGGCGAGGAAGGAAACCCGGTCATTTACTCATCCTACCGCGTGAAAGGCCAGCCGAAGGACGCGCCGAAACCCACGTTTTACGGCTCCAAAGAGGCCTCGCAGAAAAGGGACTGGGTCGAAGTTTCACCAAATATTTGGGCCACACGTGAGACCAAGCCGGAGATCCTCGGCGCGGTGGACGGGAAATTCCTCGAAGGCTGGAACCTGTATGTCGATCGGGCCAAGGCTGAAGTCAAGTCGGAATTTACGGTGGAGGACGGTCTGCGCAAACTCACGTTCGACGTGATCGGGGGCGGGAAGGGCGCGAATAACGTTCAGCTTTGGGGCCCAGCCGTCGATGCGGTGAATTTCCCCAAAACGATGCTCCTGAAGATGAAGGTTCGCGCGAACCAGCCCGTCACCGTGCCGGGAATGCGCATCTCGCTCAGCGGCCCGCCGTACACCGGAAAGGCGACCTCGAACGCGATCGAAGTCACCGAAGAGTGGCGGGAAGCCGAAATGCTCGTGAACGTTGGCGACGCTCCGCTTCCGGAAGGCCGGAAATTCACGTGGCACTGGAGCCTCGGCGACGTCCCGGTCGGAACCAAACTCGAAATCATCCTGGAAAGCCTGAACGAGTGCGTCGTGGACCGCTCGCTTTACCTGAACGTGGACGTTGGAAACATCATTTTCGACCACGGAAAATTCACGAAGTACCACTACTGCGGCATGAAAAAGTGGAAGCTCGAAGACCTGAAAGCCCCGGGCGATTACTACTACGACGCGAAATCCTGCCGCGTGTTCCTCTACTGGGACGAAAACCCGGCCAAAACCTGCAAGAGCATCGAGCTGGCGCTCCGTTCGTCGGTCATTGACGAGGGCGGCTGCCACGACGTGATCTACGACGGGCTGGCGGTGGCTTACGGCGCGGCCCACGGTTTCGGCGGAGGGAATACTCGCCGGCTGACCATCCGGAACTGCGACCTGTACTTCATCGGCGGCGGCCATCAGTTCACCCATGAAAACGGCACGCCAGTCCGCTTCGGAAACGCGATCGAGTTCTGGGGGAGCTGCGACTCCAACCTGGTCGAGGGAAATCACATCTGGGAGGTTTACGACGCGGCTCTGACCAATCAGGGGAGCGGCTCCGAGACCAATCCTTCCATCCAGAAAAACATCACGTACCGGAATAATCTGATCGAAAAGTCCGAGTACTCCTTCGAGTACTGGAACCGCGGCGGCGTGACGGAAAACGTCGTTTTCGAGAATAATACGTGCGTGGACGCGGGCGTCTGCTGGTCCCACTCCCAGCGGCCAAACCCGAACGGCGCGCACATGATGTTCTACAATAATTCGGCCGAAACGACCGGCGTCGTGATCCGGAACAACAAATTTTTCAACTCGACGGAAGTTTGCCTCCGGATGGATAATGACTGGCGCAGCGGCCTGAAAATGGAGAAAAACGAGTACGCCCAGACCGAGGGAATGCCCGTCGTTCGCTGGCTCGTGAAAAACTACTACGACGTGAAAACGTTCGCCGACTGGCAGAAAGATTCCGGTCTGGACCAGGGATCCACCTGCAAGTAAACGCGCCCGAAACTGAAATCAAAGCACAAACCATCAGAATATTTTCATTTTTATGTTACTTGAAGTTCAAAACCTGAAAACTTACTTCCCGATCCATCGCGGCCTGCTTCAAAGCGTCGTCGGTTACGTGCAGGCGGTGGACGGAGTTTCGTTCAAACTCCAAAAAGGCGAAACGCTCGGTCTGGTCGGCGAGAGCGGCTGCGGCAAAACGACCACGGGCCGCTCCATCCTGCGTCTCGTAGAGCCGACGGGCGGCTCCGTCTTTTTTGAGGGCCAAAACGTTCTTCACGCCACGACCGACCAGCTCAAGCAGCTGCGGCGCGACATGCAGATCGTTTTCCAGGACCCGTTTGGTTCGATGAATCCCCGCATGACGATCCGCTCGATCATCGAGGAGGGGCTCATCGTTCAGGGGATCGGAACGCCAGCGGAACGTGAAGCGCGCGTCCATGAAGTCATCGGGCAAGTGGGGCTGGAACCGTCCTGCCTGAACCGCTACCCGCACGAGTTTTCCGGCGGTCAGCGTCAGAGGATCTGCATCGCCCGATCGCTCATTTTGAAGCCGAAATTCCTGGTGCTCGACGAGCCGATCTCGGCGCTGGACGTTTCGATCCAGTCGCAGATCATCAACCTTTTGGTGAAGCTCCGCGAGGAGAACGAACTGACGTACCTCTTCATTTCGCACGACCTTTCGGTGGTCCGTTACATTTCGGACCGTGTCGCCGTGATGTACCTCGGGCAGATCATTGAAACGGCGGCGAGCGACGAACTGTACGAGCATCCGGCGCATCCGTACACGCAGGCGCTTCTTTCGTCGATCCCGACGGTAGACCAGTCGCGGCGGAAAGAGCGGATCCTGCTGACGGGCGACGTTCCCAGCCCGGTGAATCCGCCAAAGTGCTGCCGGTTCTGCCCGCGCTGCTCGAAGGCCCAGGCGGTCTGCCGGGAAAAAATCCCCCCGGTCGTCCAAATCGCCGACGGGCACACCGTCCAGTGCTTCTTCCCGGAAACGGGCACGAACTGAAACGCGAGCAGAAAGCGTAAAAAGAGTCCCAACTCCTAACTCCTAACTCCTCACTCCTAACTTTAATGCGCATTACGAGTCCGCAAAACCCGCGAATCAAAGAGATCGTTCAGCTCCGTCAGGGCCGCAAACGCCGTCAGGCGGGGAAGTTCCTGATCGACGGCCGGCGCGAAGTGTTCCGCGCTCTGGCGTGCGGTTTTCCGATCCTGGCCGTTTATTTCGCCCCGGAGCTGGCCGACGAGGAAACGTTTCAGTGGATGGAAGATTTTGCGGCGCAGCACGGCAGCCAGATCGAGGTGAATGAGGTCCCGCCGGCGCTTTTCGCGAAGATCGCCTACGGGGACCGTGAGGACGGTGTGCTGGCGGTGGCGCGGTATACCGAACTGACGCTTGACGACGTTTTCCAGCGTCTTCCGAAGGACCGTCCTCCCCTGATCGGCGTCCTTGAAGGGGTCGAAAAGCCGGGGAATATTGGTGCGATCCTCCGGAGCGCAGACGGCGCGGGCCTTTCCGCCCTCGTGCTGGCGGATCCGCAGACCGACCTTTTCAATCCGAACACGATCCGGGCGAGCCTCGGCACGATCTTCTCGCTGCCCGTTTGCGCCGATTCGAGCGAGAACGTGGTCGCGTGGCTGAAAAAGCACCAATTTCAGATTTACGCCGCGATCGTGGACGGGGCGATCCACTACACGGAAGCGGACTTCACACGCCCGTGCGCCATCGTGCTGGGAAGCGAGGCGTGGGGACTCACCGAACAATTCCGCGGCGAGGGGATCCAGCCGATTTTCCTCCCGATGAACGGGATCGCGGACAGTTTGAACGTTTCAACGACCGCGGCGATTCTTTTTTATGAAGCCCTGCGGCAGAGAGAAAAAAGAGTTAAAAGCGTTTAAAAAGCCCCCCCAAACCCCACCAAAATTTGATCATGAATAGAAATTTAATCACGTTCGCGCTTTGCCTGACCGTCCTTCTGGTCGGCACTTACTTGGGTTTCTACGGGACCTCGACCTTCTACAAAGGGAGGATCGCCGACGAAAAATTCATCACAAAGAAATACGAAACCATCCAAAAGGAAAAAGGTGAAAAAGCGGCGGCCAATGCCGTGACATACAAAGTCCGCGTGGGCCAGGCGCAGAAAGGGACCGCCCAGCAGTTCCGTACGCTGATCGGCCGTCTGGAGGAGATCCGCCGCTCCACCATTTCCGCCGAGGTCAGCGGGAAAATCGTGGAAATTTACGTCGAAAAAGGCTCGCACGTCAAGGAGCACCGCGTCAAGTACGAAGATTCCAACCCATCCGACGTCTCGCTCGATTCCCTGCTCGAAGACAATGAGAAGGTTTTGGCCGAAGGAACCGTTCTGGCCCGCATCGATACGGTCTGGCTGGAGCTCGCGGCACGGCAGGCCATCGAGTCCCTCGCCTCGCTTCAGGCCCAGTACAACTACCAGGAAAGCGAGTTGAAACGTGCCAAGGCCCTGAGCGAGCGCGGCGCCGTCAGCCAGAGCGACATGGAATCCATTCTGGCCAAACGCGACGAGCTGATGGCCAACATGAACGAAAAGAAAGTCCTGATCCTGGAGCTTCAGAAGAAGCTGAAACGCTCAACGATCTACGCGCCGTTCGACGGTCAGGTGATCGCCCGCCACGTGGACGTCGGGACGTACGTCTCCCCCGGCACGCCGGTCGTGGACGTAATTTCCGAGGGCAAAATCGATGCGCGGGTTTACGTCCCCGAGTCGTTCATCCACATGATCCAGATCGGTCAGAAAATCGGGGTCCAGATCGATGCCATGGGAAAGACGGTTTACGGGAAAGTCGTTCAGATCGTCCGAAACGCTGAGACCGCCTCGCGTACGTTCCCGGTTTACGTCCGTCTCGACGATAAAGAGGGGGAACTGATGGCAGGGCTGAGCGTCACGTCCCGAATTCCCGTCACGGAGAAGTACGAGTCTTTCATCGTGCCGGGCGACGCGGTAATCGTGAAGCCGGACGGAAATACGATCTGGGTCGTGCGAAACCGTACCGACGAAGAAGAGGCGGAAGCAAAAGCCGACGCGGAAGAGTCCCATAAGCCGTACAAGGCGGGCGAGCTGATCGCGGTCCCGATCCCGGTCCGAATCACCGCCGAAATGTTCGACGGGGACATTTACGACCAGAGCGTCAAGGAAACCCCCGACGGCCGCAAGCAGGCGGGTTACGTCTCCAAACTCCTCGCGGTGGAGCCGGTGAACGACGCCGGCCGCACCTACCTGGTCCCCGGAGCCAATCTCGTGATCGAGGGGGGCGAGCGTCTCTCGCCGAAGATGGTGGTTCAGATCCAGGAAAGCCCCTACACGCTGAAGCCGATGCCCGGTCAGTACGATTCCGGCCAGCAAATGACGACCGACTGATCTTTTAAAAGAAAATACAGCTCCGCCTTAATGAGTGATTTAAGCGCGCATTGAGGCGGGGCTGACTCGGCGTTCGACTAACATTTCCGCCATTTTGCACATTTTTCTTCGAGATTCATCTATTTTTCTCTTTTTTCTCCCCCACGCCTTGACATTTTGCGAAAAACAGATAAAATTCTATTACATTAATGTAACTATTCCAACTCAAAACCAAACCAAAACCTTCAGGAGGTCCCATGGATTACTCGACTTACCTGCGCAAGTACCCCGATTTGAACGGCTATTTCGGCCCGTACGGCGGTGGTCAGGAATTTCTCCCCGAGCAGCTTCGCCCGATTTTTGAAGAGATCGACCAGGCGTACAGAACGATCTGCCAGAGCGCCCGGTTCATCAGCGAGCTGCGCCGCATCCGCCGCGAATTTCAGGGGCGCCCCACCCCGGTGTACCACTGCGAGCGTCTTTCGCAGAAGCTCGGCGCGTGCCAGATTTACCTGAAACGTGAAGACCTGAACCACACCGGCGCGCACAAACTGAACCACTGCATGGGCGAAGGCCTTCTGGCCAAGTACCTCGGCAAGAAAAAGATCATCGCGGAGACCGGCGCCGGTCAGCATGGCGTGGCTCTGGCGACTGCCGCGGCCTATTTCGGCCTTGAATGCGACATTTACATGGGCGAGATCGACATCGCGAAGCAGGCGCCGAACGTCACCCGTATGAAAATGCTCGGCGCGAACGTGATCCCGGCCACGCACGGTCAGCGGACGCTCAAAGAAGCCGTGGACGCCGCGTTCATGGCCTACCTGGAAGACTACAAGAATTGCATTTACTGCATCGGTTCCGCGGTCGGCCCGCATCCGTTCCCGATGATGGTCCGCGACTTCCAGTACGTCGTGGGTGAAGAAGCCCGCGCGCAGTTCCTCGAAATGACCGGCCATCTGCCCGAAGCCATCGCGGCATGCGTCGGCGGCGGTTCCAACTCGATCGGAATGTTCACGCCGTTCCTGAACGACCCGGTGGACATTTACGGCGTTGAGCCTCTTGGCCGCGGCTCCAAACCGGGCGAACACGCTGCGACGATGACCTACGGAACTGACGGCGTGCTGCACGGTTTCAGGAGCAAAGTTTTGCAGAAGGAAGACGGATCCGTGGACGACGTGTACTCCATCGCCAGCGGTCTGGACTACCCGGGCGTCGGGCCGGAACATGCATTCCTGCGTGATCAGGGCCGCATCAATTACGTGACGGCCAGCGACCTGGAAGCGGTGGACGCGTTCTTCAAGCTCTCCCGTTACGAAGGGATCATCCCGGCGCTGGAAAGCTCGCACGCCCTGGCGTACGCAATGCGCTACGCGAAGGAGCACAAAGTCGGCTCGATCTTGGTCAACCTTTCCGGCCGCGGCGACAAAGACGTCGATTACGTCGCGGAACACTACGGATACGGCGACGACTTCAAATTCGAAGACTAAAAAAAGAATGAATAATGAATAATGAATAACGGGTCAGGTGCAAGCATAAAGCCCCCACCTAAGCGCAAAATTTTTGTCATCGAGTGGGGACTTTATGCTTGCACTTGATGAACGTTTTGAAAATTAAATGTTAATCGGTTTGTGGCC
>JAFSMO010000029.1 GCA_017447865.1 Thermoguttaceae bacterium
CAGATTCGTAGGGTTCTGTGACCCAGCGGCCAGTTTATGTCCTGATTCTACTGATACAGCAGCCCTACAGATTCGTAGGGTTCTGTGACTTCAAGGTCTTCCATTGTGATTTCCTTCTGGATACAGCAGCCCTACAGATTCGTAGGGTTCTGTGACGGTCCCACGTGAGGAGGGCCTCACGAAGTTCATACAGCAGCCCTACAGATTCGTAGGGTTCTGTGACAACCCCAGTCCAGTTGCAGATCCGTGAAACATACAGCAGCCCTACAGATTCGTAGGGTTCTGTGACCTTCGTGCAACCTCCTTATGTAAGGGTTAAAATACAGCGTCCTCCGGCTTCGCTGGGCTCGCTGTACACGCAAAAACACCCGCCACCGGTAAAAGTGACGGGTGTTTTTCTGTAAGCGGACGTCAGGCGGGGGCCTCTTTTTTGGACAAATCGGTTCACCCCCTCTTTCTAAAACGGGGTTCGTCTGGTATAATGAGAGAAAACGCGCTTTGAGGAGGATTTTTTACCGCAACTCCGGCGCTCCCCTGCTCCCTTAACCTCTTTTTTCAAGAAATCGCCATGCAGAATTTTACGTACCAGAACACCGTTAAAATCGTTTTTGGCCGCGACACGATCCAACAGATCGGCGCCGAAGCGGCCCCGTTCGGCAAGAAAGCCCTCCTCGTTTACGGGCACGGCTCCGTGAAGAAGAACGGCCTGTACGACGCCGTGGTCGCGTCGCTGCAGGCGGCCGGGCTGGAATTCGTCGAGTATTCCGGCGTCAGCCCGAACCCGCGTCTGACGCACGCGCAGGCGGGGGCCGATCTGGCGAAGCAGGAGAACGTGGACCTGATCATCGCGCTGGGCGGCGGGAGCGTCATCGACGAGGCCAAAGCGATCGCCATGGGCGCGCTTCACGACGGCAGCGTGTGGGACTTCTACAGCGGCAAGACCCCCGCGGAAAAGGCTCTCCCGCTTTGTGACGTTCTGACCGTTGCGGCAACCGGCACCGAAATGAACGGCGGGACGGTCATCACGAACGAAGAGACCCAGCAGAAACTCGGACTGATCGCGCCGTGCCTCATGCCGAAGGTTTCGATTCTGGACCCCACCGCGACGTTCTCGCTGGGGCCGAAGTACACCGCGTTCGCCGGCGTGGACATTTTCGCGCACATCGTCGAGGGCTACATCACCAACTCGGACCCGGAAACGCCGGTTCAGGACGTTTATGCCGAGGGCTTGATGCGGACGGTCATGGAGTACACTTCCCGCTGCGTCGCGGATGGGGCGGACTACGACGCCCGCGCCAACATGATGTGGGCCTCCACGATGGCGTGGAACGGTCTGCTTCTGGCGGGGGTCGAAAATGCCGTCTATCCCGCGCACCTGATCGGTCATTCGATGTCGTGCCTGTACGATACGGCACACGGTGCGTCGCTTTCGGTCGCCATGCCGTGCTGGATGCGGAAGATGAAAGGCTTCTGCAAACGCCGGCTGGTCCAGTTCGCGCGAAACGTCATGGGCGTCTCGTGCCGGGACGAGGAGACCGCGATCGAGCAAGGCATCACCCGGCTGGAGAAGTGGTACGAAAGCATCGGCGCGCCGATCACGTTCACGCAGGCGGAACTGCCGCTCGACTCGTTCGACCGGATCGTCGGGAACATCGCCATGTGCGCACCGGCCTGGGGCCTTGGTATGTACACGCGCGATTTCGTTGCCGACCTTCTCCGGCCTGCGGCCAGATAGTTTGAAAACTTAATCTCGAGAGGTCATCATGGATCATCGAATCAGCCGCTTTTTGTTCGCTCTGACGGTTTTGCTCGCTTCGTTTGTTCAAGCTCAGGAACCAACGGCAGACGGTGCGGCCAAAGAGCGGCTGACGTTCCCGATCCTCTTTGTGGCGCGGCACAATTACCAGGGCCTGCACATCTACGACACGTTCTACCAGTGGCGGCGCGGCGTGACGAACCCGGGCGTCGGGGGGATCTATATTCTTGAAAACCCGGCCGACCCACCGGAGAAATACCGCATCCGGCTGGTGATCGACCCGACGACCGACCCGACGCTGGGGGACGGGATCTACTCCGACCCGGCGCTTTCTTACGACGGCAAAACCATTCTGTTCTGCTACAAAGGCGCGCCCGACGGAAACTCCATCATCTACCGGATCAACCTGGACGGAACCGGCCTGAAGCAGCTGACCAACCTCGACGCTCAGGGAAACCCGTACCTGGGTTCCGGCGGAGGCCATCACGACGTTCGCCCCGCGTGGCTTCCGGATGGGCGGATCGTCTTCACGTCCACGCGGTACAGCGGGCTGGTTCCGTGCGCGAATAACGGCGTGGCCATTTTGCACGTCATGAACGCCGATGGCTCCGACATTCACACGATCTCCGTGAATAACGTGACGGAGTTCGACCCGGCCGTTCTGCCCGACGGCAGGATCCTCTTCGGCCGCTGGGAGTACATCGACAAAAACGCGCTGACGATCCAAAGCCTTTGGTCGGTCTATCCGGACGGGACCAACGAGACGGCCTACTTCGCCAACAACATGGTCTTCCCCGAGGCGATCCTTCAGGCGAAGCCCGTCCCCGGGAGTCCGAATCTGGTCGTCGGGACGTTCGCGCCTCATAATGCGCCGCCGCGAGGGACCATCGCGTTCATCGACATTTCGGCGGGCGTTCAGAATTCCGTCTCGGGGAAGAACGACGAAAAGGCGATCACCAACCTGGAATTCCCGGACCGCCCGACCTTCGACCGCGGACAGTCGTGCGATCCGTGGGCACTCGACCGGACGCTCGTCCTCTACTCCGGGCAGATGGAGAATCCGACCAACGGCGGGAAGTTCAACTCGCTCCTGATGATCGACGACCGGGGAAACCGGACAGAGCTGCTCTCCAGCCCGACGATCGACCTGCACAATCCGATCCCGATCGTGCCGCGCGCGGTCCCGCCGGTTCTGGTGGACCACACCGACCGGAGCAAAACGACCGGGAGTTTCTTCGTGACGGACGTTTACCAAAACCTCCAGGGCGTCGAGCGGGGAGCGGCGAAGTGGCTCCGCGTGGTCGAAGAAACCTCCCGCGTCAGCGCCTCGCCGGGGAGCAACGGCCTGAACCAGACGTTTTCCATCTCTGCCGCGTTGGCGTGGAGTCCCAAGATCTACCACGGCATCGTCCCGGTCTGCGAGGACGGAAGCGTCTGTTTCGAAGCCCCGGCCGGCCGCGCGATCTACTTCCAGCTGCTCGACGAAAACTACCGCCTGATCCGCTCGATGCGGACGTTCATCCAGGCCGCCCCCGGCACGGCCCGAAGCTGCACCGGCTGCCACGAATACGGCCCGCCGACCGGCAAGCCCGGCCCGATGAAAATGGCGAGCAAACGCCCGCCGCTCGCGCTTCAGGACGAGTCGTGGGGGAGCGGTTACATCGATTACCCGTCGATGATCCAGCCGATTTTCGACCGGAAGTGCGTCCGCTGCCACGGCGGTGACGAGGGGATCGCCGCGGGGCTGGATCTTTCTGGCGCCCCGACCCGGCTCTTCAGCATCAGCTACGAAAACCTGACCTCGCGCCGGGAAAAGCAGTACCACGTCGATCTGATCTCCGGGATCTGCTGCATGAACGGGACGGCTTACTGGTCGTGCCGCATTTTCCAGCCCTACGAGCACGGCTCCGGAAACGCGCCGCTGGCGGAGAAGGTCCTGAACGACCCGACGCACAAAGATTTCCTGACCAGGGAAGAGCGCGAGCTCCTCTTCACCTGGATCGACAGTAACGGGATCTACTTCGGGACGTGGAACTACACGCCCTCGGGGCCGATCCTCCGTCCGTGGGAACAGGCGGCTCAGCAGATCCGGGACGTGATGCAAAACGCCGGCTGCGCCCGCTGCCACGCCGATGAGAACGGCAAGATCGCGCGGTTCGAGAACGACTGGATCAACCTCGAGCGGCCGGAATACAGCCGGGTCCTGCGCGCACCCATGGCGGTCGGGAACGGGCTCGGGATCGGCGCGTGCCGGAACGCGAAGTTCGACCCGAATTTCCGGCGCCTGGGCATCATGTCCGGCGGGCGTTACGAACACGCGGTCCATCCGCTGGACTGGTTCCCGACGCAAACGTGGCGCCCCGTCGCGGCCAGCGACCCGAATTCAGGCGAGGCGGTGGTTTCGATCACGTCGGCGGACGATCCGGTTTACCGTCAGATCCTCACGATCATCCGGCGGGCGGCGCGTCAGGCGTATGCGGCCCCGAGGATCGACATGCCGGGGGCGTTTGAGCTCAACGGCGGCGCGATTGCGGGGCGGTCCCGTCAGATCCTCCCGCAGCCGCTTCCGGACATCATGCCGAAAATCGGTTTGACCCTGACGAAATCCGGAAAGCCGGAACTGGCGTGGCCGAACGACAAACGCGTGATCGGCCTGGTCGCCGAGATCCACCGCGGCGGGAAGCCGGATTTCGCCCTCACGGAGGAAACCCTTGCTGGCACGACCGAGATGAACCGGTTCATCGACGCCGACGCCCCGCCGGGGAAATGGTTCTACGCCGTCCGGTTCGTCTGCGATCCGGCCCGGACCTGCGGGACGTGCCGCGTTTCGGGCGACACGATCCGCGATCTGGCCACGCTGGCTGAAGGGGTCACCCCGGAGCGTCGGTCCATCGAAAACCGCTGCCCGCTCTCGATGTTCGAGCCGAAAAAGTCCGGGCCGGTTTACGTCGGTTCCGTGGACGTTCCTCAAGCCGCGCCGGCAAAAGAACAGGCCGTCCGGCAAATTCTCAACCTTCCGGCGGTCAATCTCGCGTCCCACGGCGGCTGGCTGGCCGTCCCCGCGGAAGAAGACCTGAATTTTCGCGGGTTCCTGGCCGTTTCGCTCGACATCAAATTCACCGAGCCGGGCATCATGCCGGTCGCGGTCGGTTACGGCTCGTGGCGGCGCAGCGGCTGGTTCATTCAGAAGTTCCAGGAGAAATGGCGTTTCCATCTTTCCGGGACCGACTGCGATTCCGAGGCCAAAGTCCCGCTGAACGAATGGCTCCACATGGATTTCATCGTCGAAAACGGCCAGATGCGGATCCTGCAAAACGGCCAGACCGTCGCACAGACGCCCGTTTCCGCACCGCTTGCCGACTGGTTCGGCGACCTTTTCCTGGGCCAGTATTCCGAAACGCAAAAGCCGGAATACCAGTTTTACGGCGAGATCCGGAATTTGAAGATCAGCTCGATGAGAGTTTTAAAGTAGTCAGTGGTCAGTAGTCAGTAGTCAGCGTTCTGCCTTCGGCAGAATATGGGGGTTGAACTTCCCCGGCTTTTCCCTTTTTCGGCGCAGCCGAAACACTGACTACTGACCACTGACTACTGACTACTTAAAAAGGAAAACCATCATGAAAAAGCTCGTCCTTTTTGCGTTCATCGCCTGCATTTTGAGTTCCGCCGCGGTCTGGGGGAAAAGCCCGGCACTGCTTCGGACGGCGCAGGACGGTCCGGAATTCCAGGCCGCGCTGGCGCTGGGGAAGTCGCTCTTCCCCGATTTTCAGGAAGTGACGGCCGACGGTCTGGCGGAAGTCTCCGTTTTGTGGATCCATCTGGGCGACTCGGAGAAGTACGCCGTTTCGGACGCTGACGCCTCGAAGATCCGGGTGTTCGTCGGGCAAGGCGGCGGGCTTTTTCTGACCGGGGCGTCGTGGCCCGCGCTCAACCAGTTCGGGCTGGAGACCGTCGCACCGCGTCAGTTGGCCGGAGGTCACGACCACACGCTGGCCGCGGTCATTCCGTTCCTTCTGAAAAATGGCACTCACCCGGTTTTTCGTGGTTTGCAGCGCGGGACCGACCAGGGACAAAACCGGGCGGCGGTTTACTTCTCCGACGGCGGCTACTCCGCGTTTTCCGACTTCCACGCGATCCAGCCCCGCGGCGGGATGCTTCTGGCGGCGTCCGCCTCGGGCGACGAAAAGCCGATCTGGGAGTACGCGCTGGGAAAGGGCCGGATCGTCACGTCCGGCTGGCGGCTGACGTGCTACACCGACCCCAGAAACGTCTTTTTCCGGAATCTGGTCCAATTCACGTCGAACGCCCTGAACTACCTCCAGACCCCGGCGGCGTGGGTGGAATTGACCCCCTACGACCCGAACGAGAAGCTGGACGACCGCCAGATCGCGGCGTTGGAGCGGGATTTTGCGCATGAGGCCGAGTCGCTGAAACTGGCGATCCGCGACCTGATGGAGTCGTACCCGCAGGAGTACGCCAACGGGCAGAAGTACCTGGATGAACTGGAGGCTTTGTGCGCCGAAACGAAGTTTCCAGTTTTCAGTTCCCAGTTTCCAGTTCCTCAACTGAAAACTGAAAACTTGCAACTGCCAACTCAGTTCGACCGTCTGGACGCGCTGAAACGCCGGGCGCTGCTCGAAAACCCCGCGCTGAAAAACGTCCGGACGATCCTCGCGATCCGCCGCTCCGAAAAGAATCTGGGCCTCCCCGCCAACTGGTCGAGCAATTCCAGCCTGCGTCCCACGGGCTACGGGAACGAGATCGTCGCGATTCCGGTTTCGGCACAGGCCGTTCCCGGGCCGGAAGACGTGAAAACCGTGTACCGGCCGCAAAGCGACGAGTACGTCGGCGAGCTGGACCTCCATTTCAACGCCGACCGTCTGATGTTTTCCAGGCCAGAACTGGAAAAAGACGGCGGGAACGGACGCTGGCAGCTCTTCGAGATCCCGCTGACGGAAGAAACGCTCTCAGGCAAGGAAACCGCCCAGCCGCGCAAGATCCCGACGATCGAGCACTCCGACGTCGATAATTACGACGCCTGCTACCTCCCCGACGGCCGGGTCATCTTCACGTCCACGGCCCCGATGGTCGGCGTGCCGTGCGTCCGCGGGGAATCGCACGTCACGAATACGTACGTCCGCCATCCGGACGGGCGCATTTGCCAGTTGACGTTTGACCAGGAGCATAACTGGAACCCGACGGTCATGCCAAACGGGCGGATCATGTATTTGCGCTGGGAATACACCGACACGCCGCATGCGTTTTACCGGCTTCTCTTCACGATGAACCCGGACGGAACGAACCAGGTGAGCTACTACGGGAGCAACTCGTACTGGCCCAACTGCATGTTCAACGCGAAGCCGACGCCGGGGAACGCCAACCGGTTCTACGCGGTCGTGGTGGGGCATCACGACGTCGCCCGGGCCGGCGAGCTGGTCCTTTTCGACACATCGATCAGCGATTTCGAAGCCGACGGCGCGGTCCAGCGGATCGGTCAGCGCGGGAAAAAAGTCGAGGCGGTCCTGAAAGACGGCCTGACGGGCGGCTCGTGGCCCAAGTTCCTGCACCCGGCGCCGCTTTCGGACAAATACGTCATCACGGCCTGCAAACCGTCCCCGACGGCGAAGTGGGGGATCTACCTCGTGGACGTTTTCGATAATTTCGTCCTTCTGTACGAGGAGCCGGGATTCGCGCTCCTGGAGCCGGTCCCGGTGCAGAAAACGCCGATCCCGCCGGCGATCGCGGACCGGACCGACCCGGAAAGCACGACCGCGACGGTCTTTCTGGCCGACATTTACTCCGGCCCCGGCCTGAAGGGGATCCGCCGCGGCGAGGTCAAGAAGTTGAGGCTTTTCACCTACAATTACTCGTACCACGGCATGGGCGGCCAGGTGGACCGCGTCGGGCTGGACGGGCCGTGGGACATTCGCGCCGTTCTGGGGACCGTGCCGGTCGAGGAGGACGGCTCGGCGCACTTCACCGTGCCGGCCAACGTCCCGATCGCGATTCAGCCGCTGGACGAAAACGGCGCCGCGCTGCAGCTCATGCGGTCGTGGTTCACGGCCATGCCCGGCGAAGTCGTTTCGTGCGTCGGGTGCCACCAGAACACGAACCTCGCGCCCGTCCGTCAACGAACGCTTGCGGGAAACCGGCCGGCCTCGCAGATCACGCCGTTTTTCGGTCCGATGCGCGGTTTTTCGTTCCGGCGGGAAGTTCAGCCCGTCCTGGATAAATACTGCGTGGCGTGCCACACCGACCACCGCGACGCAAACGCCCCGACGCTCGCCGCCGTTCCGGAGACGTTTTCGCTCGAAAACACGGACGATTTTCCCATCCAATCCGAGTCGGAATACTACGGGAATGCCGCACATTTTTCCAATTCCTACATGAATCTGCGTCGGTTCGTTCGGGGCCACACCATCGAGTCGGACGCCCACCTGCTTTCGCCGCGGGAGTTCCACGTCTCGACGACGCGCCTCTTCCAGACCTTGCGGAACGACCCGGCCGGGCATTACGGCGTGGCGGAAATGCTCTCGCCGGAAGAATGGGACCGCCTGACCACCTGGGTCGATATGAACACGCCGTTCCACGGGACGTGGATCGAGATCGCCGGCACCGAGCGCACGGACCGTCTGGCGCGGCGGAGAGAAGAACTGCGCGAGATGTACAGCGGCGTGGTCCAGAATCAGGAAGGGATTTTTAACCCGTACATTCCCGGGGCGATCGCGCCCGTTCTTCCGCCGAGGGAGAAAATCGAGGCCGGGCTGAAGGCGCGTGAGGCGAATCGTCCGGCGCCGGCGATCACGCTGCTGGAAGCGTTCGACGGTCAGAAAACCCGCTCGGTCGCGCTCCCGAACGGTGAGAAGATCAAGTTCGTTTACGTCCCCCGCGGGACGCTCAATGGCCAGCCGGTCGGCGGGTTCTGGATGAGCCGAACGGAAGTGACCAACGCGCAGTTTCACGCCTTCGACCCGAAACACGACAGCCGGTACGAGTTTTCGGACTTCCTGCTTTTCAGCCTGGAGGACCGGGGCTTCCAGACCGACGGCGACGCGCAGCCGGTCATTCGCGTCTCGTGCGAGCACGCCGAGCAGTTCTGCCAGTGGCTGACGCAGTACCTCGGCGCCGAGAGCGGCCTGGTCTGCGCCCTCCCGACGGACCTGCAGTGGTCGTACGCCGCCCGCGCCGGGTCGGGAAATCCGAAATTCTTCTACGGCGGGCCGGACGACGATTTCAGCCGATTCGCCAATTTGTCCGACTTCACCAACTACCACATCTGGACGTACAAGCCGTGGAGCCTCCCCTCCGGCAGCATACCGGCCTGGCGCCCGGCCGACGACCGGTTTGACGACTCGGCGCACGCCACGGCCAACGTCGCGTCGTACCAACCCAACGCCTGGGGCCTGTACGACGTCCACGGCAACGCGGCAGAATGGCTCGCCACAGACGGCGCCACGGCCCTGGCGGCCGGCGGCTCGTTCAACTCCCGCCCGTCCGAAAGCACGTTCGACTCCCGTGTCCCGTACCCGAAAAACCAGCCGGTGTACGACGTCGGGTTCCGGGTCATTCTGAATCAGGGCCGAAAGCCTTAACCTCCCAGGAATCTTCTACCATCTTTTGTCTATCTTGGCTTAATTTCCTATTTTATTCTTGATTCACGATAAAGCAAGATTAAATCCAAAAATTTTTTGGGAAAAAATCTCACTTGTTCGTTTATGTATATAGAGAGACCAATTTCTGGTCAGTTCATTTTTCAAAAGGAAAAGAATATGAATACGAATGAACCTGAAAAAACTATCGATCTTTGTCTTTTGACGGACCTTTTCGTGCAAAGGGCTGCTGAGGCCGGAATTCCGCGGGAGGCCATATTTTCCTTGCTGGATCGGCAGATGAACACGAATCCTTTCGCGAAGAAAATCTGTTTCGTCCAGTCTGAAAATCTGAATCTGGCTCCGGTCCTCCTGCAGCACGGGATCACTGCCGTCCCGGCCAGAAACTCCGAGCTGCAAATGCTCATGGAGACGCTGCTTTTGCCGGAGAGCGAGGGGAAAAGCCGGTCTGTCCTGATCCCGGAATGCCACGAACAGATGGCCAATCTACTTCTTGTTTTGCGGAATGCGAATATTCGTACGAATGTTCTGGGCGTGGGTGAGTGTCCGAGCCCGTACGAGGCGCTGGTCGAAAGCTGGCTGAACATCGCGGCTGAAGTCCCGACGGTCTCCGATGAATCCGGCGAGGAAGACGAAATGCCGGAAACCGACCCAATTCAAAGTGTCACTCCGGCGGAAGTGGTCTGCGAAGCGTCCGAAAGCGTCCCGGAACCTGCAACGGAAGAGACCGAGCCTGCGGAGGTGGTCTGCGAAGTGTCCGAAAGTGTCCCGGAACCTGCTGAAGAACCCGCGCAAGTTGCGGAAGCCGAGGCTGAAAGCGACCTCAAGCCGACCGAGGAACCGATTGTGGAGGAGATCAAGCCCAGGGAAGAGCCGAAGTCCTTTCCGAAGGTAAAAATGGAACGTGAAGTTTCGCTTCAGGAAAAAGCCCGGAATCTGGGGGACTCGCTTGCGCTGAAAACGCCGAATTTTACCTTCCCGACTTGCACTCCAGGCACATTTCAGAAAATGAATCTGAATCCCAAAGAACAGACGGTAGATCCCAGTCGCATCGTCAAGAGCCTGGCCCGTTGTTTCCAGTGGCTTAGCAAGCTGCTTGGCGAACCGAACAATAAAAAACGGATTATGAAATGTGCCGGTTACATCGTGCAGCTGTGCGGGATTGCAAACCGGATTTCCGGTCTGGAACTGAGTAAAATTCAAATCGAGTGTCGGGATTTTATCGAAAAGGAAATCCATCCCCAGTGGCCGGTTGCCGAGCTGACCAGTTTTGGAACGACGACACTGGCTGAACTGCCGCAAATTGAGAAGAAAATCTCAAGCGAGTTCAAGAAGTTGGGGCTGTTGGAAGCGGAGCCGGTCGTCTGGGACCGTTTGAGCAAGAACATCCGGAAAATGAAAGGCACGCGGAAGATCACGCAGGATATGCTGTCCCCCATCCAACGAGACGTGAAAGCCCTTTTCTGGGACTATGAGATTTCACCTGAGAATGACAAAATTTGCAGTTTGATCCAGCAAATCAGGTCGAAAATCACTGAGAAGGTGGAAATCAGTGACGAACTGGCGATGATTCTGGAAGAAATCGAAGAAAGGGAGTTGGAGGAACAGCTGGCGGCCTGTTCTGAAAAGGAACTGAAGGATAAATACCAGAACGACCCGAACATCCAGAAACTCCGCAAGTTTTTCCGGAACAAAATCCTCGTCGTGGTGGGTGGAACTCCAAGAAAAGAGCAGAAAGAAAGTTTCGAAAAGGCCTTCCAGTGCGAAATTGACTGGGGAGAAACGGACCACTGCCAGTCGTTAGATCGGTTCAATGCGGCAATTAAAAATGATCGGGTCGAGGCACTTCTGACCCTTCAGGACAAAGCAAGCCACAAACACTCTCTGGAGCTCTATACCAAGGCCAAAAGGGCTGGTAAAAAACTCTTCCGGGTGGCGCACATGAACCCGATTGTGATCGCTTACAAGATGATGAAGCAGTATTCCAACAACATTCAGTAAGATTCTCCTTTAAGGGACTGTCCTGGTTCGCCGGCAGTCCCTGTTTTCTTATCAGGAATACAGATCGCCGGGGAGGCGTAACCGAATGCCATCCGCAAAAGGGCGAATACGAGCTCAAGTTCTTAAAAATCTTCTTTTTTGCAAAAAAATCCTGTTTTTCTGACAAAATTTATTGAAATGGCAGTAAAGCCGATTATAATAGAAAAAATGCTTGTGCAAAAAATGCGCCTTTGAGGATTAATTATGTTTAAGTTGTTTAAGAAATTTACATTTATGGCAAATTCAAAGAATCCACGAACCACAGCGATGAAATATTCTGTTTGCCGGGTAGAGTTTCTCGAGGAACGTACGCTTTTGAGTGTAACGTCTTTGGAAACTGACTGGGCGTTTGATCAGACCGAAGATGATCTGTATCCTGCAATGATGGCCGATTGTCTGGATTCTTCGTCGCCTGTTGAGGAACTGACGGAAAGTGTTTTGGCTTATTCCCGGGATCTTGCTGCAAGTCCGGTCAATCTTTCTGAAGACGCGCCGGGCAGGTATTCCAACTCGGATATTATGATCGGAAACGTTTTCGTTCAGGTAGTTCTGCTTGAGTCGAACGGTCAAATTGACGAGTCAACCGAAGACTGGTCTTCCGCTCGGATCGAGGTGGTCAAAAGTAAGATTTCCGAAGGGCTGAAATGGTGGGAAGACACCTTTGACAAATACTACCCCGACTCGCCGGTGGACCTGAATTTCCAGATCGATTTTACTTATGCGGACACTCCTTTTCAGACGAGTTACGAACCGATCAACCATAGCTCGACGGACGATTACCTGTGGGTAAGCGAGTTCCTCGTCAGCCAGGGGTACGCGGGTGGTTCCTCCCGGGGTACTGTGAATACCTCGCTCCGTGACTACAATTACGATATGCGTCTGGCGAACAATTGTGATTGGTCTTATACCATTTTCGTCGCGGACAGTCTCGTGGATCCTGATGGAAAATTCTCCAATTCGTACTTCGCATACGCCTGGATCAGCGGTCCCCGCCTCCAGCTGACTTACGACAACAACGGATGGGGAATCCAAGACATGAGCATCGTCGTGGCTCACGAATCCGGTCACATTTTCTGTGCTTTGGACGAGTATGATGTTAGCAGTTCCTACAGTTCCGGGAACGCGTCCTGGCAGGAAACAGGCGGTTATTACGGCGTGCAGAACCTGAACGCCTGGGACAGCCCCTACGGACAAACCGACTCGATCATGGCGGGGTCTTCTTTGCAGGAAAATGCCTGGAAGAATCACATATCTTCGGAATCCTCGCTCCAGATGATCGGCTGGCGCGACTCGGACGGTAACGGTCTGATCGACTATTTGGACCAGCCGCTGGTCCTGACCAACACAAACGGTTCGTGGAACGCGGAGACTGGCGTCTTCAGTTTCTCGGGACAGAGTGCCGTCACATGCATGAAGAACCAGCGCAAGATATATGATCACACGCTCAACACGGTCGATGTTCTGCGTTACCAGATCGATGGCGGTGAGTGGCAGACGGCTCAAACCTGGTCGAATACTTCTCGAGTGAAAATGAATGCCGAGATTCTTTTGGAATCTGCTGAAGGAGTCCACACCATTACGTTCCAGACCCTCTGCACACGTACGGGCGTAACGTCTGAGGAACTCACTTACACGGTTGGTTTTGAGGTATTGACCACCCCCACTTTGAGTGTGGAAACAAACGGTTCCAAAGCGGTTTTGGTTACGGTCGGCGAAGTTGAACATGCCACGGGATACTTGCTCCAGTATTCAACCAGCGAGGACTTTTCCAACGCGCTCACAAAGAAGGTCTCTTCCGGCACGACGAAGATCACCGGCCTGACTCCAAGCGCGGTGTATTACTTCCGCGTAGCTGCGACTGGAACAGAAAACTATGGAGATTCCGATTTCACAGAAACGTTAACGGCCCAAACCGATGAACCAGACCCCCTGACGATCTCGGTCAATGGCAAGAAAATCACCGTGACCTGGATCGATGAAAATTCTGTTCCGGACTCGATTCGGTATCGCGTATCCGGACCTTCGAGGTGGACCACGAAGAAAATGAAGGCCGGCGTCACTTCGTTCACATTCACCGGCGCGGTTGGCAAGGATTACGAAATCCAGATTCTACTGGATCAGAAGGAAACCAACGTCCTGCAGGGCACCGCAGTCCTGCTGGATAAGCCGAAACTGAAGGCGGACAAGCTTTATCTCAAAGACGATACGTTCCAGGTGAACGTCACCAACTACACGGCCAAAAACCTGGCGGCGAACGCCACGCAGGCGATTCTTGCAATCAACGGTGTGGAGACGACGGTGGACATTCAGAACCAGCAGGGCTCCGCGGTTCTGACCAACGGCGGGAAAGTCACGTTTGAGAATGGTCTGTTCACGTTCACGGAAATGAACAGCAGCACGGCGTACAAAGTGCAGGTTTCCTTCGCGGATGACGTCAGTGTTTCTACCGCATCTTTGAAATTAAGTGTAAAGACGCTCAGAACGTGTTACCAGACCCCGACACTTATATCGGTCACTGGCACGAGCGATTCCACCATCACCGCCACCTGGACCACATCCTATGGCAAGAACTCCAGCTTCGCGGCAGAAAAATACACCGTGCAGTACTCCCTCGACGGGAAAAAATGGACGACTGCTACGACCCGGGCGACGGGTACTTCCTGGACCATTAAAAGACTGAAGGGGGGCAATAACTACAAAATCCGGGTTTTCGCCACCAGGAGCAAACAGTTTGAGTCCTCTTTGGTCAGTAACGAGCTTGAGACAGAATTGCTGGCATTGCCGAAGACGGCAGTAGATAAAAAATCCATGACGAGCAATTCGTTCAAACTGAATGTAACGAATTACGCAGACACAAATCTCATGAAAGCCACGGTGCTGAATGTAATGTCCGACAAGTACAACATCGTGGCCATTAATCTGACCGATGGAAGGGGGGCGGCCACTTTCACTGGCGGCATGTCGGTCACGTTCGTGAATGGCTCGCTAACGTTCGCAAACGCTCCAGGAAAGACGACTCAAAAGATCCAGGTTCGTTTTACTGACGGGGTCTGCACGACGGCGTGGAACAAAGCGGTTTCCGTGAAGACGAAATAACCGCCCGTAAGATGAGGGACACGAGAACTTCAATTTTTCATTTAGATGTTCTTCTCAACAGTCAGGAATCCTGGAAAACATTTTTCCAATTTCAGGGTAGAAAAAACCATCGCTTTCCCTGATGGCAATTCCTGATTTGCCCCAATCCCCGGGAATTACACTTGACAAAATGCAGTGATTGGCTTATAATGAACCAGGTGATTTTTGGGGTTATTTGTTTTTTTGAGTTATTATGGCTACGGCACTCGAATTAAATCACGTTTGGAAAAAGTTTCACCGCGGTGAGTTCAACGACTGCCTGCGCGACGCGATTCCCACCTTTTTCAAGTCGCTGGTCGGGCTGGGACCCAAAAAAGACGAGCTGGCGAAGAAAGACTTCTGGGCGCTCTCCGACATTGATTTCAAGGTCGAAGAAGGCGAACGTCTCGGGATCATCGGTCACAACGGCGCTGGGAAAAGCACGCTCCTGAAGATTCTCTCCCAGATCATCGCCCCGAACCGCGGCTCGATGAAGGTCAATGGCCGGCTGCGCGCGCTGATCGAGATCGGCGCCGGCTTCCACGGCGACCTGACCGGGCGTGAGAACATTTACCTCAACGGCGCGATCCTCGGGATGACCCGGAAGCAGATCGACGCGAATTTCGACTCGATCGTAGACTTTTCGGGCATTGAGGCGTTCCTCGACATGCCGATCAAGCGCTACTCGTCGGGCATGGCCGCGCGTCTGGGTTTTGCTGTGGCGGCGCATTTGGACCCGGAGATCCTGATCGTGGACGAGGTCCTTTCGGTCGGCGACACGCAGTTCCAGAAAAAGTGCCTCGGCAAGATGAGCGAGGTGGCCAACGCAGGCCGCACGGTCCTTTTTGTCTCGCACAACATGGCGGCGGTGCGTCAGCTTTGTGCGCGTGCGATCCTGTTGGACCACGGGAAGATGGTGGACGATGGAACGCCTGAAAACGTAATTCAGAATTACCTGGGGAAATTGAACAGTCAGGCCGGAAATTCGCTTGAAGAACGTACAGATCGCGTGGGGTCCGGAGAAGTGCGAGTTACCGACGTTTTGATCGGAAATTCCGTGGAATCGCTCGCCCCGAGCTGTATCACGTCACACGGTGAGCCGCTGGTGGTCCGCATGAAGTTCAAGACGTTCCAGCCGATCGAACACGCAGTGGCCGCGATTACATTTTTCAAGGATGATGAGCACGTTTTTCAGCTCAATACCGAAATTCTGGGTGGAAGGCTTCAAAACCTTCAGAGCAATGAAACGATCGAGTTTCACCTCCCGTCCAACCCGTTCACGCCGGGCAAATACCAGCTTTCGGCAGAAGTTTCGACGGTGAAGGGGAAATTTTACGACGCCATCAATCAGGTCGTCGAGCTGGAAATCATCCCGGACGAAAATCGTTTTTTTGACCTGACGCATGGCTGGTACTCCAAAACCGTGGTGCCTTATTCCTGGAAACGAGGTTAAAATGGACTACAGACTCATCCCACTGAAAGTTTTTGGGGACGAACGCGGAAAACTGGTGCCGATCGAATCGGGCCAGAACATTCCGTTCGAGATCAAGCGGGTGTATTACATTTTCGATACGCTGCCGGAACAGGTGCGGGGCCAGCACGCCCACCGCTCGCTCGAACAGATCGTCATTGCGATGGACGGCGCCTGCCAGTTCGTTCTGGATGACGGGAAAACCCGAGAAGAGGTCTGGCTTAACCGACCGGATGTGGGGCTCTACATCGGGAAAAACATGTGGCGGGAAATGCGTCATTTCTCCTATGGCTGCAAACTCGTCGTTCTGGCCAGCGAGCACTACGACGAGAAAGAGTACATTCGGAATTACGAGGATTTTTTGAAGGAAATTCACGAAGAGTATGGAACCTGACGCTAAAATCGATTCTTATATTGAAGGCAAAACGGTAAATTTAAGAGACGTCGAAATTTCCGACGCGGAGTTTATTCTTTCGCTTCGGCTTAACCCCGAAAGAAATCGTTTTATTCATTCTACAGATTCAGACGTTGAAGCTCAAAAAGAGTATTTGCGCCGATACAAAGAGAAGAAAGACGAGTATTACTGGATCATTGAGGGGAAAAATGGCCTTCCGTACGGTGTAGTCCGCATTTACGATTTTCAAAAAGACAGTTTTTGCCCTGGAAGCTGGATAACAAAGCCGGGAGTTCCCCTGACCGTTGGAATGGAAGGTCTTTTTCATGCTTTTCATTTCGGTTTTTTCCGTTTAGGGTTTGTGCACGCCCATTACGACGTTCGGAAAGCCAACAAAAGCGTCGTTCGTTTTCATAAGAGGATCGGGGCGGTCGTAACGTCCGAAGATGACGAAAACTGCTATTTTTCTCTTCCCCGTGAAGTGTTTTCACAGTCCGTCAAAATCTGGTCGGATTTACTAGGATTTGAACTCAATGATTAAAATCCCTTTTTTAGACCTCAAACCCGTCAACGAGCAGTACCGGGCCGAAATCGACGCGGCGATCCAGCGTGTGCTGGACCGTGGGTGGTATTTACTCGGCCAGGAAATCACCGACTTTGAGCACGTTTTTGCCAGCTATTGCGGCGTGGAGCACTGCGTTGGCGTGGCGAATGGTCTCGACGCGCTCACGCTCATCGTTCAGGCGTATGGTTTTGGGCCGGGTGATGAGATCCTCGTGCCGTCCAACACCTACATCGCGACGATCCTCTCCATTTCCCGCAACGGCTGCACACCCGTTCTGGTCGAGCCGGACGAACGGACGTTCAACATCGATCCGGACGAAATCGAAGCGAAAATCACACCGAAAACCCGCGCCATCATGGTCGTTCATCTGTACGGCCAGGCGGTGCAAATGGGCAAGATCCAGGCCATCGCCCGAAAATACGGTCTGAAAATCATTGAAGACGCGGCCCAGGGGCACGGAGCTCTGTGGAATGGGAAACGTACCGGAAGCCTCGGTGACGCGGCGGGGTTCAGTTTCTATCCCGGCAAGAATCTCGGCTGCCTGGGCGACGGCGGCGCAGTAACCACGAATGATCCCGAGCTGGCCGAGAAGATCCGAGCCCTCCGGAATTACGGTTCGCACGTGAAGTACCAGAACCTGTACAAAGGGGCTAATTCTCGCTTGGACGAGCTTCAGGCGGCGGTTTTGTCGGTCAAGCTGAAATACCTGGACGCGGACAACGAAAAGCGGCGGGAGATCGCGCGGTTTTACCGAGCTGAAATCCTCAATCCGAACGTGATCCTGCCGACAGTGGAAGACGAAAACGCCCACATCTGGCATCTGTTCGTGATTCGTTCTACACGCCGGGACGAACTGCAAAAATACCTCGCGGAAAACGGCATCGGGACGCAGATCCACTACCCGATCCCGCCGCACAAACAGGCTGCTTACTCGGAATGGAATCATCTTTCGTACCCCATTGCCGAGCGCCTGAGTCGTGAGGTGCTGAGTCTGCCGATGAGTCCGGTATTAACAAAAGTGGAAATGGAATATGTTGTCGAAAGAATCAATCAGTTTGGCTGAAACGGAGCCGGGGCTGGTCTCTGTACTTATTCCTGCCTACAATCACGAGCAGTACGTGCAGGAAACGATTCAGTCGATCATCGCCCAGACGTTCAACAGGATTGAGCTGATCATCATCGATGATGGGTCCAGGGACTCCACGTGGCAAAAAATCAATGAAATGAAAGAGGCATGCGAGGCCCGGTTTCAGCGTGTGGTTTTTCAGACGCAGGAAAATGCCGGGACGTGTATCACGCTCAATCGATTGATTACGCAGGCTCGCGGGGAGTTTATTTATCTGATCGCCTCGGATGATGCGGCACTGCCGGAAGCGATCCAGACCGAATACGATTTTTTGTCAAAATCCCCCGCCTATTCTTTAGCCGTCGGTAACAGTTTTATCATTGACGAAAACAGTCAGCGGTGCGCTATTAATGCCCGGGAACAGGTCGTTCCGTTAGGCGAGGAAGGCAGTTTCGACACCATGGCGGATTTTTTACAGTCCGGTCGCTGTGATTTTGATTCTTCCCGATTTGGTTCCTATTCCTCCCTCTGGAAAATCAATCATGTTCCGAATGGGTCCCTGACCCGAAAATCCATTTTTACAAAAGTTTTGCCCTTTACACCTGAAGCACCTCTGGAAGATTTTTATATGATGATGCAAATTGCGAAGTTTTCCAGGATGAAGTATCTGGATGTCCCTTTGTTTTGTTACAGACGCCATAGTACTTGTACATCCTATAATGTTGTGAAAATGTCAGAAATGAACCAGAAGACCCGGAATTATGAATGGAAATGCTGGGTCAGGGCATTCGGGCTTTTAGGTCCATTTTTTTGGATGTGGTATTGTATGCCATTTTATATCAGAAAAAGGAGGAGGGAGTTCAAAATCCGGCATCCTAATTTCACGATTCGAAAATTTTTTCCCACTCTCATCCGAAAAATCCTTTGTTTAGGGGTGAAAAATAAGTCAGAAAATGACCGCTAACCTTACAACCTCCATCGCGCTTTGCACGTACAACGGCGAGCGGTTTCTGCGGGAGCAGCTGGATAGTTACGCCCGGCAGACGCGGCTTCCCGATGAGGTCGTGGTCTGCGACGACGGCTCCAAAGACCGGACGCTGGAGATCCTGGAGGAGTGGGCCGGCACGGTTCCGTTTCCGGTCCGAATCGTTCGGAACGAGCAGAATCTCGGCTATGCGCAGAACTTCGGGAAGGCCGTTTCGCTTTGCACCGGCAACGTGATTTTCCTCTCCGATCAGGACGACATTTGGGAGCCGGAAAAGATCGCCGCGATGGTTCGGGAGTTTGAAAATGACCCGGCTCTTGGGGTTTTAACCTCCGACGGGTCGATCATCGACGCCGAAGGGAAAATCCAAACCGGCAGTGAGTCGGACCTGGCGAACGGTTGGCGGTACGATGAGGCCGTGGCTTTTGGAGTCGATCAGCCGGTTGACGAGGTCGTCTGCACTCGGGGCTGCGCGACGGCGATTCGCCGGGAGGTTCGCGAGGTCTTTCTTCCCATTCCGGAGGGGTGGGCGCATGACGTTTGGCTCACCGCGATCGCTCCGTGGTTTTGGAAAACGCGCTTTCTTCCCGGGAAACTTTTTCGTTACAGGCTTTACGACGCCAATACGTCCACCGCAGGGTCGTACAAGCAGAGAATGGAGCGCATCGCGTGGAAGCGTGCGAATTATTACTGGCACACCGAAACCCAGTATTGGGCGTGGCTCCCAGCTATCGGACTCCTCAAAGAGCGCATTTTCAGTAACCTGCCGGAGTGTGAGCGCACAAAACCGAGGCGGTTTTTCAAACGTCTCGAGCGGTATTACTCCTACAGGAGCCGGTCCCAGAGAAACTTCCTGATTTACGGAGTCTTCTGGTTCCTGCTGGTTTTTCAGGGCACCTACTTCCGATTTCCTTTCCCGTGGAAGTCGATGTTTTACGACTTGAAAACCGGTATAAAATCCACTTTCGTTTCGAAGAAATCATCTTGAATCCTCCAAACAGGACTCTTTTTTATGGGACTTTTACGAAAAATACTCAACCCGCTGGTTCAAAAACTGACCGGAATGATGGACGACCGCGTGCGGTTTTTGGAGGATAAAATGCTGATCCTGCAGTCCGGTCTGTGGGACGAGGAGTTCTATATTCGTCAGTCGGGCTGGAACCGACGGATGGGGGGGACGCCGCTCGACCATTACCTCACAGTCGGTTGGAAAAAGGGGCTGAATCCCTCCGAACAGTTCGACGGGAACGCCCTGCTCCGACGCAAGCCGGACCTGCAGATGAACCCGCTCGTTTATTACCTGCGGTACGGCAAATACCCGCTTGGGAACACTTGCAAGCCGACCGACGAAGGGGTGAAGGCGTACCTGGACGCGAAAGCGAAACGGGCCGCGACGGTCAAAAAAGTCGTGTACACGTGCATCACGAACGGGTACGACGACCTGGGCGAGATCCGCTGCTACCACTACACCGACCCGGCGTGGGATTACGTCTGCTTCACCGACGACGAGGATCTCGTCGCGCAGAAGACGTTCGGCATTTGGGAGATTCGGCCGCTCCAGTTCACCAACCTCGACAAGATCCGCAACGCGCGCCGGCACAAGATCCTGCCGCACGTTCTCTTCCCGGAGTACGACGAAAGCCTTTGGATCGACGGGAACGTGAACATTTTGACACCGTTCCTGTTCGATGAGATCCGCAAGCGGGGGACGGACCTCCTGATCCCCGCGCACCCGACGCGCAGCTGCGTTTATGAGGAGTTCGAATTCGTGCAGAAGGCCGGGATCATCGATCCGGAGCTGGGCCGCCGCCAGATGGAAGAATACAAAAAGGCGGGTTTCCCGAAAGGTTACGGCCTTCAGGAGACCAACCTCGTGTACCGCCGCCACCACGAGCCGGGGGTCATTGCCGTCATGGACGAGTGGCTTTACTGGATCGAAAACTACACGCAGCGGGATCAGCTGAGCCTTTCGTTCGCGCTTTGGAAGAATCACCGCCAGGTCGCGGATTTTACCATTCCAAACGCCCGGACCGATGATGTGAATTACTGCGTTTTCGCTCATAAAGGAAAATAACAGCACCGTAGTTACTCCATTACGCTCTGAAAAGCGCCTGTACCATTTCACGTCCGAAGTTTTATTTGTAATTGATTTGCACGAAAGATAAACCCATGGAAAACTTTAAGGCCCATTTCCGTTACGGAGTATTGCTGGTTTCGGCCTTTTTTTTCTTTCTTTCAACTGCCGCCGTTCCGCTTGTCTGGCTGATTCCATCAGAAATCGCAATTATGGCGGTGATGATGTGGCTCCTCCGGAAAGAAGGGAAGAAAGAAAGGAAAATGAATATTGGGCTTCGTGCCTGGCTGGGCCTTATGGATTTGACGTCCATTTTTTACCTTTCGGGCTTTTTTCCATCTCTTTATCCTTCCGTAATTGAAAAAGAAGCTTCCTTTTGGGGAAATCACGTGCCCTGGTTTTCCTCGTGGCCGATTTCTCCCTGCACTCTGTTTATATGCTTCGCCTCCATTCCGTTCGTTCATTGGGCGATGGGCTGGATTTTATACTGGGCGGAACCTGAGATCAAAGCGTTTTTCGGTCGATTTTCGAAAACGGAAGCGGCCTGTTCTATTCTGCTCTTTGTGACGTTGGCGTGCGGAATTGCGTTGGGCTCAAAGGAAACAAGTGTTTGGATCGCGCCGTTAGATCCAACTGCTGAAAAAAATGAGGAATCATTTATTGGAATAGCCCCCTGGAATCCGGAAGGGTTACGAACTGATGTGATTATATCAAGTGATTGTCGTTCCTTCACTTCTTTTCGTTATTCCTGTTATCTGAACATTTTCCGCCATCCGTTTTATTCGATCGCACTGTTTCCCTTCCTCCCGTTTTTCCTCATTTTAACTGGGGTTTTGTGGCTCTGTGGGTTTGGTGTGTGGTTTTACTCCGGGGCATTGGCGATGGCGTGGCTCCAAATTGGCTGGTGGGTTTTGGGGGCGGTGTTCCTCCGGCGGCTGGTCGAAAAGGTCACGGATGTTTTCTTTTCCTATGCGATTTGGGCTTTTTACGCCTTTTCATTCCCGGCCATTTTTACGTTTGTGCCGGAACGATTGACTCTCACGCTTTTCACGCTTCTGGCGTTTATTTACTTCCGCCAAATGTCCGCACGATCCGAAAAATCCCGGCTTTCAGCGTTTGATTTTGCCCTCGCGTCTGCGGCAGTCGGTACGACTCTCACGTCCGCGCTGATCCCGGTCTTTTCGATTTGGCAAAACAAAGAATCCGTTCCCGGCTTCCTGAAAGAAACCGTGCGGTTCAGCCTGATGGGGATTGTTCTGACGTTTTTCCTGGCTCCGAGTACTTTCGATCTTTCCTATGGGATTTCGGAGTGCTTCAAATGGACTTCCATTCCTGGAACCGAAAAAGATCTGCGGAGTTCCAATTGCAATTCTCACCAGTGCGCGCAATTCCTGAATTTTCTCGCCGGAAACCTGTTCCCGCCGGACGTTTATGCAGATGCAAATGGTTTGCATCCTGTGACTTCAGCGTCCATCAAACCCTTTTATCTGTGGCTTGGTGGTCTGATTGGAGTTTTGTCTTTCCTGGGTTTCCGGGCGTTTCGGAAGTCGGAGTTCGTGCAAGTGGCTTTCGTTTGGTTCCTGACGTCGGTTTTTCTGTTGGGGATCCTTGGATTTGGTTCCCGACTTAACGAAATGCTCCTGTATGTTTCCTATTTTTCGTGGGCGATCCTGCCGCTGTCTCTACTTCCTGCTTACAGACTGTTTGGGACCCATAAAAAGCTGGCTTCCGTGACCGTGCTGCTTCTCGCAGTCGTTTCTTTCGGTTTGAATGTCTCCATCTTTGTAAGTGTCGTTCAGCACGGGATGGGTCATTTTATTGTGCCTTAATGTCGGTTTTGGTTGCTCAAAGAAGCAAAATCGTCTTTTGGACGGAACTGAAAACGCAAGTGAGCCGGGACCATTTTAATATTTTTTCTCACGTAAAAAAGGGGCTTTGAAGGTCCTCTTACTTCTTTTTTGGCTTGACAGAATGGTCTCCGGCCGTATAATGAGGTTTTTCGTTGGTTTTCCCCCCTCTTTCACCCAGGAAAGGACTCATTATGGATTTCTACCGTGACATCACTTTCGTCGCTCCGACCGCATCACTCACCAATTTCCCGGCCCTTGTTCGGATTCGGAACGACCAGATGAAAAAACGCATTTCCTCGACGTATGGCTACGACGTGGCTTTCAAGCAAAATAATACAAACCTGCCATTCGAGCTGGACTACTACGACTCCACAACCGGTTCAGGCGCGTGGTGGGTCCAGATCCCATCCTTGCCGACCGGGAGTTCCACCACGATTCGTATGGTTTACGGCGATTCCTCCATCACCACCAATCAGAGCAGCCCCTCGACAGTCTGGAGCGGCTACGAATATGTGTATCACTTCGCCGACCTGAACAACATGGCCTCTTCAGTTGGCAATTACACGATCACCCAGTCGGGAACCGTTTCTTTTGCTGACGTTTCCCTGGTGTCCAACGTCCTGACCGGGAGAGGCATGCGCTATCTGGTAACATCGGGTTATGGTGATAACGTAGCCTGTTTGAATTTGTCCGGTCACCTGGAAACACGCTCGTTCACGATGACTTTATGGGGCACTACCAATGTAATTCCGACCCAAAGTTCCTTTGTTCGGGCACGAAGTGGATGGTGGAATTATGGGATTTTGTTATCGAGTGGCAATTTAACACATTACGCCGGAGCAGCCGAGAAGACCGTTGCGCTCACCTCCACAGGGGGGTTGTATGTCTATGGCGCCGGAACTCAGGGTGACAATATGACTTGGGTTTTGAATGGCGTCGCCCAGGATACTTCAGGATGTTCGACAAACTGGGCACGTTGGGATGATGCCTCCATGATTATGACAGGAACAAGTGTGGCCAGCCCGACGGAATTCATTTTTGACGAGCTGCGCTTTTCAACCACAACTTATCGCTCCCAGGATTGGATGTTATATGAACAGAATCAGGTAATACATCATAACGACTATACGACATACGGGAATGAATATCATTCTGGCGGAACTCCAGTGGCAGACTTCATGCCATGGATGCGCCAGCACCCCCTACTCGACTGAATGAACGCGCAGGTTCCCTGACCCAAACGGGGAACCTGCCCTTGACATCCTGTTTACTTTATGTTAAAATAGGGATGTTTGTTATGAAACTTTAACCAGGAGGTGTTTTATGGAATGTCGAATTTGTCATAATGTCGAAAACAATTCCGAGGCCATTTTCACGGAGTATGAAATGGGACTTCACGAAGATTTCCGATATTTTCGCTGTTCCCGCTGTGGCTGCGTACAAATCGCTGAGCAACCTGAGGACATGAGCCGGTATTACTCCTCCGATAAATACTACTCGTTCAATTCCTTGAATTCGTACAAAAAACGTCCATTTAGGGAACGATGGATAGACAAACACTTTTATCAATACGCTTTCTGGAAAAGAGGGAAAATCGGCGCGATCCTTCACTTGAAAGAAGTAAACAGGTCTTTTTCCTGGATTAGTAAACTCCACTGGAATGCGGAATCCTCCATCCTTGATGTCGGCTGCGGAGATGGGAAATTGTTGTACATTATGCGAGACTGTGGTTTCAAGGATCTTACAGGTGCAGACCCTTTTATTGAAAATGAAGTTCGAGATGGAAATTTGTCTATTCTGAAAAAAAGACTGGACGAGATTGACCGTAAATTCGATGTTGTAATACTCAGTCATTCCATGGAACATGTATTTGACCAAAATGCACTCGTAAAGAGCATTTATAATGTTTTGAAGGATGACGGAATTGCAGTGATTCGTTTGCCGCTTTTTTCGGATTTCCTGTACCAGAAGTTCGGAAAATATACGCAAAGCCTGGTTCCTCCAAGACATTTTTATTTGCATACACTTGATAGCATTAATCGTTTATTTGCAAGCGCGAATTTGCAGGCAGTTGAAATTATGCAGGATCCGCATTTATGGGGGTTTATGACTTCAGAAAGAAATCGATCTCGAGAAACTGGTACCCCTCAAACACCTTGGCAAATGCTGCTTCCCATATACCATGAAATGTGTGATAAATATAAAGCGGACTGTTACATGTTCATAGTGCAAAAGAAACCAGAAGTTCGCCCACTGTAGGTCCGAAAATGGCAAGATCCACCGTTTCCATCGCGATGTGCACCTATAACGGAGCGCGTTTTTTGCAGGAGCAGCTTGACAGTTTTACCGCTCAAACTCGCCTCCCGGACGAAGTCGTGATTTGTGATGACGGTTCGACGGACAAAACTCTGGAAATTCTGGAAGCATGGGTCCGGAATGTTCCTTTTGAGGTGCGTATTTTCAGGAACGAGAAAAATCTGGGGTTCGCGCAGAATTTCGGAAAAGCGATCTCTCTCTGCACGAAAAATGTGATTTTCCTTTCTGACCAGGACGATGTTTGGGAACCTGAAAAAATCTCCGTCATGATGGTTCCTTTTGAGGACCGGCCGGAAGTTGGTGTCGTTTCCTCGGGGGGATTTATTATTGATGAAAACGGGAAAAGATTGAACGATCAGGAATGGCGACTGGCGCAGAACTGGTTCTACGACGAAACCACGGCGTATTGTGTCTTTCAGCCAAAATTGACCGACTGTTTCCCACGTGGCTGTGCATCCGCGTTTCGAGCTTCCTTGCGTGATATTTTACTTCCGATTCCTCCTCATTGGAGTCATGATCTCTGGTTGAACGTCATTTACCGATGCCGTTTTCAGGGGTGCTTTCTCCCCACTCCATTGTTTTCGTATCGGATTTATACGGGAAATACGACTAGCGGGTCTTTCGAGTCCCGTCTGAAGCTGATGGACCATAAAAAGCAGATTTTCCACTGGAACGCTGCTTCCCAATATTGGGCAAACGAGGCGCTCATCTCGGAATTTGAGGAGCGGATTGGCAAACTTGAACCCACGCCTTATGTTCAGCGGTGTATTCGTTATTTGGCCAACAACCGAAAGCACTTTCCGAACCGGTCAAGGGTCCAGAGGAACGCGATCCTGTTTTTTCCACTGTTTTTGCTCGAAATCGTAACGGGACATTACTTTCAGCACTATGCACCTTGGCATGCGATTTTCCATGATTTGAGGGTAGGATTTTGCAACGGTCTCAACCCTGTCACCTTTGCGAAGAATTTGTACGGCATTGGGAAAAAAATAAAGGAAAAAAGCCAAACAAAGAAATCATGAATCAACCACTCCTCACCATCGCGGTCTGTACCCGAAAGCGCCCGGAACTCGTAAAAAAGTGCCTGGAAAGTCTGCTCGTGCAGAAGACGGAAGTCCCGTTTGACGTCGTGGTGGTGGAAAATGACGACCAGCAGGGAAGCCGCGGAATCATTGAGGAGTGCATTGAAAAAGCCACAAAAATCGGGCTGGAAATGCGCTATTTCTGCGAGCCGGTCCAGAATATTGCGCTCGCGAGGAATCGGGCGATCCGTGAGTGCCGGGGCGATTTCGTCCTTTTCATCGATGACGACGAAACGGCTGCGGAAGACTGGGTCGAGAAGATGGTCGAGATCCAAAAACGGACCGACGCCGACGTGGTTCAGGGGACGTGCGAGCCGGTTTTCCCGGACGATTTCCCCGAGCTGTTTCGTCATGGGAGCATTTACCCGTACGAGGCGTTTACGGAAGAGTGTGCCCGCGTGCCGGGCGTGACGACGAATTCGACGCTTTACCGGCTGGAGGCGCTTTCCGGACGTGAAAACCCGCTTGACCCGGACTACGGAACCACCGGCGGGAGCGATTTCGAGCTTTCCCTTTACCTCGACGGGATCGGCAAAACCCAGTACAAAACCGCGCTGGCGAAAGTGTACGAGTTCCAGCCGCTCAAGCGGGCGAGCTTCCGGTTTTTTGCAGAGAGAAATTTTCGCGAGCACCTGAACACGTACCGGGCCATTCGCAAGCACTGCGGCCGAATGGGGAGTCTGCGCTTCATCGCCCTGCGCCTCAAGTTGAAGCTCAAAGGTTTGGCCAAAGCGGTCCTCATTTTCCCGTTCCATCCGGCCATTGCGTCGCTCCAGTTTTCGGAGAATCTGGCGGGGTTGGCGGGTCTGTTTTGTGCTGTACTTGGGCTGAAAAAGAGGGGGTACAAATGAGCAGGATCTCCATCGCGCTTTGCACCTACAACGGCGAGAAATTCCTCCGCGAGCAGCTGGAGAGTTTTTCCGCCCAGACGCGCCTGCCTGACGAGGTCATGGTGGGGGACGACTGCTCGACGGACCGCACGGTCGGGATCCTCGAGGAGTGGGCGAAAACCGTGCCGTTTCGGGTCGAAATCGTTCGGAACCCGCAGAATCTCGGCTACGAGAAGAACTTCGAGCAGACGATGCTCCGCTGCACGGGCGACGTGATTTTCCCCTCGGACCAGGACGACGTTTGGCTTCCCGAAAAGCTCGAAACGATGGTGCGGGCGTTCGACGAAAACCCGGATGTTGGGGTCGTGTACTGCGGCCGGACGCTCATCGATCAGGACGGAAACCCGCTTTCGGAGCGCGTGACGGAGCTTTTTAAAATTTACCACCCGGTCGATTCGAGCTACTTCCTTGCGGACTGGGCGGACGAGCATCCGGACTGCGCGGGCTGCATGTCGGCGCTGCGGCGGTCGGTGATGGAAAAGCTTTTTCCCTTTCCGAAGCCGTGGGCGCACGATACGTGGGTCTTTACGATGGCGCCGTTCTGCACGAAGCTCAAGACGCTGCGAGTCCCGCTGATGCGTTTCCGGCGGCACACGACGAACGCGTCGGCGCTGGGGAAAGAGCCGGACTGGGCGAACGGGCGGAACGTGTACTACCTGACGAGCGTGGGCCAGTTTCGCTACCACACGCCGCTGCGGGAGGATTTACGGAAGCAGTTCGCCAACCAGCCGGACTGCGAGTACAAGACGCGGTATTTGCGCTACCTGGACGCTCAGGAGCGTCATTTCGGCCGGCGGGTCAAGGTCCAGGACCACTTCATGACGCACTTCTGGCTCGCGTTTTGGGAGCTTCTGCGCGGTGGTTACTGCCAGCACCAGCAGCCGATCCGGTCGTTTTTGTTTGACGTAAAAGAAGGCCTTTTAAATATTTTCAAAAAGCACTAAAATGGAAAACTCAGAATCAACCCTTTCTCACGATTTGCAGACGGATACTCAGCGAAGCGACTGGCTCTGGATGTTCGTCGAGCCGTTCCACTACCACGAGCTGCTGTGGCAGATGGTCCTGCGCGACATTAAACTCCGGTACAAGCAGGCGGTCATGGGGTTTTTCTGGGCTTTGTTCATTCCGGTCATGGTCGTGTTCAGCGGTACCGTGCTGAAGTACGTCATGGCGACGATTTCCGGCCAGCCGCTGAACCTTCCCGCTTTCGCGAATATGGCGGTCAAGGCGATGGGCTGGTCGCTTTTCCTTGGCATTTTGAATAATGGCGCGAACTCGCTCCTCGGAAATATTAACCTGATCACGAAGATCTATTTCCCGCGCGAAGTGATCCTGATCGCAGGGATGCTCGTCCAGCTGTTCGACACGCTGATCGGAACGGTCGTGCTTGCCGGGCTTTTGATTTTCGTCGGGGCCGTCACGTGGAGCTGGAACCTCCTTTGGATCCCGGTTCTGGGCCTTCTGCTGATCATGCTCGCGCTGGCGATCGGCTTTTTCCTGAGCTGCGCGATGGTATTCTATCGTGACGTGAAGTACCTACTGAACGTTCTCACCAGTTTCGGGATCTTCTTCACGCCAGTCTTTTTCGAAATCAATCAGATCGGTGGGAAGCTCGGTTTCGTCATGATGCTCAACCCGGTCGCGCCGCTTTTGGAAGGTCTGCGTCTGGTGGTCGTGCAGGGGCATAATCTCTTCCAGCCGCTCTATGACGCGAACGAGGTGCTGGTCTGGCATCCGGGTTTTCTGCTCTATGCGGCACTCGTTTCGGTCTTTGGATTCATTTTCATGTGGCGTTACTTCCACGTGAAGGAGATGCAGTACGCGGAGTACATCTGAGGGAAAAATGGAAACCGAAACCGAAACGAAACACACGATTTTGATCCTGGCCGTGCTCCTCCTCGTTGGGCTGCTGCTTCGGCTTGGCCTTCTGCTGGTTTTGGACGGCTCGACGCTTCAAATTGTGGACGAAAACCACTACGACGAGCTGGCCGTTCATCTGCTCGAGACCGGGATTTACGGCTCAGAAGCCGAGGCTTTCGTTTCGATTCGGCCGCCGCTTTACCCGTGGCTTCTTTCAGAAATTTACCGCGTGTTTGGCGTGCAGAATTACACGGCCGTGCGCGTCGTGCAGATTTTCCTTTCGCTCCTGACGGTCCTTTTTGTGTACGGCCTGGCGCGTGAGTGCGGCTTCCTCTCGCCCAACGCTTCGCTCGCGGCGGCGGGGATCTTCTGCTTTTACCCGTCGCTCGTGGCGCAGAATTTCTTCGTCCTGACGGAAACGTTTTTCACGTTCTGGCTCGTGCTGGTCCTTTGGTCGGCCGTGCGGTTTTTGCGGACCGGCTCGATTTATGCGGCGTGCTTTTGTGGGGCGTTCATCGCACTGGGAGCACTGACGCGCAGCATTTTGTGGCTCTCGCCGTTCCCGCTGGCGATTTTCATTCTGTTCTGGCCGAACGAATCACCGGTCTTCACGTGGAAACGCCGGCTTGCCGCGGCGCTTGCGCTTCTGGTTTTTGCCGGGGTCGGAATGGCTCCGTGGATGATCCGCAACACGCGCATCCAGAAGACGTTCGTGGCGATCGACTGCATGAGCGGGCGGAACCTCATGATGGGAAATTACGAGTACACCCCGCTGTATCGTGCGTGGGACGCGATCTCGATGGAGCCGCCAAAAGACTGGTACACGGTCCTGAAAGATGATTACACGCGAAAGAATCCGGGGGCCTCATTCAACGTGCAAAACCAGGGCCAGAAAGACCGTCTGGCGGGCGGGTACGCCAAAAATTACATGAAATCGCATCCGGCTCAGACGCTCGAGCGGACCGGGATGAAGGCGCTTTGCTTCTGGCAGTTGGAACGCTCCATTCCCGCCGGGATCCAACGGGGGTTCTGGGGGCTGGATCGGCTTGGGGAATCGCCGCGAAAGGCCCTTTTTCTCGCGGTGACGTGCATCGTGATCTTGCCGTTTGCCCTGCTCTTCCAGCTTGCCGTTTGGGGAGTTTTCTCGTTTGAATTCAACCGGAAGTCGCTCCCGACGATCGCGCTTTTGCTGGCGGTTCTGCTTTACTTTTGGGCGCTGCACTCGCTCACGTTTGCGCACGAACGCTACCACCTGCCGCTGATCCCGATTCTGATTCTGTTCGTGGTAAGCCTTTTCCAAAACCCTCAGGCCGCCTGGACTCGTTTCCGCAAGTCGCCGTCTCGCTGGGTCCCGGCCGTTCTGCTGAGCGCCGCTTTTCTCGTGTTTTGGGGGCTGGAGGCCTACTGGGCATTTGGTTGAAAACCTCTTGCAGGATTTTCCAGGCGGTCCCCATCCACTTCGAGATCGCAAAGCAGGAAACGGAGTGACTCCCCCTTCAGGGAACCGAAAAACTTTGCCATCAGTTTGAAGTTGACAGATTTAAGTCTGACTATTTGACAAAAACGACAAATTTTTCAGGATTTTTTCCGTTTTTTCCCAAAATTATTCTTTTTTCTGTCGAAAAATTCTTGAACTTGTGTATAATAATAAATAATAAATAGGATTTGAAACTACAGACCTCCTTAAAAGTGGCTGATAGTTAGCGCAATCATAATGCGATCATTATTCACCTTGCAACAGGTTTTTATTATGAAAAACGCATATCGTTTCGTTTTTGGACTGCTGGCTTTAACGCTGGCGTCGTGGGCGAACGCCGATGTCGTCAATGTGCCGGCTGAAGGCGCGGGGTCGATCGACGCGGCAACGATCGTCGCTCCCATGTCGCCGGACACCACGGTCTGGGTCCAAAACACGTTCGGGAATGAAATTGAACTCTACAGCGGCACGACCCCTTCGGTTCCTTCCGGCTCCCAGGGCCTGATAATCGGCGGGACGGAGAATACCGCTCAGATCAAGGTCATCACCAACTGCCTGCAGAACCTCGGCCAGACGACCGTCATGAATAACGGCACGCTGACCGTTTCCGGGTCGGACGGCACGGCCGATTATTTTGACAAAAATCTCACCATCAGCGGCGGGTCGGTCCTGGTCAAAAAGAGCGTCTACTCCATGAGGAACGGCGCCAATGTTACCATTTCAGGCGGTTCTTTAGAGTTTTTGGGCAAATTCCGCGTTGGTTACGATTCCGCGGCGACGTTTGACCAGACCGACGGCACGGTGACGCCTTCTTCCGGCATCCTGTCGATAGGTTACAAAAACGGATCCAATGGTAAATATAACTTGTCGGGCGGAACGTTAACCTCGTCGCAAGAGATTCGTATTGGCGAGCAAAACGGTTCGGTCGGAATTCTCGATATATCCTCCACCGGTACGGTCAGTGCCACCGCTAATATTTCTATTGGTGTCGAATCAGGGGCAACAGGAACGCTCAAAATGACCGGCGGTACAGTCAACGCCAGCTCCAATATCTATATTGGTCTCAATTCAGGGTCAACAGGAACGCTCGATATGGCCGGAGGTACGGTCAACTCCAGTACTTCACTCCGAGTCGGTTCGTCAGGCAGTGGAACATTTAACCTTTCCAATGGAGAATTTATCGAAAGCGCAGGCTGGATAAACCTGGGATACGAAGCCAGCGGCAAAGGTGTGATGACCGTCAACGGCGGAACCTTAACCTACACCTCCAACGATTTACGGGTCGGCCGTGCAGGTGAAGGCCTTCTAAAATTGGAGTCCGGGACCATCAACCTCGGCTCAAAAGCGCTCGTCATGGGTTACTATGAAGGCTCAACCGGCGAGTTCACCATGAGCGGCGGAACGCTGACCGCCAACGCTTTGACCCTCGGCGATAAAGTCGCGACCGAAACGAAACCCGGCGCGAAAGGAACGGCCACGTTCACCAACGGCGTGACGCAGAATTTCCCCGGGAACATCGTCGTCGCGAATTACGGGACCGGGACCCTCACGGTCGATAATGCGACCTTGAATACCAGCGGCTACGTCTATATCGGATACAAAGCCGGCGGGAACGGAGAGGTCATCCTGAAAAACGGCGGGACCCTGGCGCCCACCTCGCACTCCGTCCGGGTCGGCGAAGCGGGAACTGGTGCGCTCACGATCGAGTCGAACGCCCTGTATACCGGCAACGAGATCTACGTCGGCAGCGGCGCCACGGGCGTGGGAACGTTCACCGTGGACGGCGGAAACGTCCAATCGAAACGAATCATCGTGGGTGATGCCGGCACGGGAACGATGAATACGAGCAACAACGCCTCGATCACGGTCGTCAGCGGCGGTTTCTGCATTGGCGGCAATGAAAGCGATGCCAAAAACACCGGAACCGGGACCGTGACCTTGACGGATACGACGCTTGATATTATGAGCGATCTTTCTGTTGGAAATTACGGAACCGGTACCATGACGCTGGAAGGTACGACCAACGTCACCATGCACGACGACGGCAACAGTACCGGCTATCTGTATATGGGGAGACATACCGGTTCGACGGGCACGCTCAACCTGCAAAACGGCGGGGCGATGACGATCACGGATCACGCCTCCCGTATAGGTTTGTCCGGAACGGCCACGGTGAACGTCCTGACCGGCGGAGTTTTCGAAAGCACCGGCAGAGACATTCACCTCGGCTATAACGCCTCTGGCGACGGAACGTTCATCATCGACAGCGGAACGGTCAATACGGCCGCAGTCGTCGCGGGCAACAGCGGAACCGGCAAGCTGGAAGTCAAGAGCGGCACGCTCAACGCCACCTCGCACCTCTACGCCGGCAACAGCGCCGGGTCCACCGGGACGATCGACATCTCCGGTGGTACGGTTACTGCCGGCGACCTGCGCGTCGGTGAAAACGGTACGGGCGTCTCCAATATTTCCGGCGGAACGGTCACTTTCAACACGATCATGTACGCGGGCCTCTACAATCAGGGGACCATTAATATAACTGAAGGCGCGGACGTTACCGTCAAGGGGAACATCATCGCGGGTTACCAAACGGTCCCGACCGAAGAAAACCCAATTAAAGGCACGCTCAACATTTCCGGCGGAACGGTCAAAACGAACAGCAGCATCCTCGTCGGCAACAAAGCCAATGCGAACGGCGAGCTGAATGTTTCCGGCGGGACCCTGACCGCGGCCAGCGAACTGCGCGTCGGCGACTCCGGCAACGGCGTGATGAACGTCACGGGCGGCGAGACGACCGTCTCGGGCCTTTCCAACATCGCATACGCGGCCGGCTCGACCGGTAAACTTTCGATCGAAAACGGCACCGTCAACCTGACCAACTCGGGCGGCACGTTCCGTATCGGGCGTTACGGCGAAGGAACGGTCGAAGTCCTCGACGGCGGCTTGCTGTCCGTTCCGAACAACGAAACGGACCTCGGCTACTACGCCGACAGCAAAGGGACTCTCACCATCGACGGCGGAACCGCTCAGATCCAGACGCTCATGATCGGCCACGCGGCGGGTGCGACCGGTAATTTCAATCTGCTCGACGGTACACTGACCATCACCAAGACCGAGATCAACGTCGGTGAAAACGGCACTGGCTACGCGACCATATCCGGCGGTGTCGCCAACGCGACCAGTCTGCGCGTCGGTCGTAACAATGGCTCCGTCGGCGAACTGACCATCGACGGCGACGGCGTTCTGAATCTTTCCAGCGCCGCGCGGATCAGCTACAGCGCGGGCTCGCAAGGCAGCGTGTACATCAAAGAGAACGGCCAGATGAACGTCACCAAGGAGCTGACGATCGGCAGTGCGGACGTCGGTTACGTCGAGGTTTCCGGCGGCGAGCTGAACGCCAACCCGATCATCGTCAAGGACAACGGCTCGAGCATGAAGATCACCGGCGGTACGGTCACGACCCCGGCCCTGACCACGGCCAACAGTCTGACGTGGACCGGCGGCACGCTCGATGCGAAAGCCGTCACGGGCGACCTCACGCAGAACGGCGGTACCTACAATCCGGGCGATTTGCAGATCGTGGACGCGACGATCAACGGCAATTACACGCAGTCCGGCGACGGAACGATCGTCATCGACTTCAACGCGGACAATACCGACTGGGATACGATCACGGTCAATAACGGGAACATCAATCTCGGCGGGACCCTGTTCCTCAACATTACGAACGAGCTGAACACGCTGGACACGTACCCGATCTTCAGCGTCAACGGTGGAAACATGGACGTCACGGGCATGTCGGTGGCATTTCCGGAATGGTACACCGGTAACCCGTGGATGATCAACTCCGCCGGGATCCTTGAGCTTGGCGCGCTTCCGCCCGGTCCGGTCGATCCGTCGGTTCCTGAACCGGCGACCTGGGTTCTGATGCTCCTCGGCTTTGCCGGCCTGCTGTATTCTCGCAAGAGAAGCAGGAAATAGCGATTCCGCAAGCGTCTCACGCTAACGAACAGCGGGAGGAAAGCGAAAGCCGACCTCCCCATTTTTTGTTTGAGGGGATGAAAGCCTGGCGCTTCTCGTCGTTTTCTGGAATTGGGTGTCCCCTATTCCCCCCCTTGACGGTTAATTGAGAATTGTTATAATTATTAAATCCTCTTTGTTCTCCAGGTTAAACTTCAAAGGATGTTTGATATGAATAATGTAGCCCTTTCAAAAATCCAAATTAAAAAACTCTTTAACAGATTCGACTATTACATCGATTTTAATAATGGAGAAAATGTCTCCATTTTGACTGCCCCTAACGGTTGTGGGAAAACCACGATCTTCAACTTCATCAACTTTATTTTTAATCCTTCTTACGAATCATTAAACAAAATCATTCTGGTTCCATTTGAATCCTTTGAATGTATTATCGAAAATGGAACTTCCATTAAAATTGAACGTGTTATCAATAAAAAAGCAAGGGGGGGGGTAAATAATTACTACGTTCAGCGAAGCAACTTCAATATTTACAAGGCATTTCAGGACAATATTGATTTCGTTGTTTCGGTCAACAATTCGGTCAAAACCAAGCTTTCAGAATCGTTGAAATCCAACAGAATCATTAAGAGACCGATGCCCTTACCAAACGATTCTGAAGAAGAAATGTTCCCTGAAGAGAGATTCATGTCACATAGGGAATACAGGATCAGCCGTGATATTTGCATTGAATTCCTCGATTCATACCGTCAAAAGGTTCAAAAACTTATTACGGATATTCCAATAACATTTATTTCTGCGAATCGTATTAGTGACTTTTTCGTATTATTTCCAAAAGATACAAGATATTTTCCCAGGTTTCGTTATCCCGAGCTGATGGATGAATTTGATGAAAGATTTGACAGAAGTGATCCACTTGCGATTGTTTCCAGGGAATTTATAGAAATATTGCGGAAATGTAACAGTAATTACCAGGCTCGCCTTTCCGAAGCCAAAGACAAACTTCCCAATGCATTTCTTCAGGCACAGGGAGCAGAGTCCAAATTTAAAGATTTTGAAGAATTTAAACAAGCATGGAATGGTTATCAGGAGAAACTGACACGGTTTAAGAATGCTGGATTAATTGGGGCAAGTGACGATCGCAATTTGAATATCAGCAGCTTGGATGACGCCTATAAGAATAACCGAAAATTTCTGGAAACCTATATTTCAGTATTTGGGAGTACGGTAAACGCTTATGAAGATATTTATCAGAAAATTGATCTTTTTAGTAAAATTTTGAATAAAAGAAATGAGCTTACCCATAAGGTCGTCAAGTTTTCTGAAAACGGAATCCAAATGGAATTTCAGGGGGAACCTCTGGATTTGAATTGTTTGTCATCCGGAGAAAAAAATGATTTTGTAATGTTTTACAATCTTATTTTTAAGGCCAAAACAAACGGAGTCATTTTAGTCGATGAACCAGAAATTTCACTTCATATTGAATGGCAGGAAGAGTATCTCGACCATTTAATCAAGATATGTCGATTAAACAATATGCAGGCAATTGTTGCCACTCATTCACCTAACATTATCAGCCGTCATTGCGATCTGATTCTTGATTTTGTAGATGAGGAATAATATGGCAAATATAAAGAATGAATCATTCCAAATAAACCTGGCATCAATTGTCAATTATATTAAATTACATCATGATTATAAAGTCTTTAGTAAACAAACCGAGAAATACCTGCTTGTTGAAGGAGATTTGGATCGCCAATTTTTTGAAAAACAATTTGCCATGCGTGTCCAATGTGTCGTGGTTTCGAATATTATAAAGAATCGTGCGGCGCTCTCTTCTTCTTCTTTTAAGTCGAAATCTCAAACTCAAAATGTTAAAACCAATATCAAGTCTGTAATTTATGAAGTAATAGTAGGTTTGGCCAAATTTCCTGCTGCTCCCTGGATCAAGCCTTCAGGTATGGAAAAATGGCCATTATATGGCATCATTGACTTGGATTTTAACGACGAGGTACAATATGAGAAATTTAAAAAACTGTTTGTAACGGAAACGCATGACCTTGAAACGATGATTTTGGCAACAGACGAAAATGTTTTATCCAAGGTTAATTGTGATTTTACAGAGGACCAAATAAAAAAAGCATTTTTTATGGCGTATCAAATGGCATTTATTCGAAAAAACCTTCCTGATGATTTACCCCATACGTTGGAAAAAATTCAAAATCAATCCGGAGAAGTGGATTTTCCATCGTTCTTTGATGGATTGAAAATGAACTTATCGAAACTAATCACGTTACTTGCTAAAGATTCTTCAGGTATAAACCCAAAAACTTTCCCAAATTTGTTACAAAAAAAAGAATATAAAAAATACTTTACAGAAGAAGGAATTTGGAATCAGGATTATGATTCTTTTGACATTAAAGTTATCAAGAACTTTTGGAAGCTGATAAATGGTCACGATTTCCTGCAGTTGCTAAAGTTGCAAAATGAAATTGCGAAGAATATTTTTTGTGCTTTGAACAGTAATGTTTTGAATCGTGCTTTTGAAGCTGCCATCATTGAAAACTACAATTCAGAGTGTTTTGAAAAAACTACAACGTACAAAAAAATGTTTGAAAGTGGGATGATTGCTGACAACAACGTTGAAATTTTAAGGAAAACAGATATATAAAGCTATTTGTTGAATCGTAAAATTTTGCCGTTATACTCAGGACGACAAACCAATCCAGGAAAGTCAACGGTAAAAAGCCAAGGACCGTTTTCTTGAATCGTAACAAAACTTGGACTCAAACTCACCTGAATGTCTATTTTCCCGTAGTGTCTTTGTTCTTGCCGTGGTATTCCCGTGAGCTTTCCTGGTTCGGCTCGTAGTCCACGGGAAGATCGTGAGGGCTTACGTGTCAGGTCGATGTGTTGTCCGTTGATCTTCTGCCATTCGTTCAAAAGTCAGCTTGCCCTTCAGATATTATATCAGGTGATGAAGCCGTCATTCTGCGAGCCCGTCAAATTTTTAATTATTTGCAACATGTAACGACCTGGGGCTACTATTCCTCAAATTTTGAAGAAACTTTGAGATGATTTAGAATTTCTGACAATACAAAGGATGAAAATTCTGGTCCGCGAAGATCGATCTTATGGCAAGTCAAGGGCGCGGAAAGTGAGGACGGGACGAATGCGCAGTCCACTTCTGATAACATTGGAATGTCAACCGGCATGTCACCGACGCCAAATGTAAACCAGTTCGGGTTCCGGCTTTTGATAAATTTTACAGGAAGATGTTTTCCGAAACCTTCCGCCGTCAATGCGAATCTTTTCCGGCTTGTCTGGTAAATATCGGTTCTTTTGATTTTCGGGTTTTCATCCAGAAACCGCGTGAGCTCTTTTTCCCTGAATTCGATGCTGAAGACGTTCTCCATGCCGGCGTCAGGATATAATTGCTGCAAGGACTTGGGCACTTGCCGGGCCAAATACGTTTCGTAGTCGTCTTTCCGGAAATCCTGGCATTGAAGCACCATTTCCCCCAGTTTTCCCCAAATTCCCCCCCACTGAATGTCGGCGAACCAGGGTGACACTTCCTGAAATTGCGCGGCATTTCTCCCCGTGCTCAAAAACATGTGCGCCCGCTTTTCCATTTCTTTCAGCAGGGGAACGGTCTGAGAATCCATATAATAGGCACTTCCCGACTGGGTAGAAATTGGAGTCCAACCGGTTTGTACCCGGACATTCCAGTAGTTTAAATCGGACTCGTTAAAAATCAGCGTCCCGTCCAAATCCAGAAAAACTGCGGCCTTCATTCCTCGCCCTCTCTCCTCAAAAAAGGGTATTTGCCACCTTCAGAAAGGGTTTGGAGTCTTTCATAAATGTCATTTTTACAAAGGAAATCGAATTCTTCCGGAGGAATATGTTCTTTCCAGTGTTGAAAGGGCAAAGCTCTTAAATCCGCCCCGTCGATCCCTTGCCGGCAGTGCGTGCGGTATTCCAGGCCCGCTTTCGCCAGCGGCTCGTAAACGAATGGATTGTCGCTAAAAACGATTTCTGCGTCGGGAATGGCTCGCCGGACGTTTTCAGCCCATTTTTCAGGAGGGTAGGCCCCTTTTACCGCACGAATGAAGACATTTTTCAAAAAATGCGTCTTGCAGATCGTTTCAATGATTTTCTCGCGTTCCTCAACCGTCAGAAAATTCTCAAAATTCAGGGTTCCCATATCACCAAGCAAAATGCACAATTTCATGTTGGGGAAAGAATGGGTTATCTCGAGGATGCGTTCCAGGTGTGAATTTGTAAAAGGCTGAAAACGGCCGGGAAAAAGCCCGATCTTGTATGATTTTACCATTCAAATATCCCTTCGATCTTGTAAACATACGAACACCACTCCAGGGAGTCGCCCAATCTGCTTTTTTTATCCACGACAACATGGGCGGAATCCCGCAAAGATACCGGGGCCTCAAGCAGGATTTCCGCCTGTCTTTTCCACGATTCCCTGATCTTTTCCTCTTTGGGAGCTGCATCGGAATTCCAGTGCCATTTTTCGAGCACATCCCAATGAAGAAAAGCCCTTTGGGACCAGTCCCCAAGATACTTCGAGCCTTCGTAGGCCGGGTTCGTTGAAAAGAGCCAATGCCTGTATTTGGATTTCAGTTTTTCGAAGTCAAATCCGATCGCGACGATTTCTTCAGGCCTGGCCTTTTCCTCCCGGATGAGTCTTGAAAACATGGGCTGGCGCGGCGTGAAATAAAAAGGAACCGTATCGTTCAAAAACCTGCCGTCGGGAAGCCGAATCTCCGATCTTAGCTTGACAAGCGAGTCCAGCGCGTAGTCATCGTCAATCTGGCCCAGACTGTTCCGCGAGCGGATCTCCTGGCATTGGCAGATTTTCTCAAATCGCAGGGAGGTGCAAATATGGTAAATGTAACGTCTGGAGGAAACGAGCCCCTGAAATGCTTCAACTGCCTCCCGTGATGGTATTTTCATGCTGTTTTTCCCGTGTATTTAATTTTGGACCTGCGTTTGGGGAAGCCGATGTTGATGTCGCCTTTGGCCGCGTGATATAAGGTCGGGAAAAGCATCATCAGGTGAGAGGAATTGAAGGTGTAGGCATTTCTTTCAAACTGGTTCAATATTGGGGCGGTACGCATGAGAAGCTTGAAATCGATTTCGTGCGGGACGTCCCAGAAAGACAGATGCGCCGAAGCCTCGCTGCAAAGTTCGCCCAACCTTACCGGATTGATGAGGGCTTTCGGATGATTCATGGCCAAAACCCGGCGAATGGCGGGGCTTCCGGGATCATTGAATTCTTCGTGCAAGCTCTCGTAATCCAGCACATTCAAAGTAATTTCACATTTGTGTTCCGCTGCCGTTTGCCGAACGATGGAATCAAGACGCGGAATGTATCGTTCCGGTTTCTCGGCGACCAGAACCAGGTCAATATCATCCCGGCAATCCGGAATCGTAAAGGTTTCCATCTGAATACCGGGCCGGTCGGTCAACGTGAACTCCAAATTCGGCGCGACTTGCCCATTGCCCCGCCCTGTTGATCCGTGCACAAAGAGACAGGTGCTGGGATCCACGAGATTGGCCGCCTGTATTTGGTGCTTGACTTCCAGTGCATACTGGATATTTTCGAGCGCGATTCGGGAAAGGGACAGCGAATCCAACAGTGACGGGGATTCTGAAAGGAACAGATCTCGCAGAATCTCCTCCTTTTCGGTTGGAGGTGCTTGCACGTAACGGGGCATCTCTCCGCGAAGTTTGAAAAGGGCCTCGATGATTTCATCAAACATGCGTTTTCTCCATCAAAAAGGTAAAATTGAGCGTTGGATCGTGGCTGGTTTGATAATTCGGCAAAAGGATGATCCGTCCTCTTTGATCGGCAAGCCAGTCCTTGACCCGGGAACAAAACGCCAGTCGGTTTCGCACGGCCTTCAGAACGATTTTTTTGCTCTCTGGATCGGGGATGTCCCGGAGAACATTTTTCAGGATCTCAACATTCGGATAACAAAAGGGACAATGGCCCGAAACGGACGAAATATACCAATACAATTCGCGTTCAGAAACACTTTCGAGGATCTGAGGCACGGGAAAATTTCCCAAAATGCAGATGTCATGGATCTTGATCCCGGAACGTTTCTTTTGCCCGCACAGATCCTGAAGCGGAAAAACGATTTTATCTCGCCAGCCGTGAGGAATCGTGGGCAGTTTGGCGAATGCCGGCGGGATCTTGCCTGTACGGATCAACTCGGGAAGATCGTTCAGATTGAGCGACATGTTATTTTCCTCCGAGACCGCGGCCAATTCCGCATCCCGGACGATTACGTCGCACCAATCGTCCGAAATGATGCTCTCAAGATAGGGCATTAACTGCAAAAGCAGCGTGGTTTTTCCGCTGCTTGCGCCTCCGAGAAGAAGGATCCCGCGGTCTCCCAAAGAAAACCCGGCACTATGAATCCCCTGGCGTTTGCTGGAGGACATCAGAAAGCTGCCAATTCCCGCCGCCATGCTCTTAAAATGCCCGTAGTGACAAATCCCCCCGATCGCGAAACGCTTCCGGTTTACCAACGTTTCATAGTAAGATTCAGGGGGCCTGTTCCAGTCTTGCGTCCGCTTGTCTTCCAATAAATAACACAATTTCCCCCTGGGACTCGCTGTGGGTTCTGCCTCCTGTTGGTACATCCTGAAATAATTCATCAGCAGTTCCGAATCCGTTGCGACCTCCAGCACCATTTCATGGGAATGGTTCCAGAATTTCCCCCGGTATAATCGGGAAAATCTCCCTATCAATTTCTGGGGAAACCATCGGGTGTAGATTTGCATTGGAAACCTCAAATAAAGTCCTGAAGTGAGGAGCGAAGCCCTTGACGCAGCAGCGTCGGTTCAAGCCCCAGCTCGCTGACCGTTTTTTGGTTACTTAACGTAACATCAAATGGGCGCAAGTTTTCAGGGGAATGGAAAGCTCGGATCATTTCCGGTTTTCCGATCAATCTGGCGACCTCCAAGGCGATCTCATACCTGCTGAATCTCTCGCTTCCGCAGCAGTGAAAGACTCCTTTTTTCCGGAGTCGAATGATGGTTTCCAGGCCCCGAACCAAGTCATCGATAAAGGTCGGATTGCAGAAAATGTTATCTGCCATCTCGACGGTCTGGTTCCTCTGGCATCGATATGCGGTCCAGTGGATCAGATGGGACTGGTTTTGGATTTCATCCTGAAGCCAGTTCTGGCAATAAACCTGATATTCCTCCGGATGCATCGGACCATACACCAAAGCGGTACGCACAACCGAGGACTCCGGGAAAAGTTTAAGCAGATACTCATTTACGGTTTTCATAATGCCGTACGCGTTGGCAGGCGACGGCGGGTCATTTTCAGCTGAAGGATGATTCACGGCTCCGCCAAAAGCCATGTCGGACGAAATTCCAATTAAATGAACATCCCGATGAAAGGCGTATTCATAAAACGGGATTCCCGAAAACACGTTGACCTGAAGGGCATGAAGATTGTTTTCGCACGTGTCCAATCCCTTGATCGCTCCATTCAAAACGATCGTGTCCGGCTGGAAACGGTTCAGAACTTCACAGATTTTGTCATGATCGCATAAATCGGCAATTTCAATTGGAATATCATCATTCCAGCGGTCCAAACATCGGTCAATTCCCAGGGATTCGATGCCGTTTTCGCATAAATAACGCAACAGAAAGCTGCCAATAAAACCATTGGCTCCTGTAATCAACACTTTCATTATGGCCTCTCTTTAAAACAAAAAAATCCATCAGGACGACCATTAAACATTGCAAAAAACCTCATTCACATTATATTATACCACAATCATGGCATTTGGCAATACAGGAGGATTAAAAAACATCCGTCCGAAGAACGAAACTTCATCGATGTCAGAATAAGCAAACTAACCCTGAAAAACACCAGGTCCTTCCTGGCTCGAAAATGAGAAATGCCAGATTTTTTAGCGTAATTCCACTTGGCTATCCGTTTTGCCTGGTGAACGAAGGTCGAAAGGTGGGAACCTGACAATGGAAATGCCGTTGTCAAGGGACCCACCTGACCGGTAATTATGGATCAACGCCGTTATGCCTGGGGAACATTCCCATCCGGAACATCGATGGAAAGGAGGTATTGGGAGATCATCGCCCCGGGAACCGAATCACAGGCGGGAATGGGGGCGGTTTGAATGGACACAATGCTCCAGCCACGACTCAAATAAATTTCCAGGGTTTCAGAACCCCCAAATTGAAATTCAACTTCGTCGGTCTTTGGATTATAGTGCTTCGTTTCGGTTGAAATTTCAGCAATATACCAGCCTCCATTATCATCATTTTCATGATACTGCCTGAACGCAACAGGAACCAATTTGAACAGTTTCATCTGTTCTCTCCTTTCAAAGTTAAAAACACACGGAAAATCCGTAACCCAACAATAAAATAACCGAGGGGAACTTCTCCCTTAATATGTGAAAATAATTCGATGCAATTTTCAGATTCTCCTCATATTCCAGTTCTGCAAAACGGAGTACTCATAATTCGGATTGGGTATTCGTTTCTGCAGGGGTATTTTGAAATTTTTCCAAATGACTATGGAACCTGGAAGTAACCAATAATAAACTGATGTAAACAAGTATCAAAAAAATAAGAAGAAAGAGTACAGCCCCGAAACAGCTTTTCTTGGGTTTTGCAGAAGGCTGGTTTATGGGAAGTTTCTTCTCTTGGGTCGACTTCGGGACGGGAACGGCTCCGTTCGATGCCGGTTTAGGAGACGGAGGAGCCAATGGCAGTGGTTCTCCATTAAGTACGCGTATAAGAGGCTGGCGAAATTGGGAGTTTTCCCGAATTTCATTCAGTGTTTTTTGTTTCAAAAGAAGGTTTAGTAGTTTTATCTGACCTTCCGGATTTAATTGGTACAAAAACTCGAATGCTTTTTTTAGATCTTGTGCTAAAACACATTCTTCTGCCGCAGAATAAAGTTCAGGCACTTTTAATGGAGATGCAAGATCATTGGTTTTTTTCTTGATCTTGAGCTTCCAAAAATCATTCAGTATCCCGAAATCATGATAATAATTCTCTGGAACCTGTTTGAATAGGTTTTGAATCTTGCCCCAATTCCCTTTCTGAATTTCGTCGATCCAATCAGCAATAAATGGGAGTTCCTCTTCCTTGGGCTCTGCTTCTCTGGGGAATAAACGCACTTGAGGGTTCATTCGTAAATTATTTATTGGAATTTGTTCAGATTCCGGGAAAGTTTCCCCCATTGTTGAAAAGGTGGTTACATTATAAGATAACCCTTCCCTTGGTTTCTCGTAGGTTGAAAATGTAAGCGATTCCCAGTATGTTTGCGGCAAAAAACGGGTAAGCCCCCAAAGACAAAATGCCGTTTCCTCTGGTTTGCAGCATAGCACGATGTACTCATCGGGCTTCCGAACGAGCCAGTTCTGGAGCAGAAACCGGAAAAGATCCGCATGACTGGAGTCCTGAATAAAATTCAAGAACGTTTCATCGTTGATTTTGCCGGGGAGAAAGTCTGAAATTTGAACATCCGGCAAAATCTTTGGTATGTCCAGAGAATCACACGTTTGCCAAAATGGACTCCCCCAGAGTTCCAATGCTTTCTTTGCGTTCCAGTCTTCCGGAAATTTCATCAGAAGGTGGGCGAAATAGTTTCCTTCCCGTTTAGTTTCCTCATCAGGAAGGGCATATACAGAATGAACAAGTATTTTTTGGTCCGAAACTTTCGTATATCTCAATGCCTTGGGGGCGAGCTGCAATCTGTCTTCCGGAGAAAAATCCAGCATTTTTTGTGGGGCATGCCAGAAACATTTTGTTTTAAACAATGCTGCCACAGCATCTGATATTCCTGAAGATGCTGCTCTTGTCTGATCTCCACCTCGTCCGTTTAAACTATAAAAACTTTGACAAAATGTGTAGTAAATTTGTTTCATTTTTTCTCCTTTTTAGCAGCTATGTGTCCAAGTTCATACAAAATCCAGAGTAATGGATCTGCAATATTGATAGGGTCTATAGATTGCAAATTGGCATCAGGTGGATGTCCTACAGGCGGATGTCCTAATGAAGCCATTCCGAAGAGTTTCCAGTTTGAATATTGTTTCAAGTTCGCGAGTACATCTTTGATTTCGCGCTTGTCCAGGAAATCATAAAGATGTTCGGATGTTTCATCAACGGCCTTTTTATTGAACCCCTGGGCGTGGCAATGATCGTAAAAAACGGATTCATGAAGTCCTTCCAACGGTTGACCATCAGGACGCAATTCGTCAAATTTCGAGATAACGACCGCTAATGGAGTTTTCACCTGCTTATCCTTACGGTAGTGTGGGTTGTAACGGGCCATTGCATTTGTAATCGTTGCAAAAGTATCAAAATACTCGCTTTGATTAATAGTATTTCGCATACCCCGTAATTTGTATGATGTTGGGTCCAGAAGGATGATGATTCCGGAAGCATGTGAAATATAACTGGAGTGAATCTGAATTTCGGCTTCAGCAAAACCTTCACCTGCTGCGTCAAAAAGGATTAAATCCACGGGACGATGATGAGAGAATGGATTCAGAATTCTCTGCCAGATTGTAAATTTGTCAAGTTTCAAACAATACAGCATAGGACTCAGGCTAATCTTGGGAGTTGGCGGCACTGCCATCATTTGTTCCAGATTATCTCCGTAACGCTCTCGATACAACGTGTCGGAGTTGGCCATTTTCCCATCGGTATTATAACTGTCCAGAGCTTCCAGGCTTAATGAAATTTCTTTCGCATATCGCGTCCGCAATGATGGAATAAGTACACCGAAAAAATTGCCTTTTCCAGAATTACGATAACCAATAACTGCAATTACATTCCCTTGTTTACCACTATTTGCCAAAGTGTTCGGAAGTGTCATGTGACAATGGGGGCATATTCTCCTTTTTTTATCAAGGGACCTTGAGTAATAGAAGTAACCAATCAATTTATGCCAGAATCCTTGAATTTCCTTAACCGGATAATTGTCCGGGTGTTCTTCCACGCGTCTATCGAAAAATGCAGCTTGTACAGGATCTTTTTCCTTATGATTGTCCGAATAATCACGAAATGGTGCGTGACCAATGTGAAATTCGTGAAAGCAAAAGGGACAAAAGACTTTGCTGTTGGGAAACGTAAAAGGCATCCGATTTTCTCCTTATTTCAATTATCTTAATATACACATTTGGGCGGATTTGCCATTCTATCCTTCTTTATATATGATTGCTCTGGAATTTACGCCAGGGGAAGAATATAGGCGTCCATCGTGTTCTACCTGACTGAAAACTGTAATATATAGTTGAAACGGAAAATCGATCTTTTTCCGGAATGGGTGATTAATCCACTCCCGATTGAAAATCACGGGGTTAATACCAGCAAAATCTTCCGGGTTTTCCGCATGTCGATCAGTACGAAACAAAATTTTTATCGATTTAATGTCAGGGACTGAGGCCCAATTAAAAGCCATAACACAATCTCCAATTCCAGAATCAAACCACGCATTGTAAATCTGGATGTCGGGAGGTCCTCCAATCCAAAAAGGAATTCCAGGCTGAAACCACTCCTCCCCAAGTTTTACGAGAGGAAGAATTTTAAAGATCGCGTACTTTGTATTATCGGTTGGAATCGTGTACGATGCCTTACAATCACCATCCTGCATCATTAGATGATAAAACTTATGCTCACGAAAATCATCTCCGAGCTTTGGGAAGGTATCCTTTGGAATTAACATTCCATCAGGAACTATTTGTTGAGGATCCATTATCCGGAATATGACATTTCTCACCGTTGGGTCCCAACTCAAATTTACCGTGTTTCCATTTGTTTGAGCTTTTACTTTTAATGGAGGAATATTAGTGTCCAGTTTTTTCCAAAATGTTGTGTCTCCCAAGTTTATGTACATATCTTCGGGAATCTTTTTTTGGCACATCATTTTAATGATGGACTTTGCCGGCTCTGTATTAAAAAACGGTAATTTCAAGGAACAAAACCACTTGCCTAACGCTTCAAATGCCGCAGCCTGATCTTTGGAATTCGAAACTCTTAAATCACCAATTGGCAATAATACCCAATTTTCACCCCGTTTAGCCACACAAGACGTATTCCATTGAGTATATTCCAATCCTTTATTACAAAGCTGATAACATGCAAATGAAACTGCTGCGGCAAATTCAAGCTGACTGTCATTGATGAGAGATATCGACGGTAATAAATCATCTCCTGGCTCAAAAACAATTATCATATGCGAATTTTGTACTGGCAGGAAGCCTAAACATTGCAGAAAGTGCGAATCGTTAATAACTGATTTTTGCCAAATTCTCAAAGCAGCTTCCTGACCTTCATTTTTTCCTCCCCAAATCCAGACGTTTTTTTTATCTATTTGATCCTCCTCCCATGCACGATTTGCGGGGATTATAGTGGACATTTCCCCCTTGTGTATGCGATAATTGGTTCCTGGAATTTTTTCTTTTACCACAACAGTAGTAGTTGGATTAAGTGGGATAATAGCTGATTCACTCATTACTCATTTCTCCTTTAAATATAGGTGCAAAAAATGTTCCTGGGATTTCTTCCATTACTGGAACCGCAGTAGTTGGATCAAGTTTTTTGACACGGTTTCATTCAATTTGTGTTACCTTAAGCTCCTTATATCTAATTCCGTTAAGTTCCTTGTTTTGAATTCCAAGTTGTAATTTAACATTTTCAGGAAATTTATTGTCAAAAATCCATTCTGCAAGCGGTTGTTCGATTTTTACTTCCATTTCGACACGAATTCGACGTCCTCCATAACGCAGATTGGAATGATCCTTCATCTCTTCCTCAATCCACTCACAGAGAGTTGATTCCTCAGGGGTGTCAGTTTCACTGCCATTGGAAGTTTCGTAAACGAGCTTACAATGATGAGCATTCGCGGATGCTTCCAGATTTCTCATAAACTTGGCAAAAATCCCTCGGACGTACTCGGGCCGCAGCAGGTCGAAAACCAGAATATTATTCCCTAAACGGTTATAGATTTCAGGTCTCTTAAGATCGTTAACAAAATAATTCTCCACTTTCTGCAGATAATGTTTCCGAATAAAATCATACGTTAGTTCTTTATCGGGAATTCTATCCATCTGGGGCGACGCAGGTGATTTATCGTTCTCGGACTGAGAATTCGAACCAATATTGCTTGTAAAGATGATGACAGTCTGCGAAAAATTGACTGTTAGCCCTTTGCCGTCCGTCAAACGTCCATCTTCAAGGATTTGCAGGAATTTATCCATCACCTTTCCATCCGCTTTCTCGATTTCATCAAAAAGGAGAATGCTGAAAGGATTATCACGTACATAATTTGTAAGCTGCCCACCTTCTTCATAACCCACGTATCCAGGAGGAGCCCCGGTGAGTTTTTCCGCCGCGTGGCTTTGGGCATATTCGCTCATATCGAAGCGGCGCATACGATCTTCCGAACCAAAAATCAGCTGGGCCAGTGCTTTAGCGAGTTCTGTTTTGCCCACCCCCGTTGGTCCGACAAAAAAGAAAACGCCTTTGGGTTTTCCGCCTGCTTTGGACTGTGGTGACATGGAAATGCCTACATTGGCCAGCTTGAGCATCTTCACGATGCAATTAACCGCTTCATCCTGACCAATCACTCGTTTTTTAATTTCCTCAGCAGCAGTTTCGATTTTATCACGATTGAATGATTCCCATGGATCCTTTACGTCGCCGTAGCGGTAATAGAAAATTAAGTCTTTGATCTCCTGATGGGAATGTGCACTTCTTTCCGGTTCACTTTCAGCAGTTTGCAAGATAGCCAGTAAGTCCGATATCAGCATTCCTTCCGTATTGACGAGGAATGAATCCTCGATTTTCCTAGAATTTTTCTCTTTCAAGCCTGGTTTAAAAAAATGTTTAAAAATTTTGCGGCGTTCCTCTTTATCAGGACGAGGTATTTGTACAAGAGCAAGGGCTGGATGTTGATAGAACCAGGAAGGGATTGCCTCTAAAGAGGATGCCACAAAAATCATGGCATTTTGGCGACCTTTGAGTTCCTGCTCCGGCAAATCACCACTGTTCACTTTAAGGATTTTATCGGATAACGGCTTTGTAAGATTTAACGTTTTTCTGAGTTTGACAAGCATTTGACGTTCTTTCTCTCTCTGTTGCTGAACTGGTGCCAAACGGTCTGTAAACTCAAAAATCGCGGCTATGGGGAGCTGTTCCTTCTGATTGGAACTTTCCATCATTGCCATTGAATGGTCTTGACGGGTCAGTATATTGCAAATCTCTTCAATGCAGGACAAAGAAGATTCAGGTGTCTTGCTCGCTTTTAGCTTTGGGAGTTCAGAATCTTTTAAATCGGGATTTTTGCATACGGTACCCATTTCCGCGATATTAAAATGAATAACACCATGATAGCCGCGTAAAAAAAAGTACTGATCAAGATATTCGTCCAGTAAAATCATTTCTGGTTTTTGGGGGCTTTCTGATTTATTCATTTGGGATTTTTTTTCGTCTTCTTCTTTCCTGAAACGGTCATCGACATTCCCGTAAAGAAGTACGTGCTTTCCACGGCGCAACTGCCGGTCAAGTTCAATCATCCATCTGGGGGCTTCCATTTGATTATCCTTTCTCTCTTGAATTAGAAATCCATTTCCATTTGTCTTGTTTCTTCTTCTTCATCTTGCCAGTCAGCTTCCTCTTCTGGTCCATAATCTGGAAGATCTTTAGATTCAGCATTGATTTTCGCTGGATTTCCTTTCCAGTCCGGTTCCGAAAGCCGAATTCCGAATGGTTTTAATGCCTCTTTAATGCTTTTAACTGCTTGTAAACCCTCGTCGTTTTCCACGATCGGATGCCCGTTTACCCGAGATGATTCGGTATGATAGCCATTAAAAACGTACTTAATGACCTCCTTTTCCTTCTGTGGAATTGAAATCGTAATTTGGCGGCGATCCCGAAGTCCTACATCGTCACAAGGCACAACTTTTATAATCGTATTTGATTTGGCGTCAGATTCACTCTGGATGGACTGAATGCTAAATCCCAGTTCCGGTAAAACAGTTTTCATGGATTGTACAATGTACTCCCGCCGTTCTTCCGCTTTTTGAGCCGAGGCAACTGAAATCTTCATGTTGTCATATATCTTAAGCCAGTTTTCAATTTGACTTTCAATCGTCGAATCATTCCCTTCCTGGCAGGTCACTTTCATAGCTTCAATCGAGTTTTGCAAAAAAACGAGGTCTGACTTTGCCCAACGTTTAAAGATTTCGTTTTGGGCAAGCTCCAGCATGTCTTCAAGTTCTGCAATTTTAGGAGCATATTTCTGGTTGAAGGCTTCTTGTTGCTGCTTCTGTTCTTTGATCCTTTCCAATTCACGTACCAGAACTGCAAGATGGCGGTCCATAGTGGACCGATAGTTTTGGAGAATCTCTTGCACTCCATACGTTTGACTCTGAATGCACTGCTCCAGTCTTCGAAGATTATCGGCCCCAACTGGATCGATTTTTTCTGCCTCTTCAGGAGAACAGGGTACTTTGCTTTGCAGTGCCTCAATTTCCAGCCTCGCCTGCTCCTTAATTTCCAAAGATCGCAGCCTTGTTACTACATCGAGTTTCCAGTTCGACCAGTTGGTTTGCAGATTGTCAACGGAACTGAGGGTTGAGTTCTGAAGTTCCTTGCGAAATTGCTCAAGTTGTCCTGGCCACGACGAGTCTGGCAAGCGTTGCGTACGGAACAGGCTTGTCATCTCCTCCATCTCTGCCTGAAGAGATTGGATTCTCGGCTTCATTTTAGTACATTCACTATCCTGCTCCTGCAAAAATTTCATCCTTCTTTGAATCTTCTTTTTGTTTGCAATAACAGAATCCAATGCCTGACTGTATTGTCCTTGCTGAAGCATTTCAAGAAATCCCCGATCTTCAGAATAATCAAAATCTTTAAGCAGGGACTCACGAGTCATTTTTTGAAGGATGGCCGAAAATGGAGCAATCATTTGCTGCATTTCATTCTGTTCGCGGTCAAGACGCTCCTTATACATTATCTTGCGTTCGATTGCCTTCTGACGCTGGTATTCTTCGTACGCTTCTGCCGCTTTTACGGCCTGTTCTCCAGCCATTTTTCCAGCAGCAATTCCACCTTTAACGATAGCCTTCCCTGCCCAAAAGGTCAATATACCAGCTCCAACCGCAAGTCCACAAAAAGCCATAACTGCTGCACCAAGTGCTTCACCCGTCAACTCTGCAACATCAGAAACAATGGATACATCGGTCTCTTTAACTCCACTCATTACAAACTCCTTTTTTCAATAATAATATCAAATTCGGCCATTTTAGAAGCGAATTTTTCCCGAAATCCCAACGGAGGAATACCCATCCACTTCAACATTCCCGAATCAAATTCCAATTCAAGTCCCTGGGATGGCTCGGACAATCGGTCTGCCCAGTCCTTATAACGATCCGAAAGAAAATGAACACGCTGATTTGCTGACCCTCTCCAGAGCAAATTCGCGTATTCCTCCTCAACAAAAGGCCCGTCCACGAGCACGTCCAACAGGGAAACCAGCTGTTTCTGCGCGGGGGTCCCCGATTGAATCAGGTCTTCCAGGAGAAAACCCGTAAAACAGAAAAACGAAAAATCTTTCTTTTCACGAGTTTTCAGGATCAATTCTGCAAGCGCTTCGGCCTGTTCCATAGGCTCACCGCCGCTGAAGGTGATTCCTTCAAGATTGGAAGCGTTTAAGAAGAGGTCGGCGAGTTCATCAACGGATATTTCGAACCCACCTTCGAATGGCTGCATCTCTGGAGCAACACAACCGGGGCAGTGTCTTCTGCATCCTTGCACCCACAAAACTCCTCGAAGTCCAGGGCCCAATACCGAACAGGCAAGAGAGTATCTCGCAGCCCGAATTACAGTTTTCACATTTGAATCTCCATGTGTACATGTTTTTCCTGTAATCTTATTCTAATAGATTTCTGAAAATTTTCAACCCCTTGAGAGGTTTTTTCCTCAAAATTTTAATATTTTATAAAAAACGACATCATCTGAAAACACACGGTCATTTTAGAGGCGGGAAGACAGAGCGATCATTTCCAGTCGTGAATCGGCCTTTGATAAGGTCCCCCCTTTGATGATCGGGGCGAGGGACATCCCCTCTCAAGGACAAAAATTAAGAAGTATGCCCCTCAAACAGACTTTCCTGGTGGCCCGGGCAAATGGGATAAAGTTGCCGTTATGGATCCGGTTCGTGATTTGCGAAATGAAGGGGCGTTCCTCGTGAATGGCTTGATTCGGTCCTGAATTGTAATTGTTACAAATTCAATTATAATGAGATTATCCTGCTAAAATGCGAGGTGAATTTCGTTGCAATTTGGAGGAAAGGAGAAATCGAGGTTCACTGTACGAATGTAGGTACTCGATAGTGAACCTTAAGTTTCCCTTTGAGCATGGATTCGTCGATCTTTATGATTATAAAAAATGTGCCTGACGATTTCCATCTACATATTCGAACATAACATGTGGTACATTGGAACTGTCTTTGTATTTTCCATCAATTATCGAAGCAAATGGTTCAGGGAGAAATGCAATAGTACGAATTCCATTATTACTCTGAATTTCTCCAAGGCCACCTGTAAACTGAATTGCAACTTTGCAAATTCTATTATTTTTGAAACGTCCTCCCTCATCTACAATAATAAAACGATCATGAATAAAACCATTCTGATTACTCTGATTACTCTGAATAGAAGGATTCGTATTATTAGGGCTCTTATCCCATATAATAAACTTAAAAGAATAATTTGTAAAATTTATTAAATTACTCCATATTCCTTTTTGTTTCATGTATTCTTCGAATCCATCATAAATATATTGACGAAAAGAAAAAACATCAGTAACATTCACTGAGTATAGTTTCTTTGGACTAAAAGCACAATGGAATTCAACTGTAAGATGGTGTGAAGAATCATGAAGCTGGAGGTTATTTAGTAAGCTGTTCATAACTTCATCAAGAAAAGGGTGAAACTGTTTTTGGTCATAGGGATTAAAATATGGATCAATAATCTTAATATCAGTAGATTTGTTAAACCAAGGATATAGCATCGACATTAAACGTTGCCATTTCATTGGATATAATCGGCCGCTGGGGAAATAAGTAGCAAGCAATCGTGGCTCAATATATTCTTGCAATTGAATAATATTCATATCGCTATCATTTAATGTTGAATCTGGGGCCGTAAATACAGCATTGTATGGTCTCTTCTTATTTCTGGCTATAACCTCCTGCTCCCAAAGTGACTGATTAGGAGCAAGAATATCATCTATCAATGTATCCTGCTGTAATTCTTCTGTTCTTTCGTATAAATAGCTCAGCGATGAGGATATTAGATTTCTTCCTACGGAAGAATATTGACCTTTATCCAAATTCTCTCTAACAAGACGTCCATACCTTGTTTGATCAGGAATTGCTTCAACTAAATAACCATGTTGCCAGCCAAATTTTGACCAAAAAAAAGGCACTTGAAGGCGGTTACATTTACTAAAAATTTGGGGATCAACGGCATAGACACCAAAATTACCAATATCCTTATCCATATTCCTTAACTCCTCTTAACCTAAATGCCATACAGTTCTGTAAAACGTTCCTCGAAAAAACCACCCGGCCATTGTGTTAAGATTTCACCATTCTTATCAACAGCCATCTGGTCTATCTGGGTAGTATTGTCCTTTTTAGAGATAATAAGGATTGATAAATCATCGGGCGTCAAGGCCAGGCTTTTTTCTTCTATTTTTTTGTTATTTGTTTCCAATATCCTCCTTAAAATTCTCAAAATGAGGTGTTCGCTATGCGTTTCAATCAAAAACATCTGATTCTTGCATTCACGAATGAACAAATCTCCAAGCTCGCACTGCACCGCGGGGTGGACATGGAGTTCCGGCTGTTCTACTGCCAGAATACTTGGCCGATTATCCGTATTCGGGTCGTTCGCAATCGCGCCAACGACTACTGGGATAATCTGCGAAATACCAACACCAATGTCGCAAAGATCAACTTCGATATTGCTGCTCTTCTCTTTCAAGCAAACAAGACCTTTCTCATTCTTGTAAAGTTCATTGTCTATCTGCAATTTTCCAAGCGCAGTATTCACATTTTCGAGCAATTCTTTACTTTTATTTTCATTTAATTTAGGATTCATCAAAACATCCCAAGCCGCCAAGCCACTCGCCCACTGTTCATTGTCCTGAGTATAGCGAGGACTATAATGACGCGGAAGGATTTCACGAATTGGGCCAATATAACGAATAGGGTCCAAACGATTTTTCAAAATATTCAAAGGACGCATTATACAACGATTCAAAAAATCTTCAAATTCTTTATTCAGTAAATCTTCATAATCATTTTTATTATATTGTTCGTGATCCTTGACAGGAATCTGCCTTCGCCTGAATGAAATTGGAAAACCGATACTGGGAATAATATCTTCTACTTCAAATGCTTGTCCCCAATTCTCATTTTCATTTGAACTGATTGGAAGGTCCTTTGCCTGCTCTGGGGACATCGTAAATTCGTTTAAGAAACCACATTTTTGAGCTAAAGGGTGATTTTTATTGATACTAATATTACATCTCTTGGCATCAGCTGGATCCCATCCAATCGAAAAAATTTGATCACCATCAATTCCGATATTACAAGTTTTAGATAAACCACTATCATCGGATTTTACTACAAGTTCAACATAAATATTGTTGGTATTCTTTAAGATCGAGTCAATAGTATTATTAAAACTTTCGAAGTTCATACTCTCGAAAAGGCCGTCTTCCGAATATTCTTTTCTTTCCTGATCAATATTTCGATATGAAATAAGTCCTCCTATTTCCATATCGAAACGCAATTTAACTTCCGGAGCACTATTAGTGCCATTTCGATGTACTAATCTTTTGAACCCGCCAAAATCGACAGCTTTTCCCCCCAATCCAACGGTATCACTATTGACTTCGCCAGTGCGGAGAATGTCTCGTGCGTAAAGCATCGCCTGCAAAATGGTGCTTTTGCCAGCACTGTTCTTGCCGAACAGTAGGGTAATTGGCCGAAGTGGAATAGTCACAGGTTCACTGATTCCCTTGAAATTTTCCAGGGTAATTGATGTGATTCGTCCAAAATTAGGATCTGCCATTGTTTTTCTCCTTAAAATGATTATTTGAAAAAGGATTAATTACGGTAAACGATGACTTATATATGACGCAAAGGTTGAATCCAAAATGTTCATATTGGTCACTAACTTGTTTATGAAAGCAGTAATTGGCTTGATTTTTTCAAGAAACTGCCTTTGTTTCTCCAATGAAGGACAAAGAACAGGCAATTCTTGTATTGGGGAGACTATTTTATTCCTGTTAAACAAAAATTTAAAATAGGGCATTTCCAAATTGATGGCCAAAAACTCAGGTTCTATAATATTTTTATCACATTTAATTGACAAAAAACGCTTATAAAGTACAGGTAATTGGTCCGGATGGTGAACAATACCACAGGCATTTTCATCGTCTTGAGTGTCTGGATCCATGCCAAATTCAAGTATTTCGTCTTTGTTTTCCTGACCTCTCCGAGGTCTTGAAGATACATTCAAAACGACATCCTGCAATTTTTTCCAAGCCGGATCGGATTCAACGGAAGATGGGACGGAATCCCCAAACTCCTCGATAAAAAACGCTCGTATCAACAAATAACTGTTTTTTATTTGTGAACGTCTTTTACGCTTGATCTCATAGATAATTCTGAAATCTTCAGCAATCGCTATCTGTTCTTCCATGGATGGCAAATCCACCGTTTCATTACAATAAATCTGAAACGGCACACCAACCGGCATTGTATTTCTGAGGTATTTGGAGAGGTTTAATTTATTCAAAATAGCACACAAATAATGAATATTAACGTTTTCCTTGGGGAAAATTCGGGATAGTATTCTCTGGTCCTCCTTGTCCATAATGTCCATAACGACGGCATGAATCCTGGCTGAGGACTTCGGCAGGAAACCAATAAAAAGCTCTTGCTCATCGTCTGAACAAGATGGTTTTGGCCCACATATATCCTGGATTTTAACTTTTGTATATGAATCCCGATTATACATTCTTTTTCCTTAAGTTCTGATTTAATTGTTTCAGGTAACCCTTGATATCCTCTTCGTCCTGATTTAATTGATCCAGAATATCGTTTAGCTTGGGACTGTCTGACGGTGAATAGTTAACTACGTGATATTTTTCAAAGGCCAGGATGTATTGCTGCGAAACAATCTCATCCTTGGGGACATAAAATTTCTCACTCTTACGGTCCTCAAAGTTTTTGAGATTTGGAGTGGATTGCCATTCTTTCCAAGCATCTAAAAAAGCAGAAATAGCCTCGTTCAACTCTTTCCGGCTTTCCTTTTCCCTTTCTTCCTCCTCCCTTTCTTCCTCCTCCCTTTCTTCCTTCTCCCTTTCTTCCTTTTCCCTTTCTTCCTTTTCCCTTTCTTCCTGTTTTATTTTATAAAACAAAACATTATCAGTAGTTCCATCTTTTTTGAATACTAACAATGCGTGTTCCATTCCAAATGCTGTGAAAAAAATGACCGCTTCAAGTTGATTATGTTCAACAAGCTGCTCTCTGATGCCTTTCGTTTTGGAACCAACAAGATTTATACTTGGCATACAAACAACCCCCAACCCTTCTGGTTTAAGGATATGTTCAGTAAGTCCTAAATAAAGAATCTCAGATCGGTGAATTTTGGCAAACAGATCTAATTCATCTGGCACTATCTCAGTATCCAAAAACGATCCAAATGGAGGAATCACAACAACCTTGTCAAAATAATTGGCATGATTGATATAAACTTTTGACTGCCGGTCTAAAGGATTAATGCAATTAATGGTAAAATCTATGGTTTCATCGGATTTAATGGCATTAAATACTGCATATATCGCAGCAAGTTTAGCTGAAAAAATATCCGAATCAAAACTAAAACACTGAATCTGACTTTCACCAGGTTTTTCATTTCGGCTTGCCAGGCGTTGGGCGACTTTTGTTAAAAGAATGCCGTTGCTGCAAGCGGGATCGCATACAATTTCATTTGAAGAAGGGCCAACATGTCCAGCAACAAGATCAGGAATAAGATCTATAAATGGCGACATGGCAATCACTTCTGAAAAAATGGTATTTAGCTCGACACGATTGGACTTGACTTTTGCCACTACCGACACCAAGTTATAAAGAGGCAGCAGAAGCTCTTTGTCAATCGGCATCTCATCGACACACTTGATAATTTCTGATAAAATAGACGGATTCGTTATCCTGCATTCGACTTCCTGGAAACAACTGGCAATACCTTTTAAATACGTATTTTTCAGACCGGACCGAAAGAATTGGAACATATTCATCCAGGGGCAAGTCTCCCACTTTTCCTGTTCTTCGCGCGTTGGCAGACCATTGATCAGTCGCATCTGTTCTTCTGAAGAGGAGTTCAAAATATGATCCCACTTTAAATGTTTTAAGTCGTCTACGAAAAGTGATTTCTTCATGTCCAAACGACCAAGCAAACGAGCAAAAAGAATATATATAACTTGTTCATTAAAAGCGTCGGTTCTGGATATTTCAGAATTATGGCAGACCTCATCCAGTTTATCAAAAATAGCTTCAAGCTGCTTTGTGACTTCTTTATTTTCTTCATAGTTATTCGACATTTCCAACCTCGATATATTACGTTGTACTTGAGTTTCAATGATGGTTAAAATACAAAAGTATCTTAAATTATTATCTCGAAAAATAAAAGAATTAACATAATCTTTATTTTAAATTTCGGGATATAGGGAATGCATATTGCATGTCATTGAAAAACTTTATTTTAAATCTTCATCTGAAATATCCAATTCTTTTAAGGAAATAGATCCCGAATTCTTATACCCAAGGAGCTGAGCTGCTTTCGTTTTGTTACGATCAGTCTCTTTCAATGCTTTGATCGTCAGTTTTCTCTTTATGTTTTTCACGAATTCTATGATATTGAACCCATTTCCCAGTGGTACATCGTCCACATTCAAAATTGGTTTGTGAGGCTCATCTTGCGATTTTTTCGCTTCCTCTTTCTCCCTATCGTTTGCGCTCACGAGTGCGTAAGGCCCATGGAGGATTGCCGCCTCAATGGTTTCCCGCTTGATTTCAGTACCGTCTACCATCACAACCGCATACCAAATTACGTTATATAGTTGCCGCACATTTCCAGGCCAATCCTGTGATTTTATAAAATCCAATGCCTCGGGAGAAAGCTTTTTAGGTTGGTACTTATTGTTCTGTTTATACAGGTCATTGAAATTTTTCAAAATATCGTTTGCCAAAATCTCTATATCGCCTTCTCGTTCCCGGAGTGGCAGAAGCGTTATCGGGATAACGGCCAGACGATAGAACAGGTCTTCACGAAATTGTTTGTCACGGATCATTTGCCGCAAATCCCGGTTGGTTGCCGCGATGATCCGTACATTCGCCCTGACATCTTCTTGGGCACCAATTGGACGAAATGTCAAATTAGTCAAACTATTCGAATCATTTTTGGATTGTCCCCCCTTCGAATCTTTTTTAGATTGTCCCCCCTCCGAATTTTTATTCGGTTGCAAAACCCTTAATAATTTGGCCTGCATGTCAAGAGAACATTCCCCTATTTCGTCCAGGAATAATGTTCCATTATTCGCACGTTGGAAGGCACCGGGTTTATCGTTGCCCGCTCCCGTGAAAGCCCCCTTTACAAACCCGAAGAGTTCCGATTCAAGGAGTTCTTTGGGGAAAGCCGCACAGTTTAAGGCTTCAAAGCGTTCTTTTTTTCGGGGACTTGCATCGTGAATTGCCTGTGCGAACAGTTCTTTGCCTGTACCTGTCTCTCCACAAAGAAGAATCGGAGCATCATATGACGCGGCTCTTTGGGCCAGTCCTTTCGCCAAACGAAGGGATTCCGATTCCCCTTTAATGATCTGAAATTCATCGACTTTTTGCGAACCTTCCTCGACAATGTGCATCATGCCATGGATTGAAGGAAAATACCGACGCTCCGTCCTGAAACTGATGTCAATTTTTTCTTCAATAACGTGCGAAGCCAGAAGATACTTTTTATCTTCAGGATTTTCACTGTCTTTGAAGGTTTGAAGAAACCTGGTATTGTATCTTTTGTTTTTTCCCAACAAAACCCATGATGCCGCCATGGCGGGAGTGCCCGACGTGAGAAGGATAAAAAGGGGATCTTCAGGCGCTAAAGGACTGCATACCTCATCCAGAAATTTATCTGTTTCAAGGAGGATTTCCTCATACGCAATCGGACTGGAAATTGTGGCGAGGTGTATTTCCACCTTGGCCTTAGTATTGCTTCTTTCAACGAGCTGCTTTTTAAAAAAGTCTCCAATATCTTTGCCCCAGTCGCACAACAAATGGATTTCATCGAAATTACACTCGGATGCCAGGGTGATAAGCGGACCGGACGGGTTGGACTTGCGGTTTTTGGTTTTTTGGCTGATTATTTTTTTGACATCTTCCTCTGCGTTTTCCTTAACGGATAAAAGGTCCGCTGTACCAATCCATGAAACCAATACTTTCATAAAGAACTCCTTCAAACTTGAATCAAATTCTATTAACCTTATTATATTTTACCATGAATTTGTTTGGGAAAAAGCCCCCCCTGGCAAAATATTCTATTGAAAACCAGCCTGGATTTTTATTTTTTTCATTGTGCCACGCTTTGTGCATAGCGTGTTTTGTGAATTGGGGAAATTTCTCTGATTGCAGAGAAATTTTCGTCAAAAAGTTGCACTTGGAAGTTTACACTAACAGAACCTTATATTCACTTCAACCCAGTGGAGATGCTTATGACCAACACCCATCATTCCCTTCAAACCAAAATGAACACCGTGATCGCGCAGAATACCATTCCGTTCTTCTCTTTTGAAGGCTTGCCGGGTGCCGGGAAGACCACGCAGATTCAACTCGTTGCGGAAGCGCTAAAACCCGTTTATGGGCCGGTTGCGTGCATTGATCTGCCTTCTTCAAATCCTGTCGGAAGATTCCTGAAAGGACTTTATGCCGACAAAGAACGCTGGGAGCAGTTCCGTTTCAAGTACCCGGAAGTCAATCCGGCTCTCATCGGCTATGACTTGGCGGACACGCTGCGGGTCTGTGCTGAGGCGGGGTATAAGCTGGTTCTCCTTTCCCGCGGTCGGCTTTCGACCTATTACTACAATTTGGGACCGTATGAGTCTCGTTGTGCCAATCGTTCTGCCGCTCTGGAAAAATGCCGGCATGACATGATCCACTACCCCAAAGCCGACGGGATCTTCTTCCTCGACCTTCCGGCAGATGTCGCCCACGAACGGGTCGTGAAACGCGCCCGGGGACCGCTCCGCCTTATGGATGCCGAGGCCGCAATGCGCAAGGATCGCCAGACGTTCGGCTGGCTGATGGAAAACGCTGCGGAGGATATTCTGGTCCGAATCATTGACGCGAATCGCGGTCAAAGTGTAATTACGGACGAAATCTGCCGGGCCATTTGCTCGCAGCTGGAAGTTAATTCCTCTGTTTTCGATTTTCAGGAAATAGCTGCGTGACCTTCTTCTGGTCATTCATTCTTCTATTGGGCTGAGAGTTTTCGGGCAGCCGTTCAGGGTGAACGATGAGGCGTTCGAGCCCGGACGGATCTCAACCAGTGACGCATATAAGGGGTCCGTCTCAATGGTTGACGTGTACCGGTCTGTGAAATAATGAAACGTTTGATTCGTCGATCCGACCCAGTTCCGCAGTTCATCTGGCTTGTCGCGTAAATACGGACCATCGACCAGAACGTCCGTAAAGTGGAGCAGATCTGGAACTCCCGGAAGCGGGTTTTCCCGGCACTCGGATAGAGTGTAACCCGTGAAAACCATCACAGAAAGGCCATGATCCCGCGCAAATCTCGCCACCTCCGCAAGACCTTTGGCCTGAAGCAGCGGCTCGCCTCCGAGAAACGTTACGCCCTCGATTTCGTCCTCTTTTACCGACTGGAGAATCTGCTCGCAAATCTCCGAAACCGATAAAATCCGGCGCGGCTCGAACGCCTGCATTGGAGCGTTGCAGCAACCGGGGCACCGCTTTGCGCACCCCTGAGTCCAGAGGCAAAAACGTTTGCCGGGTCCTTCCGCGATCGTACAGGGAAGGAAACGATTCAGGTTCAGGAACATGGGAAACCTCATCATAGGGAACGAAGGATGGATCAAGGGACAATTGTTCTTGCCCCTTGATCCATTATTGGGTTCTTGGTTAAAAAACGGGCTTGATCATAAAATCGATCTCAGACGTCTTTTCATTCAGGTAAACGGTTACCGTGGCTCCGTGAAGCTCATCCGTTTCAAACTCCTCGAACATCTGCATGGCGAGCGGCTCGATAATCAGGTCGTTTACACGGTTCGCGATCCCACGCCCGCCGTTGGCCGTGTTGAAGCCTTTGAGAAGACGGCGCAAAACCGCTTCCTCGTTCTTGAATTCGAGTTTCATGCTGTACTTCTCATCAAGTTTCTGGCGCAGCGGCATCAGCTTGGACGCCGCGATTTTCAGCAGGACGTTTTCATCCGTCAGGAAATTGAACGGAAGGATGTTCTTCTCACCGATTCGGTTCAGAAGCTCCGGCCGTTTCATCTCCTTCACGAATTTTTCCTTGACCGCGGAAATGAAGGCTTCGTGAGCGTTCGGATCGTCCACTTCGACTTCACTCGCCCCGATGTTTGAGGTGAAAATGATGACCGACTCGGAAAACGAGACCGTATCGCCTTTGCCGTCGGTAAGGCGTCCATCTTCGAGAATTTGCAGGAATTTATCGAAGATTTTGGTGTTGGCCTTCTCGATTTCATCGAAAAGCAGAACACTGAACGGACGCTGACGAACCGCGTTGGTGAGCTGCCCGCCTTCTTCGTAACCGACGTATCCGGGAGGGGCACCGACGAGACGCTGGTCGCTGTGCTCAGTCGAAAATTCGCTCATGTCGAATCGGATGCAGGCTTCTTCTTCGCCGAACAGGAACCGGGCGATGGCTTTGGCCATCTCGGTTTTCCCTACTCCGGTCGGTCCCACGAAGAAAAAGATCCCTTTCGGCATTTGCTGCCGTCCGGAATGTTGGAGGCCGGAAAGTCCCATGAAAGCTTTGATCAGCACATTCTGTACTTTGTCAATGATGTGGTCCTGCCCCTTGACGGAGTTTTTAAGTTCCTCGCCCAGTTGTTTCAAACGGTCGTGATTGAGCTCTTCCCACGGGCTTTTCTTCTCCCCGAAGCGGTAAAGCTGGATCAGACGCTTGAACGAAAGCCGTTCATGCCCAAGTTTGTGTGAAAGGCGAATCAACTGTTGCATATCGCGAACTGTAAAGCCATCGAGGGAGTCCACGAGTTCCTGAAAGTCCCTCGTTCCAGGATGCAAAGGTTCTGAGACCCAAAGCTGATGACAGAACTTGCTCATGAATTTTTCGCGTTCTTTCCGGTCCGGCTTTGGAATATTCACGACCTCCACCGACGGATTGTCCTGGTAAAAACGCGGAGGGATCAATGCCTGACGTGGAGTTATGATGATGAGCAGGTCTTCAACGGATTCAAGTTGATCGTTGTCGAGCGAGCATTCGGAATCGCGAAGGGCGTTCCCAAGCTGAAGGAGCTGAACCCGCTCTGCCTCGGAAAGAGCGTTGGAGTTTCCGAAAAGAGCGTCCCCGCCATCAATGATGTAAACCGTGGGATTACGCCGATGTCCGGGTTGATTTTGTGCCGTAAAGCGATGGCGCAGAATGTTGAAAAAACCGGCGGCGTCCCGTGTAGATTCGCCGATACTGGTCGGGGTGGCTGCGGGTTCCGAACCCAATCCCAAGTCCAAATCTATCGGGGGAGCTGTATTTTGCATAGCGGAAGGATCTGCAGCGGTAGAATCTTGCACAGAAGCCTGAACGTCTTCGGAAAGATCATTCTGAGCTTCAGGAGTAAGTCCCCGCGCCCCTTCGAGCTGGTTCCAGACGACGATTTGATTCCAGCCGATTCCGTTCAGAATGTTCTGGATGTAGGGAATGATGGGCGTTCCAGTCTGTTTGTTGGACTGAAAGAAAATGTCCTGGGTGTTCCCGTGGAGAATGATCGCACGTTTGATTTGCGCTTGAGTTTTAAATGATTCTTCCCAGTTAGCCATTAGTTGAGCCCTCCCATTTGGTTAGAGTTTGGATTGTTCTTTGCCATTTTTCCGATTTCATCCGGATTCTCCCAAAGAACCCGTTCTTCGGAAAGGTTAATTCCGTAAATTTCTTTCATTCGGACCATTACTTCCTGAATGTCCTTCTTGCACGTCTGGCCCTCGTACTGGTCGAAGCTGTAACGCATCGCACCATCGGCACTAACCAGAAAGACACTTCGCTGGCCGTTTGGACGTTTGGCTTCCAGTTTGATGAAGGGCCCCTGGATGGTCGGTTGGCAGGTAAAAATAAAGCCTAAGCTCCGAAGTGTTTGGACAATTGCCTTGAGCGTCTCGCGGCGGTACTCTTCCGAACAAACCGCTTCATCGGCATTTGTTTCCGCTTCGGCAAGCTGTTCCGCTGCGGCTTCCTGGGTGATTTTCCCGCTGGAAACGTCCTGCTTGAGTTGATTAAGCTTTTCAGCGATTTTGCGCAGTTCCTCGTTATTCGCGTGCGCTTTGTTCTGGGTCAGGACCTCACGCTTGAGTTCGATCTGCTCTGCCAGATTTTCCGTCTGACGTTCCTCGCGTTTCTTCTGCCGCCACGCTTCCGCGCGCTGAATCGCCGAAGAGGAAAGAGCCTGGAGTTCCGTCTGAAACTGTGCCGAAATGTTCGTCAGATCAGCACCATCACGAGTCGAAAGCTCCAAAAACTTCTTTTCGAGTTCCTCAGCTTCCTGGCCTGCCAGGTCGAAAGCGACGCGATCCTGCAAGGCTTCACGGATTTGTGAAGCGACCTGTTCCGCAAACTTGCGCTGGGCTTCCCGAAGCTGGATTTCGGCCTGAATTCGGGCACGATCCTCTTCTTGCAGCTGTTTCTCACGCGCAAGTCGGGCTTCACGTTCTTCCTGCTGACGGCGCAGACGTTCCTCGTGTTCCTGCTGACGCCGCAAAGCTTCCTGCTGCCGGGCCCGCTCACGTTCTGCACGTTGTGTGTCGTTCTGAATGGAACGCGCAAGCCGATAGATCCCGCGCAAAAGCTCGCCCGCTTGCTGAGAATAATCTCTTGCGGAATCCGGGTCGGAGTACAAATAACTTTGCGCGTTTGCAACCAGGCGCGCTGCAGAGTTCCACTCCGCCTGCACGTACTGGGCAAGCCCCTGGGCCTGCAGGTCTTGCAGTGTTTGAGTGTAGCGGTCCAGAAACGACTGCGTCGTTTCCCGAATGCGCTCCTGACGGATCTCTTCTCTTCGTCTGCGCTGCAGTTCGTATTGGTAGTCTACGGATCGACTCATGATTTACTCACTTTCTGAAGTTCATCAAGACATTTCCACGGGAAAAGGACCCGAATGTTTCTGGCCTTTCCCTCTGGAATTAGTTTACGGTTATTTGTCACGACGTACGTGGTATTTTCACGGAAACGTTCCGCAAAATCCATGATTTTTAGTTGATCGGGATTGGAATCTTCAAAAACCAGGATGTTTTTGTTCCATTGCATGAGATCCAGGGCTCTTTGACGATTGGCTTTCTGTTCCGGTTCGTTCGTTTTCCAGTTTTCAAGTTTCAACCTCACATAATTGGGGATTGCAAACTTGATGTTTTGGATTTGGTAGGACAAAATTTCCGGAGCTTCCAACAGAGCGAAAATATCCAGCACCAAAACGATGCGAGACGAGGCTTCTTTGATTCTCTCATCCGCCTGCTTTTTAAGGTTCTGGACACTCTGCCGGAGGTCCTCACAAAATGTTTCCTGAGTGGAAAATTTGCCCATCACGTTCTGATAAAGGTCCAGCCACTCGGTACAAAGTCTGGAAAAATCCCCCAAAGCCACATTCGGGGGCAGTTCAATATCTGGTTTCAGCATGGGAATACCAAGCCGTCTCTGCAAATTGTCCAGGAGGTTGGAAAGCTGGCAGAGAGGGACAATTTGAGGAATTTTACTCAATTGTTCCCGGTCTTGAGGACGATTCCAGATACTACGCACGATCTCCTCGGCGATTCGGTCACGGAAAAGCATTTCCGGGTACGCAAGCAGCGACTTTGGCACCCGATGGTACAGTTTAATCGCCTGCGTCAGATTAGTCGGCTGATCGAGTTTTTCCTGAAGCCGATGCCACAGTGTTTCGGGATCAAAACCATAATGTTTCGCGTGTTTCCGGATCTGTTCGAGCGTCGTTTCCAGGTCGTTCTGACTCAAAAGGAAATCGACGACGGCTTCATTTTGAGGATCAAGGAGCAGCGCGAAGGCACAAATTTCAGCCGGACCGACGTCTTCTGACGTTTCCGCTTGCAGGAGTTCAGTGATGAGCAGGTTCGTCAGCTGGGCTTGATTCTTATTGGAAAGATGCTCTTCGACGACAAAATCCGCGAGGATCGGCGTTCCATTATAGAACAGACGAGCCGTCACTGGGGACAGGACTTTTTTCAGGTCGGAAACCGATTCCTCGTTCCAGTCTTTCAAGGCTGAAATATGGAGTTTGGCGGGTTCGCCATTCTGACCGTATTCCAGGTACGGCGCGTCGGTGGAAGGACTCAGCAGTATTTCCAGGAAATTCGGCTGGAACGGCGAATTTTGATTCGATTCGGAACGAAGGACCACGTCGGCTTTTTCCTTTCTGGACGGAAATTTCGCCAGGGGTGTAATCCGATCTGCCTTGATGGTTTCGAGATTGATTATTACGGGCTCATCCGTTTTGGAAGACCAGGAGAAAATTTTCTCGATGACTTCCTTTGGAAGATTGTTCAGGAACTGCGTGAAAGCCGGTGTTTTCCCCTGGATGGAGACTTGTCCGTCCTTCAATTCCGCGGAAATGGTCTCTGTTTTCCATTGCCATTCTACGCCATTGGACTGAATTTCCCCAATGACCACATTCGGGCCGGAATATTCCTCGGAAAGCTCAAATCCATGCCGTATTTTGTCCTCAGGAAAACCCGGCTCAAACTTTTCAAGTTGAGGGAATTCCAACGGCGGCTCCGTTTGGAGTTTAGGTAAATCCAGAAATTCATTCTCAATCGTGTCGTATGCCATTCTCCAGTCATCCTGATACGGCACTGCTGGAATAATCCCTGTTTCTAAAATGTGACGGCCATTTTCTGTAAGCTGGAAATTATTCAAAGGAGAATCCATCGGGGAAATCGTTGGATCCGTCATAACTACAGCATTCACCAAGGGGCTGTCCAGTTCATTCATGACATTCTCAAGAATCGTGCTCATTTTGGGCCAGCCCAATAATTGCTCCATAATATCCAAAATCGTACTATCCTGAACGGGAGTTTTACCCAGTCGGGCGATAATGGAAATGACGACTTTCTCGATGGGATTACTCTTTCTCGGCTGTGTGGATGAAACATTCACTCCGAAAACAGGAATCGGTCTTGCGATTTTGGTTTCGCTTAATTTCATCTGAATTTCCTTTCAGTTTGTGACGTAACGGTTCTTCCGAATGATCAATTCGCATCGATACCAATACTCGCCCATTTTTCCGGCGAAATGATTCGTCGCGAATAGATAAGGCAGCCCAGACTGCGTAGGTAGTTAATGATCTGTCCGTAAACTTTCAAATTGTTGGAGGTTCCCGGACGAATGAGGGATTCCAGCTTGATTTCATAGTCCCTGAACATTTTGGCAGCTCCGAAAACCATCAGAAGCTCACGAGCCCGGGAAAAGGCGACGTTGATTCGCTCGAACTGGGCGACGTAAGCGTTTTGGCTTCTTCTGCCACCTGGTCTAAAATGCACATTCCGTGTCATACTGACCAGAATGTAATCTTTTTCCTGTCCCTGAAACCGGTCCACCGTCTCTACTTTGTATTCGAGGTTTCGGAACTGGCATTTTTTCAGCTCTCTGCGAAGTAGTTTTTTCTGATAGTAGTAAAACGAAATGATCCCCACGGATTTTTTCTGGCCGGTCCCTTCCAGTCCCGCGTCCAGATCCTTCATCGTCTGAACGATCAGCGCCACTTCAAGCGGGTTGGTTTTACTCGTCCCAACCTGATGTTCCCGGAAGAATCTGCCGTCCGGTGCGTGAGTGGAATCGACCCAGTAACTGTGGTGCTCTTTCCACAAATACGGTACTTTCGCCCTGACCTGATGGTGCTGACGAATCAGGTCTTCCGTTTCCGTAAACCCGGATTTTAACTGCCCATCGTAAAACACGTTATCGACTCTCATAATTTCAGGATGCATTCGATATTGAGTAAAGAGTGAGGCTTTCAACTCTTTCGGTGCCGTCTGGAACATCTGTTTGAAGTACGAGGCTTCCACCAATTCTTTGTATTGGGCAAACGATTCCGGTGAAATCTTGACTTCCTGTGGAATGGAATCATCTTCCAGATCGCGATACATGATTTCTTCCATTGTCAGTGGTTCCTGCTGGTTAAAAAGCGGTGGAAGCTGACGGTGATCCCCGATGAGAATGCATTTTTCAGCCTTCAACATCGGAATGAGAAGCTCCGGAAGCATCGCCTTGCTGACCTCATCAACGATTACCACGTCGAAGTAGCCATAACGGTCCAGTTCCCTGAAATCGGCTGTGCAGGTGATTCCCACGACGGAGCAGCTTTGGATGTACGTTTCCTGAAGCGACTCGGCATTTTGTGGGGCAGAGTCTTCCAGGCTCTGAACACAATCCTTCAAAAGCGGTTCCAGAAAGGATCTGACTTCTTTGGAATTCTGAAGCATCTGCTGGTTTTTTTCCCTGCTTTCCTGGCACCAGGCTAAAGCATCATCCAATTTTAGGAATTTTACGTGAAATTGCTCATTCAGAGCCGCGACCTCTTTACTGGCCTGAGGCTTGAGGGAGTTGCTCCACAGTTCCTTGATTTTCGAAATGGTTTCATTTTGCAGGGTGATTTCTCTCTTCAAACGAGCGCTCTCCTTTTCGAGAGTCGGCAAAACCGGAGTTTCGCCAAGGTGTTTTTCGCAGGCCGTTGCAAATTGATCCAATGCCGTATTTGCCCGTTCATTCAATGAGTCGAGCAGTCCCAAAAGGTTCTGAAACCGTGAAAGCAAATCCACACGTGAAAGTTTGGGATCCGTCAGCGAATCGGCGATTCCTCCTTCACCGGTCGATCGCGGAAGATTGAAAATATCCTTGTAACGGTCGCTGGAAAGGCCGGCATTTTGGCTCAGATTCCGTTTTTGCCTCAGGAGTTGCAACATCTCACGCTTAATTTCGTCCACATTCTCCGCCCCTTCTTCAAGTGCCTGATCAAATTGATCATTCAGTACCCTTATACGTTCCTGTATTTCATAGAGTTTCAGGGCGTCTTCGTTCAAAACGACTTCATTGCTTCCCAACTGCTGCAGCTTCTCATAATCCTCTCGAATCCCAGGCATTTTATTGGTCTGGAAGTCGTTAAACCCCTTCAATTTTTGTATGATTGAAGTCGTTTTCCCATTGGCGGACCAGCCAGAATCGTAGAAGGTTCCGAAACCGATTTCAACCTTTTGGAACTCGTTCAGTACGGGGTAAACAATTTCTTCAAACCCTTTATAGACGAAATCGGAGAGTTCCATCCCTTCTTTCATATCCGCAAAGCGACTCTCACGCACGCAGGCCGTAAACTGGGCCGAAGCGTCACGAATTGCGTTTTGAATCCGATTTTCATGTTGCTGACGTTCTGTCTGCTGAAGCTCGGCTTGCAAGCTGTCGCGCTTCTCCTGGGCCTGGCGTAAACGGTTCAGTTCCACATTGATTCGGCTTTGAATACCCTGGAGAGTCCCCTCAAAGAGAGAGATCTGAGTTACTTGATCTTCCAGTGTCTTCCAATTGTCCAATCGCTGTTTTGGACCAATCTGAAGTGATTTGCAGAATGTTTCGACCACCTTTTCCTTGGAGTACCGGGACGGTTCATCCTTTTCACGCTGTTCCTGTTGTTTTTTCGTAATTCGATACACACGCAATTCCGGCGAGAGCGGTAAACGGTCCAGCATATTATCCACTGCCGCGCCACTTTGAGAAACCACCAGAACTCGCTGTTGCTTTGCGACACACTGCCGCGTAATCTCGCCCGCAACGGTCGTTTTACCGGTTCCGGGAGGGCCTTGAATCAAAGCGATTTCAGGAGCTCGAATTGCTACTTCGACCGCGCGTTTCTGATCTTCATTCAAATCCTTGTTGAAGAACTCGATCGGTTGAGCCATTTCCTCTTGAGTTGGGATCTGAGCGTTTTTGATCTCATTCAAATAGTACGCAAGCCACGGTGTGCCCTCAGCCCCAACTCGGCCCATCTGATCAATCCCTCTGCGCAGGCGTTTATTTAGTGTTTCCGTACCTTGGGTGGATTTGCAGAGAAATCCCTCCTCCGGGAAAAGATTATTCTGGTGGATTTTCTCGATCTGCTTTTCGGTCAATTCAAATATTATCGTGGTCCCGATCGGTTCTTTCCACGGGCATTCATCGTATTTGCGCGCGTTTTTAGGCTGGGGAACATTAACTTTTAGGCACTCCCCCATGGAAATATTTCTTTTTCTTCTCGGGGAACGTCCTGTCTGCTCTTTAAATTTTAAGTTCCACGGGTCTGACGAAGCGTCAATCGGTACTATTTCAATATCTTCCGCGTTTCTGCGGATCTGCTGGCTGCGGTACGTTTCCTGACTTTCCGAGAGGACCTCAAACGTCACCTCTTTTTTTTCCTCGTCCACCTCGTAACTGGTGTAACGCAAACCACCCTTCTGGGCCTGCGACAGACGTGTACTCCAAATCAGGTAATTGTCGTATTTCTCAAGTTGGTCCTGAGTCGCTCTGGAAATAACCGGAAGCTTGAGGAGAAAATCCGTCTGAAAAAGATTCCTTGGACGTCTGTTTCCCATACTGTCCAGGTGTACTTCCACTTCGATTTCTTCCTCGAAGGGCATTTTATCCCGCTTGGGAGCCCAAATGACATCCTGTATTTCGAGCACACACCCCCTCTGAGGGCATTCTCTCAACTGAACCCGCAGAGCGATCGTTTTATAACCCGGGAAAAGGGTTTCGAGGCTGGGAGTATCACACGGTGTACGCAGAAGTAAAACAGGCGGACACTCGTGAAGCATGGCACACATCGAACGGTTTTCTCCCAGCGTGCATCTTGTATTCCTGCATTCATAATCGTGCCGAAAATCAAGAGAAGCCCGACTAACATAAAACGCCGCCTGTCTTCCATTCGGCAAAAGAGCGTCCAGCACATCCTGAAAAGAAACATTGGGGGCAATATTGTCCTGATTAGACTCGACCATGGCCTGAAATTTCAGTTCACACTTCTCATAGTCGTTTTCCTGGGTATTCCTGTTATCCCTTCCCCGGCTTTCTGTACGAGGCAGACGGTAGTACAAATTCTTAATCTGAAAGTTCTCGCTCTGACCAAATTCCGGATTAAAATCCTGACTCATAGGTTCTCCTTAAAAGCAGTAGTGATTCCTTCTTTACTATAATACTATAATATTAAACGATTGAGTGTGCATTTTTCCCGGAATTTTTGGGAAAGATCCTGAAAAAAGTTGGGAATTTCCGAAAAAATCAAAAATTCCCAACTTTTCATGAGGGATCCTGTCACTTGAAATGTACTGAGAAAGAAACTTCGCAGTTCGGCAAAGCCTTCCGGATGGCTTCCTCTTCATCGGTCGTGAAAGTCGGCCTGAAACTTTCATCGAAGTCGACCTCCGTACTGTCTTCCAAAATAAACTCGAGTTCGAATTCGTCCTGGTTATTCTGACGTTTCTGATCGATCTTTGTCATAATCTCCAAATCCAGGCGATTCGCTACGTTCAACCATTCCAGATTCGGCATGTCACGAAGGGAATCCAGTACCCCCTCCTGCCGCAGCTGGGTATGTGCCATAGTGACGGAACGTACGTTTTTCATGGCGCGCAGCCCAGTTAAATCCAGCTGCTCACTACCGATCACGTCAAAGTGATCCAGACAGGGAATTCCTCCCATTTTCAAAAAATTCAAGGCCGGGCATTGTTCCACTGCCAATGAGTTGAGCTCAGGCAAATTGGTCAGTGTGAGTGTTCTCAGCCCCGCACGACAAATCGGGATGAGCTTCAGCTCCGGCAAGTCGGAAATTTGAAGGTTGGCCAAGGTCCGAAACTCCTCCAGGTACAGAGTTCGAAGATGCGGCAATTCGCGAATTTCCCAATTTTGAGCCGAGCAGTTGGCAAGTCGGACTCCACGAAGTTCCTTCATCTCGTTCAAACAGGCCAATCCCCTGTCTGTAACTTTGGAACAGTCGTTCAACCCAAGGGATTCCAATTTGTTGGCGGCGGTAAGGCCACGCATGTCCTCATCCGTAAGTTTGCATCCGAGAAGTGCCAACCGCTTCAGTTTGGGCATGTTCCGCACAAACGGCATCCCTGAGCCAGCCAGGAACTCGGCATTTTGTATGAACAGCGTTTCCAAGGAAGGCATATAGCCAAGTTCGCAAAGTGCCTCTGCGCTTGGACTGTTCTGATTGATCAGGAAAAGTTTTTTCAGGGCTGTACTTCCCCCCAGGAAGTGAAGGTCTTCATCTTCCACTGGAACCAGATGAAGGTCTATGGTTTCCAGGTTCATCAGCATTTCCAGCGCACGAAAATCCTCGCTTGTAAGATTTAAGCAGGACAGTTTGAGTTCCTTTAACGCGCTGGCAGAATCCAAATCCTTTAATTCGATTTCCTGGCTTTCCTCTTGCGGCGATTGAAGGTCCCCGTCCAATTCCAGTTTTTTAAGGTTGGGATAGAGGGCGAAATCCAATCTGGACAGATTCGGATTGGACGCTAAGGTCAGTTTCTCCAGGGACGGCAATTGAACATCAAAATCCTCCATCAAGGGACAACCTACAATAAACAACCCTTTCAACTGCGGCATCTCCTCAAGAAACTTCAGAGTCATGTCTGGAGTTTCCATAAGATTGATCAGTACCAGCATATCCAAAGACTTCATGGACGCCAGTGCCTCACAGCCAGAAACTCCGAGACGAATGTCCGGCCCCAAGGCAAGGGTTTTCAAATTGGGTAAAGCGGTACACAGCTTGTTTAGAAATTGGTTCGCATTTTCCACAAACGGAATAAGAGACAGTTCTTCCAAACCGGTCATGGAAAGAATTACATCCTGAATATCCTTGGCGTATTTGAAGCAGCCATTGATATTCATGGTCTTCAGATGTTTATTGTCCCTGAATACCTCGAACGTCCATTCTGGAAGTTGGGTATCCTGAATGGTAAAGAGGGTAAGCGTATCAAGCGATGCCACAACACCCAGGACGTCCGGATGAACACGGCACTTATCGAACATAATTCCCTCCAGGCTATCCATTTCCTCAAGGAAGGCCACATCCCTCTTCTTGAGATAAGAACATCTTGAAAATTCAAGCCGTTTAATCCCCGACTTTTTCAGCCAATCCAGTTTCCCTTCTCTTAAGAATTTCTGAATCCGTTTATTCCCGTCGATCACGAGTTTGTTCGTTTCAAGAATTTCATTCAGATCCGCCATCGGAAAGAATTTCTTCAGGTTCTGGACGAGGTTTTCACGGGCTTCGGATGATCTATTCATTCTTTTTTCCTTTGTGAGTTTGAATGTGGATGATTTGCGGTACGAGCCGCAATTCAGAAATATGCAGAAACCGTGTCAATCAAAAAAATTTTTAAAATATCTTCGAAAGACTTCTCCACGGCCTGAAAAATCCCCTATTTTAACATGAGAAGGCAGGCTCTTTTCAAAACTATAATAAATAAATATTGCAAAACATAAAAAAATATTCTATTAGATTAAATCTGCTTTTCCAGATTTTAGAATAATGAAGATGCTGCAGGGGACTATCCGCCCTGCTCTTTGAAGAATTGGAGGGCTGCGTGGGTAGACGCGACTTCCATTATTAAGTTATTTGATATGGTTATTGCATTTATTGATCTTAAAAACGGCTCGATTTTGAAAGGAGATATGGCAATGTTTTTTTTTATCTTTGTGATTGGCTTGTTTGTTGGTCTGATTAACGCCATTCGCTCATATTCGCAAAGGCGGATCCGCACATGGAAAGCGAATGGTTATGTTGTGAAGGGCGAATTCCTTCGATGTACTTCAGACTACAGAGGGAATACCATCGTACACATACGAGCAGTGGATGGTCAATATCTTACGGTCCCTTTTAACAGCCTTTCCAAGTCCAATCAAAAATATGTTCGCAATTATCCGTTCGAAAGAATGTGGTAATGTATCGGAAGAATAGAAGGCCAAGGCAGACCAAAACCGAAGGTTTTGAAGTCGTACGGGAAAAAATCTCGCAAAGGGGGCTTTTTCCCGTAAAACGGAGCGAGGGGCCGTTACAGCAGCGAGGAAAGATGCTCGTAGCTGCGTTTGGCTTCGTCGATGCTTCCGCACTCGACCGAGAAAACGAGGTCGTTCGGGCACTTCTTGCAAATCTCGATCACGCGCTTCCAGTCGATCACGCCGTCACCGCAGCCGCAGCCGACCGGAGTGCCGGTGACCAGGCCTTTTTCCGCTTCGGAGTGGGCGACCGAAATGTCTTTCGCGTGGAGGTGGACCAGCCGGCCGCAGACCCGTTCGAGCCACTCGTAAACGTCCGCGCCGCAGAGGTAGGCGTTCCCCGTGTCGAGGTTGATCCCGATCGACGGTGAATCGACCAGATTGTACAGTTCGTCGAGGCCTTCCGGCGTTTTGGAGTACTGCGCGTGGCACTCAAGACCGATTTTCACGCCGCGTTTTTCAGCGATGAAAGCCGCTTCCTGAAGCGTGTAGCGGATCAGCACCATGTCCTCGGCTTTGGTCGTCCACGGGGCTTTGATTCCTTCGTCCGTGTTCACGACCGGCGCGCCGCATTCTGCCGCAAAACGCACCGCCATCTTGAGGTACTCGCCGTGACGGTCCGGCCGGCCGAGAGGCCCGTGCGCCTGAATGCCCGAGATTTTCAGGCCGCGCTTGGCGCACTCCTCCGCCATCCACTTCGGGTCGTCGAAGAGCGAGACCGTATGGTAGTAGCCGGCCTCGGACATTAATTCACGTCCGAAGTGGACCATCGGTTCCACGTACTCGTAGCCAATTTCTGCCGCACGGTCCAGCCCCCAAAGGAACGGTTTGTCGTGATGACGTGTGGCTTCCAGATTCATTCCAATGGCGATTTTTCCCATTTTTCTCTCCTGTTTGGGTTGGGGTTTTCAGTTCCCAGTTCCCAGTTTTCAGTTTTCAGTTTTTTCTTCCAACTGACAACTGATAACTGAAAACTGAGAACTTTTGACTGCTTCAATCATTCAAACTCACGCTCGATCGCTTCCAGCGTCTTTTCGACGAGGATCTGGCCGCCTTCCGGGCCGACTTTGTTCGAGGCTGGGACTGCGCCGTAGCCGCCCCCCTTGACCGCACGCGCGGTGGGCAGATACGACGCGTTTTCCGGACGGCCGGAGCAAAGCTGGATCACAAACGTCTGAAGGGCTTTGGAGCGCGCCTTGATCTGCAGGCCGAAGTCGTTGTAAAGCTCAAACTGGTTCGTGCAGATGGCGATCTGGTCGAGGCGCATGACGCAAATGCTCGTGGCGTAGCTCTGGTTCACGCCTTTCTGCTGGTCGTCCCAGCGCTGAAGTGTGCGTTTCTGCCAGTTGCCGCGGATCAGCGAGTGGGAGCTCTTCGTCTTGGCGTAGTCCTCGTCGAGCTTCTTCACCTCAGCCGCTGCCGCGTCGTACTCGGCCTGGGAGATCTTCCGGACCGGGAGGTCCAGCGGAATGTACTCGAATTTCACGATTTGAGTCGTGCGTTTGTCCTTCGCGATCAGGTCGAAAACGTCGTCCACCGCAGCGAGCAGACGGCGGGCCAGTTCCTGGTCACGCTCAAGGCCGCGGAGACGCTGCATGCGTACTTCCGCCGCCTGCCGGTAGCGAATGTGCGGAGACTGGTCGCCCGCCGCGCCGCAAACGCCCAGAACGACCAGGTCTTTGCCGTACTTTTCCTTCAGCATCGGGCGCAGGTCGCCCCAGAAGTCCGCGTCGAGCTTCGTGTAGTGCTCGTTCTCCTGCGAGGGGCACGCGACGTTGAGCATCATCGCGATCAACTCGTCTTTTTCGTTCCAGAAGCAGAGAATATTCAGGTCCGTGTCGGTCATCCCCTCGATGGCGCGGAAGTCCGGCCGGTCGGTTTTGCCGTACATGACGGCGGTCCCGTCCTCGTAAATGGCGCGGCGATTGTACGCGATGTTCACGTAGCTCAGACCGAAACCGTAACGGGCGGGGACGCGGGCCTCCCACGCCTTCTGAACGGCCGGAACAATGCGCGAGATGGCGAAGTCACGGAACTCGGCGTACTTCATGTAGTCGCCCTCGGTCGGCGCGTCCGGCGGGTCGCCGTAGAGGGTCGGGCCGTCGTGCGTGTGCGTGACGGTCATGATGATGTTCTCGGTGTTCACGTCCGGAAGCGCTTTCTGAAGGGCTTCACGCAGCGTGAGGTTGAAGTCCGAGCCGATCCCGACCGCGTCAAAAGCGATGAAAACCACCGGCGTGCTGCGGCCTTCCTGAACCAAGTCGAGAAGCAGGACGTTCGCCTCCACCGGCGTGTTGGCCCCTTCAGAAATGCGCGTGTAGTGCTGGCCCGGCAGCGAGACCGGCCGGTCCGGAGTAATATCGACCGAAACCGCGCCGACGTAGAAACCGTCGGGCTTTTTCGAGAATCCGTCTGGCTTCGGGTCCTTCAGGAACTCGAGGCACTTTTTCACGTCCTCCGTCGGATCGTCCGGGTTGGAATTGTACTCGATCCCGATGAGGACCGGCGGGCCGGGGATCCGCTGAAGCGCGTGAAGCATCAGCCCGATGTTCCCCACGCCGGTTCCCAGAGGAACGTCCTTCCCGTCCGCGTCGGTGTCGTGGAGGTCAAAGCCGACGGTGTACTGGCCGAGGATCTCGATCCCGTCCGTCGGAGCCAGGCCGGAACGGAGCCAGTGCCCCGTGTCGTTGAACGCGCCGACGTTTTTCAGGTTGCGGCACTGATTCGCGACCAGGATCGGGTGCCACGTGTTCGGCGAGGCCTGCCGACTGTGGCCGTGCAGACCGACGATCATGCCGTACTCGCCGGCGATTTTATCGAGCATCGGGAGCAGTTCCGGCTTCGGCTCGCTCACGAAACGCTTGACCCCGAGGGATTTGGAGCGTTCGAAAATGCGGCGGCATTCCGCCTCATCATCCGGGAAGGAGCCGTAATAAAGCGCGCAGAGCGTGACCTTTTTCGAGGCGAGGAAGTCCCGGATCTTCTGCAGGTCCGCGTCGGAAAGTTTGGCCGGGTCCAGAACGCCATCAATTCCGCCGCCGACGGCCTGGAAGTTGAACCCGTAAAGGTTTGGAACTCCGAGATCGGCGACTTTTTCAACGGTTTCAAAGAACGTGAATTTCCGGTACGTGTACGCGGCAATGGCGACTTCAACGTCACGCGCCTGCACGAAATTCCACGTCCCCAAAAGCAGTAAAAGCAATAAAGAGGTGAGTTTTTTCATTTTCGTTTAAATTCTAAAAGGAGGGCCTTGATTCGGAGGACGCCGGCCCTCCGAATCTTACGTGAAACTACATGCCCATGCGGGCTTTTTCCGCCAGAACCTGAATATTTTTGTCTTTCGCGACCTTTTCCACTTCAAGCAGGATCGGCTCAAAGAACGCCTTGTTCGGCTGGCGGAGGAACCGGTGGTGGGCCAGTTCCACGATGCTCGCGCACGCTTCCTGAGACGTGACCTCGCAGTCCAAAAGCGACGCAAGCCACGCCACGCAGCGGGTCGTGCGGATGGCGGCCGCACGCTGGACCGCGAATTTCATCTCGGCCGGGTCTTCCGCCTGTTTGAACGCGTCCTGAAGCTTTTCAAGCGTCACGTCCGGCGAAACACTCGACGGGATCGTGATCACGCGAATGAACGCACGCAGGGCCTGCTGACGGTCGGCGGCTTCTTTCGAGTCGGTCGCCATCTTCCACAAAAGGTCCGCGTGAGCGGCATTCGGCCAGTTGCAGATCGCACGAGCGGCCGCGGCCTGAAGCGCCGGTGAGCCTTTCTGCGCGTCCTGGATCATCGTCCAGATCCGGCCAGTTCCCAAACGCCCGAGCATCGGGAGCGCCTTCGCACGGAATTCTTCGGAGTCTTTCCCCTCCTGCTCGTTCAGAAAACGAAGCACCAGGGTCAAGGCCTCATCCGGGTTTTTCTCTTTTGCCGCGATGAAGCCGATCGCACGGGAAACCGCGTCCACCGCCTCCGGGTCTTTTAGGTCCACGAAGAGCTTGACCATGCGGCGCAGGTCGTTCACGTCCGGGTCGCAGATCCCGCGCAGACCATCGACCGCGATCATGTAAACCGCCGGGTCGGGGTTCCGGGCGATCTGGACCAGTGGGTCGATGCAGTCGTAGCACTTCAACGCGACGAGCTGCGAAATGACTTTCGGGTCCGGTTTGTCCGGATTGTTCCTGAGCTTGGTGAGGAGCGAAGCCGCCGTTTCCGGAATATTTTCGTACTCGATCTCCTTGACGGTCGGGTCGTTCTGGGTCGCGATGCGGATTTTGAGCGGGTCGTCAGACTTGTACCAGTCGTCCATCATTTCCTTTTTGAAGGCGTGATTCAGCCCCGCCAGCCGGCCGGCCTTGGTGCGGCAGTCCTGCGCCAGAAGCGCGTAGATCTCCGCGGCCTGGTCGGTTTTGCCGGCCTTTTCAAGGAGTCCGACCGTTCGCACTGCGGCGGATTCGAGCCGGATATTCGGCTCTTTGGCGGCTTTGAGCGAGTCGGTCAGGAACTTGAACGCGGCGTCCGAGGCGTAATTCCCCACGGCGCGCCAGGCGGCACGGGCCACTTCGTCGTCGGCGCCTTGCGTCAGCTCGGCGATTTTCGCGAAAGACGCCTCGTCCTGGATGAGCGAAAGCGAGTTCATCACGCCGATCTGAGGCCGGCCGGTGAGCTTCCCGAACGCGTCACGCAGGGCGGCGACGGCGGCTTCCGAGCGGATCCGCTCGAGCAGGAAGCGCGCGTCATCGACCGTCGCCGGGTCCATCAAAAGCGGAGCGACGAGCGGAACTTCCGCGTCGGTGCCGATTCGGTAAAGTTTCGCGCAGATGTACTTTTTCGCGTCGGCGCTGGTCTTTTCTTCGGCCAGCATTTTGGCCAGACGGGCGGCCGTGGCTTTGCGGAGTTCCGGGTCGGACGTGGCGTTAATCACGATCCAGTCCATCGCGCGGACGGCTTCCGCGTCGGTCCCGGCGACCCAGGTCTGAAGACCGGCCCATGCCGCTTCGATCTGTTCAGGAGTAAGTTTTCCGGTTGAGCCGCCTTTTCCCGTCGTATCCCAGTCACTGGCGGCAAAAAGCGGGAGAGAAAGGAAAAGCGCAAAAACGAATATTAATCTTTTCATGGTTTAACCTCTTTGTTCGTTGATCTTACATGGTCCACGGGCTTCTTTCGGGCCGCGTCAGCATGGCGTTGGCCGCGTCGTCGTTGATGAAGCAGTCGTTCTGCGGGTCCCAGCGAAGTTTCCGGTTCAGACGCAGACAAATGTCGGAAATGTTTCCGAGCGTCGTCGCGTAATGCCCTTGCTCCACCGGAGCGACCGGGTCTTTGCGGGAGCGCATGCTGCGGAAGAAGTCGGCGGTGTGGGCCGTGTACGGGTCGCCATGAAGCGGACTGACGTGCAGCGGATCGTCGCCGTCTTTCGGCACGATTTGAAGGAGTTTCGGGTCGCTCGCCTTGATTTCGCGGCGGTTGACGTGGACCCAGCCCTCGTCGCCGATGAACCTGCACCCCTGTTCGTACGGGTTCCCGGTGTTGCAGAAGTGCATGACCAGGCCGGAATCGTAGGTCATGGTCATTTGCCACGCGATCCACGTGTCGGCCATTCCCGAGTCGGGGAGGACGCCTTTTCCTTCGAGATCAAACGGTTTTTCAAAGATTTCGGGGATCCCCCAGCCCGCAATGTCGAGGTGGTGCACGCCCCAGTTCGTGATGAAGCCGGCGCAGTAGTCCTCGATCATGTAGAGGCCGAGCCACTCGACACGGCGCGGGTCAAACGGGTGGAGCGGCGCCGGGCCCGACCACATGTCCCAGTCGAACCCTTCCGGCGGGTCGCACGACGGAACGGTCGGGATGGCCGTGCCGCCGGGGGCCGCGACCTGGACTTCCTTCACCTTGCCGAGGTAGCCGTTTCGGGCGAGGAACGCCGCCTTGCGGAATTTCGGGTCGCTGCGCTGCTGGGTGCCGACCTGGAAAATCGTCCCGTACTGGCGCACGAGTTTCTTGAGTTTAACCCCCTGGCCGACCCAGCGGGTGAGGGGCTTTTCGCCGTAGAGGTCTTTGCCCGACTCGATGATCCGGCTGTACAGGCACCCGTGCCAGTGGTCGCAGACCGTGCCCCAGACCGCGTCAATGTCGTCGCGCAGGAGAATGTCGCGGAAATCCCGGTAGAGTTTGCACCCTTTGTACTCGCCCGACTCGATCCGGTCGGCGTACATCGACTCGACCAGCCGGCAGCCCGCCTCGCCTCGATCCTGCCGGGCCTCGGCGATCGCCACGACCTGGTGGTCCGGCAGAGGACGCATGGCCCGAATCGAGTGCGTACCGCGGTTTCCGACTCCGAACACCGCGATGGTGATCCGGTCGTTAGGACTCATCTGCCCGTCTTTCCCGAGAACCGCTCCCGGAACCACCAGCGGCGCAACCGCCGCAGCGGAGACGGACTTTAAAAAATCTCTTCGTTTTAGCATAGTCTCTCCCTCGTTGAGAAACGAATAATGAATAACGAATAACGAATAATGAAGAGAAAGAGTTCAACCATTATTCGTTATTCGTTATTCATTATTCATTCATTAAAAAGTTCCTCGATCAGTTTAAGTGTTTCCTCTACAATCATTTGTCCGCCCTCGGGGCCGACCGTGTTGGACTGGACGATCGCGCCGTAGCCGCCGCCCTGTTTGGCCCGCTCGGAGGGTAAATACGTCCCCGCCAGCCGCGGGAAGGTCCACGGGAACGGCTTGCCGTCCACAAGATTTTGTTCGTCCGGTTTGCCCGCACAGCACGCAAGCTGTGTGACGAACGTCTGCGTCGCCCTGGACCGCGCCTTGATCTGGATCGAAAAATCCGTGTAAAGCTCGAACTGGTTCGTGCAGAAAACCACGTTACCCAGACGCAGGACGCTGATCGGCGTTTCGTACGTCGGGTGGGGGTTCCGTGCGAGGTCCTCGTAACGGTCCATGGTGCTTTTGTTCCAGCCGATCTGCGCGTTTTCCGGCTCGTTTTTCGTCAGGTACTCGTAGCGCTCGCAGCACTGCCGGTACTCCGCCTCGGTCGGGATGCGCATCGGAAGCGTGAGCCAGGCCGATTTGTAGCGAAGGATCGGCTGGTCGAAACGGTCGTTCTGAACGGTCTTGTACGTGCTTTCGACCGCGACCGCCAAGCGCCGGCCAAGCTCCTGCAGCCGCGAAACCCCACGCAGCGCATCCATCCGGGAAACGGCCCCGCCCGCGTAGCGCACGTGAGGCGAAAGGTCCCCCGCCGCGCCGCACGAAGGGACGATCGTGAGGTTTTCGTCCTGGAAATCTTTGCGGAGGATCCCCCGCGCCACGCCCCAGTAATCGCTGGAAACCTGCCAGATCCCCTCCACTTCCTGCGATGGGCACGAAACGTTCAGCAGCATGGCAAGCAATTTCCCGTCCGCGTCCCAGAAGAACATCGAGTTCACGTCGCGGTCTTCCATCCCCTCGATGGAACGGAAGTTCGGCGTCTCCGTGCGGCCGTACATCACAGCAGAGCCGTCCTCATAGACCGAGCGGCGATTGTAGCCGATGACGGCAAAATCCAGACCGTACGAAAAACTCCCTTTTTTGCGGGACTCCCACGCCCGTTTGACCGTCTGCGCGATGATGGGGCAGACCCACGTGATGTACTCGGAGGGCTTCATCACGTTTTCATCTTTGGGGAGTACGTACTCATTTTCGTCCGTCACCGCGCTGGCGTGCGTGTGGGTCGAAGTCAGAACCAGACGCGAAACGTCAAAATCAGGGACGGTCCGCGCGATTTCCCGCACCAAAGCCTTCTGAAGGTCGGGCTGGACGCAAACCAGATCGGTCCCCACGATGATGACCGACTCGCTGCCCTGGTCCCCCTCACGGCTTTCCAGCGCCACGACGTTCGCCTCGATGGGGATCTGGACCCCGTTGCTGATCCGGCGATGGAACTGGCCCGCGAGCATGATCGGGCGGTCGGGCGTGATGCTGCAGTTTGCCGCACCGACGTACAGATCCGCGGCCGAACAGACGAAACAGGACGTCAAAAGGAGGCCCAGTACAAGAATGGGCGCAGTAAATCTCCGGGTTTTCATGGGCGGGACTTTCAAAAAAGGCGGGTAAACTTTACGGGTTCCAGTTTAATCGAAAATTTTTGGCCTGTCAAGGGGGGGAAGGATCAACGGAATCGTGATCCTTTCATTCAATTATTCTTTAAAAACTTCGTCGATCAGCTTGAGCGTTTCTTCCACGATGATCTGACCACCCTCGGGGCCGACCGTGTTGGATTGGATGATCGCGCCGTAGCCGCCGCCCTTCTTCGCCCGCTCGGAGGGAAGGTAAGTCCCCGCCCGCAACGGGAAGGTCCACGGGAATGGCTTGCCGTCCACAAGATTCTGCTCGTCCGGTTTGCCCGCGCTTGCCGAAATTTGCGAGACGAACGTCTGGACCGCTTTGGACCGGGCTTTGATCTGGATCGAAAAGTCCGTGTAGAGCTCAAACTGGTTCGTGCAGAAAACCGTATCGCCCAGACGCATGACGCTGATCGGCGTCTCGTACGTCGGGTTCGGATTGTTCGCGAGGTCCTCGTAGCGGGCCATGATCCTCTTGTTCCAGCCGACTTTCCCGTTCTTCGGGTCGTTTTTGAGCAGATTCTCGTATTCCTTGCGGCACTGTTCGTACTCCTCCGCGGTCGGGATGCGCATCGGAAGCGTCAGCCAGGTCGTTTTGTAGCGCAGGATCGGCTGGTCGTAGCGGTCGTTCTGGACGGTCTCGTACGTGCTTTTGACCGCGACCTCCAGGCGCCGGCCAAGCTCCTCCAGACGCGAAACCCCACGCAGGGAGTCCATCCGGGAAACGGCTTTGGCGGCGTAACGCACGTGAGGCGAAAGGTCGCCCGCCGCGCCGCACGAGCAGACGATCGGGAGGTTTTCATCCTCAAAATCCTTGCGGAGAAGCCTCCGCGCAACGCCCCAGTAATCGCTGGAAATCTGCGAGATCCCCTCCACCTCCTGCGACGGGCACGAGACGTTCAGGAGCATGGCGAGCAATTTGCCGTCCGCGTCCCAGAAGAACATCGAGTTGACGTCGCGGTCTTCCATCCCCTCGATGGAGCGGAAATTGTCTTTTTCCGTGTGGCCGTACATCACGGCTGCGCCGTTCGAATAGACCGCCCGGCGATTGTAGCCGATGACGGCAAAATCCAGACCGTACGAGAAACTCCCCTTTTTGCGGGAATCCCACGCCCGTTTGACCGCCTGCGCGATGATGGGGCAGACCCAGGCGATGTACTCGGAGGGCTTCATCACGTTTCCCTCCTCCGGGATCTCGAACTGCTTGTCGTCCATCACCGCGCTGGCGTGCGTATGGGTCGAAGTCAAAACCAGCTGCGAAACGTTAAAATCCGGAACGGTCCGCGCGATCTCCGGCACCAGAGCCTTCTGAAGATTCGGGTGGTTATAGACCAGGTCGGTGCTCACGATGATGACCGACTCGACGCTCTGGTCCCCTTGGCGGCTTTCCAGCGCCACGACGTTCGCCTCGATGGGGATCTGGACCCCGTTGCTGATCCGGCGGTAAAACTGGCCGGAGAGCAGGATCGGGCGGTCGGGCGTGATGCTGCAGTTCGCTGCGCCGACGTACAAATCTGCGGCCGAACAGACGAAACACGAGGTCAAAACGAGGCACAAAACAAGAAATGGGACAGTAAATCTCTGACTTTTCATGGGCGGGACCTTCAAAAAAGGTAGAATCAGGAAAGGTGGGTAAACTGTATTAATTGTAGTTTAATAGAAAATATTTGGCCTGTCAAGGGGGGGGGGAAAGAATAAGGAATTTTATTCGGAAGATGTTCGTCCCATAGAAGAGCGGCGGGTTTTTGAGGTTGGCGATCCCCGGTGGGCCCAGGTCGAAGGAATACTCGAACAGGTGTGTTTTTTGCTGCTTGCAAATCTTTGTTTGAGCCCTGATTCCCCTGCTCCGCAAAGATCATTTCCAGATGATTCAATATGTTTCCACTTCTCCCACCAGAGAAGGACAAGGGATCAATGGGTGTACACCGTTCCAATCAGGAAGTTGTAACGAACCATTCAACCCCTTGCCCTTTCACTCGAATGACGCGAACTTTGGGAACCGCAGAAACGAAAACGGGATGGCTGTGTTAATTCAAACCATACTCGTAGTTCACAAAGATTCCAGAAATTCCGAACACTTTCCATACGAAGTGATATACGCCCCTTTTTGTGCTCGTGTCAGAGCGACATACAGAAGGCACTTTTCAGCAGTGAGGTGTTCCTGACGGGCAATCGAATCCGTCATTTTTTTCGGGAATGGAACCGGAAGTGTATTGTGATTGACTGAAGCAATGAAAATATACTGAAATTCCAGTCCTTTTACACGGTGAATCGTTGCCACACGTACGCCTTCTTCATTTCTTTTGTCCACCTTGCTTTTGTGAATTTCGTATGACGGAATTCCATGGCTGGCTAATGCCGCTACGTACTTTTTTACCAGATAGTTGGTTCTGACCACAATGCAGATGCTTTCGATTGAAGTCCCCGCTTGCTGCAATTTCAGGATTTCTTCACAAATGAAATCCGATTCTTGAGTAAAGTCACCAAAATTGAGGACTTGAGGCTTATTTCCATGGGTCAGGGATTGACATCGGTCGTTAGGAATCGTTTCGCCGTCCAGGTTGTCAAACGAAATCCCTTTCAGCAGCGAAAATGCAAATTTTCTGGTTTCTTCTGTCGTGCGGTAATTGATCTTCAACGTGCTGCTCCTTCCGCGAATGTTGATCCCGCACTGGGAAAGGACCGCGCGATTCTGGTAAATTCTCTGGTGGGAATCACCAACGATGAAAATGTCGTTTTTGTGTTCAGGTCCCGCTAAAGTGCGCAAAAGTCGGTACGCGTTAGCACTGAAATCCTGGCCTTCATCAACGACGATATGCTGGTAAATTCGCTCTGTCCTTTGATTCTCCAAAAGTACTTTACATTCGTACATTGCTGTTTGAATATCCCGAACGAAGTCTCTTTTCAGCAAATTTCTGTAAATCTCAAAAACTTTCCAGATGAGCATTTTTTTGCGTCGGTCAAGACGCGTGCCACGCCCGACACGTGGGGCCATTGCGTACTTTTCCATCGTCAAAGCTTCCTGAGCCATCACGACTCGAATCCACTCCTCCTGGTAGAATGATACCGGAAATTCAAGGCTCGGGTCCGCCTGCGCAACGGCCGTTTCCCAGTATTGGTTCAACGTTTCCCCATAAATCAGTTTGGTTTTAAACTCCTGCTTCTGGAGGAAATGCTCAACCCAACTATCGAGATTCATGACTTCGATGTGGTTCATTTCTTCCGTTGTGCAGATCTTTGCCAGATTGTATCGAATGTCTGAGGCCAAATTCGTTGTAAAAGTCGTGAAGAGGAGCTTCTCTTTTCCCTGCAAATGGGAGGCGAGCTGCTTGGCGCGATGCATCGCAACAACAGTTTTTCCGGTGCCCGCACTTCCCAAGACTTGGGCCGGGCCTGAATAATCCTTCTGGACGATTTTTCTCTGGGCAGAGTGCAGAAAAACGCGCCATTTTTCAAGCGGAGCCGCCATAATTTCACGAAGTTCGTCTTCGCCTGTGACGACAAAGAACGATTTGAGCGTTGCAGGACAGTTCAGAGCGTCTGCCATGCTTCCCGTGACTTTCTGGCCGGAATGCTCGGCATTTACCATTTCCAGAACTTCCGAATAAGGAATTCCTTCAACAAGCCAGCCAAGATTTTCATGCACATCGGCCGGAAGCTGATCTGAAACCGCATAAAAATCCTCTTTTGTTTTTAACCGTTTAATGAGGGGCAAAAGATCTTTCGGAACTCCAATATCAAGGAGTTCTTTTTCCTTAAAAGCGCCGAAGAGTGACGTAGAATCAGCTGGAATTTCGAATTCTGAAACCTCTGTATTCAGGACGGTATAAACCTGAATGGCCCCGGTTGCCGGATTGACCGAGCAGCGTTTTCGTGAGGCCCAGGCGTAAGCTTCATCGTGACGATCAGCCCACAAAAGGAGGTAAACGGTATTCTGCTCTTCCGTGTGTTTGGCCATAATGGCACGGTAAGCGTCATTAATTCGGATGGAAAAAAGGTTTTTGTCTTCGCACCCGCGAATACGTTCCAGATGGCTTCCGGAGGATTTGGGACTCTGACGGAATTTGTGAATCATCTCCGTTATTCTGCCTTGAACGTTACGTGGAAGGCGCGTCTGAGCCGATAAAAAATCACTGGATATTGCAAATTGATCTGACATTTGATTCCTCTGAAAAAATGGTAAGCGGCTGTTCCGCCGACCTCATGAAACTATTCCAAAATTTCCCAACCTTCCTTTTCGAGTACGTCTCTGCCAGGGAGTTGGTCGCTGGTCAAAAACGCTTTCTTTTGGGAGGTCCACATCATTTCGACCGTTAGGGTTTCAGTCCATTCCTCCCCAACCTTATCGGGAGCGGGAATCCCCTGAGAACGGGCTTTGCGAGCAAACTCTTTGGCCTCATCGAGAAACAGCATTTTCTCAACATTATCCCACGCTTTTTCAAAATCATTTGAATCTTCGGGTGAAACGTTTTCGGTCGAATTGCCTTCGGAAGGAGATTTCTCCTCTTCCAGATTATCCTCCAGACCCTGCCCGGAGGAACAGCATACCGCAAAGTTCGGAATAAATTGAAGCAGATTGGAAAAATGAAGGAGACCGTTCCATTCGCGTTCAAACTCTTGTGGAAAATCGGGATCAACATCGTTCAGGAACACACCAACCCACTGATTCTGCTGGGTCTTGAGTCGTGAAAGTCCTGCATAAATTTTCAAATAGTCTGTTTCGAGAGGCCAATCTCCAATTAGCCACTTCGTTTGGGCCGAGGTTGTTTCAATCTCTGAATTGGGGAAAATTCGCTGCATTTTTTCCGACCAATGCTGCAATTCTTCCGGTTTGGGAAGTCCCGGCTTGAGGAGAGAATAAGCGTAAGCCTGTGCCTGACCCGTGAAAACCTCTTCAGCCCGCGGATGAGTCAAATACGAAACGAACAGAGCTAGAGGCTTTGCTTTGTCAGGGAACAGATCGGTAGCATTGCGCTGTTTAATCGTATTTTGGTAAACCTGATTATGGGACGGCATTTTCTGAACGACCAGCGTTTCCCACGCGTATTTTCCCTGCGGCTCCCAAACGTCCTGAACATCTTTCCGGGAGAATGACCAGATACGGTATTTTCCTGAACGATGAAGCGCGTTCCGTTTCCTGAAGTCATCAGCGAAATGGTCTTTGTGAACGTGAAAACCGTCGAGAAACACGGCGATCGGTTTACGGCTTTCATCCCCAACAAGCCGAAAGAGAAAATCAGGACGGCAGGGAATCACAATCCCTTCCGGTTGCCCGAGGTTATACTGAGGCAAGATTTCCCACAGAATCTTTTTCTCTTCATCTCCTTCTTTTTCCGGATGAATGGTAATTTTCAGCTCGTATCCTTCCCGGCCGTCTATGATCGCGCGGGAAACTTCAATCTTTCGTTGGCCGTTGCTCTGTTTGGGCAAAGCGGCGATGAAACTTTTTTCCAGATCGCTGTCAACGAGGGGACTCACAGAAATATCGTCGAGTTTTGAAATCTTTTTTTGATTTTTTCGGCTGCTGAGTATCGATTTCAGGAGTTTTGCGGCGGTTGCGCGGGAAATATTCCCCAGGTACGGAGTTTGGCGGTAGCCGTACAGGCAGTGGTAGCACGCTTTCACTTCCGGCTGGTCTTTGCAGACGCAAGTCTCCAGAATCGCGAGGGCCTTTTCAAAAATTTTGAACAGCACGTCGTTTTGCTGCATTTCCTTCAGGTATCCGGTTCCTCCTGGCACGGAGTCGTAAAGAACCAGGTACTGCTTCCGGCAGTTGGCTTCCGGAATGGGAATTTCCATCACCTGAGCTTGCAGGTGGTCCACATTTCCGAAGTATTCCGTCAAGCCCAAGAGAAACGCCGAGGAAAAAGAATCCACGGTTTCATTTGTCGTATCCAGCGTCGTGGCGGGAATCAGGACCCGCAAAGCCTCCGTCGTGAATTCGCGGTAAAGGAACATGCAGTTGCAAATCTTGTCCTTTTGTTCCGGTTTTTGCCTGGTACTGCAGTATTTCATGTGCTCCTCTTTGCCATCTTTGGGCTGGATCTTGCCACAAAACTTGCACACACGAAAACCGCTCCGAATGTCGCTGGTGCCATTGATACGCATCGGAGAACCCATCAAGGCCATTTCACCGAAATTAATCTCGCGAACAGTCGCTTTTTTGATGAACTCATAGCCAAAAGGAAAGTCCTTGTTTTCCAGTTGGCAAGCTTCTATCACGTTATTCTTTTCATTCTGATCGACGTCAATTAAGGTCTGCACAGAGAAAAACGTATTCCTCCGGTCATCGCTGTCATCCCCGATGAAACTATCCGAGTACTTCATGTTCGAGAAAACCGTCTGGACTTTAAGCATCGGTTTCTTCTGGCCATTATCCGCCCAATCCGGGCTGCCGCAGCGGGGACATGATGATGCCGGGGTTTCCGGAAGGTCCATCTCCACGTGAGAGCAGTTCGGACAAAAACGCCAGTCGGCGATTTCTGCCGTGGTTAAATCAAGCTGGTCGATTTTCAGTTTGTGACCATTTGCGTAGAAACTGTTGTTCGGCGCGAACTCACGAAGTGCAGACTGGGCGGGACGGCAGTACTCATACACCGTGCGTTCAGGGCGTTTTCCATGATTCTCGTCTTCATCCTTTACCTCGGAATCACGAAGCAGGATCGCCTTCATGAAAAGCCCGGCCTCGGGGAATGCGTAGTTCGGAAGAAGCCCTTCGTCCGCGAAGAAGTTAAAGAGGTTTTTGTCGCACATGGAATTCTGAAGGTCATGAAGTGCGCGGATTTCCACCTCCAGTTCACGTTTGTCTTTCTCGATTTGATCGACCTTCGGCTTCGTGTCCAGGTAATCGATGTAAGCTTTGACCTGTTTAATACGATCTTTCAAACCATCGAGCTGGCGCTGAAGAGAATCGAATGCCTCGCAGAGTTTCGGCCCTACCGAGACATTTTCCCTGAAATGCTTTTTCAGATCATCTTCCAGTTTACCGCCTTGATTATCCTCAAACATTTGGAAGAATGAATCCAGCAAATCCAGGCGGTCTTTCTCCGCGTAATTGATGAAATTGTTCGGAAACTGGTCTGGGTTGCCGCTTTTCAGGCCGGCCAGAACCTCTTTCATGTCGTTGGGCACGGATTTCTCGTCAAGATTGCACTTCTTGACCCACGAATCCAGGCAGAATGCGATGAATTGCCGCTCAAGAACCGCGGAAGCCTGAAGGAAAACACGCGGAGGCTTGATGTAACTGTTCACCATGTCGGCCGGATTGGCGTAGAAATAAAGGTCGTGCGGACGTGCATTCGCGGCCGTAACGAGCGTCAGGGAGTTGCCGTCCGTACGTCCGCCGCGGCCCGCACGCTGAATAAACTGCGCCGGCGTGGGGGGAATATTACACAAAATGACGGTCGAAAGATCTCCGATGTTGATCCCCATTTCCAACGTGGGCGTGCAGGAAAGAACGTTCGGGTCCCACGGCCGTGGCGTTTCTTCCTTGAAGTCCTTCTCGACCGTCTCGCGGTCCTCACGACTGAGCAGACTGGTGTGTTCCTTCGCGCAGACCCGAACCAGATCGCCGTTGCGGAACAGTCGGCTGTGAAAGTCCAAATCCCGCATCTCGGTCTTGGTGAAATGACCAACGCAGCCTTTTCTCGTGCAGAGGGTCCCTTCCCAAAAATCCACGTTTTCCCCGGCAATCGGGAACCCAAAGCCGCAATGATCGCAGCGCATCTTCAGTACGTTCGTCGAAAGCCACGTCTTCCGTTTATTCAGCCCGAAGGCCTTGCCGGTCGGGGAGTCCATCGGCAGAAGCACCCCGGCTTTTTCCAGTTCCTCGAGAATTTTCACCGCGATGCCTTCGAAGAGCGAATCGTCCTGCAATTCGAACACCGGGTAACAGGCCCTCAGAAGGCGTGTGTAGCGTGGGTGCGTAATGGAATCGAAAAGTCCAGCGCGCGCCTCCTCATTTCGTCTTCCGACACAATCGACGAACGTCGGTATATTGTGGACGGCCTGACCGGGAAGCCAATCGTGATAAGAGTTGGAGAGGAGGAACGCGCTCCCCCTCTTTACCGCCTGTTCAAAGACCGGGTCGAAAAAGCCGCCGTTTTCGACCAGAGCGTCGAGAATTCGGGCGGTCATCTGCGTGAAAATCGACTCATCGAGACTTCTGGGGGCGCCCTGTTCATTCAGAGCGCGCTGCCAGACCCGCTTCCCCGTCTCCCTGATGATTTCCGGGTCAAACGCCAGAATCGAGCAGCCCGATTTCGGGAGGGTGCGCCCGATGTGCCGTCTCATCCCGTATTCGAGCAGGATCTCGTACCGAAGCCGCTGTTCCACGTCGCGCATCAGGTCACGCTGGGCCTCATTCCCGCGAAAATGCCGTTCCATGAGGATCTGCTCGCAGGCTCTTTTCCAGGTCATATTCGGCGGGACGAACATCCCGATGAAATCCGCCTCGTCGGGGAGCCGGTCGTGCCAGTACTTCAGGAAAACGTTCTGAAAGTCTTCCAGATTCTCTCCGGTTCCGGCCTCCTGAATGGCGTGCTGGATGGCTCCGCGAAAGGTGAAACGCCACGTCCGCGAGTTGAAGAAGCCCGCCCGGTGCGCGGCATCCTGAACATTATCCGAGAACGCCAGGATCTTCTTGTCCTGATTGAATCTCGACGCGAAGATTTCGGAGATGCACGTGCTGATCTCCGTCGTATTTCGCAGACCCATCAGGGCCAGCCCATGGCGGCTCCCGCAGAACGGACAATGGATCTGGCCGTTTGTCACCGCTGGGTCGGAATGCCACACGACGGAAATCGTTTCCGCGCCGCAAATTTCGCAGTGGTCATGGTAATTCGTCAAATCCGGGTGGAGGCATTCCGGGCAGATCCGGACGTTCCTCAACCCCGGCCCGAGCGGCTTCATCGTCCCGGGGAACATCAGCACGACGTTCTTCGGCGCGCTAAAATACATATTGTAAAACGACTCAAGCCGGCCGATCATCATCCCTCGCCGTTCATTCATGATCGTGGCCCAGCCCGTCGCGCCGCAGTCACGGCAGTTCACGACCGGCAGGCGCTTTTGGAGCTGGTCCTTGTTCAGCGTGTAGAACGAGTCGAACCGCACGTGGTCCGCCGCCACATTCGCAACCATACGCCGAAGCTCGCGGAGCCAGAGCTGGATCTGCACCGTCAGGAACGGCCGGGGACGTTCGGGGGTCCCTGTTCGTGCGGCGGAGATCAGCGCGAAAAGCGAGTCGAACACCGACTGCGCGTACTTCTTGTCCCCGAGGGCCGGGTACTGCTTGAGAAGCCCCTTCGCCATGGGCGTGTACTGCGTATTTTGGCCCTCCGTCAGCGTGATGAGGTCCTGAAAAAGCGCGTGCTGCTTGAGCAGATCCGGAAGCGCAAACGGGGACGGCATTTCGCCTGAATCTTCTTCAAACCACGCGGAAAAAGCCGTGCGCAGGTAAACGTCCGGATCATCCTGGCCGGTGAGTTTCGCCAGATCCGCCGCCTTCTCGGGGGTGGGGAGCGCGAACGTCTTTCGTGGGACGCCCTTGAAAAAGTCCTTGGCCGTCAGACGGTCTTCCATGATGACGCTGTCTTCGTCAAAATCCACGCCGAAAATACTGTGTGCGTATTCCCGAATCCCCTCGGCCGCCTGTTCGTCGCCCATCGTGGCGGAGGTCCCGACGCAGCACAAGTACCCCCATTTCGCCGTGCGAAGCCGCTCCTTGAGCCGCCGAAGCAGGCACGCCAGATCCGTCCCCTGAGCGCCGTCGAACGTGTGCATCTCGTCCACCACCACGTACTTGAGTGACGTTTCCGAAATGTTTTTCGCCCAGAGCCGCGCGTCTTTCGGGCGGTTCAGAAGCAGATCGAGCATCTTGTAGTTCGTCAGCAGAATATCCGGCGGGTTGGACCGCATCGTTTCCCGGTCGGTGATGACCTGTTTGGGGCCCATCGTGCAGCAGTACTGGTCATTTTTCCCGCCGACGTACATCCCGACGGTCACGTTCCCGCGGAGTTTATCGTTCTTCCAGATCTCCGCGGCAAAGCGGCCGGCCTGGTCGGTCGCCAGAGCGTTCATCGGGTAGATCACGAGCGCCTTGACGCAGCGTTCTTTCCGGTGCTGGTAGCAGTACTCCAGGATCGGGTAAAGGAAGCACTCGGTCTTTCCGGAGCCTGTGCCGGTCGCGATGATGGTGGAGCGGCCATCGTCGCCGACGAGCCGGTCGAACGCCTTTTGCTGGTGGGCGTACGGCTGGAAATCGGCCGGGAGGGTCTCAAAAAGCCCCTCGCGCATTTGACCCGGGCGAAACGGCAGGTTCAGACGAATGAACGGTTCAAGGTACATCGTGTCCGTATCGTCGAACAGGGTATCGATGGAATACTCAAAAGCCGGATTACTGATCGGGAACGTCGTGTGCATATATTCCCGAATCGCGGACTGAACCTGACGAACAAGCAAGGATGGAAGCATCATTTTAATGAATAATGAATAACGAATAACGAATAATGAAAAATGGACGATGGATAATAAATAGCGGATTTCGAATAAGGGTTGAGGTCTTTCTCCTCATTATTCGTTATTCGTTATTCATTATTCATTTTTTCCCACGCTCTCTCAAAGTCCTCCTCACGCGAGCAGGTCTGGAACGGGGCGGTGTAGGTGATGAGACGTTCACGTGGGCCGGTCGGGTGCGTGTCGTCCACCACAATCCACTCGAACGTCTCGCCGGGGGCAAGGTCGCAGACTTCCGTCTCCCACGTCTTGCGATCCACACCTACCTTCGTAAGCCCGCGGTTATTCGTGAAGACGATTCGGCCGTCCGCGTCGTACCACGTCCCCGACTCGTAATCCTGAAGCACCGGGAACTGGATCCGGTAAATCGTTTTGAGCTGCTGCAGCGTAAGCCCAAGCGCCTGAGCGACCAGAACGTCCAGCTCGACCAGCGCCTGACGCCGTTCAAAGTCCGTCCGAAGCGGCGTCTCCCACGTCCACTCCGACGAAAGCGATGAAAAACGCTCCGGAGAAAGACGCGGGTCCTCTTTCGTCCAGCCATCCGAACGAAACGCCCTGCGGAAACTCCGCTCCCAAAGCGGCGCGTAAGGACGGGTCAGACAGTTCAAAAGCAACGCCCGAACCGCAATGCGGGGATCGTAGGGTAAAAGCGGGAAATGGGACGCAAGGTCAAAACGGCAATTACTCTTCCCGGTTGCTTTTATGTAAAAATCATACGGAAGGGAGGCAAGTGAAGCGGCCGTCATAATCAGGTCGTCGTTCTTGCGGAACCCAAGACTGTAAAGCGCGTCAATGTGGGCAGTGCTCGGGGGGATGATTGCCGGAACCAAAGTCCGTTCACCGCTTTGATTCAACATTTTCCGCATTGCAACCCGGTAATCTGCGGTGTACATGGTCCCCCAAGGTGTCTCAGGGATACAGTGTTTATATTCTGCAACACTACAAGCCGGGGAATAATTCACCCGTTGGCGGTACAATTTCCTGATTGCAGTCAAATCGATGGGATCGTAGTCACTATTGACCTGGCAAACTCGCCGTGACGTTTTGAAATATGGATTTGCCACACTAATGTGTGGGCCGGAAAAAATGGTATCCAGAGCTGATTCAGGGAAATGAACATCTCGCCGAATGGTTCCGTCTTTCTGACGGGCGGTTTCATTCCACATTTCAGAGGAAAATACTTTGTTTCCCAAACTTCCCAGCGTTTTTTCCTGTTTCTCAAAACATTCCAGAACGTCAAGAATTACTTTGGCGTGAATGACCGGGAGACGCGCCTGCTTCCAGTTGTCGCTGCCGTCGAACAGGGAAGCAAAGAGTTTCAATTCCTCTTTTCCTACGTGGACCACCCGCCCCGGATGGCCTTTCACGCACCAGCCGTTTTCGTCCTTCAGCCCCGGTACTGCTTTAGTGGTGGCTTTGCCGTAACACTCATTTACCGTATCGGGTAAAAAGAGATTGGAAATTGAATCAAAACGCGAACTTTCCGAATTTCTGTACACGTTCAGACTGAAAGACGTATGATGGTCCACTTCCGCAAAAAGTTTTCGTTCGTTCGTAAACTGAAAATGGTATCGGAGTTTCGGGTAAAGTGTTTCCCGAAGCAGTCCGCCATTCGGGTCGTCATAAACGCCGTCAGGATGCACGAACGCGCTGAACCCGTTTTCCGAGCCGAACTGCCAGGCCTGCGGGAGAAAACACTTGAACAGATTGGTCATTTGCCCCTTGAGCAGCTCGTAGTTCTGCACGGCACTGAGGAAGTTCTGCGTTCCCGCGGTCGCTTCGTATTCGGAAAAATAGAGTGCGCGTGTCTGCGGGTCTTTCAATTCCTTCGTCCTGCGTTCCTTGGTCTGATTGGCGGTGAGATTATGGATCGCGAACTGTGGGTTCCGGTCCGCCAGCACGCCTTGTTCATGCCATTCCAGCTTGACCCACGGCGGATTTCCGATGATCAGGTCGAACCCGCCCCGCCGGTCAAACACGTCGGCGAATTCCAGCTCCCAGTGCATGAAATGGTTCCGCTCGGTAATTTCCCGGACCAGCTTGATCCGCGGGAAGAGGTCGGTGTAAAAGTCAATGTCAACGATTTTGCCGGGTTCTTCCGGATCCCCCGGAATGAAGACGCTTCGCAGTTCCCGGGCGAGTTCCTCCCGCCGGACGGTGAGGTAGTCCGGGACGATTTTTTGCCGTCCGCCGCTCGTGTCGGTGATCCCCTCCAGAATCAGCGCAAGATCGAAGAACCAGTCGGCCCGGCTCGGGAAATCATCGACCCGGTCGATCGGCCAGAACCAGAGCGCGCACCAGTAGTCCATCACCATTTTCAGCTTGGCGTAGGGGCTTGCGTTGGTCTGCTCTTTCGATTTGTAAAGGAAATCGAGGATGAAGTCCTTCTCCCGAATGCTCGTTTTCACTTTGGCGGAATACGGTTCGTCCTGCCCGAAAATGACGAGCCGGTCCCGCGTCCTCTCTTCGAGCGTCTGGCGGTTTTCGACCTGTTCCTTCCAAAGTCTCAGAATTTTCTGGCTGAATTTCTGAAGCAGTTTGACTTCTTCGGGTGTGTACGGCTCGCACAGCTTCTTCCGCAAGGTTTCAAGTCTCTTGACCTTGGACGGTTCCAGCTCTTTGATGACTTTATCCGGGTACGACGCCATCCCCGGGTCCCCGAGGAGGAAGTGAAAAACTCGTTCGATCCTTTCAGTCTGGGAGAAGGGAAGTCTTTTCGGCGCGCAGTCATACCAGAGTGAGCCTTTTTTATCTCCTTTCAGTTTGGTTGCATCATAGACCTGCCGCCGGGCTCCGATCAGAGAGTTCCCGTTGACGAGCTGAGTCCCAAACCACGGCACAAACCCACCCGCAAAGATGGTGTTGAGCCAGAGGGAGACCTCGGCCAGCTCCACCGCCACGGGGTTCAGGTCGATCCCATACACGTTACGGTCGGCGATGTACATTTTGACTTTCTGCAGCTCAATGTCCTTTTTTTCCTTCGGGATGGTGATTGAGGTTTCTTTCTGCTTTTTGTCCAAATAGGCCTCGGCGAGCTGGGAAATGGTTTCGTTGAGGAAGGCGGCGCTCCCCATGGCCGGCTCGCAGACGGTCAGGCTGAGGATCTCGTCCGCGGTTTTCCCTTCGAGCAGCCCCTTCAGAGCGTACTGGACCAGGCATTTCGTGAGGGATTCAGGCGTGTAGTAGGAGGCGGACTTTTCCCGCTCCCGCCCCGCCAGACGGTAGATGAACGACCCTTTCGGGTACTCGCGCACGTAACCGTTGGAGTCGCACACATGCTCATCTTTGCTGTATTTTTTCAGTTCTGAGGCGGTGACGAAGTACCCCACGTCCAGCTCGTTGATCTTCACGCCTGCTTTGTTCACCTCGTAAAGCGTTTCGGAGGCGAAAAAGCCACTGTACGAAAGAAGTGCTTCGTACACGGAACCCATCGCGTTGATCCCGAGACGTCCGTAGGAAATACGGCTGCGCCGCTTGCCTTCGCGGTTGGAGGTGAGGCTCATCAGATTGATGATTCGTTTCATCACGCAGTTGCGGATCTTCGCCCGGCTGAGCATCGGAGTGCGCTCCGGGTCGAAAATGTGGGCCTTGAGCGGGGTCACGAGGAAAACGTCGTGGATGCTTTCCATGTTCTTCAGGCGCTGGTACTTGTCCTTGTTGCAGGGGTAGCCTTTGTAAATCATGGTAAACAGTTTCTGCAGGGAGTCGTGGAGGAAGTACCCCCGACCGACTTCTTCGATTTCGTCGTGCATACTTTCGGCCACGTCACGCAGGAACTCCAACGAGTAGGTGGAGTAGTAAATGCGGTCCATCGGGATGTATCCCAGTTCCTTGCGCGCCTCGATGAACAGGACGAAGAGCATTCGGTACATAAACCGCAGGCACTCGAGCGTGAGTTCCTGAGGATCGACCGGTTCCCGGTCCAAATCCTTATTGAGCCGCTCCTGCATGTCGCGCAGGACCTCGTTTCCGAGCAGCTCGATGCTTTCACGCAGGGCCAGCTTGAGGTCGCTTGTGGAGATGTCCGAGGCGTTTTTGCGTGACGTTTCTTCCATCGTGTCAAGCAGTGCCGGGCCTTCGCTGGGGGCCAGGGTCTCCCGGTGAAGGATCGTGGCCATGGTCTTGAAAATCGATTCCTCCCGGCGGTCGAAAATCGTTTCCAGATCGAACCAGAGGAAGCGCTTATCGTTCCAGCGTTCCCGGTCAATCAGGGCACACTCGTCCCGGCCCAGCAGAATCAGAAACCGCGGCGGTTCCGAGGAGGAGAAGATTTTCGCCACCAGATCTTTAACAGGCAGGGGCGAAACGGTCTCGTCGAGGTCGTCCCAGACGTGCTCGGAGAGGATCCTATCGTCTTCTTCCTCCTCATCGGACGACATCAGGATCAGCCCCCAGACCAGCGGAGCGCCATTCCGACGCTTCACCTCACAAAACACGGGCGCGAAAATCTTCTCGGCTACCTCGATGGACACGGACGGGGTCAGGGTGTACCCCAAGGCCTCGAGGAACTGCTCGGCCAAAGGGATGAAATCGGGATGACGCCTGGAAAACCACACTTTCGCGCATTCGCGCAGCGCCTGTACACTCCCGGCGATGGCCTCCGAGTCGTGGCGCTGAACGTCCTGGTCAAGCAGATTGGCCACGTAGTAGTCCGTGAAATACTCGTTTTGATTGTGAATTCCTGTTAAATAGACCATGGTTCAAAACTCTCACTTTCCTGTAACTGCGCCAACAAAACGGATGTACGGTTCGTCATCAATCGTCATGGCCTTCTCAACCCATTCGTCGAATCTGGCAAACGCTTTCTGGATTCTGCGCTCGTTTTCTTCCTTTTGGCGTTCATCCGTCATTTTTTTGGTAATCCCTTCCTGGAACTTCTTCCATTCCTCCAGACTGGCGCGTTCTGCCTCGATTTGCGGCTTGGTGGTCGCTTCGTATCTCTTAAACGCAGCGGTGAGGATTTTTCTCGCCCTCGCAACGGCGTCCGGCACGAGGAGCGAGGCTTTTTGCGCGGCTTCCTGCGTGAGCGAAAGCGTGTTGATCATTTCCGCCTTCACGCCGCAGAAAGAGATCGCATCGCGCATGGCGTATTCCTTGACGAATCGTCCGTCCCGGTAAAGAAGGCCGAACCACTCGTCCACGAGCGGCTCGGAACGCTGGTTCGGAATGGTCCCGGCCATGAGGAACATCGTCTCGTTCTTCGCGAGATTGGGCGAATCAATAAGCGGGGCCTCCCCTCGTTTGAACAAAAGCCGGTTTTGGTCGTGTACCCAGGTAAAAAGCGGATGCAAAGGCCAGAGGAATTGCGTTTTCGGCCACGCACTTTCGTCCAGATTGTTCTGGTGACTCATGCGCATTTCTTCCATGCAGAACTCTTTGTCGTCGCTCAGGCTCAGGAATTTCCGGTCCTTTGCCGCATTTCGGGGAAGAGCCTCTTCCGGCATCATCGCCTTCAGCCGCCCCTCCAGCTCCGGCGTGAGCGTAACCCGAAGCCCGGTCTTTTGGGTGAATCGTTCCACCGGGACTTTGTGCAATTCCAGCGATTTGTACAGAAAATCGGCGTCGGTGAAAAGCGTCGGTTCGAGCTGCGTTTCCGCTGGTTCCGGTGTGGTCGAAACGTTCCCTGCCCGCATCAGAGCCTCGAACGGGTCGAACTCCTCAAGCGTTTTGTCGAGCTGGTTGGAAAAATCCTCGGCACTCGTTTCGTTTTCGATTGCCGAGGCGACGATCTTTTCTTCCTCGTCGATGTTGAATTTCCCCATCAGAAGCGTCGGGTCGCCAATGTTTTCCGAAGCCTGCTGTTCCTTGGCGATAAGGATCCTCAGCGTTCTCGCATCTCCGAGAATTTTTTTGTTCTTGCTGCGAATCCAGAAATACCGAATGTCCGGGCTTTTCTGCTGGCCGTAGCGGTCGATTCGCCCGTTGCGCTGCTGGAAAACCATCAGGGACCACGGAATGTCGAAGTGGATGATTCGGTGGCACAAGTAGTGCAGGTTCAGCCCCTCGGAAGCCACGTCGGACGCGACAATTACGCGGACCGGCGAGTTATTTTGCCCGAACTCTTCCACGAGTTTCAGGAGGTCACAGTCACGATCACTCCCTGAAATCGTTCGGACTGCGTCCTTGGGAAGATGAAGGTCTTTTTGGAGATTTTCGGCCAGAAACTTCATCGTTTCGATTCGCTCGGTGAAAATCACCAGTCGGTCGTCTTCGACCTTGGGGTCCCATTTGTAGTCGTTCCCGCGCAGAAGTTCCAGAAGACGCTGGTAACGTGAAAAGTCCTTCGGGCCGATTTTCAGAGCCAGATCGCGCAGAGTTTCGAGCTTTTGAATATCGCTGATCTGTCCGTCGGAGTACTTCTTTCGAAGTCGGGCCAGACGTTCATTAATGCTCTTTACACACGCCGCCGGACTGGAAAAAAGGGCCTTTTCCAGGGTCGTTTTGAATAACTGGCCCATCCCTTTTGTTTTCTTGAGGTCCATTTTCAGCTGCATCTCAGTGAAGAAGTCAAACGCAGCCTCCTCGGCGGGGGACGCATCGCATTCGAGAGTTTCCACGTTACGTTCTTTGAATGCGCCGGTGATTTGGTCCTTGACGTCCTTTTTGAATCTTCGCACAAAAAGACCTTTGATTTCCTCACGGGAGTAATGTGACGGGTCAATAATTTGGGTCGGGTCCAGCATTTGCATGAGTGACGCAAAACTTTCCGCGCGCCCATCATGTGGTGTTGCCGAAAGCATGATCAAAGTGTCTGAACGTTCTGCCAGGAGTTTGGCGAGCTTTGAGCGTTTTGAATTGGTTTTGTTGATAGGATCCAAAAGCCAATGCCAGTTTCCACTGCGATCGGCTACGTTCTGTGCTTCATCGATGACGATGATGTCCCAGTGTGCGTTTTCAAGGTGGGAACGGTACTCCGCGTCACGCTTCAGTGTATCGATGGAAATGATGGTTTTATCGTAATAAAAGAAAGGATTGGCTGCAAACGAAATGTTCTCACGGATTCGCTGTATTCGTGAGGAGTCGAGCCTAATCAAAGGAATGGTAAAGCGGTTCCACATTTCCTTCTGAAACTGGGCCATCATACTCTTTACCGTCACGACGAGAATTCGCCGGCCTTTTCCCCGGTGAATGAGTTCACTCATCAGAATTCCGGCCTCAAGCGTCTTTCCCAACCCGACGGCGTCTGCGATGAGGATACGCTGCCGGACCCGACTTAGAGCCAGTCTGGCCGGTTCCAGCTGGAAGGGCATGAGGTCCATCGCCGCTCGCGTCCCCATACGAAGCGTAGGACCGAAAAAAAGTTTCTGCCGCCACAGACTTTCCATGAAAAGGACACCTGCTGCATATTGCGGCGTCGTGTCCACCACCAATTGCGTCTTTTCGGGCTTGACGTGCTCGATTTTCTCCATATCGGTGAGAAAAAAGACTTCTTTATTCTTCACGGAGATAGAGGTTCCCTGGCAGAAAAGAACCAAATCATCGAGCGAATTGTGTATTACCTGCTTAATTATCCACTCCTCGTCACGAATAATCACCCTCATCCCGGGAGCATATTCTTTTTCTTTGTTTTCCATGGCAGTCTTTCTGCAAAAAAATCTCCATCACGAACGGTTAGTAAACCTCATAAATTTAAAAGATTAATTATACTTGCAAGACGAAATATTCACAAGGGGGGAGGATTGAAAAGTCATAAGTAAGAGACAAATTAATCTCACGGATTTCAGAAAATCGAAACCCGTGAGTCCCTCCCTCGGCAGAGGCTTACTTCCAGCAGGCGTCCACGCCTTCCCGGACGGCTTTGTCCCCTGCGAAGTAACCGCCGATGGCACCCGCGACTCCGCCAACGACTCCGCCGACAGCGGTTCCGAATATCGGAACTACAGAACCGATGGCCGCTCCGGCTGCGGCTCCACCGTAGGCTCCAGCCGTCGCACAGCCCATTCCACCGGCAAAGCTGCCGACGTTTTTCACGTGGGATTTCATACGCTCGTTCTGGGTGATTTGGCCGTTTTTGTACTGGGTTTCAACCTGATAGGCTTCGCAACTGCGGACTCCAACATCGATGCCAACCCCAACAGCACCGGCATATTTCGCAGTCGTTGTGAGAACCGTAGATGCTTTGGAAGCGGCTTCCAGCCCCTCGGCGGCTGCCTTGACACCTTTTGCAGCAGAGCGGGCCCCTTCTGCAGCGGCTTGTGAACCTTTTGCAGTATTCGAGACCGTCTTTGCACCAGAGCGAATGGCCACCGAATCATTGCGGATCTCCTCAGCCCACTTGAAATTTATTTGATTCAGAGAGCTTTGAGCCATGCGGGCAGCTTCGGACGTACAGGTTTTCATGCTTTTCCAGGTGGGCATTTCCGGATAACCATAAACGTGCCTGGTGACGATGACGTCAATGTTCATCTCGCCTTTTGCCGCGGCTTCGAGGACCTGCCGGGCCACACGCTTCTCGGCCTCGGAAGCTGCCGGGGTTTTCAGCGTATCCATCGCAGCCTCGACGGCCCATTCGGGAGTGCCCTGCTGATACCCGGAGCACCTCTTGGACAGGTTGACACTATCCCCCTTGGCAATCCCCTTCGCCTCAATGACGTGGATCCTTCCGTCATTGCTCCGCCAGACCTGATCAAATCCCTGCGAGTGATTTTCCCCTTTATTGATTTTTTTCAACAGAGGAGTCCATTCCTTTTCCTGGCACATAAGTTCCGCGCCCCTCTCCCCGATTTCCTCCGAGATGAGTTTTTTCCCCTGGAGATCCAGCTTCCGGCCGCACTCCATGTAACGCTCCCGGAAAGACAGCGCTTCCTCATCAGAAAAACAGGACACGGAGACTTCCTCGAGGATCTCCTGCGCCTGCACCGCCTCGACATTCCAGCTGCCAGCCAGAACCAGAACGGACACAACAACCAAAACCACCGACTTCAACATATTGGTATCTCCTTGTTTGTGTGACTTGAAAACTCTTTACCTGATATAACAGGCAAAGGAGAAAAAAATCTCAAAAAATCTGAAATTTTTTGTTTTCGGGGCGGGAAACACTTGATAACACATGCGCCTCTGAAATAATAGACGAATGATGAGGAAAAAATCCCATTTTTTTGAGTAAAATATTCGAAGACGGAGGAAGAATAGCCCCTACAGTTCAAGAAATGTCTGGTCGGGAGCCAATTACAGACCGCTCCCTCCTGAATTTTGGGCGTATGCGTGGCAACAATAACGACCTCCAGTCGCTGCGGCTCATCAAAAAAGCCCCCCTGAACCCCCGGCTCACGCTGCGCGATATCCTGGTGGCGACCCTGACCCGGCTTGGTTTTCTTCGGGTGGTTGCCGTGAGTGACGACCGTGAAAACCTCGTTTTTCCCCCGGTTCCGAGCCGGCTGCATCCGGACTTCGCGCCGGAAAATCTGGACTATGCCGACACGATCCCTAGTGAGCCGTGGACGGGGATCCCGAATTCGCTGGACCGCTATTCCGGCCGGCAGAAAAAGACGATCAGTCTCAAAGGGACGTCGGTCGCGTTCACCTTCCCGCAGGGCCTCGGCGCTCTCGCCCCGCTGATGGCCGCCGCATCCACCACGCACCTCGGAAAAGGCTCGGTCTATGGCATGGGCCGACCGTTTCTGCTGTTGTGAACCTTTTTTGAATCAGTTCAGACCCTCAAAAACAGGCTTTTTTAAGCTCTTCGGCAAGTACTGGCGATTTGGATATTTTTCACGCAGTTCCTGAACCAGCTTCTGAACCAGTTCTGGTCCGCCGTTAAAAATGACAGACATAAAAAAACGTTTCGTATCGTAAAATACGATACGAAACGCTTGATGGGCACGCCAAGATTCGAACTTGGGACCTCCGCCTTATCAGGGCCTTGGGCCGACCCTCGCATTGGTATGTATTTTTGGGTGTGGTTTTTCATCGTTTGAGTCCCTTTTTTACGATGTTTAATCGTTTCCGTGGTATGAATTTTCTGGAAATTTTCGCGCGTCTGGAAATTGCCAAAAACTGTCAAAAACTGGCAAAAACTGTCAAAAACTGGCAAGTTTTGCCATCGTTTTGGTATGACTTTTGAAAAGCCCGTTTCGGCAATAAAAAACCCCGCTCCGTGCGGGGTTCGTCACTTGCTTTTACGACCGGCGGCCAGCGCCTCTCGAATGGCGTCTTGCACCGTGGCTCGGATCACTTCGTGCAGCGCCTCGGCCAATCGTGAAGTGGCGGTGGCGGAACGGCTCAGCTCGTTCGGGATGGCGTGGTCGAGGAACTTGCTGAGCGGCTCCTCGATCTGGGGCAGGAGGGCGTGGACCTCCGGGCTGAGTGTGCTGGTTACCTGGATGCGCGGCTTGCGTTTCTTCATGGTCATTTCTCCGTGGGTTTAGGGTGGTGAGGGACCCGCGTCCCTCAAATCGAACACCGGCATTATAAAGGCTTCTGAAAATATGTCAATGGGAAATGCGAGCAATTTGAGTAAAAAACAAGAAATTAAATTCTATTTGACTATTTAGAAAGTTTATTTTCTGGTGCGAGAAAAAAAACTTCCTCCCACTTGACTTTTCCCTCTCCGTCGAATAAAATGGTGTATATGGTTTTGATCTTTATGCTATACATTGAACCCGTCCGCGATTTAATTATCTTTCCGGTACGTTGTTATCGGATGAACCTTAACAAGAGAAAGGAACCACGAAAATGGACCAAAAGATGTTTTGCTGGCAGTGCCAGGAGACAGCAGGAAACAAGGGTTGCACGATTTGCGGCGTGTGCGGAAAGAATGCGGAAGTTGCGACTTTACAGGACGAGCTTGTCTATGAGACGAAGCTCCTTGGAGCGGCTGCCACACAGTTGCGCAAAGAGGGCAAGACGGTCGCCCAGGAGATCAACCACCTCGTGACGGTGAATCTCTTTATCACGATCACAAACGCCAACTTCGACGCGGAGGCGATCAAAGCCGCCATCGAAAAGACCAGAAAAGTCAGGGAAGAACTTGATTGTGAAGGTTCTCTTGTGGCTGATAAGAACCGTATTGGCGTACTGGCGACGGAGAACGAGGATGTACGGAGCCTGCGCGAACTGATCATCTACGGGCTGAAGGGGCTTGCAGCCTATTCGAAGCACGCGAACGCGCTCATGGAGGACGACGAGGAAATTGACGCTTTTATCCAGCGGGCACTTGCCGCCACGCTCGATGATTCGCTTTCGGTTGACGATTTGGTCGCACTGACCCTTGAGACCGGAAAATTCGGTGTTTCTGGCATGGCGCTTCTCGACAAGGCGAACACCTCGGCATACGGGAATCCCGAGATCACGGAAGTGAAAACCGGCGTTCGCGGTAACCCCGGCATCCTTATTTCGGGTCACGATCTGCGAGACCTGGAAATGCTTTTGGAGCAGACTGCGGGGACGGGCGTCGATGTCTATACCCATTCCGAAATGCTTCCGGCCCACTACTATCCGGCGTTCAAGAAATATCCGCACTTCGCCGGGAACTACGGCAATGCGTGGTGGAAGCAGAAGGAGGAGTTCGAGAAGTTCAACGGACCGATCCTGATGACAACGAACTGCGTGATTCCGCCCGCGGATTCTTACAAAGACCGGCTTTGGACGACCGGCGCGGCAGGCTTCTCCGGTTGCCGCCACATCGCCGGAGAATATGGCGAGACAAAGGATTTCTCGGGAATCATTGAGCAGGCGAAGACATGCCCTCCGCCGACCGAAATCGAAACCGGCAGTATTGTCGGCGGTTTCGCGCACGAGCAGGTGTTTGCGCTCGCTGACAAAGTGATTGAGGCCGTGAAATCGGGCGCGATCCGCAAATTCGTGGTAATGGCGGGCTGTGATGGACGTCACCGTACACGCGAATATTATGCCGAGTTTGCGAAGAAATTGCCGAAAGATGTCGTGATCCTCACGGCGGGCTGTGCGAAGTACAAGTATAACAAACTGGATCTCGGCGATATTGGCGGTATTCCGCGTGTCCTCGACGCGGGGCAGTGCAACGATTCGTATTCGCTTGCGCTCATCGCGCTGAAGCTGAAAGAAGCGTTTGGCCTTGAAGATGTCAACCAGCTTCCGCTTGCGTTCAACATTGCCTGGTATGAACAAAAAGCGGTGATTGTTTTGCTGGCGCTGCTCTACCTTGGTGTCAAGAACATCCACCTCGGTCCGACGCTTCCGGCATTCCTGTCTCCGAACGTCGCCAAGGTCCTTGTTGAGACCTTTGGCATTGCTGGTATCGGGACGGTTGACGACGACATAAAACTTCTCATCGGCTGATGGAATGGAAGGCATTATGACAACACAAGAACGACAGGAATACGCCGCGCAATTGAAGCGCGAGATGAACTGTTGCCAGGCTGTCGTGCGCGCATTCGCCGATACGCTGAATATGCCAGAGGACAAACTCATGCAGCTTGCTGCCGGTTTCGGCTCTGGCATGGGGACGATGGAGGGAACCTGCGGCGCGCTCGTGGGAGCGATCATGGTCGCGGGTCTCCGCACCGGCGGGAACGGAACGATGGCATTATCGCGCAAGATACTGCCGCGACCTCAAGGGCATTGGAACCGGCAAAATCTTATGCAGCTACGAGAACTGCGTCCGCAACGCCGTCCTCGCGGCGGACATCTTGGAGACTCCCAAGACAGAAGAATAGATACTAGGGCATATCGGAATCTACACGGGACACCTCGCTGCGACCGAGGTGTCCTTTTCGTAGATGGTCTCTGTGTTCGTCCGGTGGGCACAATGTTGCTGTACTATCGTCAGACGGCTATCTCAGTGTGTCTTTAGTTCCTAGTCAAGAGTAAGCGCGGCCAGCCTCCGGCCCCTCCCCCGTCACTGGTCTGTAATACGCTAAAATCTCGAACTCCCTCCCGCCTGCGCATTGGCAGTAGGTCTGGATGCCGCGGGACTGCGCCAGGTCCCACATCCGGCGGCAGAAGGCCGGGGCGCCGAAATCGTTCAGCCCGGTCGGGCCGTAGATCTGCTCGGTGTTTGGCGCGAGCGTGAACGTCTCGGTGCGCCAGGTCGCGTTGCGGATCGAGTTTTCGTATTCCGCGACG